>CALVWX010000046.1 GCA_944368215.1 uncultured Clostridia bacterium | reverse complement strand
GATTCGGATGTTAAAACCAGTCGCGTTGACAGAGGCTACACAGATTATTCACAAGAGTTTATGTTGAAAGAAATTAACAAATTTGACTATAAACTGTGATTTAGACACAAAACAGCCGATTTTTAGCTAAATAAAGCAAATTTTCACTTCCCAAAACTTCCCAATGATAACAAAAACGGGAGAAAATTTGTGAATTTTCTCCCGAAATTTGTTGGTGCTGACAACAGGACTTGAACCTGCACGAGATAATCACAGGATTCTAAGTCCTGCGCGTCTGCCAATTCCGCCATGTCAGCGTGGTTTTTGTGAAGTTTTCAGTTTTTATGTTAAAAATTATGTTAATTTGTGACGCAACAGGATTCTAAGTCCATCTTGTCTGCCAGTTCCAACATATCCGCATAATTTATTAAAGACACTGCGCCCGAACGCGGTCTTTATGCGATATTTTATATTAAAGCGGCGCGTTTGTCAATGAGTTTTTGCCGCTCGGCGGGTCTTTGCAAAATAAATGATAAGCTCCGCGGCGGCACAGACGACAACGGCGAGAGTTATGCCTATGCAGTCGATGCCGATATCGCGCACGGTTGCGGAGCGGCCGGAAACAAAATACTGGTGAAATTCGTCCGTGCAGGCATACAGCAAGCTGAACCCGAACGCGCACAGCGCCGAAAAGAGCATGCGCGAAGGCCGCAACTCCGCCTTTATGCCCCACAGCGAGGCCGAAAGCAGGTACGAAGAGAACCCGAGGCAGGTATATAAAAAAATATGTGCGAGGTTGCGGATTTTGAGGCCGGCGAAGATGACGACGTCCGAAGCGGTCTGCCCGGGCGGTATTTCTATGCCCAAAATGCCGAGCACCCACGCGCCGACGCCGTTGCTCGCGCCCGACGACACTCCGCCCGGCTGCGATGAAAATATGAAGATTGTCACCATGACGGCGACGGTGAGCGCGGCCGAGAGGGCGATTTTGATTTTACGGTTTAACGACATACCTGATTTATGCATTCATTAATATATGCCAAGCTTAGCAAACTATGTGCGCAACATGCGTTCATTGCGGCATATTGCGGGGGCAATCGTCAATGGGCGCCGCCGTCTCCGGACTTATTGAGCGTGGCGACGATAAGCTCGTCGCACTTTAACATTATCTGCAGGCACTCGAACAAGAGCTCGTTGGCCTCCCTGTCCAGCCCCTTCTTTTTCATGCCGTCGTTGATGATGACGGCCGCATAGTTGAAGGACGAGACGAGATTTTTTAAATACTCCTCCACTCCCTTGAAGTCGTCCTGCGCGGTGACGTAAAAGTTATAGACGTCCTGCAGTTTTTTGCTTGCGCCGTGAAAGACGGACAGATTTTTATTTTTATAGACGTCCTCAATATCCTCATTGAATTTATTTATGAGGTCGACGAGGCGGAGCTGTTCAAAATTCATATAATACCTTCCGATTGTTCTTTGCACATTATAACACATATTGCGGCGTTTGTAAACAATGCAAAGTATTCGGGAGAAACAAAAAAGCCCCGCGGCAGGGACGCATTTTTATGCGTCCCGCCGCGGGGCGGTCGTTTTGCGGAGTTTATCCCGCTGAATTATGAATTTTCTTCGTCGGAAGCTGTTGCGCTGTTGTAGTACGGGTTGATTACGGGGGACATGTTTTTATAGTCCTTTACGCCCGTGCCTGCGGGGATAAGCTTGCCGATGATGACATTTTCCTTGAGTCCCATGAGGGGGTCGACCTTGTTCTTGATGGCCGCGTCGGTGAGCACTCTTGCGGTCTCCTGGAAGGAAGCCGCGGACAGGAAGGATTCGGTGGAGAGCGCCGCCTTGGTTATACCGAGGAGAACGCGCTTCTGCAGGGCGGGCGTGCCGCCGTTTTCGATGGCCTTCTGGTTTTCGGCTTCGACGGTGAACATATCTACCGTTTCGCCGGGGAGAAGGCCGGTGGAACCCGCGGATTCTATCCTTACCTTTCTGAGCATCTGGCGGACGATGATTTCGACGTGCTTGTCGTTGATATCAACGCCCTGAGAGCGGTAAACCGACTGGACCTGTTCGAGGAGGTAGTCCTGAACGCCCTTGACGCCCTGTACCCTTAAAATATCCTGAGGGTAAACCGAACCTGTGTTGAGCACGGTGCCGGGTTCTACGGCGTCGCCGTCCTTGACCTTGAGTTCGGCGTTGAAGGGAAGCTGGTAATTCTTCTTTACTTCGCCCGTTACGGGGTCTTTGACGATGACATGCTTTAAGTTGTCGCTGTCGTCGATGGTTACCCTGCCCGATACTTCGCACAAGGTTGCGCAGCCCTTGGGTTTGCGTGCTTCGAAAAGTTCTTCGACGCGGGGAAGACCCTGGGTGATGTCGCCCGTGGCCGCGATACCGCCCGTATGGAAGGTACGCATGGTGAGCTGGGTGCCGGGTTCGCCGATGGACTGAGCCGCGATGACGCCGACCGCTTCGCCGGGCATGACGGGAGTATTGGTTGCCATGTTCTTGCCATAGCACTTTGCGCACACGCCGTAGCGCGAGTTGCAGGTGAATACCGAGCGGATAGAAACCGCTTCTATGCCGGCCTTGACAATCTTTTTAGCCAGTTCGTCGGTTACGAAACCGTTCATGGGAACGATGATTTCGCCCGTTGCGGGGTCAACCACGTCTTCGGCGACGAACCTGCCCTGAATTCTGTCCTCGAGGCCTTCGATGACTTCGCCGTTGGGACCTATTATGGCCTTTACGGTCATGCCGCGGGGCTTTTTGCTGCCGGCCATGCAGTCCTCTTCGCGCACGATGACGTCCTGAGCGACGTCTACGAGACGGCGGGTGAGGTAACCGGAGTCGGCTGTTTTGAGCGCCGTGTCGGCCAGACCTTTACGGCCGCCGTGCGAGGAAATGAAGTATTCGAGAACGGACAGACCCTGTCTGAAGCACGATTTAACGGGAACTTCTATCTTTTTACCCTGAGGGTTGACCATCAGGCCGCGCATGCCGGAAAGCTGTTTCATCTGGTCGATTGAACCGCGGGCGCCCGAGTTAGCCATCATCCATATGTGGTTGAACTTATCGAGCGATTTTTTGAGCTCTTCGGTGACGGCGTCTGTGGCGTCGTCCCACGCCTTGATTACGGCGTTGTAGCGCTCTTCTTCGCGCAGAAGGCCGCGCTGGAACTTACGCTCTATCTGGGCAACCTTCTTTTCGGTATCGGCGACGATGGCCTGCTTTGCGGCGGGGATGTGCATGTCGAATACCGACGTGGTGATTGCGCCGACGGTGGAATATTTATAGCCGAGCGACTTGATTCTGTCGAGCACGTCGGCCGCCTTGGGAGCGCCGCCCGTCTTGAAGGCGCGGTCTACTATGGTGCCGAGGTGCTTTTTGCCTACGGCGACGGCGCTGCCGAGGAATTCGTATGAAATTTCGTACTTTAAGTAATCTTCGGGTTTTTCGCGCTTTACGAAGCCGAGGTCCTGAGGCATTTCGTTGTTGAAGATGATTCTGCCGACGGTCGTCTTGACGAGGCCCTGAACGGTCTGGCCGCAGTAGGGCGAGTTCTTATCGTCGATGGTGACGGTGCGGCGGACGTAAACTTCGTCCTGCATGTGAACGTACTTTGTCTGGTACGCCATCATGACTTCGTCTTCTGAGATGTAAGCGTCGGGGATATACTTTTCAGCACCCTCGTCGCCTTCATTGCATTCGTAATATCTGTCGCCGCCCCAGCGGTAGTACTTGCCCTCCTCCCTTCTTATAATGGTGAGGTAGTATGCGCCGAGAACCATATCCTGCGCGGGCTGCATGACGGGCTTGCCGTCCGACAGCTTTAAAATATTGTTGCAGGAGAGCATTAAAAATCTCGCTTCGGCCTGAGCTTCGATGGACAGGGGAACGTGAACGGCCATCTGGTCGCCGTCGAAGTCGGCGTTGAACGCCGTGCAGACGAGGGGATGGATTTTGATTGCCCTGCCTTCGATGAGGACGGGTTCGAATGCCTGAATGGACAGGCGGTGCAGCGTGGGAGCGCGGTTCAAAAGGACGGGGTGGTCTTTGATGACTTCTTCGAGGACGTCCCATACGAAGGGCTTAGCCTTTTCCACCGTGCGCTTTGCGCTCTTTATATTGTGGCACTGGCCGCTTTCGACCAGCTTTTTCATTACGAAGGGCTTGAACAGCTCTATAGCCATTTCCTTGGGAAGGCCGCACTGATAGAGCTTGAGTTCGGGGCCGACGACGATAACCGAACGGCCGGAATAGTCTACGCGCTTGCCGAGGAGGTTCTGGCGGAAACGGCCCTGTTTGCCGCGGAGCATGCCCGAGAGGGACTTGAGTTCGCGGTTGGAGGGACCGGAGAGCGCCCTGCCCCTTCTGCCGTTATCGATGAGGGCGTCGACAGCTTCCTGAAGCATGCGCTTCTCGTTTTTGACTATCATGTCGGGAGCGCCGAGCTCCATCATGCGCTTTAAGCGGTTGTTGCGGTTGATGACCCTGCGGTATAAGTCGTTGAGGTCGGAGGAGGCGAACCTGCCGCCGTCGAGCTGTACCATGGGGCGCAGTTCGGGAGGAAGCACGGGAAGGACGGTCAATATCATCCATTCGGGGCGCTGGTTACTCTTGCGGAACGCGTCGAGAATTTCTATCCTCTTTATTGCCTTGACCTTCTTCTGGGAGGCAGAGTTCTTTTCGATTATGGCGCGGGCGGCTTCGCATTCCTTGTCGAGGTCGACAGCCATCAAAAGTTCGCGGACGGCTTCGGCACCCATGCCGACCTTGAGTCCGGTTTTGGAGGAATCGCCGTACTGCTCTTCGATTTCGCGCAGTTCTTTATCGTTGATGACCTGCTTGTATTCGAGGGTGGGCACCGTGCCGGGGTCGATTACGACGTATGCGGCGAAGTAGATGACCTGCTCGAGCGCCTTGGGGGACATGTCGAGGACGAGGCCTATTCTTGAAGGAACGCCGCGGAAATACCAGATGTGCGAAACGGGCGCGGCGAGCTCGATATGGCCCATGCGCTCCCTTCTTACCTTGGAGCGGGTGACCTCGACGCCGCACTTTTCGCAGATGACGCCCTTATAGCGTATGCGCTTATACTTGCCGCAATGACATTCCCAGTCCTTCATGGGGCCGAAAATGCGCTCGCAGAAGAGGCCGTCGCGCTCGGGTTTCTGGGTTCTGTAGTTTATGGTTTCGGGCTTGGTTACTTCGCCCTTGGAAAGACTTCTTATCTTTTCGGGGGAAGCCACGCCGATTTTAATTGAGCAAAAATCGTTTAATTCAAACATTGATTCAACCTCCCTTTACTTGTCGTCGTCTTCGTCGTTCTTGTCTTCTTCGGACATATCGTCGTCATCGTCGTCGGTATCGAACAGCGTGTATTTGTCGCCGAGGTCGTCATCGTCGCCGAAATCGTCGACGTCTTCATCCGAGAAGAGCTCCTTGGAGGCGAAATCTTCGTCCTCGTCCGTATCGAAGAGCTGGAATCCGTCGAGGTCGCCCTCGTCTTCTTCCACGGTGTTGCCGCCGCCGAGGTCGAATTCCTCGTCGGGAACGGCGTTTTCGCGCTCTTCCGCCTCGCGTGCATGCGCGGTGGGGATTGCGTCGTCTTCGTCGTCGAGCTCGCGGATGATGAGCTCTTCGCCGCTTTCGGTGAGAACTTTGACGTCGAGGGCGAGGGACTGAAGTTCCTTCAAGAGCACCTTGAACGCTTCGGGAATGCCGGGTTCGGAGATGTTGTTGCCCTTGACGATAGATTCGTACGTCTTTACGCGGCCGACGATATCGTCGGACTTGACGGTGAGGATTTCCTGAAGGATGTGGGCGGCGCCGTATGCTTCGAGCGCCCAGACTTCCATTTCGCCGAAACGCTGGCCGCCGAACTGCGCTTTACCGCCGAGGGGCTGCTGCGTGACGAGCGAGTAAGGGCCGATTGAACGAGCGTGGATTTTATCGTCGACGAGGTGAATGAGCTTGATCATGTACTGTACGCCGACGGTTACGCGGTTTTCGAAAGGTTCGCCCGTGCGGCCGTCGTAGACCTGAATTTTGCCGTCTACTTTGCCTTCGGGGTTGACTATATTATTTTCAAGGAATAACTGCTTGATGTCCTGCTCGGTAGCACCGTCGAATACGGGGGTGGCAATCTTCCAGCCGAGCTGTTTGCAGACGAGGCCTAAGTGCACTTCGAGCACCTGACCGATATTCATTCGGGAAGGCACGCCGAGGGGGTTTAAAACTATCTGCAAAGGAGTGCCGTCCGCAAGGAAGGGCATATCCGCCTGAGGAAGCACGCGGGAGATGACGCCCTTGTTGCCGTGGCGGCCGGCCATCTTGTCGCCGACCTGAATTTTGCGCTTCTGCGCGAT
>CALVWX010000045.1 GCA_944368215.1 uncultured Clostridia bacterium | reverse complement strand
TTTTATGGGTTTTTTACCCGTTTTCGGGCAATTTTCGGGGTATTGCAACGGACTCTGACTCCGTCATTCGTTGGTTCAAATCCAGCTACCCCAGCCAAGTTAGACTCAGTTGAACACCTTGTAAAAAGGGGTGTCTGCTGGGTCTTTTTTTATGTAAAAAGCAAGAAAATCTCCGAATTTTTTGCCGTTTCGTGCAGGGATTTTGGCACAGCGTTCGCGGAAGTAAACGGGAAAAATTATCGCTGAAAATATGAATATCTCTTATCAGGAAAGCCGAGTATGTCGTATTGATTTGCTCGGCTTTTTTGCGTTTATAACGGGCTTGAATTTATCTATGATAATTCGGGAGTAATCGGCGTAAAGCATAATGATAATACATATTTCTACCGCCGCGACGCACAGGGTGATATTATTAGGAGTTAAAGTTAATATTATCTATTCCGGATTTCTTTACAAAAGAAATATCCGTAAAATTTCCGCATCGCGGCGGAATGTTTTTCGTGGCGACAAAAACTGACGGCTTCAATCCCGGCCCGCCTGATATTAATTATTTTTCGATAAATTTCAACAATTAAATTGACAAAGTTTATGTATTGTTGTATCATATTTTTGTGAAATATAACAATCATTCTGTTTTATTTCGAAAGCAAAGTTATGGCGGGCGTCAGCTTATGTTGTGTATTATTGCGACAATTATTTTAATGGTGTTGATGGGCGTCGTGCTTCTTCCCGGTGCGGTGCGCATTGTTGCGACGGATTGCGCTCCGACTGCTTTTGCCTGCCGTGTTTTTCATGCCGTGTGTGCACGCAAAATTAAGTTTGTTGCGGTATATTGCCGTGCCTTTACGTATATCACAGTGGAATTCTGCACCGATGTGGTGCTATTTGTCGTGTCTCGGATTGCGGAAAGAATTTTCAAGGGTACGGCCATAAGGCATAAACTAATTGCCCGCGCGCAAAGTGCGGGCTTTTGCATATAAAAAAGCACCTGCCGTTCTGGTTGAAATTTCATGTTTTTCGGGCGTGCTTTTATCGCTTCAAATATTGATTAACGGTACAGAATGTGTTATAATAATGTCGCGCGATAATTATATTTAGTATATCGGCATTATTCGGTTAAAAGTCGGGGAGATATTATGCAGCAGAACAATGCTATTGAGAGTGAGGTCGCCGCTGTTGACGGCGCCGTAATCGATGCCGGCGTCGCGCCTCGCCCCGCAGGGGAGGAGGCCCTTTTGCCGCGCTCTGAAAAGAAATATTTTTACCGCTTTGTCAAGCGCACGTTCGATATCCTTTCTTCGGGGCTCGTTCTCATAGTCTTTTCATGGCTCATACTTCTTTGCCTTTTAATCAAATGGCTGGAGGATGCAAAAAACTCCGCTTATGAACTTGAGATAATCGAACAGGAGGGTGCGGAAGTTCCTAAGCCCAAAAAGGCTAAAAGATATGTGCGCGCCGACGGCAAAGTTGTAGACTGTATATTAAAACCGTGCAAAAAGCAAAAGGGAGAAAAAATTAAAAAGAGTCCCATATATGCCTCAACGAGGGTAGGCAAGGGCGGCAGGGAATTCAGGTTCTATAAAATCCGCTCCATGTGCCCGGGCGCCGATACGATGAAGCAGGCGCTCATCGATGCGGGACTCAACGAAGCAGACCCGCCCGCATTCAAAATGAAGGACGATCCCCGCATTACCCGGTTCGGCAAATTTCTACGCAAAACTTCGCTGGACGAGTTGCCGCAGCTCTGGAACATATTCAAAGGCGATATGTCTGTCGTCGGCCCGCGTCCGCCCCTTCCGAAGGAGGTGGAAGAGTACACGGAGGAGCAGAAACGCCGTCTGGACGTAAAGGGCGGACTTCTGTGCCTCTGGCAGATTCAGCACAACCGCAACGGATTGTCCTTCGATGACTGGGTCAGGCTCGACCTCGAATACATACAAAAACGCAGCCTTTGGCTGGATTTAAAAATTATCGTCAAGGGCGCCTTTATGGTCCTCTTCGACCGCTCGGGCGAGTAGCATAATGAAAATAGTAATGATAGGGCATAAATACGTCCCCTCAAGGGAGGGCGGCGTGGAAATAGTGGTGGAAAACCTTGCGACGCGAATGGTGGCACAGGGTCACGAAGTCACGCTTTTCAATCGCAAGCGCAAGGAGTATGCCCCTATCATCGAGTATAAGGGTTGTAAGGTCGAAAGTATCTTCACCGTCAATAAGCGCGCGTTAGATGCCATAGTATATGCTTTTTTTGCAACGCTCAAAGCCCGCAAGATGTTAAAGAAAAAGCAGGTGGATATCGTCCACTACCACGCGGAAGGCCCTTGCTTTTTTTTGAATCTTCTCCCCAAAAAGAAAAAGCGCCCTGGCACTAAGGTTGTGGTGACCATTCACGGTCTCGATTGGCAGCGTGGCAAGTGGGGCGGGTTTGCAACGAGAATTCTACGTGCGGGCGAAAGAAAAGCCGTCAAGTACGCCGACGAGATAATCGTCCTTTCGCACAACAACAAAACTTATTTCAGAGAGACATATCACCGCACTGCCAAATACATACCCAACGGTATAGAAAGACCTAAGCTGCATGCCCCCGAAATAATAAAGCAAAAGTACGGACTTGATTTCAACAGCTACATCCTTTTTCTCGCAAGAATTGTTCCCGAAAAGGGGCTGCATTACCTCATAGAAGCGTGGAAAAAGGTCGTCGATCAGACTGGCACAGATAAAAAGCTTGTAATTGCTGGCGGTTCTTCGCACAGCGACGAGTACTATCAGCAAATATGCGATATGTGCAAGGGCGACGATAGTATTATAATGACGGGTTTTGTACAGGGCCAGGAACTGCAGGAGCTGTACTCCAACGCCTATCTGTACGTATTGCCGTCTGACATAGAGGGCATGCCGATGAGCCTTTTGGAGGCATTGAGCTACGGCAACGTCTGCCTTGTTTCGGATATTTCTGAAAATACCGAGGTCATCAACGAGGATTGCTATGTATTCCGCCGCGGCGATGTGGACAGACTGCGCCATCAGTTAAAGAAGATAATAAACCTCAATTTAACCGCGCACAACAACATGGTAATTCCCTACACCTGGGACGACGTCGTTAACCAGACATTGGAAATTTATAAGAGATAATATGATAAGAGTTCTTCAGGTTGTAAACGATATGCATAGGGCGGGGCTCGAAACCATGCTCATGAATTATTATCGCAATATAGACAGAAGCCAGATTCAATTTGACTTCCTCACACACCGCCCCAATAAAAGCGATTATGATGATGAAATAATTTCTTTGGGCGGCAAGGTTTATTATGCGCCAAGGCTATATCCGCAGAATTATCCCAAATACTTCAGGTGGATGAAAGTGTTTTTTGCAGAGCATCCGGAGTATATAATAATTCATTCGCATATCGACACTATGAGCTATCTGCCGTTAAAGGCGGCGAAGAAGGCCGGGGTGCCAGTGAGGATAGCTCACAGCCACAATACGGCTATTGATAAAGATTTCAAATATCCGCTTAAATTGTATTTTAAGACAAGAATAAATGGCGTTGCTACAAATCGTCTGGCGTGCGGACGGGAGGCGGGATTGTTTCTGTTCGGCAACAGGCCGTTCGATATTGTCCCCAATGCCGTCGAGCCAGATAAGTTTTATTTTAATGAGCAAACAAGAGAGTCAAAGAGAAAGCAACTTGGTATAGAGAATAACTTCGTCGTGGGGCATGTGGGAAGATTGTCTTATCAGAAGAACCATAAATTTTTGGTTAAGATATTCGGCGAATTACAAAAAAAATGCCCCTATAGTAAGTTAATGCTTGTAGGGGTGGGAGAAAAAGAGCAAGAGATAAGGGAATATGTAAGTTCGTTGGGGCTCAATGACAGCGTAATGTTTTTGGGCAACAGGAGCGATGTCAACGAACTATATCAGGCAATGGATGTGTTCGTCCTTCCTTCGTTGTTCGAGGGAATTCCCGTTGTTGGAGTGGAGGCGCAGTTTGCGGATTTGCCATGCCTGTTCTCTGACAAAACCCCGTCTGAAGTAAAGTTTAATGTGCGGACAAGGTTTGTTGGATTAGATAAATCTCCCGAATTCTG
>CALVWX010000044.1 GCA_944368215.1 uncultured Clostridia bacterium | reverse complement strand
CGCATTAACCTAATTAATCTTGAATTGCCTTTTGTACTTTAATATTTCTTCTCTATGCAGTTGTCAATCTTCATTTATCAACAAAAAGTTGACCTGTCCTTGGTGACAGCTTTTATATGATATCAAAAGGTTTAAACAAAGTCAAGTGTTTTTTAAAAATTTTTTCGGCTTTTTTCAGTTTTTTTATATACGTTAAAATCTGAACTTATATGTTGTATTCTGACAAAAAATTACCACTAAATGCAGATAGAAAAGCAGCCACGACACACGGGAAATTTATTTATTATATATATGGTGTTGCAAAAATCCGTCATATTTGAATAAATTTAAAAGCGCCGCGCGGCTTTAAAGCCGCGCGGCGCGTAAAATTAATTTTAAAATATTTTATAAGCCTGTTCCCTTAAATATTCGAGCGAGCGGGTCAGCTGTTGCTCCTGTTCAAAGTTACCGCCGTACACCTCTATCAGAGCGTTGCCGCCAAAACCTTCGTCTTTGAGCGCTTTGAATATCTCACTGAAGTCGTAAATGCCTTCGCCGGGCAGACGGATATTGCCGTTTTCGTCGACATCGGAGAGGTGAACGTAGGCGATAGACCCTGACATATCCCTTAAATAAGCCTGATAAGGGTAATGCGAGCGGCGGGCCTGCTTTATATCGAACACGCCCTGAAGGGAAGGTATGCGTTTTTTGAGCTCGCAAAATATCCCCGGGCGGTTATAGAGCGACCAGAATACGTTTTCAAGGCACAGGCTTACGCCGTAACTGTGCGCAAAGTTGACGGCTTCGGAAAGGTAGCCTGCTATCCGGTCGAAATTTTCCTCTCCGTTGCCGGCGATGCGGTGAAAGCCGTGGAAGGTATAATTTTTACAGCCCAGAAGCTGCGCGCTGCGGCAAAGCTGGTCGAGCCAGTACATTCCGTCTCCGCGCACGCGGCGGGTGGGGTTAAAAAAATTGCCTTCGAAATTGACGGAATTAACGTGAACGGAATTGACGGGCAGCGTTTTTGCGCTTTCTGTCAACGTTTTGGAAAATTCGGGGCGGTATTCGTAAAAGGTGGAAAAGAATACCTCGGCGCAGTCGGCGCCCAGCCGTCTGATTTGGGTTAAGGCGTCCTCCGTGGCATAGCGCGGAAAGAGAGACGCGGTTGAAATACCTATCTGCATGCACACATTATAGCACATTTATTGCGCGTTTGCAATATGCGCGGCGATATTTTGCGCCGCCGTCATTCAGGTGCCCGACATTGCCGCAAAACGGGGAAAAATGTCATTGCCCCGTGGATATATAACGGCTGAGGCTGTATGTAATGTTATCGTCGGCGATACCCGATATGGGCGCGAGCGGAAAAAAATCGTGCGCGGCCCCGCCGTCAGTTTGCGGCGGCGGGGCGTTTCCGGCATCCGCCGCAATATTTTGGTTATTCGCCGGGGCAAAGGCCGAGGCGAGACTGGTCAGTTGTTCTACTTCTTCGAGCATGCGCGAGGCGTCCTCTCCCGCCACTTCTTCGATGAGGGGCTTAACATCCTTTAAAGAGGACGAACCCGACATTAAAAGGAGCAATAAAAGAATGAGTTGCATAAAATCACCTGCCGACATAAACTATATTATCATTATATGCGAGGTGATTGATATGGGCGATTTTAAAAGTTTTAACGGCGGCGCCGAAAATAACGGGCAAAAAAACACGCGCAACACGCAGGGCGGAGCGCCGCGGGGCGGCGAACAGCAGGCGATAAATCTTGCGGCGACGCTGGCTAAAGCCTTTGCGGGCAAGAGTGAAGGTCAGATACTTTCCACCATAATAGCCCAGGCAGAGCAGGGCAAACGGGACGGAACGCTGACCAACGCGGACCTTGACAATTTTTACAATACGCTCGCACCCCTTTTGGACGGGTTCAAAAAGAAAAAGCTGCAACAGATAATAACAAAGCTGAAAGCAATCTGATTGCGGTATATTCCCGCATGAATTGCCCGCGTTGATACATGCACCGAACGCGGGGATTCAATTTACCAGGCGCAGTTTCTCAGCCCCTGCCGTCGACAATTTCACGCATGCATCTGAGGAAGTACTCCACTTCCCCTTGCGTGTTGAATGGGGAAAGCGAGGCGCGGACCAGTCCCGAAGAACCGAGCGCGCCGTGCATTAAAGGCGCGCAATGCAATCCTGCGCGCACGCACACCGAATACTGCTCGGAAAGTCGCTCCGCAACGGCTTCGGACGGCATGCCTTCCACGTCGAAGGCGACTATTCCAAAGACGTTGGTGCGGGAATATACCTTGACGAACGGCATTTCCGCGAGGCCGTTTATTAATAAATCAGTTAAGTATACGAGGCGGTCGCGGTTTTCGTACATGCGGGGCTTCAGCCACAGCACGCCCTCGCCGAGGGAGACGATTGCGGGGTAGTTGAGCGTTCCCGCCTCTAACCTGTCGGGATAAAAGGACGGCATGGCGAGGTTATAGCTTTCGCTGCCCGTGCCGCCGAACATGACGGGCGATGGATTGAAGCGGGACGACATTATGAGCGCGCCGCTGCCCTGGGCGGCCATCATGCCCTTATGCCCCGCCACGGCGAGTGCGTCTATGCCGAGCGAGGTTATATCTATATTTACGTGTCCGCAGGCCTGCGCGCCGTCGCAGATGAGCAGCGCGTTTTGCGGAATCGAGCGCTTGACGGCACATATATCGGGGCCAATGCCCGTGACGTTGGACGCGAGAGTTATGACGACGGCCGTAGTTTCGTCATCCGCGAGGGCGGCGAGCGCCTTTAAATCAATATTGCCCGACTTGTCCAAAGGCGCATAGCGCACGGTGACGCCCAGACCTTCGGCATATTTCAATGGTCTGAGAACGGAGTTGTGTTCGGCGACGGTGGCAACCACCTTATCGCCTGCTTTAAGCGTGCCGAGAATGGCGATATTGAGAGCCTCGGTGCAATTTTTTGTAAAAATTACCCTGTCGGCCGACGGCGCGCCGAAAAATCCGCCGAGAAGGCTGCGCACGGCCTGCACCCGTTCCGCGCAGGCGAGCGAAAGTCTGTGCCCGCTTCTGCCGGGATTTGCGCAGGCGCGGAGCGCCGCGCCTGTAGCCGAAATTACACTTTCCGGTTTGAAACCGCCCGTGGCCGCGTTGTCGAAATAAATCATATAACTTGTCCCCCTTGCCGCTGATTACTTATACATATATATTTACAGAGGTAAAAATTTATGACATATTGCATAGCTGTTTTTAAATCGCGTTCGCAGGCGATAGACTGCAAGGGCGCGCTTTGCGGTGCGGGCATAGCGGCACAGCTGATATCGACCCCCTTTTCGCTGAACATCGGCTGCGGGCTGAGCGTTAAATTTCCGACTGCGGCATATATGAGGGCGAAAAGCATTATTTCGCGCGCGGGATACACGGCCTTTTACGGCTACATGGATTTACAAAATTGAACCCCGCAAAGGTTGCGAAAAAAGGCGGCAAGTGATAAAATAAAGGCATGCACGAAAGAGAAATTTTAAACGAACTGGAAACACTTTACCCCGACGCCAAGCCGGCGCTGCACTATAACTCTCCCTATGAACTGCTTATTGCCGTAATACTTTCGGCGCAGTGCACCGACGAGCGGGTAAACAAAGTCACCGCCGAACTGTTCAAAGAGCACGACACGCCCGAGAAAATGTTGACACTCACTCAGCAAGAGCTGGAAAAATACATTTTCAGCTGCGGACTGTACCACAGCAAGGCGGCGCACATACTTTCGGCTTCGAAAGATATCGTCGAAAAATTTGGAGGTCAGGTGCCTTCCGAACATAAACAGCTCAAAAGCCTTGCCGGCGTGGGACAAAAGACTGCCAACGTAGTCTACGCCGTGGCATTCGGCGGCGACGCCATAGCCGTGGACACGCATGTTTTCCGCGTTTCGAACCGCTTGGGTCTTGCGCATGCGGACACGCCCGAAAAGACCGAAAATCAGCTGAAAGAGGTCATTCCCCAAAAGGACTGGTCAAAGGCCCACCACTGGCTTATATTCCACGGGCGGAGGGTTTGCCATTCGCAAAAGCCCGACTGCGCAAACTGCACGTTGAACAAATGGTGCTCCTTTTACAACAATAATTTTAAAGGCTGACCTCCGCGGCCAGCCTTTTATTGCGCATTTTTATGTAAGGAATTCCTTATTTGTACAGAATATCTTGAATATTAATGCGATTTAAGAACAAAAAAGTAATTATTGATAAATTTTCTGTGGATCCTTTTTTATCCCCCCTTTAATCCCCCCCTTAAAGCAAAAGCGTTAAGGGGGGCATGGAAAGCGGGCAAATAAAAAAGCGCTTGCCGAGAACAAACGCAAGCTCAACAAAATAATGTGAAGTATATACTGTGCGTCGAAATGAAAAGACGACCAATTCAGATAATTCACACCTTAGCAAACAGCATATAAGAAGCGAGCAGGTCGCGGAGCGCGCGGAAGGCGCGAAGGAGTTTACTAAGGCGTAAGTGACTGAGCGCACCCGCAAGCGCGACAATGAGATGCGAAGCTTATTATGTGCGTCAAAACAAATAAAAAGGGTGTTGACACAAAGCCAACACCCTTAATTATTTGTTTTGAATTAGCCGAGAACCTTGGAGATGACGCCGGAACCAACCGTTCTGCCGCCTTCACGGATAGCAAACTTGAGCTTTTCTTCAACAGCTACGGGCTTGATGAGCTCGACAACGATGGTTACATGGTCGCCGGGCATAACCATTTCGGTGCCTTCGGGAAGGTCGATGGAGCCGGTGACGTCGGTAGTTCTGATGAAGAACTGAGGACGATAGTGGTTGAAGAAAGGAGTGTGACGGCCGCCTTCTTCTGCCTTAAGGACGTAAACCTGAGCTTCGAACTTGGTAGCGGTCTTAACAGTGCCGGGCTTAGCAAGAACCTGACCTTTTTCAATACCCTTACGATCGATACCGCGAAGGAGTGCGCCGATGTTGAAGCCTGCGATAGCTTCGTCAACGCTCTTGTGGAACATTTCAAGGCCGGTGAT
>CALVWX010000043.1 GCA_944368215.1 uncultured Clostridia bacterium | reverse complement strand
TCGCGCGACTACGACATCGTCTGCCGCTATCAGGGCGGCAACAACGCCGGTCACACCGTCATCAACGACAAGGGCAAGTTTATTTTAAATCTGCTCCCTTCGGGCATCTTGCGCGAAAACGTCGTGTGTGTAATGGGACCCGGCATGGTTATCGACTTAAAGCACCTCTGCGGAGAAATATCCAGACTGCGCGAAGCCGGCATAAAAATCTCGCCAGAAAATTTAAAAATTTCGGACAAGGCAATCATCACTATGCCCTACAACGTTTTGCAGGACGTAATGGAAGAAGACCGCCTTGCAAAGGCAACAGGCAAGCCCTACGGCTCCACCCGCCGCGGCATCGCGCCCGTATATGCGGATAAGTATCTCAAAAAGGCCTTCCGCATGGGCGAACTTTTAAATCCCGGACTTTTATACAAGCGCCTGCCCGATATCGTCGCATGGAAGAACATGACTATCAAAGCTTACGACTTCGAACCCGTAAAGGCAGAGGATATGAAAGCTTACCTCGACGAATACGGCTCGCAGCTCAAAGATTACATAATCGACGTGGGTATATACCTCAATAAAGCTCATGCCGATGGCAAAAAAATTATGTTCGAAGCCCAGCTCGGCGCCCTCCGCGACATAGACTACGGCATAGTGCCTTACACCTCGTCGTCGTCGACAATCGCCGCGTATGCGCCCATCGGCGCGGGCGTGCCCAACTTAAAACTCGATAAATCAATCGGCATAATGAAGGCTTATTCCAGCTGCGTAGGCGCCGGCCCCTTCACGTGCGAATACTTCGGCAAGGATGCCGAAAAACTGCGCGAACTGGGCGGCGAATACGGCGCTGCCACGGGCAGACCCAGAAGGGTGGGCCCCTTCGACGTCGTCGCTTCGCGCTACGGCATAAGGTGCCAGGGCGCCGACGAAATCGCCCTCACCAAGCTCGACATCCTCGACGGCTACGAAGAGATTGAAATCTGCACCCACTACGAGCTCGACGGCAAGATAATCGACGATTTCCCCTTCACCGACGTGCTCGATATGTGCAAGCCCGTATACGAAAAGGTCAAGGGCTGGAACTGCGACATTTCGCATTGCAGAAAGGCGGAAGATTTGCCCAAGGAAGCTCTCGATTACATCCGCCTGCTCGAAAAACTGTGCGAATGCAAAATCAAATACGTGTCGGTCGGAGCCGAGCGCGACGCCTGCATCGTAATGGATTAAATTATAATCGCGCTTATCCGTAAACGCGCGCGGAGCATAAATGAAGAGAATTTTTGTAAACGAAGAATGGTGCCTCGGCTGCCACATGTGCGAGTACGAGTGCATGTTTGCCAATTCGGGGCTGGATGAAATGTTCAAGCTAAAGGGCAGAACGGGCGAGTTCGTCCCCCGCATACAGGTGGAGGGCGGCGAAAAATCTCCCGTCCACTTTGCCGTAAACTGCCGCCACTGCACGGGCGCAATCTGCGTTCAGAGCTGCATAGCCGGCGCCCTTTCCAGGACGGATGATGGCATGGTCGTCATCGATAAGCAAAAGTGCGTGGGCTGTTTCACCTGCGTTCTCGTCTGCCCATTCGGCGCCATAATGCCCGGACCCGACGGCAAGTCCGCGCAGAAATGCATGCTCTGCACCGACAATTTAATCGGCGAGCCAAACTGCGTAAAGCATTGCCCCAACAACGCCATCGTTTACGAGGAGCGCGACTGACATGAAATACACCATAATCGGCAATTCAACTGCGGCCGTCGCCTGCATAGAGGGCATCCGCACGATAGACAAAAGCGGCGAAATCACCGTTATTTCGGATGAAAAGCACCATTGCTACGGCAGGCCGACCATTTCGTACTGCCTGATGGGCGCCATTTCGCGCGAAAACATGAAGTACCGCCCCGATGACTTTTACGTAAAGAACAACGTCAACGCGCTTTTAGGCGTGCGCGCTCTTTCAATCGACCCCTCCGAAAAATGCGTAACTCTTTCGGACGGCGGCAAAGTTTTTTACGACAAACTGCTCGTCGCCACAGGCTCGCGCCCTTTCGTGCCCGCCATGGAAGGGCTGGACGGCGTAAAGAATAAATTTTCCTTCATGACAATGGACGACATGGACGGCCTTGAAAAAGTGCTTTCTCCCAAAAAGAAGGTGCTCGTCATCGGCGCGGGGCTGATAGGCCTCAAGTGCGTAGAGGGCATTGCTGACAGGGTCGGCCAGATAACCGTCGTCGACCTCGCGGACAGAATTCTGCCCTCCATACTCGACGCCGAGGGCGCGGCAATAATACAGCGTCAGCTCGAAGGAAAGGGTGTAAAGTTTATTTTAAACGACTGCGCCGCCAAATTCGAGGGCAAAAAGGTCACCCTCAAAAACAGCGGACAGGAGATACCCTTCGATATTCTCGTCGTGGCCGTGGGCGTGCGCGCCAACACCGAACTTGTAAAAAACGCCGGCGGCGAAGTCAACCGCGGCATAATCGTCGATACGCACATGCGCACGTCAATCCCCGATATATATTCGGCGGGCGACTGCGCGGAGGGGTACGACAGCTCCATAGGCGCAAACCGCGTTCTCGCGCTCCTTCCCAACGCATATTTTCAGGGCAGGGTCGCTGGCATAAACATGGCGGGCGGCGAAGCCGAACAGACCAATGCCATACCCATGAACGCCATAGGCTTTTTCGGTTCGCACATACTCACCGCGGCCGTGTATGAAGGCGAATGCATAAGCCATATTCAGGGGGATATCTATAAAAAGCTGTTCGTAAAGGATTCAAGGCTCGTCGGCTTTATCCTCATCAACGATTTCCTGCGCGCGGGCATATATACCCAGCTCGTGCGCGATAAAGTCGACCTCGGCACCGTCGATTTCGAGCTGTTGAAGAACGCTCCGCAACTTTTGGCGTACCCGCTCGGGGTGCGCAAGCAAAAACTTGCAAAAAAGGTTTAAATTATGGTCATCAATATAGACGAAAACACGCATTTCGCCGTACTCAACAAAAAGGTGCGCGAAAGCCGCGACAATGAAATCATAATAAACGGCTGCATAGGCCAGCGCTATATAGGCACGGGTCTTTCGGGCAAGACTATAACCATAAACGGCACGCCCGGCAATGCACTCGGCGCATATCTCAACGGCAGCGACATAACCGTCAACGGCAACGCGCAGGACGCCACGGGCGACACCATGAACAGCGGTTCGATAATCATCCACGGCAACGCGGGCGACGCCACGGGCTATGCGATGCGCGGCGGCAAAATTTATATAAAGGGTAACACGGGTTACCGCGCCGGCATTCACATGAAGGCGTATAAGGAACTTAAGCCGATAGTCGTCGTCGGCGGCAGGGCGGGGTCATTCCTCGGCGAATATCAGGCGGGCGGAATATTAGTCGTGCTCGGTCAGAACGAGGACGGCCTGCCCATAATCAACAACTTCTGCGGCACGGGCATGCACGGCGGAGTTATGTATCTGCGCTGTGAAAAACTTCCCCACAGAATACCTTCGCAGATTGCGGCCGAAGTCATGTTCGGCGAGGATATTCCCGAACTCGTCGAAATCGTGCGCGATTATTGTTCTTATTTCCCCGAATTCGACAGTGAAATGCTGTTAAAGGCCAATTATACAGTTCTGCGTCCCGATTCAAAAAATCCTTATAAGCAGATGTACACCGATAACTGATTCGCGCAAAAGCCACGGTTTTGCGCGAGGTTGCTGCGGTCGCAAAATCGCTTAACGGCCGAAATTAATTCGACCTTGCGATTTCCGTCCTCATTTTTTTCAGAAAGAGGAATACTCTGTCGCATAAGCAAAGCTGTGGGTTAAACGCACATTTATATGCGCGTGCAATGTTAACGCCGAAATGAATTCGGCTACATTGCTTTAACGCATGCGTTTATAAAACGATATTAAAAAGCACGGGTTGCGCCGTGCTTTTTATGTTGTATGGGTGGGATAAATTTTACCGCACAGCAGGCGCACACTTGCGTTAACATTTTACTTGCCAAAACGGCGGCGGTGTGTTATAGTATTATAAACAGTTTATAAGTTTGCTTTCGGCGGACTTTTAAAGGTAAATTACCCAATGCTCAGAAAGTTTTATAAGATGCACGGCATCGGCAACGACTATATTTATTTCGACTGCATGAAGGACGACATAGCCAATCCCGGCGAGTTGTCCGTCCGCTTATCCGACAGGCATTTTTCCATCGGCGGCGACGGCGTAATTCTTCTCCGTCCTTCAAAAGTTGCCGATTGCAAAATGTCCATGTTCAATGCCGACGGTTCCGAAGGCAAAATGTGCGGCAACGGCATACGCTGCGTGGGCAAACTCGCGCACGACCTCGGCTACGTCAACGGCACGCACTGCACGATTGAAACGCTTTCGGGCATAAAGACGCTCGACTTCATCCTCGGCGCCGACGGTAAAGTTGCCTCGGCCACCGTCGATATGGGCGCGGCCGTGCTCGACGGGCAGAACATTCCCTCAACGCTGCGCGGTGATAAAATAGTAAACCATCCCGTAAATATCGCGGGCAGGGAGTGGGGCATAACGCTCGTCTCCATGGGCAATCCCCATTGCGTGGTTTTCATCGACCCCGAGGATTTAGACCTCGAAAAAATCGGCCCTCAGTTTGAAAATAACGCGCTCTTCCCCGAAAGAATCAATACCGAATTTGTGCGCGTCATCCGCAAAAACGAGCTTAAAATGCGTGTTTGGGAGCGCGGCAGCGGCGAAACGTGGGCGTGCGGCACTGGCGCCTGCGCCGTGGCCGTAGCGGCCGTTTTAAACGGCTATGCCGATATGAACACGCCCGTAATCGTTCATCTCCGCGGCGGCGATTTAACCATAACGTACACCAAGGACACGGTGTATATGGAAGGTGGCGCCACGCTGGTGTTTACGGGGGAAATCAACATTTAGTCGCTCGTGTAGTGCGGTAGCGCGAAAGCGTGGTTTCGCTTGCAAACATAATTATTTATAATCGCGCAGATGGTAATTGCCGCGCGGAAAAACGCAATTTATTTAATTCATTCAAGCATATATCCGCACTAACCGTGCGGCGACAAATATCGCGGCGACGCAGCAAAGGCGCGCTGGCGCGCAAATACTCAGGAGAATATTTAAAATGACCAAGTACATTTTCGTTACGGGCGGCGTAGTATCGGGGCTCGGCAAAGGCATCACGGCGGCTTCGCTCGGAAGGCTCTTGAAGTGCAGGGGGTATAAGGTCGCTTCGCAGAAGCTCGACCCCTACATAAATATCGACCCCGGCACGATGAGTCCCTATCAGCACGGCGAAGTTTTCGT
>CALVWX010000042.1 GCA_944368215.1 uncultured Clostridia bacterium | reverse complement strand
AGGCCGGTGAATGCGCGGACAACCTTGATAACGTCGATCTTCTTAGCGCCTGCATCCTTGAGGACGATGTTGAATTCGGTCTTTTCTTCAGCTGCGGGAGCGGCTGCTGCTGCGCCTGCTGCGGGAGCGGCTGCAACTGCTACGGGAGCGGCTGCGCTTACGCCGAACTCTTCTTCAAGTGCCTTTACGAGCTCGTTGAGCTCAAGAACGGTCATAGATTTGATTTCTTCGATAAACTTATTTACGTCTGCCATTTTTATTATCTCCTATTTTTTTAAATTAATTGTTTGCGGCCATATTTTCAGGCGGGCCGCCGCCTTAAGTTCAGGCTTACGCCTCTTTGCTCTGTGCAATACCGTTGAGTACGCGGACAATTCCGCCCAAAAGGTTGGAAAGTACGCCCGCGAAGTTTGCGACAGGAGCTTGCATCGAGCCGAGCATCTTTGCAACAAGTTCTTCTCTCGAAGGCATGCTTGCAAGTGCCTTTACGCCCGCTTTGTCTACATAAGAGTTGTCCACAAATGCGCTCTTTAAGACGACTTTGTTTTCGTAGTCCTTTGCAGCGGCAACCATAGCCTTTGCAGCGTTGGTTTCGTCAGAGCCGAAAGCAACAGCCGTAGGGCCGTTGAGGTCTGCATCGAACATGTCGTAGCCGAGCTCGTTGAAAGCCTTGCGCACCAAGGTGTTTTTATAAACCTTGTATTCGCAGCCGGACTGCTTGCACTTGTTGCGGAGTTCGGAAACTTCGGCGACGGTCAGGCCTTTGTAGTCGATGAAAACGACCGACTTGGAAGCCTTGATCTTATCGATGATTTCCTGGACAACAACTTTTTTTGCTTCAAAGTTAGCTGACAAATTCTTTACCTCCCGTTAGTTTGTAAATAAAAAACCCTTGCGCCGCTGAAAAGGCGCAAGGACAAAATTACAATATAAATATAAACTTTGCACTTACTACCTCGGCAAGAAATTAAGGACTATGCCACTTGCTGTCTGCGGCGTAAATTAATTTTTACGTTGATTATTATAAGGATAAATTCACCCTTTGTCAACTTGTTTTGCGATACTTTATTAAATTTTTTAAGCTTTAAATAATTTATTGCAATTATCCGACAAAATATACAGAAACTGCAATCGCGATGCTGATTACCAAGATACAAATATATATTACCCCGAAAATAATAGGAAGTTTCCTTTCTATTCGCGTAAATGAGATATATTTTTTACTCACTAACCTGTCAGTCTGCACTTTCCACTCAACGTCATATATGTTGAAGGGCAGTTTTTTTTCAATAGCCGAAATCACCGTCATCTTTGCAGAATTCAGCTTACCATAAGATTCGAGTATCCTGCTCCAGTTACGGCACAATATTACACCGATGACAGATGCCATAATACCGGCAATAAGGATAATGAGAGCAGCATTAGAAATTTCAACCGTACTGACTACAGCGACTATAGCGCTGAAAATTGATACAATTACGGAATTTACGCTAATATAGAAATTACTTACAGTCTGCCGCCTTGCCACAAGATCTTCAGATGTCTGCAAATAAACCTTATATTGTTCTATTATCATTTCATAATTGTTATTTGTGTCGCTGTATAATTCTTTATCTAAATCAACTTCAAGATTATTATTGAGTATAAAGCATAGTTCGTCAAGTTTCTTTTCACTGCAATGCAATATTTCCGTTTTGTCCGCATTACCATAATTTGCAAATGGTTTTTTGTTAATTAATAACTCGTTATATTTATTATCTTCATCGAGTTTTACTACATATAAAGGCACTCCGCGCCGCAGAATTCGTTTTAATTCCCAGTTTATATTTTTGCTTGAATACGAGTTTTTCCCCAAAAAGTAAACAGCACAATTTGCCTCTCTTATTTTTGAGTACGCAAAACTCTTCCAATGAATATGCTCATCATTGATGAGTACGATTTCGAGCGACGGACACTTCTCTTGTAAAAGCGCGAGCTCATTGACTTTTAAACGTTCCAGATCGCTAAATGAATAAACTATAAAGGCTTTCATTTCTTTCCTCGAATATAGCTTTTTATAATTATAAATTAAACAGACAGAAAATGCAAGCTTAAAAATTTAGTAAATCAATTCAGGAAGAATTGACAAATCTAATTTCCATTCGGGGATTGCATTTCTGCGGCGGTGAGCCTCGTTTGCCTCGCCCAATGCCTTGCGGTATTCGGCGTATGTGCAGCCGTTTACCTTCATGAAATGGTCGGCCGCCTCCTTCTCCCTGCCCATAAGCTGGGTGCGGCCGATATGTATTACCTCGTGGCAGGCATGGCAGACGGCGATTACCCCCGTAAGCTTCTGCACGGCGTTTTTCTCGTCATAGCTCCACTGTTCGTGGGCTTCCAGCCTGCGCGTAGGCGCGCCGCATATCATGCACCGCCCGCCCGCGCGGGCGTAGGCCTTTTTACGGATTATATCCCACCCGCCCGGCGGCAGGAGGGAGCGCAGATTTGAGTACCAGCAACTGTCCGGCACAAGTTCAAAATTGAGTTTCATGCCCGTATTATACCGCACTTTTAATAAGTTTGCAAAAAAATTGAAAAGGGTATTGACATTTTGCCTGTATACTGTACAATAAAGATGATATTAAAATGATATCAAAAGGAGATTTCTGCTACTATGAAAGAGAATGTGAACGAAAAAGTCATACGCGGCACAAAGGGCGGCGTTGCGCTGGCCGTATACATCGTGCTTGTACTCGCAGCTGTGGGCGTAATAGCCGCCGGCATTGCGATGAGCTCCACGACGGACGAGCCCGCATATGTTGCGCTGGCCGCCGCAGGATTCATAATGATAGTTCTGCTTATAATCGGGCTGAACGGGTTCAAGATCCTTGCGCCCAACGAGGCCGTTGTTTTAACCTTTTTCGGCAAATACTACGGCACGCTAAAAGACGACGGTTTTTATTACGTAAACCCCCTCTGCTCCGCGGTCAATCCCGCGGCGGGACTGGGCGCGCTGGGCAGAAAGAAGATTAGCCTGAAGGCCATGACGCTGAATAACGAAAAACAGAAGGTCAACGACGAAGAGGGCAACCCCATAGAAATAGGCGTGGTCGTCATATGGCGCGTGGTTGACACGGCCAAGGCCGTTTTCGCCGTTGAAAACTATTCGTCTTATATAGCCACGCAGACTGACAGCGCGATAAGGCAGGTTGCGCGGCAATACCCCTACGACGTATCGGACAACGGTGACGAAAAGTCTCTGCGCGGGTCGTCGCAGGAGATTGCAAATATTTTAAAGGCCGAACTGCAGGAGCGCGTGGACATGGCGGGCCTGGAAATTTTGGAAGCGCGCATTTCAAACCTTGCATACGCGCCCGAAATTGCGGCGGCAATGCTTCAGCGACAGCAGGCGGCGGCAATAATCGCGGCGAGGCAGAAGATTGTGGACGGAGCCGTTTCCATGGTGGATATGGCGCTTAAAAAGCTTGCCGACAATAACGTGTGCGAGCTCGACGACGAACGCAAAGCGGCCATGGTATCCAATCTTTTGGTTGTGCTGTGCGGCAACAAGGACGCCCAGCCGATAGTAAACAGCGGGTCGATCTACTGATAGATTTCGCTCAAGTCGTACTCGCCGCAAGCGGCTCCGTGCGACTTGCAGCGAGGTTACTGCGGTCGCAAAATCGCTTAACGGCAGAAGTCAATTCCGCCTTGCTACATTATTTATGCGCCACAGGCGCAATATTACGTTTGCAAGCGAAACCACGCTTTCGCGCAGCAAGACTCAATTTGCTGCGGTCAGCAGCCTCAGCATAGTGAATTGCCGCGATTACTTGATTGAGTGCTAAAGCATATCGCGGCAAGAGCGCATGGCGCTCAAATCACGGAAAGTTGTTGCGCGGCGCCAGCCAAGACTTTCGTGAAAGGGAATATTATGCTCGGTCCGCATGAAAACTGGTTCCTCGTCGACCCCAAGGACAAGGATGAATATAATAAATTGCTCAACCGTCTGGGCGGTAATACGGTTATCAGCCTTATTATTGCGCTGGTCGCCGTGGTTGCATCGTCTGCAGCTTTAACCGACGTTTTGGGCGACAACACCCTGTGGGTGAATTGCGCCGTAGCGGCGGCATGGTTTGCCTATTATATTGTTATAGCGCTTAAAAACCACGCTCAGAAAAAGTTGCTTTTGTCCCGAAACGAAGCTAAATTCAGGGACAACGAGCTGGACAATCTGCGGCGCGGCCTTCAAAGAGAATATTATTTGTACCAACGCCGCGCAAATATAACAATGCTCGCCATAATGGCCGGTTGCACGCTCGCCGCGTTTATATTTGCCGTATGCACGGCGGACTACTCCGAACCCGGTTGGGGCGCAAATATAGGGCAGGTAACGGGCATTGCTCTCTTTTTAAGCATTATTATAGCGCTGGCCGTCTGCATTATCATGGCGATTGTATACGGCCGCAAGGTCAGGCACGACGAAAAGCTGGTATGCGCCATTCTTTCGGCACAATATGAAGCGGCATACTACAAGGCGCATCCCGAAGAAAGGGAAGAAAATTGAGTTATGCGCGGCATACTGCCGCGCTTACAGTTATGAGTTGCGCCATTGCGCAACGTTATGATTGCCGCCAATGCGGCAAGTTGCGGTGAGAATATGGAAAACAAGCCACAAAACATTTATATAGCCGACAGAAAGCGGCTCAGGGCGCTGTGGGCGATTGTATTCCTCGCCATATATTGCGCGATAATTGCGGCATATATATTGGTGTTTTGCTTTTTACCGAAGGTGCAACTCACAGAGGGCGGCACTATTTCCATGACGGAAATTTACATAATACTTGCCGCGGCGTTTATAATCTTTACCGTTGCCTTTTTGGCACCCTCGGTGGCATACTTTAACAAACTGCGCTATGTATACACTTTTTGGGCTGATGAAGAAGGCGTGCACGACTACTATCACGTACTGCGCACCGGCACGATATACTGGCAGGAAATTGATGACATATATCTGCACAAATTTAACCTTTTGGACACCCCGCCCGACAGTTGCATATTATTGCAACTTAAGGACGCCAAGCAATTCAAGGCAGGCCGCCCGTTCTTCTGGAAAATCATGCGGGGAAGCGCAGTCGCCCTTCCATTTAACATGGCGAGGGGCAGTCGCAGGGACATATATGCCGGGCTTTCGGCTTTATATGAATATTATAAAACTGACGGAGGATATGAAAATGGCTGATAAAAATGAAAGATTTATTCTTACCTACAAACAGGGCGTCGCCAGCAGAACGGAGATTATTGTAGATAAGCTGACGGGCGTAAATTATTTGTTCCGCGTCGAAAGCGGGTACGCAGGCGGGCTTACTCCCCTCCTCGATAAGGACGGCAAGCCCGTCGTAACTCCCATGCCGAATGCATAACGGAGTGTCTCCGCCGCCATGCCCCGCAATCAGGTTTTACAACCTTGACCGGCCGCTTTTGCGGACAACTGAAGTCCGGCATGCTTAAGCGAGGCTTTTTGTGCGGCTGACATTAACCGCGTTGTGGCGTGGCGGACATCTGTCAAAAGTGAACAATGACCGAAAACGGCGTCATTCTTGCGCCGTTTGAGAAGTGCAGCGCTTTTCAAAATCACAAAAGGTTGCCGCGCGCCGGCGCGCAGTTTTTGTGAGGAGTTCTATATGGATAAACAACCCAAAAAGCAAGTGCCGCTGAGAATTTCCGCTGGGCTTTACGACGAGCTCGAGCGCTGGGCGGAAGACGACTTCCGCTCGCTCAACGGACAAATAGAATATCTTCTTACGGAGTGCGTGCGCTATCGCAGGCGCGGAAAAAAGGGGCTTACCCCGCCCCTTTTTTCCGACCTCAACGATGACGGCACTTTAAAGGACGATAAAAAGTGATATATACCGCAATTAACGGCGCTATGCTCACATGAAGCGGCGCGCAGCGCACATCTTAACAATTAAAATTTCGGAGCCGAAAATGGATCAACAAGTTATCGAAAATGCAAAATCTTACAAAAAGAAGGAGAGGAACTGAAAAAACTGGACGAAGAGGAGAGCATCGCCGTCATAAAATGTTCAGAAAGCGGAGTGCGACTGGAAATTGACATGAAACCTATCTGGGATATACCTACACGCCTTGGCATCAAAAAAGGTATATTACTGGTCAATATAACAATAGTTTTACAGTATTTCGAAGCCAAATGCTACATTGCAGCTCGGAGCAGCAAAATGCCGATTGAAGTGACGTTTGACGACGGTCTTGATAAAAAACCCAAATATCTTGTGGCGAACGGCAACTTCGTAAATAATAAGATAGAAAAGAATGTTTTCATTAAATACGGAATATTGAGCAATTAATTAAAAAACATAAAACATGCGGGCGCGGACCTCAAGGTCCGCGCCCGCATATTTTGTGCTTTGAGTATGCCCGAAGCATTAAAAAATCAGTCGTCCCCGACGAACTCGTCGTGAAAACGCTTTACCTCTTCGGGGTCGAGGGAAATTTTCTGCAATGAGCCGGTGCATTCGTTGGCGCTTACCGTGCTTTGCGAAAGCTGGTTAAACCTGTTCTTTACCTTTTTATGTTTCATGCAATAATTATGAACAAAGCGGATGCAATTTATGCGCTTTGCGCGTAAAAACAACCATGCAATAAGTTCTGCAGACACCGTTTAAATTAGTAAGGAAAGTAAGAATTATGGTAAGTTTTTCCTTATATTTACACTGTATCCGACACTATTCCTCATTTTTGTATAATAAAAAAGCACGGTTACACCGTGCTTTTTTATTATTGTTGCATTTACATGCAATATCGTTTTAGTAAAAGCCTTTCGGGCGTTTTGATTACACAAGCTCGATAATGGCTTCTTCCGCGCCGTCGCCGCGGCGTTCGCCGAGGAGATAGATGCGGGTATAACCGCCGCCCTGACCGCTTTCTTCCTTGCGCTGAGCGTACTTGGGAGCGATCTCGTTGAAGAGCTTTTCCATTAAGGGATGCTTGATATCCTTTGTGCGGGCTTTGAAATCCGACTTCTTTTCGCTGAAGGGTTTAGCTTCCTGAATGTCGCGGAGCTTGGCCATGATGGCGCGGCGCGCAGCGAGCTTTTTAGGGCTGTCCTTAACTACCTTTACGGTAACTTCCTTGCCCTTGGAGTCGGTTTTTACAACGTCCTTTTCTTCGTTGAGGTCGTAGGTGTTTACGGCCTTGGTGATGATTTTTTCAACGTAGGGCTGAAGCTCTTTCGCCTTTGCCTGCGTCGTCTTTATTCTGCCGTACCATAAAAGCTCGGAAGCCTGGTTTCTGAGCATGGCGTTTCTATGTTCTGAAGTTCTGCCTAATTTGCCGGGCATTTTTTTAGTCCTCCTTGTCAGCTAACGAAAGGCCGTAGGACTGGAGCTTTAAGATAACTTCGTCCAGCGACTTTCTGCCGAGGTTCCTGACCTTCAACATTTCTTCCTCGGTCTTTTTGGTTAAATCTTCCACCGTGTGAATGTTTGCGCGCTTGAGGCAGTTGTAAGAACG
>CALVWX010000041.1 GCA_944368215.1 uncultured Clostridia bacterium | reverse complement strand
GAAGCCGGACTTAATTTCTAAGGAGCAAGGGTTATGGAAGAAAAGAAAGAAAGGACTCAGAGAAGAGATTCGAGACCCAGAAGGAGAGATGAGGACGACGGCTTCATCAAAAAGCTCATTCAGGTAAACAGGGTAAGCAAAACGGTCAAAGGCGGCCGCAACATGCGTTTCGCCGCGCTCGTAGTCGTCGGCGACGGCAAGGGCTCGGTAGGCTACGGCATGGGTAAATCCAAGGAAGTTCCCGAAGCTATCGAAAAGGCAACTGCAATGGCCAAGCGCAACCTTGTTAAGTGCAACCTCAAGGATACATCCATCCCCCACACGGTCAAGGGCGTGTACGGCAGGGGCGCAGTTTTAATGATGCCCGCCGCACAAGGTACCGGCGTTATCGCGGGCGGCCCCGTCCGTGCCGTAATGGAAGCGGCGGGCGTAAAAGATATCCGCACCAAGTCGCACGGCACCAACAACCCCATCAACTGCGTAAAGGCGGCAGTTGCCGGCCTTGCAGCCCTCAAATCGCCCGAGGAGATTGCCGCAGCCCGCGGTAAGTCCGTAGAGGAAATTTTAGGCTAAGCGGAGGACAACTATGGTAAAGATCACGTTAATTAAAAGCGTATCCAACGAGAACAAGAGCATAAAGGCAACGGTTGCCGCTCTCGGTCTCAAAAAGATCCGCCAGACCAAGATTTTGGAAGAAACCCCCGCCAATATGGGGCAGATAGCAAAGGTTTCGTACCTTCTTAAAGTAGAAAAGGCATAAGGAGAAGACAAAATGAGAATTGATACATTACAGCCCGCAGAGGGCGCAACGACTTCTCCCAAGAGATTAGGCAGAGGCATCGGTTCCGGCAAGGGCAAAACTTCCGGCAAGGGCCACAAAGGCCAGTGGGCCCGTTCGGGCGGCGGCGTACGCCCCGGTTTCGAAGGCGGTCAGATGCCCCTTCACAGAAGAATCCCCAAGAGAGGTTTCCACAACAAGTGGGCAACGTCTTATCTCATCATCAATCTTTCGCAGCTCTCGTCCGTTCCCGCAGGCACGGTAGTCGACTACGCATATGTGGTTGAAAATTCGCTCGCAAAGAACGTAAAGAACAACGGCGGACTCAAGGTCCTCGGCGGCGGCGAAATCTCCGTCGCGCTCACCGTAAAGGCTTCGGCTTTCTCGGCATCCGCAAAGGAAGCAATCGAAAAGGCCGGCGGCACTGCAGAGATAGTAAAGTAATTTAACTTTCAGGCGCAGTGCGCCGAAGGAGAGCACCGCATGTTTGAAACAATAAAAAATTGTTTTAAAAACAAGGAAATACGCAAAAAGATCTGGATAACCCTTTTAATTTTGCTTATTTTCCGTCTGGGCTGCTACATCCCCGTGCCCGGCATGAACGCTGAAAGCTTCGCCAGCCAGATAAACGACGTTTCGTTCCTCGAACTGATGTCGTCCATCACGGGCGGCTCGCTGGCTAATGCAACGCTGTTCGCACTCGGCATCAGCCCTTATATCAATGCCTCCATTATAATTCAGTTATTAAGCGTAGGCATCCCTTACCTCGAGCGCCTTTCCAAACAGGGCGAAGAGGGAAGGAAAAAGATAGCGCAGATTACAAGATATGTAACCATTCTGCTTGCAATCGCGCAGTCTATAGGCATCATCGTCAACTTCGGCATTCAGGGCGGAGCAATCGAACTTCACCTCTTCGGCGGCAACGTCATAGGCGAAACGGGCGCGCAGTGGGTTGCGGGCATATTCCTCACGGTCGTTTACACCGCGGGCGCAATGCTCGTAATGTGGCTGGGCGAACGCATAACCGAATACGGCGTATCCAACGGCATCTCGCTCATCATCTTCGTGGGCATCATCTCCACGGCGGGCAGTCAGCTCGTTGAAAAGTTCGTCGACGTGTTTACGGGCTCCCCCGAAGTGCTTTGGGAGATAGCGGGCTTCATCATCCTCACCATAGTCGAGTTCACGGCCATCGTCGCCGTCGACCTCTCTGAAAGGAAGATTCCCGTTCAGTATGCAAAACAGGTCAAGGGCAGAAAGATGTACGGCGGCCAGAGCTCCGTCATCCCCATGCGCATAGCAGGCGCGGGCGTCATGCCTCTGATTTTCGCCTTTGCAATCATTTCCGTTCCCGCAATGCTCGCCAGCCTCTTCTGGCCCGGCTCCGCATTCGAAACGGGCGTCACCAACTGGTTCTCAGGCTCGTCGCCCTACTGGTACGGCCAGCTCATCTACATGGTCACGCTCTGCATTCTCATTTTCGCGTTCTCGTTCTTCTATGCGTCCATGCAGTTCAATGCCGAAGACGTGTCCAAGACCATTCAGCAGAACGGCGGCTTCATTCAGGGCATACGCCCCGGCAGGCCCACGGCCGAATACCTCAAGAGGATAAACAACAGAATTACGTTGTTCGGCGCAATATATCTGTCGCTCGTCGCGTTCATACCTTCAATTTTAGGCATCATCGCAACGGCGCTCAGCTGGAATACCGATCTCATCAGCGTATTCTCCACAACGGGTATCCTCATCGTCGTATCCGTCGCTCTCGAACTCGACAAGCAGTTGCAGTCCCAGCTCATGATGAAGAACTACAAAGGCTTCCTTAAATAAGGCGGACGCAGATAAGATAACTTACGGGCGCAAGGCGAATTTATTTCGCCGTTAAGTGCAACCCAATTTGTCGCGGAGGCGACCTCGGCAGAGTGAATTGCCGCGATTATATAATTGAGGGCGCTTAAATATCGCGGCAAGAGAGGCAGCGCCTCTCAGAGTCACGAAAAATTGTTGTGCGCGCAAGCACACAATTTTTGTGAGGCATGTGAGGTAAATTTATGAACATCGTATTACTCGGCGCGCCCGGCGCGGGCAAGGGTACGCAGGCCAAACTCATTGAAGAAAAGTACGGCCTGACGCACATCGCCACGGGCGACATATTCAGGGCAAACATCAAGGGCGGCACGCCTATCGGCAAGCTTGCAAAAAGCTATATCGACAAGGGTGCCCTCGTTCCCGACGAAGTTACGTGCGAGCTTGTCAAAGACAGACTGGTAAACGGCGACGTCGGCGCGGGCTTCATGCTCGACGGTTTCCCCCGCAACCTCTTTCAGGCGGGCGAGCTCGATAAGTTCGCTCACGTCGACCTATGCATAAATATTGACGTAGACAAGTCGCTTCTCATGGACAGGATTTGCGGCAGAAGAATGTGCTCGTGCGGCGCAAGCTATCACGTTTCCACATTAAACGGCGCAACGACGTGCGCAAAGTGCGGCAAACCGCTCTTCCGGCGCGACGACGATAATCCCGAAACGGTGGGTGCGCGCCTCGATACGTACGCGCGTCAGACCGCTCCTCTCGCCGATTATTATGCGGCGCAGGGCAAGCTCGTCACGATAGACGGCGGTTCGGGCACGCCCGAACAGGTTTTCGCCTTAATCGCGCAAGAGCTGGATAAATATTTAAAATGATTACTGTTAAAAGTCCCGAAGAAATCGCGCTCATGCGCGAATCATGCAGGATAGTAAAAGAAACGCTCGACTTTGTCGGCAAAAACATACGCGCAGGCATGACAACCAAGGACGTCGACGACATGGTCAACCGCTACATAGTCTCGTGCGGGGCATATCCTTCGTCGCTCGGCTATTGCGGCTATCCCGCGAGCTCGTGCGTATCCGTCAACGAAGTCGTCGTGCACGGCATTCCGTCTGACAGAATCATAGAGGAAGGCGACATAGTCAGCGTCGACATTACTGCCGAAAAGAACGGCTACAACGGCGACGCTGCCCGCACCTTTATGATAGGCGAAGTTTCGGAGGAAAAGCGCAACCTCGTCAGGGTGACCGAAGAATGTTTCTTCAAGGCAATCGAAGGTCTCAGGGCGGGCACGCCCCTCTACGACATAGGTTATGCGGTTCAGAAGCACGCCGAAAGCCACGGTTACGGCGTTGTCCGCGCCCTCGTCGGGCACGGCATAGGCAGGGAGATGCACGAAGACCCTTCAGTCCCCAACGTGGGAAGAAAAGGCACGGGCATGCGCCTCAAAGCGGGCATGACAATATGCATAGAGCCAATGATAAACGCCGGCACGTACAAAGTCGTCTTTCACAAGGACGGCTGGACGGTTACCACCATGGACGGTAAGCCTTCGGCGCATTACGAAAATACTGTGCTGATAACCGAAGACGGAGTAGAGATTTTAACTCTTTGATGTAAAATCTCAACTCATTCATATCATATGAAACTCAAAACCCCAACAATCGGCACTATATGTGCCAGTGCGCAGGGCAGGGATAAGGGCAATGTTTACGCCGTAGTCGGCGTGATAAACCCCTCGTTCGCGCTCGTCGCGGACGGCATCCGCAGAAAGCTGGATAGTCCCAAACGCAAAAACTTAAAGCACCTTGTGCTCACGCCGCGCAACAGCGCGCAGTACGGTGCGGACTTTTCAAACGGCAAGGTAAACGACTGCATTCTGGCATACGCCTTAAAGCAGTACGGACAGACAAAAAATTAAGTCGGAGGAAAACAATTTGTCTAAGGACGATGTAATCGAGGCAGAAGGCAGGGTAATAGAGTGCCTGCCCAACGCCAACTTCAAAGTTCAGCTTTCCAACGGTTACGTAATAACGGCCTATATTTCGGGCAAGCTTCGCATGAACTATATAAGAATTATAGAAGGCGACATGGTCAAGCTTGAAATGAGCCCTTACGATTTAACCAAAGGCCGAATCACCTGGCGCAGCAAAGGTTAATTTGCCCGCCGCAAAATACATCAGGAGATTATAATTATGAAAGTAAGACCTTCAGTAAAGCCTATGTGCGACAAGTGCAAAGTCATCAAAAGAAACGGCAAGGTTATGGTCATCTGTTCCAAGAACAAGAGCCATAAGCAGAGGCAGGGCTAAAAATATAGTCGCTCAAGTCGTACTCGCTTTGCTCCGTGCGACTTGCAGCGAAATAAATTTGTCGGGCAATGTTTAACGGCAGAAATGAATTCCGCCTACATTGCCTCGGCATAATTTATTAAAAGCGCGGTTTCGCTTGCAAAACGTTATTGCCTGATAACGCAGATTATCAAAAAGCGCGGTTTCGGGGCAAAACGTAACTGTTTAAAGAGCAAATAATGTTTCATATATTTGCATAAATAAAATTTTTTTGTTATAATGAAAGGAGCTATTTCCTCAAAGCCGGCACATTGCAGCTTGAGGGATTTTGCTGCGTTATCCATCTCCCCGTCTGTCGGCCGCAGGATATGCCTTAATTTTTGATAGGCTTGATTGCGGAGTACGGCCGCGGGGACACCCCGCAGCAGAACTCTTTCACTATAAAAATATTTCGGCGGCTTAACGGCGTCCATTCCAACCATCCGTAAGGGCCGCTCGGTTGACATAAATCATTTTTTTAAAATTAAACGGAGGAATTAAATCGTTATGGCACGTATTGCCGGTGTAGATTTACCCAGAGAAAAGAGAGTTGAAATAGGTTTAACCTACATTTACGGTATCGGTCTTACCACGAGCAAGAAAATTCTTGCCGCAACCGGTATCGACCCCGACACGAGAGTAAAAGACCTCGACGAAAACCAGGTCTCCAAGCTTCGTGAATATATCGACCACAATTACAGAGTAGAAGGCGAACTCAGGAGCGAAGTTTCGCTCAATATCAAGCGCCTTATGGAAATAGGCTGCTACCGCGGCATCCGTCACAGAAAGGGTCTGCCCGTGCGCGGTCAGTCCACCAAGAGAAATGCGAGAACCCGTAAAGGTCCCCGCCGTACAGTAGCCAAGAAGAAGGGCGCAAAGTAATAGGGAGGATGAATTAAATGGCAGCAACTAAAAGGACAGTAGTTTCCAGAAAGCGCAAAGAGCTTAAAAAGGTTGACAAAGGTCAGGTTCACATCCAGTCATCCTTCAACAATACTTTGGTAACCGTCACCGACCTTCAGGGCAACGCCCTTTCCCAGTCCAGCGCAGGCGCGCTCGGCTTCAAGGGCTCCCGCAAGGGCACTCCCTTCGCAGCTCAGATGGCATGCGAAACGGCGGTTAAAGCGGCAAAAGAACACGGACTTCGTTCAGTGGAAGTTTACGTAAAGGGCCCCGGCGCGGGCAGAGAGTCGGCCATCCGCGCAATCGCGGCGTGCGATGTGGAAATCACGCTCATTTCTGACGTATCCCCCATCCCCCACAACGGTTGCAGACCCCCCAAGCGCAGAAGAGTATAATCGGAGGAGAGAAATTAGAATATGGCAACTTATAGAGAAGCAAAATGCCGCCTTTGCAGAAGAGAAGGCGCAAAACTCTTTTTGAAGGGCGATAAGTGCTACAACGGCAAGTGCCCCTTTGAAAAACGTCCCGTAGCTCCCGGCCCTCACGGCGCGGGCAGAAAAAAGGTTTCCGAATACGGCCAGCAGCTGCGCGAAAAGCAGAAGGTTAAGCGCATCTACGGCGTACAGGAAGGCCAGTTCAGAATGTATTACGAAAAGGCTGACAGAATGAAGGGCATCACCGGTGAAAACATGCTCTCCCTTCTCGAAAGAAGGCTTGACAACGTCATTTACAGAATGGGTCTCGGCGTAAGCCGCGCACAGGCCCGCCAGCTTGTAAACCACGGCCACTTCACCGTAAACGGCAAAAAGGTAAACATTCCCTCCTATATCGTCAAAACAGGCGACGTAATCGCCGTCAAGGAAAACAAAACCTCCAACAAATATTTCGAAGCCATCAAATCGGCAAAGGTTGCAAATCTGCCCAAGTGGCTCGAATTCAACCCCGAAAAATTAGAAGGTAAAATTTTATCGCTTCCTGCAAGAGAAGACATCGACAGCCAGATTGCCGAGCATATGATTGTCGAATTCTACTCCAAATAATAATTAAATTTAAGTTAAGGAGGTAGTTTATGATCGAAATGGATATGCCCAAAATCGTCGTCGACGAAAGCGAGGACCAGTCCTACGCAAAAATAGTAGTCGAACCTCTCGAAAAGGGCTTCGGTCTTACAATAGGCAACTGCTTAAGAAGAATACTCCTGTCCGCGCTCCCCGGCGCGGCCGCACAGGGCATCAGATTTCTGGATGGCTCGGTAAAGCACGAGTTCTCTGCAGTTGCGGGGGTTAAGGAAGACGTAACCGAAATTATCCTTAACTTAAAGTCGCTGGCAATTAAAACCAAGGTAACCGACAAGGACTATGTAAAGGTCGTTCACCTCTACAAGGAAGGTCCCTGCGAAGTCAAGGCCAGCGATATATCGCAGGACGCCGAAATCGAAATAATCAACGGCGACCAGCACATCTGCACGGTAGATGCAGGCGGCAAAATCGATATGGAAATAACCATCGGCCGCGGCCGCGGTTATAAGGGCGCAGACCACACGCGCAGCGAACTTATCGATTACATTCCCATCGATTCCATCTATACGCCCGTTAAAAAGGTCAATTATCAGGTAGAAAACACCCGTGTCGGCCAGAATACCGACTACGACAAACTCACCCTTGAAGTATGGACCAACGGCGCTTTCTCCGCCAAGGAAATCGTTTCCCTCGCGGCAAAAATCATGCAGGATCACATTTCCCTCTTCGTCGACTTGTCCGACACTATAAAGGATATGGATATCCTCGTCAAGAACGAAGACGACCGCCAGCAGAAAATTCTTGCCATGGCAATCGAGGACATGGATTTGTCCGTCCGTTCTTACAACTGCCTCAAGCGCGCAAACATTCACACGGTGGAAGATTTAACCAAAAAGACCGAGGAAGAAATGTT
>CALVWX010000040.1 GCA_944368215.1 uncultured Clostridia bacterium | reverse complement strand
GGAGAGGGTGGAACAACCAACCCCGGCGGCGACGAAGGAGAGGGTGGAACAACCAACCCCGGCGGCGACGAAGGAGAAGGTGGAACAACCAACCCCGGCGGCGACGAAGGAGAGGGTGGAACAACCAACCCCGGCGGCGACGAAGGAGAAGGCGACAATAACCCTCCCGATGTCAGCGCTTCCGAAATAATCACATTCGCGCAGACCGCAAGCGAAAGCGCCGCCTTCGAATGGAAGGAGAGCAATATTTCCGCCGCAAAGGTCGAATATAAACTGCACGACGGCGTTTCCGCATATACCGCGGTCGATGAAGAGCTCATCCGCGAAACCGAAGACGGCGTGGCAAGGGTAGACGTCCTCGGCCTTAAGGGCAATGCAAATTATGATTTTAAAATTACTACGGGCGCAAATCAGACGGTTACGGTAAACAACGTCCAAATTTCTGCATACGACCGTTCGGGTTACGCGCATTTCAACTATAGCGAAGGCGTAGGCGCATATAACGACGACGGCACTTTAAAGTCAAATGCGGTAGTCGTTTACGTCACCGAAGAAACCAAAAATTCAACAATCACTGTTAACGGAAAAAAATACGACGGCCTTGTCGACCTGCTTCAAAATGCAACAACTTCGGGTACACCCATTGCAATAAGAATTATAGGTCAGATTTCCGCCGCTACGTGGAATGCAATAAGTTATCCCGGGTATGGCAACCAGTATGAAAATCCCCTTATGGCTGATGACGTGACTGGCGCAAACGGGAAAACATTACCTAAGCAAACGCTTAAAGAGGAAGACATTATAAATGGCGGATATAACACTCTCAATACAGAGGAATACAGCGTTCTCGAAGGATTGACAAACAGAATTTCTTACAAAAGTAGTGATAACGTCTTTGATTCACGTTATAACGATTGCTCCATTTCGGGGGCAAAAAATGTGACTTTAGAAGGCGTAGGCGAGAATGCCGAAATCTTCCAGTGGGGCCTTACGTGGTCTGATGCTAATTCTGTTGAAGTGCGCAACCTCACTTTCGATGACTACACCGAGGATGCTTGTTCGTTCGAAGGCGATACGGATGTTACTGAAATTTCAAAGTTTACGAGCCAACGAATCTGGGTGCATAACAATTCAATAAATCAGGGCGTCAACTACTGGGATGTCACCGACGAGCAGGATAAGCACGAAGGTGACGGCGGCACTGACTTAAAGGGAGTTACCTATGTAACCCTTTCTTACAACAGGTACGAAGGATGCCATAAAACGGGCCTCGTCGGCGGTTCGGAAAGCAACATGTCTGCAAATATAACGTTCCACCACAACTACTATCTCGATTGCGGTAGCCGTTTGCCGATGGCACGTCAGGCTAATATGCATATGTACAACAATTATTATTGTGGCTCTACGGGAACAAATATGTCGCTTAGGGCAAGTGCATATGCATTTATTGAAAATTGTTACTTTGAAAATGCCAACAAACCCGTAATTAGTGAGGAAAAGACTGGTTATTCAAACGGCGTAGCAAAAATATATAATTGCGATTTTGTCGATTGTAAACTCAGTACCAATCAATATATTGTTGAAGTAAGCAACAGAACGACTGCTGTTTCCAATACCAATGCCTTTGGTCAGAATTTTGATACCGACAGCTCGGTATTCTATTACGCAGACGGTAAATCTGATGTAACCGTCATGCACGAAACGAGCGAAGTCCCTAAGGTTGTTCTCCAGCTCGCGGGAGTAATGCACAGGGATAACAATATCGACCTCGGCGATTCTTCCGTAGAGGGAGGCGGCGATGCGACCGACCCCGGCGACGACACCGAACAGGGCGGCGATGTTACATATTCAAGTATTGAAACTCCTATGAATTTTGCTGAATTCATTGAAAAGGCAGGCACTACGAGTTCCAACAAGCTCAAAGAAAATATGACTTCCTCCGACGGCAAATTTACTGTCGAAGCGGGCGCATATTTTGAGAATAACAGGAATGTTTTTGAAAACAGCCAGTGCGTTAATAATCAGGGTAAAAAATTATGGATTAACCTTACGGGCGATAAAAACAGCATTTCAGCGCTTATTTTATGTGCTTCGTCCGATAAAATCAGCGAGCTGACATTGTGTTCTGAAGATGGCACTGTTATCGGCAACTGGACAATTAATATTAACGGTAGTCTGGAATTGGAATTTGGCGAAGGATTCGGTCAGGAGCTCGCCGCGGGCAAATATTATTTTGCTACATCGGGCGGGTCAATAAGAGTCGGCAACTTCGTCCTGACTGAATATTTTGAGCAGTGATTCTTGACTGAAAATTGACTGTTTATTTATTGCTTTTAAGTATATTTTAATGTACAATAAGACTACAGGTTAACTTTTTCATAATTCCTTAAGCGCGCGGGCGGCGACGCCCGCGCGCTTAAAAACAGCCGCCGCATATCTTTATACGCGCGCAAAAGAAAATAAAAAGTCTTTTTTGGGATTTAATTATGATACATTCTTTAAGCGGCGGAATTATTGCCGATTACGAAAATTTAATTTATGCGTTCGTTGAGATGCAGAACGGTCAGAAGGCTTGGTTTATCAGTCCTTTCCCTTTAATAAAGGTCGGCGACGGCGTTATGGTACCCTTCGGCAGGGAATCCGTGCGCGGCGAGGTGCTGCGCGTTGAGAACGTGACAAAGCAGACGGCGCCTTATCCCGTCAACCGCACTCGCGAGATTGAGGAGATATTATAAGTCGCGCGTTCTATGGCTTGACTTAAGAGTATGGCTCTGTTATAATTTGAACGATAGTATTTTGTATTGAGCTAAATCATGAATACTGTGGAGAGAGACGAAAAACTTAATTTCAGGAAAGTTTGCGATGCCGTGGGCGGGGCTATATCCTCGTTCTATTTTCCGTTTGTAACGGCGGCTGTCACGCTGGCATGTTATTATCTTTCGCTTGATATGGTAATAATATGGTATATGGCCCTTTGCGGAGCGTTCATTCTCATTTTTATGAAGGATACGACGCCGCTCATAACGCTTTTTCTGTTTATGAATATAATGATATCCATGGAACATTCGCCCACGCTTATAGGCAATGACCCCGACGATTATTATTTTCAGACTGCGGTGCTTGCACAGATAGGCGTTGCAATAGGGCTCTTCGGCGGAGCGGGCATATACCGCCTCATTGTTTCGATAAGGGGAGGGCAGTTCAGATGCACGCCCGTATTTTTCGGGCTGTGTGCGTTTGCCGTGTGCATAATGCTTAACGGACTGTTCAGCGAGGGATATACGCCGATGAACGCCGTTTACGGCTTCTTTATGGCCTTTCTGTTTTTGGGCGTGTTCAGCATGTGCAGCGGCAGTATAGTAATGGGCGAACGCACTTTTGAAAAAATTGCATGGTCGTTCATAGCTTTATCCGCCTGCCTCATGATTGAGCTGGCCGTTGCCTACGCAACTTACGACGGCCTTTGGCTGGAGAGCGGCGGCATAGACAGAAGCAAGCTGTATTTCGGCTGGGGAATGTACAACACGATCGGCATGCTCTTTACAATTTCCATGCCGTCGGCTGCATATCTTGCAATCAAAATGAAGCGCGGATATCTGTTTACCGTTTATCTCGTCGCGCTGGAGGCGTGCGTATTCATTTCGCTCAGCCGTCAGGCGATGCTCTGCGGCTCGTTCGTGTTTATAATCTGCGCGGTGTGGATTTTAACCAAAGTTTCCAAAACGAACAAATGGGTAGACGGCGCAATTTTCGGCGTTGCGGCCATAATCGCGGTCATCGTCCTTATCTGCAACAGCGGCATGGTAGATGAAGTTATCGGCATGTTGACGGCAAATTTCCTTGACGGAAACGGAAGACTCAATCTTTATGAGCAGGCATTGCAAGTATTCTTTAAATATCCTGTTTTCGGAGACGGTTTTTACCATGACCTTGATGCCGACCCCGGCTTTATCGGATTGCCGATAATGCCGGATATGTATCACAATACTCTGTTTGAGCTTCTCGCCGTCGGCGGGCTTGTAGCATTGATTCCCTATGTAATCCATCGTTCTCAGACGATAATTTCTTTCATCAAAAATCCGACTGACGACAGGTTCTTTATAGGCCTCACGATATTTGCGTTGCTTATATTGAGTCTGTTGGACAACCATATTTTCTACATATTGCCTACGCTCGTATACAGTTTTATGACGGCGGTGTTAATAAATTCTGAAAAGAAAGCGAAAAATTGACTCGCGGCAAATTAAAGTTGACGAAACTGTCATTTTAATATACAATTTAACTGTAAAAATTTACCTGAATTTAAAAGGGGGATAAATGGACAACGAAGAAAGAGGCGTATCGATAGCCGAAATTTTTAAAGTAATATTTAAAAGAGTATGGTGGGTGATAGGCGTAACGGCCGCTTGCCTGCTCATTTTTGTGCTCATCGTTCAGCTGTGGTATAACAGGCAGAATCAGACCTATTCCGTAAGTTACACCATCGATTTCCCCGGCATAGATGAGGGGAACTATCCCGACGGCACTCCTTTCAGATACAGTGCGGCTGTATCGTTGGCCGTTCTCAATGATATTGTGGACGGAAATGAACAGCTTTCTGGAATAGACGTCGAAGATATGGTCAACTCGGACAGCATCAGCATATCTCAGAACGTTGAATCGTACGAAAGTTCGTCCGGTACGGTCGTTGAAAGAAGTTATACGCTCACGGTTGGGGTAAAATATTTTAACAGTACCGATCAGGCGGCGGCATTTCTCCGCGCCGTATCGAGCTATCCCGTAAACCGCGCAAGGGAAATTGTCGGCAATACCGCGGCAAACGGGTATCTCAGCATTTTCGATTCAGCATCAACATTCGAAGCTAAAATTCAGGCTCTTGCAGACCAGCGGGATTATCTGCTTGGTATGTACGATGAAATGATTTCCGCCATGTCGGGAGAATATACAACGGGCGGCAGAACGCTTACCGATTATCGTGCGCAGGTTGCTGAGACGTTCAGCGAAAATGACGAAACATATCTCAATTCTGTATTGACGTCGGGCAATTACGTTCTTGATTATGAACAGTACAGCCAGACGGCCGATGCACAGATAAAGGCTTTGCAGCAGCAGATAGACGACAACCAAAAAAGGATAGACAGTCTTACGGCGTTGCGTAATAGTCTTACAGATAACGGGGCTACATTGGATGCTTACGATACTCTTATCGCCCAGCTGACCGATGAAAATACCCAACTTGTGCAGCAGCAGGATAAGATAGAGGCCGTGGTTGAATGGATAAACGGCGAAAGTCGCGACACGGATATTGCTGATTTCACCGCCCAGCTCAACAGTTACCGCGACGCTCTGAACAATGTGACGTCAACGTTCAGAACGGTCAGCGAAAGCTATTATGACGCAATGTGCGATATATCATATGCAAGCAATGTTATAACGGCGCAAGGCGGACTTAACATTGTCCTTGCGGCATTAATAGGAGCTGTGCTCGGATTTATCGTGGTAAGCATCGTAATATGCATAATCGATATGCCCAAGTATATCAGACAGCGCGACGCGGCTATAGCGGCCGCTCAGGCGGAAGAGAATAAAGAGGACGAAGAAAACCAATAAAGTAAAATCTATAAAATCGGGGCGGAACTTTTGTTCCGCCCCGATTTTATGTGAATCGTGGAATGGTGATTCCAAAGTCTCGCGCAGAACTGTATTATTTGCGCGAAAAAGGAGCCGCAGGCATTAAAAGCGACAAGCCGAGTATCCCTCGGCTTGTCGCAAAATGTGCCTTGCGGCGACGTGGTGGAACTGAAAACCGCAAAACGCACACAATATTATATCAGATAAACAGAACGGAATACTATTGCCAAGTCGATTTGCCGCTTTCGGACTATCCGCTATACGGCAAACAATTAGTCGCAAGCCGGGGCTAATGCCCTGCCGCTGGCTTGCTTCGCGCAAACGGCTGTCATTGCGTCTTTATAGATACGCTTCGACAGTCGTTTTGCTTGTTTTTTATCTGGCGGCAAATCGGCATATATGTTTTTGCTTTTATCGTCAAAATGTGATAGTTCATATTATTTTTTGTTCCAAGTATGAGCCAATATATCTTTTAAGACCAACATACTATTTAACCTTGAATAACCGTACTTTTTTTCTATATCACACAATAATCGCTCTAAATCTTTTGCATATATTTCTATTGCGACTTCCTTCTGGTATGTAGCAAGTATAGGATATTTTTTACTCCATAATGTAGTCCAATCTATTTTGTCTTGTATTTCTTCACTTGTTTTTTCAATAGTTTCCTCTATCTCTTTTATATCTAGATCAAAACTAATCAGTTCGTCTAATGATAAATTATATAAATGAGCCATTTTTTTTGCTTGACAAATATCGGGTAAAGTTTCATCTGTTTCCCATTTTGAAATAGTTTGTCTGCTAACCCCTAATTTTTCAGCGACATCTTCTTGCGATAGGCCGCTTCTTTTTCGTGCCTCAAATAAATTGTTTCCTAATTTCATAACTATACCTCCCAACAATTATGATATAATTATAGCAGTATAAAAAATAAAGTCCACCTATAAAAGTTGGAATTTATGCGCTTTTTTTTAACATTCCTTTATTGAAAACAACAAAATATACGACAATATTTATGATTAAATAAAAAATAATCCCATGCAGATAAATTACAGTTACAAGGACATTCGCAAATGGCTGTCGCACTTCCGCACGTTTGACTATTCCAAGACAAAGAACTGCAAAGACCTGATAGACACGTTCATTTATAGGGTGATACTGTACGACGATAAAATGAAAGTGTTGTTCCACCTCAAAGGCGGGCAACAGGGCGAACTGCTCTTAAATTTGATTTTCCCCGGTTATCCCGACGGACAAGACGGCGGCGAAAACGCTCAAAAAATGCCCGAAAATGAAAAAGAAACCGATAAATCGGTTTCTAATTCTGACATAAACGCAGAGTGTGCGTATACGTCGCTTTTGGTGGAGCTGCGGGGACTTGCACCCCGGTCTTACGGTATTCAAGCGAGCTTTCTACATACTTATTCCGCCTATTATTCTTTATATGCCGCACGCCGACGAACGGGCTTACGACACATGCAAACTGTTAATTATTTACGCACGGACACAGTTAGTTCCGTGTGTAAATTCCGCATAAATCAACGCCGCAACCGGCCGTGCGGAAGCAGACGGCTGCGACGGACCGCTTAAGTTAAGCAGCGCAAGCGTAGCTCTGAGCACCGAAGGTGGGGAAAGCTACAACTTTATTAGAATTCTTAGATTCTGCGTTTAAATTTAATTTTCCGTTTTTACAAAGCCGAGCCTTTGGTATGCTTACTTCGCTCTCTTAACGCAATCGAAACTGAAACAGCCCCGAAAACGTAAAATCTATCTTTATATATTATAACCGCAGAATGCAAAATAAATCAACTAAATTGGGGTTATGCTTAATATTTTTAATTGACGGCAAAATAAAATAAATGTATAATACTATCTATCGAGGTGTAGCGCAATCAGGTTTCGCGCATGTTTCGGCCATGAGGACGAGCGCGGATTTCTCAAAACAGCAGACACCTGCTGTTTTGCCGCGGGAGATGAGCAAACGCATAACTCCCTGCGTTTGCGGTGACCGAAAACGGCGATATCCTTGCGCCGTTTGAGAACGTGGGTGTAACCCGCGACCTTAGAATTTAACTTAATATACCATATCGAGGCGTAGCGCATTCAGGTCACGCGCATGGTTCGGCCATGAGGACGAGCGCGGATTTCTCAAAACAGCAGACAGATGCTGTTTTGCCGAGCGAGATGAGCAAACGCATAACTCCATGCGTTTGCGGTGACCGAAAACGGCGATATCCTTGCGTCGTTTGAGAAGGTGGGTGTAACCCGCGACCTTAAAATTTAACTTAATATACTATATCGAGGCGTAGCGCATTCAGGTCACGCGCATGTTTCGGCCATGAGGACGAGCGCGGATTTCTCAAAACAGCAGACAGCTGCTGTTTTGCCGCGGGAGATGAGCAAACGCA
>CALVWX010000039.1 GCA_944368215.1 uncultured Clostridia bacterium | reverse complement strand
GCAACTCTATTTTACCACAGATTTGTATGAACTACTTTTTTATTCATTATCTGTTGCACTTAATAGTATAATTCACCAGCCGTAAAAAAAGGGCGCGCCTTACGGCGCGCCCTTTAAATTGAACATCAGATATGCAATAAGAATATGTACGTATGCATACCTACATATTTTTTAATAAAAATTTGTTAAAATATATGTAGATATACCTACTTAAGGAGGTAAGCCTGATGACAGTCAACGATGCCGTTGCGAAGCGCATTTCAGTTCTTCTGAAAGAAAAAGATATGACGCTATATCGGCTTGAACAGAATTCAGGCATTCAACACGGCAGCATGGCCTGCATAATGAACGGGCGAAATAAAACTTTCACATTGAGCACGGTTATTATGCTGGCGCACGGGTTCAACATGACACTTACAGAGTTTTTGGATGACGAGATATTCGATTACGATAAACTTGAAGTTGAATAATTAAAATTATGCAAATGCGGCGGCGAGCTGAAAGCTCGCCGCCGCAAAAATATAAAGGAGTAAATGTAACCGTATTCTTTGTAAAATTGAGATTGGTTGCCGCATATATGCGGGGCAACGGCGAATCGAATGTGTCGCCAACCGGGATTTGCGTTAAAAAATCATCTTACGCAATCGGAGTACAAAGGGAATGCCGCGCAGAGTTTTGCAACCTCTGCAGTGACGTATTCGAAGGAGGCTTCCTTTTCCTCAATCACTTTGGTGATGAGCCGGGCAATCTTGCGCGCTTCCTCTTCCTTCATGCCGCGCGTCGTCATGGCGGGCGTGCCTATGCGGATGCCCGAAGTGACGAAGGGCTTTTGCGTATCAAAGGGAATGGCGTTTTTGTTGACGGTGATGTGAACCTCGTCGAGCATTTTTTCAAGCTCTTTACCCGTCATGCCCTTGGATGTTAAATCGAGCAAAATGAGGTGGTTGTCCGTGCCGCCAGAAACCATATTTACGCCGAGTTTATTGAATTCATCTGCCATGGCCTTGGCATTTGCAACTATCTGCTTCTGATACTCCTTGAACGAAGGATCTAAAGCTTCCTTGAAGGCAACGGCCTTTGCCGCGATTATGTGCATCAAAGGGCCACCCTGTATGCCGGGGAATACGGCCTTGTCTATAGTTTTGCCGTACTGTTCCTTGCACATTATTACGCCGCCGCGGGGGCCGCGGAGGGTTTTATGCGTCGTCGTGGTGACGAAATCGGCATAGGGCACGGGCGAGGGATGAAGTCCCGCCGCGACGAGACCTGCTATGTGGGCGATATCTACCATCATGTATGCGCCGACTTTATCGCATATGGCCCTTATGCGCTCGAAATCGATAACTCTGGGATATGCGCTGGCGCCCGAAACTATCATTTTGGGCTTGCACTCTGTGGCAATGCGCTCCATTTCGTCGTAGTCTATAGTCTGCGTGTCCTTGCTTACGCCGTAGGGCACTATATTGAAGTATTTACCCGAGATATTTACGGGCGAACCGTGCGAAAGGTGACCGCCGTGGGCGAGATTCATGCCCATTACCGTATCGCCGGGCTGAAGCACGGCAAAGAACACGGCGAGGTTGGCGCTTGCGCCCGAGTGGGGCTGAACGTTGCAGTATTCGCAGCCGAAGAGCTCCTTCAGGCGGTCGCGGGCCAGATTTTCAGCAATGTCGACAAACTGGCAACCGCCGTAATAACGGTGGCCGGGGTAACCTTCGGCATATTTATTGGTGAGGTGGCTGCCTGCGGCGGCCATGACTGCGGGCGAAACAAAATTTTCGCTTGCGATGAGCTCTATATTGCCCTGCTGGCGGCCGAGTTCGAGTCTGAGCGCCTCGGCTACTTCGGGGTCGGTCTGTTCAATGAGCGAGATATCTATCATTATTTTTCTCCAAAAATTATATTTATGCAGTAATTATATCACATGTTCTAAAAATATACAATAATTTGAATAAAAATAATTGCAACAAAATTACAGCGCCCGCGCGGCTTAAAGCCACGCGGGCGCTGTAAATTAAAAAACTTTATTATATATTGTTGCTTACGAATTCTTCAAGCTCGCCCTTGGGCATGAAGCCGACGGACTTTGCAACCATTTCACCGTTTTTGAACACAGCCACGTAAGGTATGGACATTATGCCGTAGCGCACGGAAAGGTCGGCGCACTCGTCGACGTCCACCTTTACAAACGCGGCTTTGTCCGCATACTCCGCCTCAACCTGTTCAAGGACGGGCGCAAGCATTTTGCAGGGGCCGCACCACGTTGCGAAGAAGTCGCAAACCACGGGCTTGTCGCCCTTTATAAGTTTATCGAACTGCGCCGAGTTTAATTTTTCAGCCATTTAAGTTTCCTCCTTGTTTTATGTAATTGCATATATCGCCGAAGGGAACACGCGTTGCGCTTCCGTCCGACATTTTTTTGATGTTTGCAGCGCCCTCCGAAAGCTCGGATTCGCCGATTACCGCCACATATACGGCGCCCAACTTGTCTGCATACTTGAGCTGCGCCTTGACCGAACGCTCCATTAAATCGCATTCCGCGGCTATGCCGCTTGCTCGGAGTTCGCCCGCCAGCGCGAAGGCCTTTGCACGGCTGACCTCGTCCATGCCGGCGATGTATATGTCTGGCACGGGAGCTTGGGGAAAGGGCACGCCGGTGTTTTCCATGAGCAAAATAAGGCGTTCGAGCCCCGCCGCAAAACCGACTGCGGGGGTTGAAGGGCCGCCGAGTTCGGCAATCAAACCGTCGTATCTGCCGCCGGCGCAAACCGTACCCTGCGCGCCGATGGAAGTTGAAACAAATTCAAAAACCGAGCGGGTATAATAATCCAGCCCCCTGACTATGCCGGGATTGACGACATATTCTATACCCTGCGCCGCGAGCAGTTTTTTGACGCTTTCGAAGTGCGCGGAACAATCGGGGCAGAGATAATCGAGTATTTTTGGCGCGCCCGCCGCAATTTTTTTGCACCCCTCCTCCTTACAGTCGAGCATGCGCAGGGGATTTTTATCGAACCTTTCGCAACAGGTTGAGCACATTTCGGAAAGGTGCGGGCGGAAATATTCCCTGAGCGCGGCGTTGTAGTCCGCGCGGCAGGTTTTACAGCCTATGGAATTTATCTCCAGCCGCGTATCTTTTATTCCCAACTTTTTAAGGAAGGACGAAGCCGCAAATATGACCTCCGCATCGGCCGCGGGTGAGGGCGAGCCGTAAACCTCCACGCCGAACTGGTGGAATTCGCGCAATCTGCCCGCCTGAGGGCGCTCGTAGCGGTAGCAGGGCGTTATATAGAAGGACTTCATGGGCAGGGGGCTGGAGGCGAGGCCGTTTTCGATAAACATGCGCGCCACGCCCGCCGTGCCTTCGGGCTTGAGGGTTATAGAGCGGTTGCCCTTGTCGAGGAAGGTGTACATCTCCTTATTGACAATGTCGGTGGTGTCGCCGACGCCGCGGGCGAAAAGCTCGGTATGTTCAAATACGGGGGTGCGGACCTCCCTTATGTTGAACGCGCGCGCGACCTGACGCGCGCAGTCCTCGATATACTGCCATTTATATGAATTTGATGGAAGGACATCTTTGGTCCCCTTGGGTATATTAATCATGGAAAAACGACCTTAAATAATTTTTATTAATGAATTGCGCCCCTGTAAATGACCGAAGGTTGCCGCAGAACAACGGCGCATAAGCTTAAAAGATGCGAGCAAGACAAGGCGCGCGAGGAAAACCTGAGGAAGTTTACTGAGACGTAAATGACCGAAGGTTGCCGCAGCGCAACGCCGTATAAGCTTAAAAGATGCGAGCAAGACAAGGCGCGCGAGGAAAACCTGAGGAAGTTTACTAAGACGTAAATGACCGAAGGTTGCCGCAGAGCAACGCCGTATTGCGAAGCATATTTTAAGCTTAACTTATTCTTCTGAGCTGGCGAAGCCGGTAACCTTTAAATGCTTTCTGCCGCCGCATACCTGCATTAATTTTCCGATATGGTCGTCGACGTATTTTTTGTTGATTTCCACCGTGACGAGGGGATAATCGTTGCCGCCCGCTTCGAAGGAGATATCTTCCAGAAGATATTCCATTACGGTGTGAAGGCGGCGCGCGCCGATATCTTCGGAAGTCTGGTTGAGCTCTTCGGCGACTTCGGCTATGCGTTCGATTGCGTCGGGCTTGAACTGAAGGTCGATATTGTCTACGCCGAGCAAGGCCGCATACTGCATGGTGATTGCGTTGTGCGTCTGCGTGAGGATATTTACGAAATCTTCCTTCTTTAAGCTGTTGAGCTCGACGAGAACGGGGAAACGGCCCAAAAATTCGGGAATTAAATCTTCTACCTTTGAAACGTGGAAGGCGCCCGCGGCGATGAAGAGGATATAATCGGTCTTTACGGGGCCGTACTTGGTCATTACCGTGCAGCCCTCAACGATGGGCAATATGTCGCGCTGAACGCCTTCGCGCGAGACGTCGGGGCCGCCCCCGCGGGAACCGCCAGCGATTTTATCGATTTCGTCTATGAATATAATGCCGTCGTTTTCGGCGCGGCGTATGGCTTCGGTCTGGACGGAATCGTTATCTATAAGTTTGTCGGCCTCCTCCGCCATTAAAAGGTTGCGCGCTTCGCGAACGGATATACGCCTCTTCTTTTTGCGGTTCATACCGAGAGAGCCGAACACCGAACCGAGGTCTATGGCCGCGCCCTGACCGGGGGAGAGCTCCAAAGGCTTGGGGTTGTCCGCAACCTCTATCTCTATCATGGTGGAGTCGTACTTACCCGCGTGAATGTCGTCGACGAGGTTGTTTTCGAACACCTCGCGCGAAAATTCGCCGCGCTCGTCCTTCTTTACTTCGGCGAGCACCTTTGCTATGCGCCTTTCGGCTATAGCCATGGCCTTGTAGCTGACTTCCTGAGTCTTTTCTTCCTTTACGAGGCGTATGGCGCATTCGGCGAGGTCGCGGATCATGCTCTCGACGTCCCGGCCGACGTAGCCGACTTCGGTATACTTGGTGGCTTCAACCTTTAAAAAGGGCGCCTTGACGAGTTTTGCCAGCCTCCTTGCTATTTCGGTCTTGCCGACGCCCGTGGGACCCTTCATTATAATGTTTTTGGGCGTAACCTCTTCGCGGAGCTCGGGAGAGAGCTGTGCGCGGCGGTAGCGGTTGCGCAGGGCGATTGCCACGGCTTTTTTGGCTTCGTCCTGACCAATGATGTATTTATTTAATTCGTGTACGGTCTGTTTAGGTGTTAAATCCATAAATTCATTCCTTGTTTAAAAGTTTCTTATACTCCGCAATATATTCGAGCGAACGGCGCGCGAGGTATTCGTAGCGCGCCTTTTTGTCGCGTATGGGCCGCACTGCCGCGCGCAGTATGCCGAAGTTTGCGTTCATGGGGGTAAAGTTTGCGTTTGCCCCCGATATATGTGCCGACAAAGCGCCGAGAACGCATAAATCTTCAGGAATTTCAGGCCGTTTGCCTTGGAGTTTTTTCAGCATGTGCAGCGCACATAATAGTCCGCTGGCCGCGCTCTCCACATATCCCTCCACGCCCGTCATCTGACCCGCGAAAAAGAGTTTAGGGTCGGACTTTAACGAAAAGTCGGCGTTTAAATACGCGGGGGAATTTATGTATGTGTTGCGGTGCATTACGCCGTAGCGCAAAAACTCGGCCTTATTCAGAGCGGGTATGAGCGAAAACACGCGCTTCTGTTCGGGGAATTTCAAATTGGTCTGACAACCGACGAGGTTGTAGGCCTGCCCCTGAGCGTTCTCCTTTCTCAGCTGGAGAACGGCGTAAAATTTATTGCCGTCCTTGTCGCGGAGCCCTACGGGTTTGAAGGGTCCGAAGCGGAGGGTGTCATCTCCCCTCGCGGCCATGACCTCGACGGGCATGCAGCCTTCGAAAATTTCGCCCTTTTCAAAGTCGTGCAAAAGGGCGCGTTCGGCGCCGAGCAGTTCGCGCACGAAAGTCTGGTACTCCTCCTTATTGAGGGGGCAGTTGATGTAATCGTCGCCGCCGCGGCCGTACCTGTCGCCGACGAAGGCGAAGTCCATGTCTATGCTGTCGCGTGAGACAATGGGCGCGGACGCGTCGTAAAAATGCAATCCGCCGCCCAGCCTGACTTTGATATCTTCGGCCAGCGCGTCGCAGGTGAGGGGCCCCGTGGCGATTATGCACCACTCGTCATGCGGAAGGGCCTTTACCTCTTCGCATACCACTTCAATATTGGGGTGTGAAGTAATTTTTTGGGTTATATACTGCGAAAAGAGCTGACGGTCTACGGCGAGCGCGCCGCCCGCGGGCACGCGCGTTGCGTCGGCGGCCTCGATTATGAGCGAAGATAACCTTCTCATCTCCTCCTTTAAAAGGCCGCAGGCGTTGGTGTACGGGTCGTTGCCCTTCAATGAATTGGAGCAGACGAGTTCGCCGAAGTTTTTATCGGAGTGCGCGGGCGTAAAGCGCGAAGGCTTTATGTCGTACAGTTCAACCTTTTGTCCGGCTTGGGCGAGGGCGTATGCCGCCTCGCACCCCGCGAGACCCGCGCCGATAACTTTAATCATTGCTCTCTTCGTCCTGTTCGGGGGCGTCGGTTGAATAATCGCAGTTTTTATCCGAGCATTTTATTTTATTGCCCTTGCGGACGAGGTATTTGCCGCACTTGGGGCACTTGTCTCCCGTGGGTACGTCCCAGCTTAAGAATTTGCATGCGGGATAGCCCGTGCAGCCGTAATATATTTTGCCGTTTTTGGAGCGCATCCTGCGCATGGGCTTGCCGCACTCGGGACACTTGCCCTCGGTTTTTTCGCCCTCGCGCGCCTTGCCGTCGGGGGAATCGACGGGCTGTTTGGCGCCGCAGTTTACGCACTCCATATACGTGCCGTACTTGCCCTTTTTAATGAGCATTGCGCCGCCGCACGAAGGGCATTTCTGCTCTGCAAGCTTGGCGTCGATGGGCAGTATAGTTGAACATTCGGGGTAGTTGGGGCAGGCGAGGAACTTGCCGTAGCGCCCGCTTTTTACCACCATGTTTGCACCGCACTTGGGACAGCGCATTTCAGAAATTTCGGCCTGCGATTCGCTGACTATGTTGGAGCATTTGGGATAGTTTGAGCAGGCGAGATACTTGCCGTACTTGCCCGTGCGGCGAATCATGGGCGATCCGCATTTTTCGCACCTGATATCCGTCATCTCGTCGCCGTCGCATGCGGCCGTGCGCAGATGTTCGGCAAAGCCGGGATAGAAGTCGGCAATTATCTTGTGCCAGTCGACGCCGCCTTCCTCTATTTTGTCGAGTTCGGACTCCATGTGCGCCGTAAAGCCGACGTCCATTATGTCCTTGAAATAATGGACGAGCATGTCGGTTATTTTATACGCAATCTCGGTGGGGACCATATACTTGCCGTCCTTTACGACGTATTTGCGCTTATTCAGAACGGAGATTATCGAAGCATAAGTCGAAGGACGGCCTATGCCCTTTTCGTCCATGGTCTTGACGAGTGAAGCGTCGGTATACCTCAACGGAGGACGGGTGAATTTCTGCTCTTTCTTCAAATCCTTTAAATCGAGGTTGTCGCCCTCGCTGACGGGGGGAAGGAGCTTGGCGCTCTCCTCCTCGTCGCTCCCTTCGGAAACCGACTGGTATGCGGCCGTGTATCCCGCAAACAGCAGCGATTTGCCGCTGGCCTTGAAGGTATAGCCCGCGGACTCGGCCTCTATCTGCATGGAGTTGTACTGCGCTTCGGCCATCTGCGAGGCGACGAAGCGGTCATAAACGAGCTTGTATATATTGTAGTGTTTTTTATCGAGATACTGCTTTACGCTGGCGGGAGTTACGGAAAGATTTATGGGTCTTATGGCCTCGTGCGCGTCCTGCGCGCCCTTTTTGGTGGCATAGATATTGGGGCGAACGGGCACATAAGCTTCGCCGTAAGTATTTTTAATGAATTCGCGCGCCATCTGCTGGGCCTCGACCGCGATACGCGTCGAGTCGGTACGGATGTAGGTTATGAGCGCGATATGGTCGCCGCCCACGTCCATGCCCTCGTAGAGGTGCTGGGCGACGAGCATGGTTTCGGGCGAGGTCATGCCGAACTTGTTGGAAGCGTCCTGCTGAAGCGAGGACGTGGTGAAAGGCGCGGGAGCGTGCGATTTGGTAACGCCGCTCTTTACCTTGGTTACGACGAACTGCCCCGCGCGGACCTTTTTTTCAACCTCTTCGGCCTGTTCGATATTTATCGATTTGCCGCTCTTTTTAAGCTGATAGGTGGCCTTGAAGGGCGAATACTTTGCCTCGGTGTCCTGCAAAGACGCCGTGAACACGTAGTATTCTTCGGGGACGAAGGCGGCGATTTCGCGCTCGCGGTCGACGATTAAACGGAGAGCCACCGACTGAACGCGCCCCGCAGACAGACCGCTCTGGATACGGTTGTTTAAAAGGGGCGAAAGTTTGTAGCCCACAAGCCTGTCTAAAACCCTGCGCGCCTGCTGTGCGTCGACGAGGTTATAGTCTATCTTGCGGGGGTGATTTAAAGCGTTTTCGACGGCCTTGGGGGAAATTTCGTTGAATTCCACCCTGTTTTCGCCGTCGGCGTCCATGCCGAGGACGGTCTGAAGATGCCACGATATGGCTTCGCCTTCGCGGTCGGGGTCGGTTGCAAGGTATACTCTGCCCGCCTTTTTGGCCTCTTCAGTAAGTCTTTTGATTACTTCCTTTTTGCTGGGGGTAATTTCGTAGCGCGGCTCGAAGTTGTCGGTTATTTTAACGCCCAAGGTTCTTTCGGGCAGGTCGCGCACGTGCCCGCCGGAGGCGTCCACTTTATATTTACCCTTTAAATATTTTGAAATTGTCTTCGCCTTGGAAGGCGATTCAACTATTATTAAATCCATATATCTCCTTAACGCAAATCTCGCCTCGGGGCGGCTTGCGATTTGCCGTTAGTTTGAGGAGCTCCGCTCCTCTGGGCGCAATCTTATTTTGCCCTACATTTATATAATTGCGCCCATTCACCTCAGCCGAGGCGCAGGTGTGC
>CALVWX010000038.1 GCA_944368215.1 uncultured Clostridia bacterium | reverse complement strand
ATGGGCGAGAGCCCTGCCAGCATTAAGCCCTTACAGGGCTTTTGCAAGCCACCCGTTTTACGGGTGGTCTTGACTTATGTTTATGTGCAATTTATATTTTACTGCTATTTTTAAGCAAAGGAGAATGATATGCCAACCTTACTTGCGGCCGACGCCCTGGCAATAACGCCCACGCGCAATTTAAATATACTGTACATAGTGTTAGACAGCATCTTCATACTTATATTTTTAGGTCTGCTCATCTGGAAAAAGCGCTACTCAACGGCGCTCTTCGCCCTGTTCGGCGGTGTCATCTATACCGTTGTCGACTATGGCGGCTTCTATCTTTTAAGCCACACCCGCACGGTATACATAAACGGTCAGCTTGCGGGGGCGGGAGGAACCTTCTGGGTGCTTTTGTGGATGTCGATGAGCTACGGCATAACCAACTTTGCCTTCATATGGGTATGCGTCAACCGCGATGAACTTATGAAGTACTGGCTGTTCCTCATAATAATGTGGTGGATGATCTGCCCTTCCATAAGCGAGCTGGGAGGCGAAGCGACCATAACCACTTCGCGCACGACGGGCGCATACCACGGCTGGATGGGTGTAGTACTCGTCGTATCATATATGATACTCATAATCCTCCTGATGAAAAAGGAAGGGCAAAAGGCCTTTGTAAACGTACTCGCACTGTGCCTGATAGGCTTCTGCGTGCAGTTCGGCTGGGAATTTTCGCTCCTCGTCAACGGCATACGCCCCATGAACGCGGCGAGCATAAGAACTCTTATAGTAAACTCCTGCCTCGAAACCAACCTGGGTATGCCTGCTATATTTGCCATCAATTATTTCTGGAAAAAGCGTTTCAACGAAGATTTGTCGCGTGCTCAGACTGCGCCAGAACAGCCCGAAAGCGTTGAAAGTTTACAGCAGATTTAATTTTGTTCAATTGATAAACCGCCTGCGGCGAACAATGTTCGCCGCAGGCGGTTTGTAATTTATTCACACTATGTGTCATTTTGAGCGTTGTGAGATGAGCGAGCACCTAACAACGTGCGAGCGGTGACCGAGTGTGGCGTTACCCCTGCACCACACGAGAAGTGGCGGCAGGCTATTGCCTGCCGCCACGAAGTCGAAAGATCTTGCGGGATTAAAACCGTGCTGTGATTATTTAGAATTCTAGTGATTTTTCAATATAGCTTTCCAGCTCGGAAATGGGCAGGCGTATCTGCTCCATGCTGTCGCGGTCGCGCACGGTCACGGTGTCGTTTTCCAGCGTCTCAAAGTCGACGGTGATGCAGAAAGGCGTGCCTATTTCGTCCTGGCGGCGATACCTCTTGCCTATCGAGCCCGTGACGTCGTAAGTCACGCAGAACTTCTTGGCAAGGTTTTTATAAATCTCGTCGGCCTTTTCCGAAAGGTTCTTCTGCAGGGGCAGGATTGCCGCCTTGTAGGGCGCAAGGAAGGGGTGCAGGTGCAGAACGGTGCGCACGTCCTTCTTGGCCTCGTCTAAAACCTGTTCGTCGTAGGCGTCCGTAAGGTACGCAAGCACCATTCTCTCAACGCCGAGGGAGGGCTCGATTACATAGGGTATATACTTCTCGTTTGTAACGGGGTCGGTGTATTCCATGCTCTCGCCGCTCTCGTTCTGGTGCTGGGTCAGGTCGTAGTCCGTTCTGTCGGCAACGCCCCAAAGTTCGCCCCAGCCGAAGGCAAATTTATATTCAAAGTCCGTCGTCGCCTTGGAGTAGAACACCAGTTCCTCGGGCGAGTGGTCTCTGAGGCGCAGATTTTCTTCTTTCATGCCGAGCGAAAGGAGGAAGGAGCGGCAGTATTCCTTCCAGTAGGAGAACCATTCAAGGTCCGTTCCGGGCTTGCAGAAGAACTCAAGCTCCATCTGTTCGAACTCGCGCACGCGGAAGATGAAGTTGCCGGGCGTAATTTCGTTCCTGAACGACTTGCCTATCTGGCCTATGCCGAAGGGCACCCTCATTCTCGTAGAGCGCTGAACGTTTTTGAAGTTTACGAATATGCCCTGCGCCGTTTCGGGGCGGAGATATACGGTGTTTACGCTGTCCTCGGTTACGCCCTGAAAGGTCTTGAACATAAGGTTGAACTTTCTTATGGGCGTAAAGTCGCTCTTGCCGCACACGGGGCAGACTACGCTGTGCTCTTTTATGAACGCTTCCAAAGCGTCGTTGTCCATGGCCTCGACCTTCACGTCGTCTATGTGGTGCTTTTGCACGTAAGCTTCAACCAGATTGTCGGCGCGGTGCCTCGTTTTGCAGTTCTTGCAGTCCATCAGGGGGTCGGAAAATCCGCCTAAGTGTCCCGAAGCCTTCCACGTCCTCGTGTTCATCAGTATGGCGCAGTCCACGCCGCAGTTTAAGGTGTTTTCGGTTACGAACTTTTTCCACCACGCCTTTTTGATGTTGTTTTTAAGTTCCACGCCCAAAGGGCCGTAGTCCCACGTGTTGGCAAGTCCGCCGTAAATTTCGCTGCCGGGGAAGATGAAGCCCCTGTTCTTGCACAATGCAACCAGCTTTTCCTGCGTAACCGCCCTCTTGTTATCAGCCATAAAAAATCTCCTTCGGCGCACTTGGCAGAAATGCGCACGTTTAAAATTATTTAAAACTATTTTATTAAATATGCACGGTCAAGTCAAGCGAATGAAAGCTGCGCGCAAGCTATTTATTTTTTTATAATTTTACAAAAAGTTGGCCAAAAGTATGTACAATTACGGCGGTTATGTGCTATAATCTAAAAGGAGTATAGTTTATACAAAACAAAAGCAAAACATGTAAAAGAGGTTGTAATGCTGAGCGATATCGAGATTGCAGATAGCTGCACGCTTAAAGACATACGCGAAATTGCACAAAAACTCGGACTCGGCGAGGACGACTTGGAGCTGTACGGTAAGTACAAGGCAAAGATAAACGTCGCCCGCCTGAATCCCAAAGCAAAATTAATTTTGGTAACTTCCATCAATCCCACGGCCAGCGGCGAGGGCAAAACCACAGTTTCCATCGGCCTTGCGGACGGCATCGCCCGCCTCGGCAAAAAGGTGTGCCTTGCTCTCAGAGAGCCTTCTTTAGGCCCCGTTTTCGGCGTAAAGGGCGGAGCGGCAGGCGGAGGATATGCACAGGTAGTGCCCATGGCTGACATTAACCTGCATTTCACCGGCGATTTGCACGCCATAACTTCGGCAAACAACCTGCTTTGCGCCATGATAGACAACCACATCTTCCGCGGCAACGCGCTCGACATTCAAAGGGTGTGCTTCCACCGCTGCATGGACATGAACGACAGGGCCCTGCGCGACATAACGCTCTCCACCAAGGCGGGCAAAATGAAGGGCTGTTCAGACTATGAACGCAAGGAAAGCTTCGAAATAACCGCCGCAAGCGAAGTTATGGCCGTTTTGTGCCTTTCGCGCGACCTTGCCGATTTAAAGGAGCGCCTCGGCAACATCGTCGTCGGCGTCAATTCCAAAGGAGAGTACGTCTACGCCCGCCAACTGGGCGCTCAGGGCGCCATGGCAACCCTTTTAAAGGACGCCATAAATCCCAACCTCGTCCAGACTCTCGAAGGTACCCCCGCCATAATCCACGGCGGCCCCTTCGCAAATATAGCCCACGGCTGCAACTCAGTGCGTGCAACCTACGCGGCAATGACCTTTGCCGACTACGCCGTGACCGAAGCGGGATTCGGCGCCGACCTCGGTGCCGAAAAATTTCTCGACACCAAGTGCCGCGTCGCTGGCATCGCGCCCGACTGCGTGGTGGTGGTCGCCACCGTAAAGGCCTTAAAACTGCACGGCGGCGCGGATAAAAACAACCTTTCTGAAAGCGACGTAAAAGCTTTGAAGGCGGGCCTGCCCAATCTTTTAAAGCACGTCGAAAACATGAAAAAAGTTTATTCCCGCCCCGTTGTCGTCGCTATGAACCGCTTTGCAACCGACTCTCAGGAGGAGATTGAAACGGTTATGGAAGCGTGCAGAAATGCCGGCACTCAGGCCGTGTTCACCGACGTATTCCTAAAGGGCGGCGAAGGCGGCGAAGAGCTCGCCCGCGCGGTCATAGAAAAGTGCGACGGCCCTGCAACGCCCCTTACATATGCGTATAATTTAAACGACGATATAAAGACCAAGATAAACGACATAGTAACCAAGGTCTATGGCGGAGAAGGGGCAACCTACTCCGAACAAGCCGAACAGTCCTTAAAGGAAATTGCGGCCAACGGCATAAGCGGCCTTCCCGTAATAATCGCAAAAACGCAGTATTCCCTTTCGGACGACGCAAAAAAACTTGCCCGTCCCGCCGGTTTTACCGTGCACGTAAGGGACATAATGTATAAGGGCGGCGCAAAATTTATCGTCGCCGTTGCGGGCGATATAATGCTCATGCCAGGCCTCGGCAAAGTTCCCTCGGCAGAAAAAATCGATATCGACGGGAACGGCGTAATAACAGGATTGTCATAAGTTTAACGCAAATCTCGGCAGGTTTTCTCGCCAACAGCAAGGAAAACTGTTGGCTCGGTCTCCGCTCGCACATTGATAGGTGCTCGCTCATCTCACAACGCTCAAACAGTGGGCGTCCACTGTTTGAAGAACAGCGTTGTTCGTCCTGCGATTTGCCGTTATTTACGGGGCGCCTTCTCGTGCGGCGCAAGGAAAACGCCGCACTCGGTCACCGTTCGCGCGTGGATAGGCGCTCACTCATCTCACAACGCTCAAACAGTGGGTGACCACTTTTTGAAGAACAGCGTTGTTCGTCCCTCTTGCCGCGATTTGGTTTAGCCCTCAATTAAATAATCGCGGCAATTCACCCCGCTGAGGCGAAAGGGTTCGCAAATTGTGGCTTGCTGCGCGAAAGCGCGGTTTCGCTTGCAACATTAATTTATTTGGAATATTTGACATAATGATAAAATCACTTCCTGAAGCAACCAATTTTATTGAACAGATTATAAACGAAGAACTGGAGGCGGGCAAATTCGAAAGCCGCGGCAATAAAATAGTCGTGCGCTTCCCGCCCGAACCCAACGGCTACCTGCATATCGGCCACGTCAAGGCGCTGTGCATCAATTTCGGCGTCAAGGAAAAATACCACGGCGAACTCAACCTGCGCATGGACGATACCAACCCCGCAAAAGAGGACTACGAGTACGTCAACTCCATAATCGACGCCGTTAAATGGATGGGCTTCGAATACGACCGTCTGCTTTTCGCGTCGGACTATTACGATAAGCTCTACGAAATAGCCGAAAAATATATCATGGAGGGCAACGCGTACGTGTGCGACCTCTCCGCCGAAGAGATTACCGCCACGCGCGGCACTCTTACGGAGCCGGGTATAAATTCGCCCTACCGCGACCGCACCCCGGAGGAAAATTTAAAGCTCTTCCGCGAAATGAAGGCGGGCAAGTATCCCGACGGCGCAAAGGTTTTAAGGGCTAAAATAGATATGGCTTCGCCCAATATCAACATGCGCGACCCCGTAATCTACCGCATAGCCCACGTTCCCCATTACCGTCAGGGCGACAAGTGGTGCATATATCCAATGTACGACTATGCTCATCCCTTATCCGACGCCATAGAGGGCATAACCCACTCGCTGTGTTCGCTCGAGTTTGAAAACCACCGTCCGCTCTACGACTGGGTAATCGAAAAGGCCGGTTTCCCCGCGCCCGTGCCCCGTCAGATAGAGTTTGCAAGGCTGAACATAAAAAACATGCTCATGTCCAAGCGCTATTTAAAAAAGCTGGTGGACGAAGGCTTCGTCCGCGGTTGGGACGACCCCCGCATGCCCACCCTCATGGGCCTTAAAAACCGCGGAGTTCCGCCCGAGGCGCTCAAAAAATTCTGCGCCGACGTCGGCGTCGCAAAAAATTATTCCGTGGTTGAACTCGCCCAGCTCGACGAGTGCATACGCGACGAGCTTAATTCCACTGCCGAAAGGGCAATGGCCGTGCTCGACCCTGTAAAGCTCACCATCACCAACTACGAGGGAGAGGAGGAGCTCGACTTCGAAATCAACCCCACGGACGGCAGCGGAGCGACCCGCAAAGTGCCATTCTCCGGCGCCGTATATATCGACCGCGAAGATTTCGCCCTCAATCCCCCGCCCAAATACAAGCGCCTGACCGTCGGTTCCAACGTCAGGCTCAAGGCTGCCTATATCGTCCGCTGCGACGACGTAAAGGTCGGCGACGACGGAAGGGTGGAGGAGATATTCTGCACCTACTTCCCCGAAACCCGCTCGGGCAGCGCAGTAAAGAGCGACATCAAGGCCAAGGGCGTCATACACTGGGTGGACGCAAAGTACGGCCGCGACGTTCAGTTCAGGCAGTACCGTCCCCTTTTGAAGGACGAGCAGTACCCCGATCAGGACTACGCCGAACGCCTCGACAAGGACAGCGAAAAAATCTTTTACGGCAAGTGCGAACCTTACGTAGCCGAAGGCCCCGACGACAAGCCTTACCAGCTTATGCGCACGGGTTACTATAAAAAGTGCACCGACGGCGATACCACGGTGTTGTCCGAAATCGTAACGCTCAAGGATAACTTCAACAAATAACCTCAGAGAGGTCAGAATATGCTATTTTACGTTATATTGGCGGCGTGCATACTCGCCGCAATAGGAGTCATAGTCGGCTTCGTCATGGGCTATATCCGCCTGTCGTGCTGGGGCGGTACCGTGGCTGGCACGGTGCTCGCATGCTTCGTCGTTGACCGCGCCGGCTTCATACCGGAAGGCGACTGGCACGGCATGATAATGCTCGGCGTCGCCTTGGGCGTGCTACTCGTGCTCACGCTCCTTTTCACGCTCGTCAGGCGGTTTTTGAGCCGCCGCGTGGCCGTCAGTGCAAAGCTTTCCTTCTACCGCCAGCATGACGCGGCCGAGGACAATGAGGAGAGCATCATGCTCGCACTCGATAAGGGCGACAAAAAAGCTTACCGCAAGCATTCTTCCGTGCGCTTCAGGCAAAAACGCGGCGCATGGGGCGTTGTGGACCGCATTTTCGGCGCGATAACGCTGACGATAAACATCTTTGCGGTCGTTGCAATAATAGCCACGGTTGCGTTTTTAATTATCGATGTAGCGCAGATAACCGTCGCCAGAGACTTCCTCGCCGATTTTTACGCAAGCTCGTTCTGGCAGGGTCAGGGTTCGGCGCTCGCAGTCGACCTCATAGTCGTAACGCTCATGTGCATCTGCGTGCGCGTTGGTTACAACGGCGGCATACTTTCGGCTTTGTCCTTCGTGCTCATTCTCGGCGTGCTCGGCGGCGCGGGCTACCTCGCCTATCACATTGTGTTCAATGCGGGCGCGTTCACATCGGCCGCACAGACGGTATACGATAACTTCCTCGCCAATCTGCTCTCGGGAGTGCAGGGCAGCCTCGACGGAGTCGGCCTTACGGGGCTCACTCTCGGCCGCATAGTCATAACCGCGGGCGTGTTTGTCGTATTGCTTATCCCTGCAATCATAATCTGCGTTTTCATACCTCGCATAATCGATAAACTCCGCACGTTCGAAACCGTTTCGGTAATCGACGGCGCGTTCGGCGCGGTAGTTGTAACCGCCGTCGTCTTCGCCGTGCTGCTCTTCCTCGGCGCGGCGGTATGGCAGATCAACGACCTCGGCGGTATGGAACTCTTCAATTCCTATATGGAGCGCACCCATATAGCCAACGCGCTCTACGGCGACAATTACATCGCCACGCTTTCATTTATGAAGGACCTGCCTTTGCGCAGCTGGCTCGGCCTTGGACCTTTGCCCGAATAATTATCGGCTTAAAATTACGGCGGCGCGGCAAAGATTTGCCGCGCCGCCTCTGTTATAATGCAGCCATAAAACGGCAATACGCCCGCGCATACAGCGCGGGCGTATTTTTTATCTCATGGTTATTAATTTTGCATGCAGCCTAATTACTTAGAGCTGTAGCTCTTGCAGCAGGTGCATTCTTCGCCTTCGCAGGTGCAGCCCACCTGAATTTTGTCGAGAGTGCAGTTGCAGCCTTCATGATTGTACTTGCACATGTCAACGTTGCATGCTATGCCGAAATTGATATTTTCCATAAAACCTCCAAATGTATCGGGCCGCGCATATACCGCCGCCCGCGTCAATAATATTATGTCCCCGTGTGCTACGCATTATGCGCGCGCTATTGACAAAAAAGCATTTATGGTTTAAAATATTATAAACAAAGCAAAAGCTCAGGGCTCCGCGCCCGAAGGAGAAAAATAACATGCAGGTAATTTTATTACAGGACGTAAAAGGTCAGGGCAAAAAGGGCGACCTCGTCGACGTAAACGAAGGTTACGCCCGCAACTTCCTCATTAAAAAAGGATTTGCCGAAGTTGCCACACCCAGCAAAATCAACGACCTCAAACAGAAAAAGGCGGCCGCCGATTATCACAAACAGGAGGAGATAAAGGCCATGCACGCCCTCGCCGCCGAACTTAAAGGCAAAACTTTCACGGTAAAAATCAAAGTCGGTCAGGGCGGCAAAGTGTTCGGTTCGGTCACGGGCGCAAACATTTCCGACGCCATGAAGGACGCGGGCTACGACGTGGACAAAAAGAAGATAAACCTTGCAAATCCCATCAAAGCCGTTGGTATATACGACGTCGAATTAAAACTGCTCGAAGGCATAACAACAAAAATCAAAGTTCAGGTCTCTGAAGAATAACTGTTCCGCACGAAATAACAGATTTATTATCGACCGCACCAAGCCCCCCTTAACGCTTTAGCTTTAAGGGGGGAATCAAAGGGGGGATTATTTCGTTCTTTCCCCTGTTTGAGCATAATCAGAAATCTGTCTGTAACCTTCATTAGAAACATAATAATCGCAATATAAAAAAGCGGCGGCGCACAAAGTGCTCCGCCGCTTCATTATTGGCCAAAAACGTAGCGGATTATAGTGCGGCGACATGATTGCGAAGTGCAGATGCAACGGTACTTTGCCGTCGCCCCATTGTCATACTGAGCGCAGTCGAACGTATCTGGCCGTATCACGGCCGACAATGGGGCAATTAAAATAACATAAATATAATCCCGAACAAGATCCTTCGACTTCGTTCGCTACGCTCACTTCGCTCAGGATGACATAAGGCCCCGCCCGCCCTCCCCCAAAATCATGCGGGCGCGCCCGCGAACCAAACGTTAGAGGGTGCTCCGCTTCGGGTATCAACCATACCAAGCCCCCCTTAACGCTTTAGCTTTAAGGGGGGAATCAAAGGGGGGATTATTTCATCATTTTCCCTGTCATTTTTGAGCATAATCAGAAATCTGTCTGTAACATTCGTTAGAAACATAATATTTGCAATATAAAAAAGCGGCGGCGCACAAAGTGCGCCGCCGCTTGGTTATTGCGGTGAATTATACTATTAAGTGCAACAGATAATGAATAAAAAAGTAGTTCATACAAATCTGTGGTAAAATAGAGTTG
>CALVWX010000037.1 GCA_944368215.1 uncultured Clostridia bacterium | reverse complement strand
TTGCTGACTTTAGCTTTGTGGTACTTGATGTACTTCAAAGTTATTGACAGAAACTGTGTTATCTTTCGATAACTAAAATCGTTTCCTTCTATTCAATTTTTAAACTGCATTTAACTGACTTAACGGTCAGTGCTCTGTCGCTGGAGCTCTACTACTATATCATATTTGATATTAGTTTGTCAAGCATTTTTCAAAACTTTTTTAAAAACTTTTTTGAAGCTTTTATTTAAGTTTTTCGTCCAACCTCAGACTCTTGCGAGCCTTTCGGGCGACAGCTTGTATATCATATCATAGCCGATATTGATTTGTCAAGCATTTTTCAAAACTATTTTAAAAACTTTTTTAAGTTTTTATTTTGTTTTGCTTGTCCTTTGGAGTTTTGCAACCCCTTCGGGCGACAGCTTGCATATCATATCACAGCAGATATTACTTTGTCAAGCGTTTTTTCAAAACTTTTTTCGCAAACTTTTGCGAAGGTTTCGATGCTTTGAAAAGGGCTCCGCAGGAAGGTTTTTACCGTTTGCCTCCGCAACACAGCTTGCATATAATAACAGGAATTATGAGCAAAGTCAAATTTATTTTACATTTTGTTACAATTTTTTTAACAGGATATTTGTCACAAGTTTTTGTGAATTTATAACATAATTTACCCTCCACACAGCGCTGCGCACCCTTATTTAAGCACGTCCGGCATATTGCTTGCTTTTGAACGCGGATGAGTGTATTATATAAATATGAAAATTAAAATATATCTGGCGCTGCGCATAACGTTCTGCCTTCTTGCAGTTGCCTTTTGCTCGGCAGCCGTATTTATGTTTGTTTACTTTGATTGGTGGGGCATGGCGTGCGTCATCGGCGCGGCGATATGCGCCGGGCTCATGCTTGTATTCAAACGCCTTCAGACAGACGAGGAGAACAAAGCCAATCACCCCGCACCCGTCGGCGACTTTATAACGGGCCCTGCACACATGAACGACGACGCAGACGAAAAATAACGTTTATCCACTCGCGCGCATATGCGTGTGCGCGCACGCGTATATAATATTGATTATATTATTGACCGGGATTAAGATATTTAAACGGCGGCCGCAGAAAATGCGGCCGCCGTATATTTTTACCGTTATTCCGATAAAAAAATGTCAATTTTTTATTTGTCAAATATTGACATTACATATTACCTGTGGTATAATTGACATATAAATATTTTTAAGGAGGAGAATATGGCAACACGTCTGACTGCGGGCGAATCCGTAATTAAAAGCTGGGATTACGGCACCGTAAAAGAAAGAACAAAGACGACGGCAAACCTGACGGTTACAAACAAAAGGATTATTTCCACGATAAGCGACAAAAAGTCGATTGACAGGGAAGAAGTGCCTTTAAGCAGCGTAAAGTCGATAACCGGGGCGGTAAATTCGCCGAAGGCGCGCTGGTACGTAATACTTATCGGCATAATCTTTTTGATTACGATAATCATAGGCATCGCCATTCTCGTGGCAGAGTATAAAAGGTGCCACTCCGCCACCCTTACGCTGGCGGTGATAACCGAAGGGTTCGAAGGCACGCCTTTGGAGATAGGCATGTCTTCCATAAAAGACGACAGCTGGATAGGCAAACTTTTAAGCGGAAGAAGAAAGCCCATAATAAAGGTAAATTACGACGCGGCCAAAGATATAGTGGAAAACCTCGGCTCCATAGTCTGGGCTAACAAATAAAGTACATAATTCAAAGGCGGGGCGCATTTTAATTGCGCCCCGCCCGTTTTTTTTGCGCGTTAAAGCTGGTCGAGCCCGACCAGATAATCTATCGACACGCCGAAATATCTTGCGATGGCTATGAGATTGCTCATGGAAGGTTCGCGCAGGCCGTTTTCCCACAGACTTATTATACCTTTGCTCACCCCAAGACTTTTGGAGAGTTCCACCTGACCGACGCCGGATTCCTGGCGCAGCTCCCTTAACCTTTGACCGAAAATGTTTTCCATAGACACTTTTATGCGGGTTATTCGAGTAATTATTTTCTCACATTTGTAAGAAAAATACTTGACTTCTTACTATTGTAAGAATATAATATATTTATCAAACAACGAGGAGAAAAATATGAGTAAGTATGTTGAAAACAATCTTATTTGAGATGAAAAGATTGTACTGAAAGGCAAAATCAGCATATGGGCGGCCATGGGCAGGATACTGTGGGCAATCGTGTGCGTAGTTGCCGGAATTGTAATCAGCTCCTCCGGCGTTTTGGGCGACAGCGAGGCGAGCGGACAGATAGGCACGATTATCATGGTTATTTTTCTTGTAATAGGCCTCGTGCCCCTGCTCCTGCGCATTCTCGAGCTTGCATGCATGGCGCTTTCGGTGACCAACAAGAGGGTTGTGGGCAAAACGGGCGTGCTGAGAGTGCATTCTCTTGACCTGCACATCGATAAAGTGGACAACGTAACGCTCAACGCAACGCTGCTGGGCAGAATATTCAAATATTATAACGTTACGATTAAAGGCAGCGGCGACGGCACGGGCGTTAAATTTTCGGGAATTTCGAACGGCCCCCAGATTAAAAACGCGATAACCGAAGCCATTGAACAGCACGCCGCCGAGGCGCGCAGGGCTCAGGCCGCAGAAATAGCCATGGCCATGAGGGGCAAAAACAATTAAACCATAACACGATATCTTAAAAATAAGCGGCCCGCAAATTGCTGGCCGCTTATTTTTTATGCAATTTCAGGTTCTTAAGTAAGAATATTAAGGAAATCCTTACTATAGCGCGTTCTTAAAACAAAATAATGCGCGTCGCAACATTTGTTGCGCCGCGCATACGCGTATTACGACAAAAATTATATCATGCGCTGGGCCTGAATGAAATAGCTCCAGCGGGTTGAAGATATCTGTTCTATCTTTGCATAGTCCGAAGCGGTATGCAGAATGTAGTTGTTGCCGAGGTACATGGCGACGTGACCTATTCTTTCGACGCCCGTGTTGTTCTTGCGCGAGGCGTTGGTGAAGAACATTAAATCTCCGCGCTTTAAGCCGTTCTTTACGGTGACGCCCTGAACGACCTGAGTGCGCGTGGTCACCTGAAGGTTGATATCGGCCGTGACCTTGAAGATGTACTGCATGAGAGACGAGCAGTCGAAGGCCTGAGCGGAGAAGCCCGAAAGGAGCACGCCCTTGCCGTTGTGGTAGCGCGTTGCGCCGTAGACGTATTTTACTCCCATATGCTTTGTGCCTTCGGCGATGACCTCCTCCACCTCATCCGATGCGGATTCAAAATCTACGAGAATGCAGTAATCCTTGTATATGTACGCTTCCATGCCCTTGTAGTATGTTTTGTACCAGTTGCCCGTTGTGCCGTTGGACGCGTAGAGCGTGTTTTTTTCAGCCGTGCCGAGCGACTTATAGTTTGAACCGGGGCCGCCGCGTATGTTGACGTTGTTGCCGGTAACCTTTATGTACATTACGAGGTTTATCTGGGGGGTTTCTTCGGCCGGCCGGTCCGAAGGGGCATTTTCGGGAGTGTCGGCCGGAACGTCGGCGGGATTATCCGAAGGCTCGTCGGGCTCGGGCTCGCTTATTTCGGGTTGGTCATCGGGCCTGTCGGAAGGGTCTTCGGGAGAGACTATCTCGTCCCCCGCACCGGGGCCGTCCGAATTATCGGGCGCGGCCGCGCACCCCGCGAAAGTCGCCGCGGTGAGAATGGCGAGCACCCACGCCCATGTAAATTTGTGTTTCATTGAATTCCTCCTAAGATTTAATCTCAGGAGATATTATACATAAAAGCGCGGCTTGGCGCAATGCAAAGATTTTTCCATAAATGGCAAAGCGCACCAGAGGCAGAACACATGGCAGTGCAAGAGCAAAACGCATATAAAATAAACATACGTGGGCCCGCTTTACATTTTATACGTGCAGTTGCGAAAAAACCTTGCCTATGCCGTCGTTGACGACCAATTCGGCGCGGACGTCCGCAGGGGTGGACGATTTGTTGATGACGACGAGGTGTGAGCCGCGGAAGAAATCGATAAAGCCCGCGGCGGGATAGACCGCCAGCGATGTGCCGCCTATGATGAGGCAGTCGGCGGAAGAAATGGCTTTAACAGCGCCTTCGATAGTAGGGCCGTCGAGGCTCTCTTCGTACAAAACGACGTCGGGCTTAATAATACCGCCGCACCCGCACTTAGGCACGCCGACGGAGCTATATATGTAGTCGACGGGGTAAAACCTGCCGCAGCGCATGCAGTAATTGCGCAGAACCGAGCCGTGAAGTTCGAACACATTTCTGCTGCCCGCGGCCTGATGAAGCCCGTCTATATTCTGCGTGACGACGGCTTTGAGCTTGCCCGCCTCCTCCAGCCGCGCGAGATATATGTGCGCGGCGTTGGGCTGCGCGCCCGGGTAAAGCATTCTGTCGCGGTAGAAATCGAAAAAGTCGGCCGTATGCCGCATGAAGAAGGAATGCGAAATTATTTGTTCGGGCGGGAATTTATATTTTTGGTTATACAGTCCGTCCTGCGAACGGAAATCGGGTATGCCGCTCTCCGTACTGACGCCGGCGCCGCCGAAAAAGACGATATTTTTGCTGCCGTCTATAATTTGCTGAAGTTTTTGAATATCTGTCATAGTAATATTGCCACCGCGCGCCGTTCCCGCCGCAATATATAAGGCGGCCTTTTGATTGCGGATAAATTGCCGTAAAGCAACGCCGCCGCAGAGCATCTCTGCGGCGGCGCAAAAGTTCGCGTTATGCCTGAACGCCTTCGTTGAGCTTGGCAAGCAGGGCGTCGAGATCGTTGCCGTGAACGAAGACGGCTTCCTCGATGGTTTCGCCGTGAGCCATTGCACAGCCGAGGCAGTGCATGCCGACGGACTGTAAAATTTCGGCGCTGTTGGGATTGATTTTAAGGCAATCAACAATTAATGTATCCTTGGTTATCTTAGCCATTGAAGTAATTCTCCGTTAAAATTTATTTTAGTAAGATAAGTATAGCACAACGCTTTGTTTTTTACAATTATTTTAATGTGTAATTTTGATAAAAATTTTAACGACGGTTAAGTTTTATTCTGCTGTGCGCGTAATAAATTTGTAAAATAATGCCGCGGCTGCGCCGCGGCATTGAAATTTTAAAGCTTGGAGGGTTTGCCCTTTATAAAGGTATAGGCGAGCCCCGCGGCGAACAATACGGCGTACACCCCCGCATATATGCCCGCGAACGCCCACGGGTGGGCGAGATAGGAGAAAACCTCTGCCACGCTTTCAATCTCCGCTCCGATATCGCCGCCGACTATGGAGCCGTACATTATGAGCTGCTCTATTGCGGGCGCATAAAAGAGCGAAGCCATTATGACGATATCTATAATCGTGAAGATTACCGCCCGCACGGCAAATTGCGGCGTTGTAGTGCCGTAGTGGATTATGGCGTTTACTCCCATGCAGCCGAACAGCATTGCGACAAACACGAGCCACACGGACGGGTGCAGGGCTGCCGGCAGAGACACAAACAAATTCCACGCCCCTGCGCCGCCCAGGAGCAGGTTGACCGCGAGCAGAAACGCCCCGAACCACACCGCAATGATTACGCCGAATATAAGCGCGAACACATATACGGCGCCGAGGCGCACCCTGTAATCTACGGGCACGAGGGGATACAGTGAGGGCGAACAGGCGACCCAGCAGAGGTACAGCCCCACATACGCCGCCGCGCACATTACGGCGAGCATGACGACGTAGAGCACGGACAGTCCCGCGGTGGCGATGACGAACGCGGGCAGCGCGGGAACGAGTATGCTGACGATGAGACGGGCGATAAACCTGCCCGGTCTGCCGCTTATAGCTTTTTCGGATATGCCGAGCTTCAATATGGTCAGGCATGCAAGAAATTTTTTCATATTCACAACTCCGAAGGGCGCTCACCCTTTATGACAATTACAGCCGAGAAGGCAACCACGGCTGCGGTTATAACGCCGTACACCATGACATATAGCCAGCCTAAAGGCATATTGTCGAGACAAAAGTAAACATTTTGCACATAGCCGAACCCCATGTCGTCCGCCGCGGCCGCGTTGTACACCCACACGGGAATGAACACCGTGACGAGGTAGGCGAGCACGAACACAACACACCCGAGCCAAGTCCTTTTATCGTTAATGCGGAAGAGAATTATGCCGCAGGCGGGCACGAAGAGATAGCGGAAAGCCGAAAAGAGGTGCCCGTTGACGCCCATGTAGATGTTTGTGATAATAATTCCGTCGTCAATAATATCGAAGGGATTGAAAGTTTTCCCCAGTTCGCTTGTGCATATGTTGAGGGCAATGCCCAAAACTGCAAAGGCGGCGACGATTATGTACAGCCTTGCAAGCATGTACGCCGCACGCCGTTTATACGTCATGGGCAGTTCCCTGTAGCGCGGGGCGGACAGCGACTTGGACACGAAGTAGACGGCGATATAGCCTAAAAAACTGAAGTCGGGCACGGAGATATACGAATAACCCTCTACAGAGGAGGGGACAACCTGAAACATTGCAAACATGAGGAGCATGTAAACAATCCAGAAGGCCGCCTTCATTTTGTCAGGCTGAATACAGCCCATCTTGCCGAACGCCCGCCACTTTGACATGGGTTTCATCTCTGCGCCGCCTCCCCGCTAAGGTGAATGAATATCTGCTCCACGGTGGGCGTTGTAACTGCGAGCCCCTCTCCCTCCACCGGCAGGCGGGTTAAAAAGGTGTAGCCGAAGGCGCTCTCCCGTATGCCGATAGCCGCAGCGCGGAGCTCCTCCTTCAGCTCGGGCGCCTGCACCAGGCGGTAACTTTCGGTGAGGGTGATTTTGTCCTCGTCTAAAAGCACCCTGCCCCTGTCGAGCATAACTATGTAGTCGGCAATCTTGTCCAGGTCCTCGGTTATGTGGGTGGAAAAGAGTATGGTATGGTTTTCGTCGAGCATGAAGTTTTGCAAAAGAGTTACAATTTCCGCCCTGTCCACGGGGTCGATGCCCGAAGTGGGTTCGTCTAAAATCAAAAGCTCGGGCGACTGGCAGAGGGCGAAGATTATGCAGAGCTTCCGCTGCATGCCGAGGGAAAATTTGCTTATCCTCTTATCCTGCGGAAGGGCAAATTTTGCGCAGAGCTCGTCGTACATATCGCAGTTGAACGCGGGATATAGCGCGGCGAACGCCCTCTTCAGCGTTTTGGGCTTGGCGTTTAAGGTAAAGTGGGGACTGTCGAACACGCAGGCGGTTTCGCAAAGAATTTCTACCTCGTGTTCGCAAAACTTTTTGCCGTCGTACAGAATGGAGCCCGTCGCCTGCTGCTGGCGCATTATAGTTTTTATGAGCGTGCTTTTTCCCGCGCCGTTCCTGCCCACGAGACCCGTCACGCACCCCTTTTTTATGTCGAGGTTCAAATTCCTTATGGCGAAGTCTCCGAAGTCCACCGTTAAATTTTTAATCTCCAAAGCGTTCATATTACTCTCCTTTTATCTCGTTTAAAATGTCTATGAGCTTATCCGCCCCCACTCCGCTTTCGGCGGCGTACGAGGCAATGTCCCTGAGCCTTTCCTTAAGCTCTTCATAGAACTTCTTTTCAGCCTCGGTTTTGCGGGGCGAAACGAACACGCCCTTGCCCTGCGCCGAATAGCACCAGCCGCCCGCGCAGAGGTCGTCGTAGGCGCGCTTTACGGTTATAATGCCCACGCCCAGTTCCTTTGCCGTAAAGCGTATGGACGGCAGCGCCTCCCCGGGAGAAAGCGCCCCCGAAGCTATTTGGGAAACTATCTGTTTTTTTATCTGCTCGTATATGGGCTCGCCCGACGAGGAGGAAATTACTATGCGCATAGACACATCCCGTCAACTGTTTCTACTGTTATTATACAATAGATACAGTATTTGTCAAGTGTTTTATAAAATTTTATAAAAAATCCCCAAAGCAAAGCCTTGGGGAAAATGATTGAATTATACAAAGCGCTCAGTCCGGCTGCACTTCGGGGTTGTCCGCCGCCACGGTGACGTGAAGCTGGGTTATGCGGCGGAACTCGGTTTGAGTTACGGTTAAGGTGAGGTTTTCATAGACGAGCATGTCGTTTATTTCGGGAACCTTGCCCAGCATGTCCATTACCCAGCCGCCGACGGTCTGGCTGTCGCTTTCGATTTCGTCGAGGTCGAAATAATCGCAGAAATCGTTGACGGTTACGCCGCCGAGAACTTTGTATTCGTTTTCGCCGACGGGAGTTATATCGGACTGGATATCGTCGTGCTCGTCCCAGATTTCGCCGACGAGCTCTTCGAGTATGTCCTCCATGGTGACTATGCCCGTGACATCGCCGAATTCGCCGGAGACGATGGCCATGTGCGATTTGGACTTTTGCAACTGCCTTAAAACAGCCGATATTTTTGCCGTGCCTACGACAAAGACGGCGGGCTTTACGGCCTTTTCAACGGAAAAATCGGCATCGCCGCGCATGGAAATGAAATCTTTTTCGTGCAGAATGCCTATTACATTGTCCACGGTGTCCCTGTAGACGGGCAGGCGCGAGAAGTGGGTTTCTTCGAACACCTTTGCCACTTCCTCTTTTGCCGAAGCCGCGTCTATCATGACGACGTCGACGCGGGGGATTAAAATATCCTTTACTTCGAGGTCGTTGAACTCTATGGCGCTCTTTATAAGTTCGGATTCCTGCGCGTTGATGCCGCCTTCGTGCTCGGCCTCGTCGACCATGGTTATAAGCTCGTCGTCGGTGATGGTGTTATCCTCTTTGTTTTTAAAGATTTTATTGAGGAGTTTTTTCCACTGCGCGAACAGGAAGTTGAGCGGCGTTAAAATGTATATGAGGACGTTGATTATCGGCGCGGAGAAAGACGCAAAAGTTTCGGGAAATTCCTTTGCGAGGCTCTTGGGCGAAATTTCGCCGAAAATGAGCACGAGAACGGTTATGACTATGGTCGAGAGCACCGAGCCCAGATCGGGCACGCCCCAACCCGTACACCATTGCACGAACAACAGGGTGCCCACGGACGAAGCCGTGAGGTTGACTATGTTGTTGCCGATTAGTATGGTTGAAAGCAGTCTGTCGTAGTCGTTTGAAAGTTTTAAAACGAGTTTGGCGCGCTTGTTGCCGTCGTCGGCTTTGGTTTTTACGCGCACTTTGTTGAGCGTAGTGAAGGCCGTTTCGGTCGCCGAAAAGTAACCCGAAAAAATCAGGCAAACCAACACTACTATAACTAAAATTATCTGAGTCGTTGAATTCATAATTCCTCCCTTAATATGTCGTAATTTTTTAAGTGCAATAAATTACAACAGCATGGGCGGACGAATCAACTTGAAGTGCGCGCGCATGCGCGCATTACTTGGTCCTGCAGAACTGTCCATATAGTCCCCTTAACTAAAGTATTATAATTATTATATCACATTCTTTGCGTAGTTGCAATAGCAAAAGGGAAAATTTTTTAATTATTGACAACTGCAACCAGAAAAGAGTTTTAAACGGCCTTTTCTGCCCCTTCCTCCTTCGGGGCAGGAGCGAGAAGTTTTAAACTATTGCGGTATGCGAAGATGAAATAGATAATTTCGGCCACGGCCGTTATCGCCCACGAAACGGGGTACAGCAGATAAAGCAAAGTAGTCGTGCCCTGAATGGGGAAGATGACGAAAACCCAGAACACCCTGAACACGCACGAGCCGAGAATGACTATAATAGTCGGCACAATGGTCTTGTTCAGGCCGCGGGCCGCGGCTATTGTGCAGTCCATGAACGCCGAAATGGCGTAGGAGAAACACATTATCGAAAGGCGGTCCTTTCCCGCAGCAATGACGTCCGCGCTGCCCGTGAAGATTGAAAGGAACACGTCGCCGCAGGCGAATAAAAGCAGGCCGAATATCAGCCCGAATACGAAGGAATATGCGAGTGAGACGTAATAACTCTTTAAAATGCGCTCCCGCCTGCCCGCGCCGTAATTCTGACCGATAAATGATGTGCAGGCCGTGTAGAATGCGGCCATGAGTTCGAACACCAGCGTGTCGGCGTTGACGGCGGCGGAGTTGCCCTCCACCACCGTGCCGTCGAAGGAGTTTATGCCCGCCTGAATGAAGAGATTGGCCACTTGAAAAATGGCGTTTTGTATGCCCGCGGGTATGCCGAGAACTAGCACGCGTTCGGCAATTTTTTTGTCGATTTTAAGACAGGAAATGCGCAGACAGTAGGCGCGCTTGGATTTGACGAGCGCGATTATTATGAGCGCGCACGACAGCCACTGCGAAATGGTGGAAGCGAGCGCAACCCCCGCCACCGACAGGTTGCAGACGATGACGAAGAAGAGATTTAAAAGTATGTTGGTGACGCCCGCTATTGTGAGGAATATGAGCGGTTTGCGCGTGTCGCCGTCGGCCGAGAATACGCCGTTGCCGTAGTTATATACCGCCGTGCCTGCCGCGCCAGTGAAATATATGTAAATATAAAGGAGCGCGCCGTCCATAAACTGTGGCTTGGTGCCCATGAGCGTTAAAACGGGGCGCGCAAGACCCATGGCGAGAGCGGAGACGATAAGGCCGAATACGAGGGAAATTATGAGCGCGGTGTGGGACGTGCGCGCAACTCCCTCGTCGTCGCCCGCGCCGATGCGCTGGGCGATTACGGCGTTTACGCCCGTGCCGAGGCCGATTAAAAGACCCGTAAACAACGCGACGTAAGTGGTTGTGGAACCGACAGAGCCGAGAGCGTTATCCGAGCCGAAGCGGCCGACGACGGCCACGTCCGACATGTTGAAAAGAACCTGCAGAACATTCGAAACCATGAGCGGCAGGCTGAATATGAAAATGTTTTTGATGAGCGACCCCTGCGTCATCGTCAGGGCGCGTTTCGCGCGCGATTTGCGCATAAAAAATGCTCCTCTCTCTTTTACATTTAAGATACCGCAATGTAGTATAACACTTTAAATTATAAAGTCAACCGCCGCGCACGCCAAAAAATACAAAATTAAATTTTGTTATCAAGTGAGCAAAATTATTTGACAAAGCAAGATATATTTAGTAAAATAATTAAGCTGTTCAGATAAGGGCAGCCGCAAGTTTATTTAATAGCCATTATGCACCGTTAGCTCAACCGGACAGAGCATTGGTCGCAAGAAAGATTGGGACAAAGGCCTTTGCCTTTGGACATT
>CALVWX010000036.1 GCA_944368215.1 uncultured Clostridia bacterium | reverse complement strand
ATGGGCGAGAGCCCTGCCAGCATTAAGCCCTTACAGGGCTTTTGCAAGCCACCCGTTTTACGGGTGGTCTTGACTTAATGCGGCATATTTCCCGAAAATGATATGTTGAATGCATAATATGCGGCGGTCAACCGTAAAATAAAGCGCGGCCTTTGTTGTGTGTGCGCCGCCGAAAATGTAAATTTTTCCCGTCATATTGACAATATGCGCGCTTGCATGTATAATAAATGCAGGACAAATTTTTCCGCGCAAGCAAGGAGTAAAAACATAAATGGAATGGTTCAATAACCTCACCCCGGCCGAAAAGACATATTTTATAATCGCCGTAATAGCCAGCGTATTTCTGGTTATTCAGATAATAATGATGCTCTTTTCGCTCGGCGGCGGCGATTTCGATATGGACGACGTCTTCGACGGCGACGCCGACACCGACGGCGGACTTTCTATATTCACGGTAAAATCGCTCACTGCCTTTTTCGCCCTCGGCGGCTGGTGCGGCTTTGTTTCGCAGACCTTCATGAAGGACAATATCTGGGCGCCCATACTCATCGCGTTTGCCACGGGGTGCGTTGCGCTCTTCGGCGTGGCCTTCGCCATGCGCGGCATTGCAAAAATGCAGTGCTCGGGCAATCTGGTCAAGTCCAATATCGTCGGCAACACCGCAACGGTCTACGTCAGCATTCCCGAAAATCGTTCGGGCAGGGGTAAAATCACGCTCACCGCTCAGGGCAAGTATATGGAAATAGACGCCGTGACCGATGGCGAGCGCATTCCCGTAGACAGCACGGTGGAAATAACCGAATATTCCGCCGACTTTGCCGTCGTCAAAAAAGTAAATTAAGGCGCGGCCGCGGTAAATCCGCCATGAAGGCGGCAAATCCGAAAGTCTGCCCGCGCCATTTAAAAATCATATAAGGAGTAATCTCATATGACCGAAGCAATTATTGCGATAGTGGTGGTTGTTGTACTGTTGGTGGTGCTGGTCGTCCTCACGGTAGCCGTGCGCTACAAGACCTGCCCGCCCGATAAAATCATGATAATCTACGGCAAGCTCAAAGCATCGCCGGACGGCACGTACAGTTCCGCAAAGTGCATTCACAGCGGCGCGGCGTTCGTGTGGCCCTTCTTCCAGAAGTACGCCTTCATGGACCTGACGCCCTTGTCGATATCGGTAGACCTTAAGAATGCGCTCTCAAAGCAGAATATCCGCATAGACGTGCCCTCAATCTTCACCGTCGGCATATCTACCGACCCCGCAATCATGCAGAACGCCGCCGAGCGTCTTGGCATGCTCAAGATGACGCAGATAAGCGACCTCGCGCGCGATATCATCTTCGGCCAGCTGCGCCTCGTCATCGCTACCATGAACATAGAGGAAATCAACTCCGACCGCGATAAATTCCTCGAGGCGATTTCGCGCAACGTTGAAGGCGAGCTCAAAAAGGTGGGCTTAAGCCTCATCAACGTAAACGTAACCGATATTTCGGATGAATCCGGCTATATCATAGCCCTCGGCAAGGAGGCCGCGGCAAAGGCCATCAACGACGCGCGCATCTCCGTGGCCGAAGAGGATAAAAAGGGTGCAATAGGTCAGGCCAACGCCAAAATGGAAGAACGTATCCGCGTGGCCGAAGCCGAATCTGCCGCAATCGACGGCGAAAACAAGGCCAAGGCCGAAATCGCCCTTTCGCAGGCAACGCTCAGGGAAAAGGAGGCGGAAGCATTAAAGCTCGCCGTCGCCGCCGAAAAGGTTCAGGCCGCAAAGGCTCTCGAAGAGAGTTATTCTGCAGAACAGGCCGCCGAAGTCGCCCGCGCCGCGCGCGAAAAAGCGACCAAGGAAGCGGACATAATCGTCGCCGCCGATATCGAAAAGCGCAAGCTCGAAATCGAGGCCGAAGCTATCGCCGAACAGACGCGCAGAAAGGCGCAGGGCGATGCCGACGCAATATTCGTCAAGATGGATTCTGAAGCCCGCGGCGTGCGCGAAAAGCTGACCAAACAGGCCGAAGGTATGGACGCCCTCGTAAAGAGCGCGGGCACCGCTCCCGACGCCGTCCGCCTGCTCATTGCCGATAAGCTGGAGGCCATCGTCGCCGAACAGGTCAAGGCGATCTCCGGCGTAAAGATAGACAAGGTAACCGTATGGGACGGCGGCGCAAACGCCGACGGAAAGACTTCCACGGCCAATTTTTTATCGGGGCTTTTAAAATCGCTCCCTCCGCTTGAAGAAATTTACAACATGGCCGGCCTCTCCCTGCCGGAAATCATTTCTCCTGTAAAAAAGGAAGAAAAGCCTGAAGACGGACAGAAAAGCCGTACGGAGGATGATCCCGTGCCCGCGGACCCTGCGGAGCAGGCGCCGCCTGCCGACTACCTCGATAAAAAGAAGAAAAGATAATCGGGGAGGCAATATGCCGCAAACAATGCTTTAGGTATATAAAATATATAGTAACTGCGGGCGCAGGTTGAACCTGCGCCCGCCTGTTTTTTGCTTTAGTATATAGACAAAACGGATTTATTGTGTTATAATACGGATATGAACGATATAGTCTATGCAGGTCTGCCCGAGGACTCGGGCGAACATAAACATAAGGGGTGCGAAGTTATATGCGCCTCGTCGCGCGGCGAGATAACGGCGGACGGAGTGAGTTATGCCTATAAAAAGGGAGACGCCGTTATAATTCCGCGCCAGATGGCTCACACAAACGGCTCTTCCGATGTCTGCGTGCTCATTGAAAACATTCTTCTCCCCGTTAGCGGCGTATGCGTAATCAGCGGCCGCGGAGCGGAAGATATCGCGTGGGTATGCGGCCGTGCCCGAGACCTCTTTGAATCGGCCGTCCCCGAAAAACAGGTGGTGTGCGACGGGCTCGGTGCACTTTTACGCGCGCTCATCGCGGCATATTGCGGGGTCAACGATTATTCTCCTGCCGTAAAATGCGTGCTTGCGGAAATAGATAAGGGCGTTTCCGATAGTACTTTCTCGCTCGAAAATTCAATGCGCAGTCTGCCGCTCAACTACGATTACGTGCGCAAGCTCTTCAAAAAAGAGGTGGGGCAGACCCCGCTCGAATATCTGACCGCCAGGCGCATGTCGCTCGCCCGCGAAATAATTCTTTCGGGTCTGACTAACCGCTATTCCAACTATACCGTGTCGCAGATATCCGAAATGTGCGGCTTTGCAGAACCCCTTTACTTTTCGCGCGTATTCAAAAAATACTACGGCGTATCCCCAAAGGAATATATGGCAAAGAACAGGTGATATGCTTCGCCGCGCTCGGAATTGCAGTCTTTATTTTCGAACGTAATTAATTATTAATCGCTCGGTATGTCGGGGATAATGCACCGCTTGCGTTAACTTTTTATAAATATTTCTTCAGTTTTTCCTCAAAATTTTCTTCAACGGTGATAAGGTCTTTCAAAAGCTTTTTAACGTCGTCGCTCATGGTGTGCTCGCCCTCGGTCATGGTTGTTTTAAGCGAAGTTATACCCGTCACCGTGCCGCGTATCATCATCTGGGCAATGTTCGGGCGCGAATTGTCCGTGCCTGCGTTCATCTTTATGGCCGACCACATCATGGCCTTTTTGACGGGCGAAGGTTCTTTGACTTCCGCGCCTATATTTTTGGCCAGCAGTGCCGCCTCGGCGCATATGCGTTCGTATTCCTCGTGCTCTGTTATTATCTCCTTTTTAATCGCCTCGTCGTCGATTTCGGGCAGAATGTCCGCAATGGACGTAAGCGCCAGCTGCGCGTTTCTGTAAATTTCGGCCACTATTTCGCCGTCGGATTTTATGTTTTCCATAAAGCCTCCAAATTATAGATTTAACATTATTATCATTTAGCCGGCGGCAAAATATGCGCGCCCGCCTAAAAACGCTTGACTTATCGGGCGCATTTATGTTAAATTATTTGTCGAGCCGTCCGGAACGGGCATTATAAGAGCGTAAATTTTCAATCGCCGCCTAAGCCTTTGGCAATTTTGAATCCGACGAGACTGGTTAGAGGAGGACATTTTTTATGTACGCTATTTTTGAAAACGGAAGCAAGCAGTACCGCGTTTCCGTGGGCGACGTCGTTAAGGTTGAAAAACTCGACGCGCAGGTAGGCGCAACCGTTACCTTCCCCGTAGTTATGTGCGCAGACGAAGGTAATATCAAGGTTGGCAATGAAGTCGCGGGCGTAACCGTCAGCGGCGAAGTAGTAAGCCAGGGAAAGAACAAGAAGATTATCGTGTTCAAGTACAAGGCTAAGAAGAACGAAAGAAAGAAGCAGGGCCACAGACAGCCCTTCACCGCCGTAAAGATTACTGCAATCGGCGAACCCGAAGCAAAAGCTCCCGCTAAAAAGACGACCCGCAAAAAGGCCGCTCCCAAGGCAGAAGCTCCCGCAGAAGACAAGGCGGCAGAATAATTATAAGGAGGATATGTAAATGTTGTTTATCAAGTTATTCGCTCATAAAAAGGGCGGCGGTTCAACCGACAACGGCAGAGACAGTAACGCAAAACGCCTTGGCGTAAAGCGCGCGGACGGTCAGTTCGTGCTTGCGGGCAATATCCTCGTAAGACAGCGCGGTTCCAAGTTCAAGGCCGGCAACAACGTAGGTATGGGCAAGGACGATACCCTTTTTGCTCTCTCCGACGGCATCGTAAGGTTCGAAAGAGTCGGCAAGGACAACAAGCAGGTTTCCGTCTATCCCCAAGCAGAATAAAAATTAAAGGGTGCGCTTACATCAGCGCACCCTTGTTTTTATTCTGCCGCATTCCAAAGCCGTCGCACTTCATTGTCGCGCTTGCGGGTGCGTTCGGTCATTTACGTTCAGTAAACTCCCTCGCGCCTTCCGCGCGCTCCGCGACCTGCTCGGCCCTGAAATGCTGTTTGCTGTTGCGGGATAATTTAAAGCAGAAATCTTTTGTCATGCAGGCCATTGTCGCGCTTGCGGGTGCGTTCGGTCATTTACGTTCAGTAAACTCCCTCGCGCCTTCCGCGCGCTCCGCGACCTGCTCGGCCCTGAAATGCTGTTTGCTGTTGCGGGATAATTTAAAGCAGAAATCTTTTGTCATGCAGGCCATTGTCGCGCTTACGGGTGTGCTCGGTCATTTACGTTCAGTAAACTCCCTCGCGCCTTCCGCGCGCTCCGCGACCTGTTCGGCCCTGAAATGCTGTTTGCTGTTGCGGAATAATTTAAAGCAGAAGTCTTACCGTTTGCAGGCAACCTTGCGTTATTGTGCGCGCTCTGCATGGCGCAAACCGCTACTTTTTAAGGAGTATTATGCAAATCAATCTATTAAGCGATAAAACGCGCGCGGCGTTTCGCGCCATGTTCAAAGATTATTACGCCGAAATGGACTGCGACGAGGAGACAGACCATCTGCTGGATGAATATGTGCTCGCCGACTGCGACGCAGGCCTTTTAAATATTGCAGTCGCCGAGGAGGAAAATCCCTGCGGGTTCGTCATTTATCAGATTGACTCCATAGAAAACGAATGGTGTCTGCGCGAAGGCCTCGGTACCGTGCGCGAACTTTATGTCGTCCCCGGAAAGCGCGGCAGGGGCTCAGGTTCCGCCCTTATGGACTATGCCGAAGATGAGCTTAAAAAAGGCGGCACGCCGCGCGTTTACGTCCTTCCGTCAGAAGGAAGCCAAGCCTTTTTCATCTCCCGCGGCTATGAGGAGGCGGACGAATACTGCGAGGATACCGACAGCAACTTCTTTTATAAGAATTTATGAGCAACCTTATCTTAATAGGCGGTACCATGGGCGTCGGTAAATCGACGGTAAGCCGCATTCTGCTTAAACACCAGCCCGGCTGTGTATGGCTGGACGGCGACTGGTGCTGGCAGGCAGACCCGTTTGTCGTAAACGATGTCACAAAAGCGATGGTTATCGATAATGTCTGCCATTGTCTGAATAATTTTATTTCGTGCGGACAGTATAAAAATATAATCTTCAGCTGGGTAATGCATGATAAACGCATTATCGACGGAATTCTGTCGCGGCTGGATTGCCGCGGGGTGCATGTTTTAAATGTCTCGCTCATTTGTACGCCGTATGCGCTGGAACAAAGACTGCGCGGCGATATCCAAAACGGCCTGCGCACGTCCGACGTGTTGGGGCGCGCCGTTGAGCGCCTTAACTGCTGTGTATCGCTCGATACTCAAAAAATAGATACAACAGATCTTTCACCCCGTGAAGTTGCCGGCAAAATTGAAAATCTTTTAAAATAACCATTCCCCCGCGCCTGTCGGCGCGGGGGATTATTTATGGGTTTTAATGCAATTATATGTAATACAGATAATACAATTAGTACAAATAATACAATAAAATAACGTTATTTTACAATACAGTTAATACAAATTAATATACATTTTAACTAAGTCCTCTTGAGCAGAGCGGCGCGGTCATAAGACCGCGCCGCTCTGCAAAAAAATCGTGTCGACAAAAAGTATAATCGTGCAAAGTTGAACTTTGCGCGGGGATATGTGCGGTCGAAAATAGAACCGGTCATTCCGAAGCCTGCCGAGGAATCTGTCTGTAACCTTTGGTCGACGCCTCGTTGTCAGTCGTAAATATGGCCAGATACATTCGACGGCGCTAGTCGTTACCTCCTCGCTCTGCTCAGTATGGCAACGGGGAAATAGTTATTAGAATAAACCCCTCCGACAAGCTAAAGCTTGCCACCTCCCCTTGGCAGTGGAGGCTTGGGGGAGTTGGCTCCCATTTGTCCGTCGCTGAAGAGACGAGATTTCTCGACTTCGCTCAAGATGACAAAAGGGGAAAAGCATTTCTAAAATAAGTAATGTTTTCATCCGAAATCACACTTTCGGGTGAAAGGTCCCAATTTGCGAACCCTTTCGCCTCAGCGGTGGGAATTGCCGCGGTCGTATTAAAAAATTAGAGCCGAGGAACGTAGGCGGAATTGATTTCCGCCGTTAAGCGACGCCGACGACAGCATCCTCGCTGCAAGTCGCACAGAGCGAAGCGAGTACGACTTGAGCGAAATAGTCAGTACAGTTGTACCCCTTCCCTCGGAATTGGGAAAGAGGAGGAAAGTTCGGCGCGCAGGGTAAAGTGGTCGTCGTGATAGGTGCGGTGCGGGATGACGTAGATGCGTGCAAGGGGATACTTTTCCTGCGTTTCTTCAATAAGTTCGCGCCATGTCAGCAGTCTGTCCGCAGCGTTGGCGTTCATGTCTATGCACACAACGCGGTTGCCCTTGGAAAGAAGGTCTAAAAGGTGCGCGCGTATTTTTAAAATGGTCATCTCGGGTACGTAAGCCACGCCCGTGCCGTTACAGTATCTGCACGGCCGTACGAACTGGGTGGCGACCGACGGCCCCGTGCGCTTGCGCGTAAATTCCACCAGTCCGAATTTGGACATGGGTAAAACGTTGCACTTTGTTTTGTCGTTTTCAAGTGCCTTTTCAAGTTCGAGGGTCAGCGCTTCGCGGTGTTTTTCGTCGTCCATATCTATAAAGTCGACAACTATAATTCCGCCGATGTTTCTTAGGCGCACCTGCCGCGCAATCTCCCTCGCGGCTAAAATATTGGTGTAATACACGGTGTGTTCAAGGCTGTCGTCGCCCGTAAATTTGCCCGTGTTTACGTCTATCACGGTCAGGGCTTCTGTCTTTTCGATTATAAGGTAGGCTCCGTTGTCCAGCTCTACCCGCGGTGAAACCAAACCGGTTATTTGATTGCTCAGGCCCAGGTCATAAAACATGTCTGTGCCTTTGTCGTGCAGCACAACGCTTCTCACTTTCGTGCCCGTAATTTTTATTATCTGCGTCAGACGGTCGTATACATCTTTGCTGCCGACGTAAATTCTCTCCACGTCGGATAAAAGCGTGTCGCGCAAGACGCGCATGAAGAGGGGATAGTCGGTGTAAAGTATGGCGCCTACGGGCGCCTTTTTAAAATTGTCTAAAATGGCGCGGTATATACGGCGGTAGTAATCGAGTTCCGCCCCGGCCTCCCTGCGGTTGGCGTAGGGCGCGGCCGTGCGGATTATCATTCCTTCGTCTCCGCGGCACATTTTGGAACCCATGAAGATAAGGTTTTTGCGCAGCTCGGGGTCGTGTATCTTGCGCGAAACGCCTATAAACGGCGTGTTGGGCATGTAAATCATATACTTGCCCACGAACGAAAGCGCTGTGGTTACCTTTGCGCCCTTTTTGCCCACGGGCGCCTTTACCACCTGAACGAGAATTTCGTCGCCGACTTTCAGATTGAGTTCGGCGGGTATATCAACCTCGCCGCCGTCGTACTTGTTTTTGTCGGGGAATAGGTCTTCTACCGACAGATAGCAGTTGCGCTCCAGCCCGCAGTTAATAAAAGCCGCCTGCATGCCGTTCAACACGTCGGTAACTTTGCCCTTGTAGATGTTGCCGATGATGTTTACGCGGTTTTTCGATTCGTAATTGAATTCCGTAAGTTTGCCGTCCTCGACGGCCGCATACGACTCCATTCCGCAAAAGCTGTCGAAATAAAGCGTCTTTTTGCCCATATATATAAAAATCCTTAAAAAATAATTATACGAACTCGTCGCCGCTCATTATCGATGCGGTCTTTAAAATGCCCCTCGCGTTCCCGCCGTAAAGCGAGCATAAATAATCGCAAAAGAGGTCGGGGCGGAGGTTGTTTTCGCCGCAGCCCAATGTGAACAAAAGCTTGTCGCCCTGCCATTCAACGGCATATATCCTCGGCCGGATATCAACTTCGCGCCCGCGCAGGTCGCATATTCGTATGCTCTCTTTTTCAAGCAGTTCCCTTGCGTCGAATTTATTTATGCCCTGCGCGGAATATGTGCATTTTACTATGCAGTTGGCGTAGTTGGGGTTTTTGTCTGTATGCGCCCATTTAAGGCATTTTACGCCGCTTGGCGAAAATTTGTTGAATTCTTCCATAAAATCGCCGTCGAAGCCGCTTTCGACGGCGGCGTATTCGGCCGCTGATTTTATGCCTGTGCCGAGGGGATTATTGAGGAATATGCGGGGGTGTTTGTGAAAACCGCCGCTGTAATTTACGGGTATGCACGCCCTGCGTAAAGTGCGGTATATGTGGCGTAAAAGGTCGAGGTGCGAAAGGTATTCCGCGCCGTCCGTCTTGGTGTATTTAAAGGCTATCATCTGTCCCCCTTGGCTGCGGGACAGATTTTTTGCAGACCGCAACCCGCGCATCCCGCCTTGCAGCTGCCCGTAACTATGCCCGCGTAGGCATTTTGCCTTTCGCGTTCAAAAAAGTTTTTTGTAATCCCAACGTCTATAAACTCCCACGGCAGAATTTCGCTCGCGCCACGTTCGCGGGTATATATTGCGGGGTCAATGCCGCAGTCGTCAAATGCCTGCGCCCACGCCTGCTTGTTCAAATCCTTTGTCCAGCCGTCAAAACGGCAGCCCAGCTCGTAAGCCCGCTGCAAAACGGCGCCCAGCTTTCTGTCGCCGCGCGCAAACACGCCCTCGAGCCGCGAGGTAAAGTAATCGCTCCAGCTTAAGGTGACGCCTTTTATGTAAAGGCAGTCGCGCAAAACCTTCTGCTTGGCCTCGACTTCTTCCTCGCCGCACTGTTTTTCCCATTGGAAGGGGGTGAAGGGCTTGGGTATGAAGGTCGAAACGGACACCGAAACGCGTAGCGCCTTGGCTCTCTTTTTGCGGCCGTATGCGCTCTTTATCAGGTCGACTATGCGCCTTATTGCCCGCAGGTCTTCGTCTGTCTCGGTAGGCAGCCCGAGCATGAAATACAGTTTGACCGCCGAATATCCTATGTCGAACGCGCTCTCTGCGGCGGATATTATCTCGTCCTCGGTGACGTCCTTGTTTATTACGTCGCGCAGCCTCTGGCTGCCGGCTTCGGGCGCGAACGTAAGCGAAATTTTTCGCGCGTCCTGGGCAAAGTCCGAATCGAACGAATCAACGCGCAGGGAGGGAAGTGCGAGGGTGACGCCCTCCGGAAGGGTTGCCTTAAGGCTTCTTATCAGCTCGCGCAGATGAGGATAATCGCCCGTCGAAAGGGAGTTTAAGCTGACTTCGTCGTATCCCGTCGAAGCTATAAGCGAGCACGCCTGCTTTGTCAGCGTGTCCACCTTTCGCTGCCGTACGGGGCGGTATATGAATCCCGCCTGACAAAAGCGGCAGCCGCGGTAACAGCCGCGCATGACTTCTATTATTGAACGGTCGAAAACGCTTTCGCAGTTGGGTACGGGCTGTGCGGCGGGGAAAACCGCGCCGTCGAGGTCGCTTATAATCGCCCGTCTGGGTCTGAATTGACTTTCAAAGGCGCATATGTGGCCGTCTTCGCCGTATCTTACCTCCATGAGAGCGGGCACGTAAACGCCGTCGAGCTGTGCCGCGCGGCGGTAAAATTCGTCCGTGGCTCCGCCGCATTCAAGGTACAGCGCGGCCACGTCGGCGTCGGCGCTCTCGCCGTCGCCTATAAATACTATGTCCACAAAATCGGCAAGCGGTTCGGGGTTGACCGTGCACGGCCCGCCTATGGCGATTACGGGATATTTGCCTCCGGCGCGATCGGCCCGCCTGAGCGGTATGCCCGCAAGGTCGAGCATATATAAAAGGTTGGTATAGCACAGCTCGAACTGCAGCGAAAAGCCTATCATGTCGAACTCTTTCAGCGGCTTTTTCAGCGCGAGCGAATACAGCGGCACGCCCGCTTTTTTTATTGCGTCGCCGAAGTCGGTGTAGGGCGCAAAGCAATAGTCTGCGGCATATCCGCGCCGCAAAAAGCTTTCGGCTACTATTTTAATGCCCAGATTGCTCATGCCCACTTCGTAAAGGTCGGGGAAGGCCATGCAGAAGTAAAAGGGGGAGGACTGGCACTTTACCTCGCCGTATTCTCCGCCAGTGTAGCGTGCGGGCTTCTCCACCCGCGACAAAATGTCTTTTATTTGCTCCAAATCTATCGTCATATATCATCATTATAGCATCTGACCGTCGATTAAGCAATAGCAATTCGCGCATAATTTTTACAATATGCGCATAATTTTACGGTTGCGGCCGCCGGTTTGCGCGCCGTTATGCCTTAACGGCAAAATAAGCGGGGCGGATTTATCCGCCCCGCTCTCTTATGTCAGGTTTTTCAATCAGCCGTTGCCGTCGGTTATGTCGCGCGCTTCGCCCAATATATCCGTCGCGCGGTCTATCGCGGTGTTATAGCGCGCCGTCTTTTTTCTGTAACTTATCCAGCCGAAGACGGCTGCGGGGATAAATATTACGGGGAAGAGCACACAAACGGCAATTTCCCACGCCTCGGCGGCCGTACCCTGAGCTATCGCCATTATAACCGATATGATTATGAGAATGGTGCCTATTGCGGCCACGGCCGTCCTTTTGACCGGTTTTTTGGGCTGCACTACGTTTGTATACGAATAGAACTGGCTTTCCAGTTCCTTCAGCCTGCCGTATCCGGGCATCTGCGTGTCGCGCCCGAAACGCATCGCAATATAGTTGGTTACGTTTGTCTGCGTCTGAAGGTCTACCCTTCCGTCTTTGCCCGTATAGCCCTGCATGAACGCCCCGTATGACTTTACCGTCGCGCCCGTGACGCGCGTGCTTTCGTTGTAAACTTCCTGCGATTCTATGAGCTGCCAGCCGAACGTCGCGTTTATTTCGAGTGTGGAATCCTCGTATGCCGGGTCTACGCGCTCTGTCTTGTATTCAATCACGCGAGTTCAATCCCCAGAATTTTTTCCGCAAGCGGCCTTATGTGCCTTGTTATGAACACGGTCAGTACGGGTATGACGGTGAATTATACTATTAAGTGCAACAGATAATGAATAAAAAAGTAGTTCATACAAATCTGTGGTAAAATAGAGTTG
>CALVWX010000035.1 GCA_944368215.1 uncultured Clostridia bacterium | reverse complement strand
TTGCTCATTAAAATTTTCAAAAGGGAAATACATCTTCCGTCAGGGGTAAAGGAGTGGCATATTCCCCCGACGGAAGCATTTCCGATTCCCCCGTCCCTGTTCACCCGTTTAGAACCGGACGAGGAGCAGGATACGTCATATTTTGCGCTTTCGGTAAGAATTTCAAGTCTTTCTGCGTCCAACATAACGGTAATCCTCTCGATAAATGCAGTTTGCACGGCATAAAACCCGAAGCCGCACCGCCGCATTGACAGACAAATCATCCCACGGCGGCATATAAGACCCGATTGAACCGCACGTAAACATTTGTTTGTATACGTATTATAGTACCGTTTCCGGCCTTTGTCAAGCGCAGAACGGGAAAAAATTATAAAAAAATATAAACTTTCACAAATATTTCATTGTCGGCTATTTACCTTTACACAAAAATGGTTATAATTAAAATAAAGTAAATGTAATAACTTACCGGAGGAGGTCCGCATGAAGGTACTTATAGTCGACGATGAGGAGATGATCCGCAACGTTTTAAAAGAGTATGTCGAGTTCGAAGGCAACGAAGCGTTCGAGGCGTCCGACGGCATGGAGGCCGTCAGGCTCTGCCGCGACAACGATTACGACGTTATTTTGATGGACGTAATGATGCCCAAGCTCGACGGCTTTTCTGCCGTGAAGGAGATTAAAAAGTTCAAGGATATTCCTGTCATCATGTTGTCCGCCCGCGGAGAGGAGTACGACAAGTTGTTCGGCTTCGAAATAGGCGTAGACGACTACGTCACAAAGCCCTTCTCTCCCAAGGAAGTCATGGCGCGCATCAATGCCGTTACAAAGCGCCGTTCTGCCGCTGCAGAGCAGGTCAATCCCGACGTATATAAGTTTGAAGGGTTAACCGTCGATATGGTTGGCAGAAACGTGTACGTCGACGGCGAAAAGGCCGAACTTACCCCCAAAGAATATGAAATTTTATTTTATTTCATAAAGAACAAAGGTATAGCTTTAACGCGCGAAAAACTTTTGTACGATGTATGGGGGTTCGATTTCTACGGAGATGACCGAACTGTAGACACCCATATCAAGATGTTGCGCGCCAATTTAAAGCAATACCGCAAATTCATAGTCACGCTCAGGGGGCTGGGTTATAAATTTGAAGCATAATCTGCCGTTAAAAAAAATCAAGAGCATGCAGGTGCTGCTGTGGCGGTACTTTGCAATTTTCACCGTGCTTATTATTGCCGTAGTGTCTTTGGTATGCTTCGGCACTTTAAGCAACGCTTATTCAGCTCAGGCCCGCGACCGAATCTCCCAGATAGGCACGGGTCTCACTTTGTTGATTGACGGCAAGTCCTCGCAGTTTACCGGCGAAGTCGGCGGAGAAATGAACCGCTACGCCTTTACGGACGGCGTAAACGTTTACCTCATAAATGAGCTAGGAAACGCTGAAATCTATACAAACGCGTTGCCGTCCGACTGGTATGTCGTCGTCGGCGATATGAACAGTGCCGTCAACGGTTGGACGGAAAACAGGGCCGTGATATTCAGTGACGGCTCCATGCTCAATTATGCGTCGTGCGTTACCTTCAACGGCAGGGAATGTTATCTGCTCGTACGCTATCCCACAAACATTATGTTGGAGTCTGTGCGCTCGATGCAGCTTTACATAATAATAATCGCGGCCGTGGCAATCATCGTCGCGTTTATTATTTCGTATATGCTCGCGCAGCGCATTTCCCGCCCCATACGCAATATATCCGAAACAGCCACCCGCATGGCCAAGGGCGACTACAGCGTTCAGTTCGCCTCGGCCGAATTTGAGGAAATCGCCCAGCTCTCCGAAAGTCTCAATTACGCCAAGGACGAAATAAAAAAGAGCGACGATTTCCAGCGCGAACTGCTCGCCAACGTATCGCACGACCTGCGCACGCCTTTGACCATGATAAAGGCTTATGCCTCGATGGTAAAGGAAATTTCGGGCAACGACCCGCAGAAGAGGGACAAGCATCTTCAGGTTATAATCGACGAAGCCGACAGACTAACGGGTCTTGTCAACGACATTTTAAACGCGTCCAAAGTCAGCGCGGGTCTCTCCGAGCTCAACAAAAAGGTATTCAACCTGACCGAATTCCTCTACGGCATAATGAATAAATTCGATTACCTGCAGGAAACATCGGACTATAAATTTTTCGTCGACATCGACCCCAATCTTTACACCCTTGCCGACGAAGAAAAGATATATCAGGTTATATACAACCTTATATCCAACGCCGTCAACTATACCGGCGCCGATAAATGCGTATACGTGTCGCTCAAGGACTGCCCCGAACAGCACAGAATAAAGTTTGCCGTGCGCGACACGGGCAAGGGCATTTCCGATGAGGAAAAGGAGCATATCTGGGACAGGTATTACCGCTCCAAGGACGCCCACGCCCGCCCCGTAAAGGGCACGGGCCTCGGATTAAATATCGTAAAAATCATTCTTCAGGCGCACAACTTCGATTTCGGCGTAAACTCCGTAATTGGCGAAGGCTCCACATTCTACGTCGACTTTCCCGAAGTGTCGTCCACGCCGGGTGAATGAGCTTACAAATCAAATTACAATTATTTTGCTTGCGCCGTCCGCTAATGCGGGCGGCTTTAAGTTTGATTTAATGCGATAATGGTGATATAATTATAATATGGATACAGCATTTTCGCGCACGGCGCTCCTTTTAGGCGAAGGCGCCGTACAAAAACTCAATAACTGCCGCGTTGCGGTGTTCGGCCTCGGCGGCGTGGGGGGATATTGCCTCGAAGCTCTCGCGCGCAGCGGCGTGGGGGCGTTCGACATCGTAGATAACGACGTCGTCAATATAACAAATTTAAACCGCCAGATTCTCGCCCTGCGTTCAACTGTCGGTCTGCCCAAAACGCAGGTGGCCGCACAGCGCGTGCGCGACATAAATCCCGCCGCGGTTGTCAATGCGTTTGATATGTTTTACACCGACGAAAGCGCACATCTCTTTGATTTTCCGCAGTACGATTACATAATCGACGCCGTCGATACCGTCGCGGCAAAGGTGTCGCTCGCTCTGCGCGCGCAGGAGGCGGGCGTTAAAATAATTTCCTGCATGGGTGCGGGAAACAAGCTCGACCCCACGGCATTTGAAGTCGCCGATATCTATAAAACTTCCGTATGCCCGCTCGCGCGAGCCATGCGCGCACAGCTCAAAAAAGCTGGGGTAAAATCTCTCAAAGTCGTCTATTCCAAGGAGCTGCCGGTTGAGGTCGATAATTGCGCCGCGGAAAAGCGCGCCTCTGGCAGGCCTGCGCCTGCAAGCTGTGCGTTCGTGCCCTCCGTCGCGGGACTCATAATGGCGGGGGAAGTAATTAGGGATCTTATAAAATGAAATTGAACCCCGCCCGCGCGCTTGACAAAGTCCGTCTGCGCGCCGTATAATACTGTAAAAACGTTTGTTTAAAAGTTATGCAATTCAAATTACATTCAAAATTCAAGCCGACGGGCGATCAGCCCCAGGCCATACAGCAGCTCACCGAAGGCGTTCTTGACGGCATCCGCACTCAGGTTCTCGTAGGCGTAACGGGTTCGGGCAAAACGTTCACCATGGCAAACGTCATCGCAAACGTCAACCGCCCCACGCTCGTCATTGCTCACAATAAAACGCTCGCCGCGCAGCTGTGCAACGAATTCAAGGAATTCTTCCCCGAAAACAGGGTGGAGTACTTTGTTTCGTATTACGATTACTATCAGCCTGAAAGCTATATACCCTCTACCGATACTTATATCGAAAAGGACATGAGCTTAAACGACGAAATAGATAAGCTGCGCAACTCGGCCACGAGCTCGCTCGGCGAAAGGGACGACGTCATAGTCGTCGCGTCCGTATCGTGCATATACGGTCTCGGCGCGCCCGAAGAATATTTCCGCCTTGCAATCTCTCTCCGTCCCGGAATGGAGATGGAGCGAGATGTCCTCCTTCGGCGGCTGGTCGAAATACAGTACCAGCGCAGGGATATGGATTTCCAGCGTTCATCCTTCCGCGTGCGCGGCGACATAGTCGAAATTTTCCCCGCTTCCAATTCCGAAGTGGCAATCCGCGTCGAATTTTTCGGCGACGAGATAGACAGAATATGTGAAGAGGAAGCGTTGACGGGAACAATAATTTCCGAACTCAAGCACGTGCTTATATTCCCCGCCAGCCAGTACGCAGTCGGCGGAGACAAAATGGAGAACGCGCTATCCATGATAGAGCGCGACATGCACGACGAGGTAAAGGCTTTCCGCGATTCGGGAAAGCTCCTCGAAGCCCAGCGTCTCGAACAGCGCACCACATACGACCTTGAAATGATGAGGGAAATAGGCTACTGCTCCGGCATAGAGAACTACTCGCGCTACTTCGACGGCAGAAGTCCTGGCGAGCCTTCGTTCACGCTGCTCGATTATTTCCCTAAAAATAATTTCCTCGTCTTCATAGACGAAAGCCACATGACCATTCCGCAGATACGCGCCATGTACCACGGCGACCGCTCGCGCAAGGACAACCTCGTCGCCTACGGTTTCCGCCTTAAATCTGCGTACGATAACAGGCCTCTCACCTTCGAAGAATTCGACGCGCGCGTCCCGCAGCTCATCTGCGTTTCGGCCACACCCGCGCCGTACGAACTGGGGGAGGCGGGGCAGGTCGTCGAACAACTCATCCGCCCCACGGGACTTTTAGACCCGCCCGTAGAGGTGCGCCCCACCAAGGGTCAGATAGACGACCTTTTAGGCGAAATCAAAAAAGTTCTCGCAACCAACGGCCGCGTTCTCGTCACCACCATGACGAAGAAGATGGCCGAAAGTCTTACAGACTATTTAAAGGAGCACGGCCTCAAGGTGCGCTATATGCACTCCGATATCGACGCCTTGGAGCGCATAGACATAATCAACGGCCTGCGCGCGGGCGAATTCGATATACTCTGCGGCATAAATCTTTTAAGGGAGGGCCTCGACCTGCCCGAAGTCAAGCTCGTCGCCATTCTCGACGCCGACAAAGAGGGCTTTTTAAGGAGCGAAACTTCGCTCGTCCAGACAATCGGCCGCGCGGCGCGCAATTCCGAAGGCAGAGTAATAATGTATGCCGACGAAATGACGGGCAGCATGAAGAGGGCTATAGACGAAACCAACCGCCGCCGCACCATTCAGGATGAATATAACAAAGAGCACGGCATCGTGCCCAAAACCATAATCAAGGATATCAAAATCGACCTCGGCATAACAACCAAGAAGAAGGCGGGGGACGATATCAGGCTGCAGGATATTCCCGACGAAATAGAAAAGCTCAAGGCGCTCATGAAAGTCGCCTCGTCGCAGCTTGACTTCGAGCGCGCCATAGAAATCCGCGACGCCATATCCCAACTCAAGAAAAAAATGTTGCAGGCGAAAAAATAAGTATTTACACTCAGCCTCAGGGTCGTTTTTTATCCTGCAATAGTGTCGCAACGCATAAATTATCCCGGTAAACAGTAATTATGAAAGAAGAAATTTTTGTTAAAGGCGCAAAGGAAAATAATTTAAAAAATATCGACGTCCGCATTCCACGCAACACGCTGACGGTGTTCACGGGGCTTTCGGGCAGCGGAAAATCGACTCTCGCCTTCGATACAATTTTCGCCGAAGGTCAGAGGAGATATATCGAAAGTCTGTCGTCATACGCACGCCAGTTCCTCGGCCAGATGGAAAAACCCGACGTCGAATCTATAGACGGTCTTTCGCCAGCCATATCTATAGACCAGAAAACCACTTCGCGCAACCCCCGTTCTACGGTGGGCACCGTCACGGAAATTTACGATTACTTCCGTCTGCTTTTTGCGCGCGTAGGCATTCCCCATTGTCCAAAATGCGGAAGGGAGATCCGCCGTCAGTCGGTGGATGAAATTGCCGACAGGGTAATGCTCATGCCCACAGGCAGCAAAATAATGGTGGAAGCCCCCGTAGTGCGCGGCAAAAAGGGCGAATACGTAAAGGAACTCGCATCATACAAAAAGAGCGGTTACGGCAGGGTAAAAATAGACGGCATAGTCTATGACCTGCAGGAGGAAATTCATCTCGAAAAAAATATCCGCCACAACATTTCAGTCATAATCGACAGGCTTGTAATAAAGGACGGCATTTTAAAGAGGCTGACCGACAGCCTTGAAAATGCGCTTAAATTAGCCGACGGGCTCGTGGTAATCGATTGCAACGACAAGGAAGAGTTGTATTCCTCAAAATACGCCTGTCCCGACTGCAGCATTTCTATAGAAGAAATCGAACCCCGCCTGTTTTCATTCAACACGCCGTGGGGCGCCTGCCCCGAGTGTTCGGGTCTCGGCTTTACGCAGTCCATCGACCCCGATTTAATCTGCCCCGACAAAACCAAGACCCTGCGCGAAGGCGCAATAAAGATAAGCGGCTGGAATCTCGATTCGTCGACAGTTACGCAGATGCATTTAAATTCGCTGTCCAAAGCTTACGGGTTCTCCCTCGACGTGCCAGTAAAGGACTTGCCCGAAGGCATTTACAATATGCTCATGTGGGGCAACGACGGCGAAAAAATATCAATGGATTATAATTCGCGCAGCTATTCGGCAAGCTATAAATCTTCGTGGGAAGGTTTCGCCGCCAATCTTCAGCGCAGGTATAATCAGACTCAGTCCGAAAGCGTAAAGTGGGACATAGAGCGCTACATGCGCACTTCCGAATGTCCCTGCTGTCACGGCAAAAGGTTAAAAAAGGAGGCCCTCGCCGTCACGGTTGGCGGCAAGAACATCGCCGAAGTGTGCGACATGTCGGCGGACGATTTAAAAAAATTCTCCGATTTTTCCTTCTTCAGCAAAACCGAGCACATGATTGCCGACAGCATAATAAAGGAGATAGATAACCGCATAAACTTCCTTGAAGACGTCGGCTTGGGCTACCTCACCCTGTCGCGCAGCGCGGCTACTCTTTCCGGCGGCGAAAGCCAGCGCATAAGGCTGGCCACGCAGATAGGCAGTGCGCTCACTGGCGTTTTGTATATCCTCGACGAACCGTCTATAGGCCTTCATCAGCGCGATAACGAAAAATTGCTTAAATCTCTCGAAGGTCTGCGCGATATAGGCAACACGCTCATAGTCGTAGAGCACGACGAGGATACCATCCGCACGGCCGACTATATCGTCGATATCGGCCCCATGGCGGGCGTGCACGGCGGCGAGGTCGTCGCGTGCGGCACACCTCGGGATATCATGAACGAGCCCCGCTCCATAACGGGCGATTTCCTCGCGGGCAGACGCAAAATAGAAGTTCCCGCTTTCAGAAAACAACCCGACGGCAGATGGCTCAAGGTTCACGGCTGCCGCCAGAACAATCTGAAAAATATCGCTGTTTCCGTTCCTGCGGGCCTGATTACGGCCGTCACGGGCGTGTCTGGAAGCGGCAAGTCTTCATTCGTCAACGAAATAGTTTATCCTTACCTTGCCAACAATCTCAACGGCGCGAGGCAGAAGCTCGGCGCGGCGGACTCATTCGAGGGCCTCGAATACTTCGATAAAGTCATAGCAATCGACCAGCAGCCCATCGGCAGAACGCCCCGCTCCAATCCTGCAACCTATACGGGCGTGTTCCAGCCGATTCGCGACCTCTTTGCTGCCACTCAGGACGCAAAGGAGAGGGGGTATAAGGCTGGCAGATTCTCATTCAACGTAGCGGGCGGCAGGTGCGAACATTGTCAGGGCGACGGCATTCTGCAGATAGCCATGCACTTCCTGCCAGATATTTTCGTCCCCTGCGAAGTGTGCGGCGGCAAGCGCTACAACCGCGAAACGCTCGAAGTAAAATATAAGGGCAAATCCATTGCCGACGTCCTCGACATGACGTGCGAGGAGGCGGCCGAATTTTTCAAGCCCGTAACTTCCATTTATAATAAAATCAAAACGCTTTGCGACGTCGGCCTCGGCTATATAAAGCTCGGGCAGAGCTCTACAACCCTTTCCGGCGGCGAGGCACAGAGGGTAAAACTCGCAACCGAGCTTTCAAAGCGTTCTACAGGCAAAACCTTTTATATCCTCGACGAGCCGACGACCGGTCTGCACAGCTATGATGTGGACAAGCTCGTCAAAATACTCGCGCGCCTCAGGGAAGGCGGCAACACCGTGCTCGTAATCGAGCACAATCTCGACGTCATAAAGACGGCCGACTATATCATTGACCTCGGTCCCGAAGGCGGCGACGGCGGAGGCACGGTAATTGCGACGGGGACGCCCGAAGAGGTGGCTCAGAATCCCGCAAGTTATACGGGTCAGTTTTTAAAGAAAATGTTGCAAAAGTAAAACTGCGGCGCGGCGCTTTTCAAAATCGCCGCGCCTTTAAATTGCACAGTGTAAACTTTTGTTGCGCATTTGTAAAGTTTGTGCGGTTGCGCATTGTGCTTTTATGTTTTATAATTGATTTGCAAAAAGATTAAAGGTGGTACGCATATGGGTTTTGCACAAAAATTTTTAGCGTTGCGTAAAAAGAGCGGCCTTTCTCAGGAGGATGTCGCGGAAAAATTGAACGTATCGCGGCAGGCTGTTTCGCGGTGGGAGATGGGTACGGCATATCCGGACGCATTGAACCTGTTGCAGATAAGCAAGCTTTTCGGCGTTTCGGCCGACTATCTCATAGATGACGGCATTACTGAGCAAACAGAAATTGCGCCTTCGCGCGAAATTACGCCTCCTGCGGCGGCAGAGAGCGGAAGACATGACTTAAAACGCGCGGCATATCCTTTTTTAATTGCCGCGGCTGTGGCCGGCGCCGTATTTGAAACCATAGCTGCAATCATCGGGCTATACGGCGGCTTGACCGCGGCAATAGTGCTTACCGTTCTGGGGTGCGCTCTTCTCGTCGCCGATATAGTTGCCTTCGCAATAATTTACCGCCCGTCGCCTGTTCTAAATAATCAACGCGGTTACGCAATTAAACCGGATAAAACTACTTTTAAATTCTGGCTTGCGGAATGTTTTCATATGGGTGCGTTTATCCTTGAACTTACAGGTTTTGTCTTGTTTTTTGCGTCCGACCCAGTGCTTACCTGCCTGTTAACCGGCTTCGGCGCATTCCTTTCGGTTGCAGGCATTATATTCTTCGAGTGCCTCTTCCGCAAACATTCTCCCGAAAGCCGTAAAGCTGCGCGCAGAAAATATTACCGCATCTGCGTGTGGTTTCAGGCCTTTCTCATAACGAATTTAATATTCATAACAGCTATGTACAGTGGCGGACATATAATAATCGGCGGCGCAATCGCCGGCTCGGTTATTGCATATCTCATAGTCTGCGCGCTCGTTAACATTTTGCTGCGCGACAGAAAAAAATAAGCGGCAACAGGGCGGCGAAGAGCTTTTAAAAGCTCTTCGCCGCCCGCACAAAATAAAACGCTCTTTGAATATTTTGATAGTAAAGTCATAATTTCAAGGAGCGCTTATTTTATGCCAAAACCTCTCATTGCCGATAAACCCTATCCGACTGTCGAAGGTATTTCGCCCGATTGCCGTGCCCTGCGCATAATTTCGCCCGCATATGCTTCGTCAACGGGTGAACTCAATGCCATTCTCCAGTATAACTACCACGCCGTAATCTTTGACAGCAAGGGGTTGGAGGAGTATGCGCAACTCATAGACAGTATAGCCGTAGCCGAAATGATTCATCTCAAGCTGCTCGGCAAAACAATCTGCGCCCTCGGCGCGCTCCCCGTGTACACGGCCTGCCCGCCGGCTGCGTTCAATTTTTATTCGGCAAAGTTTGTAAGCTATTCGCGTTCGCTTAAAAATATGGTGGAGGACGACGTCCTCGCCGAACGCCATGCCGTCATGAGCTACGCGCGCATGCTCGACAGATTGCGCAACGAAAAGGTAAAGGACATTATAGCGCGCATACTCGAGGACGAAAAACTTCACCTTCAGGCCTTTACGGACCTGCTCAACAAAATAAGCGATTGACAAACTGCGCTTATATATTATAAAATAAAGCCATGCAAAAATTCGACGTGGCAATAGTCGGCGGCGGCGCGTCAGGGCTGGCGTGCGCGCTGACTTTAAAGCGCAAAAATAAAAATATTTCTATAGTCGTAATCGACGCATGCGAGCGCCTCGGCAAAAAACTCGCCGCGACGGGCAATGGGCAGGGCAATGTCTCAAACACATCCGTCGGACCGTCAAATTATCACGGCGGCGGAGCATTTTTCGCCGCGGAAGTTGCCGTCGGCAATACCATGTTGCCCGCTGAGCTTTTCAACTGCATTTTTACCAGCGACGGGGAAGGCCGCGTATATCCCTCCGGCAGACAGGCGTCCGCCCTGATCGACAGCTTGCTGCGCGAACTTTCGGACGGCGTTACCTTTTTAAATCCCGTGCGCGTTACGGATGTCGCACAGGGCTTTACGTTAAAGCTTTCCGACGGCCGCGCGCTGGGTGCAAAAAAAGTTGTTCTCGCCTGCGGAGGAAAGGCGCAAAAGCAATTCGGAACCGACGGCTCGTCATACGGTCTCGCCCGCAATTTCGGGCATAAACTTACAGAACTTTACCCGTCGTTAGTCCAGTTGAAGACCGATACGGCACACATAAAAACGCTCAAGGGCATCCGCGCCGATTGCCTCGTCACGGCCGCGCGTAACGGAAAAGAGCTCGGCAGTTCGCGCGGCGACGTCATCTTCACCGATTACGGCGTATCGGGCAACGCGATATTCAAAATTTCATCGCTCGTCGCCGGACTCGACGGCGTAACTTTAAATATCGGTTTTTTGCCCGACGTCAGCGCGGAGCAGATAGCGGATGACATAAAAAAGAAGATTGCTCTCGGCTATCCCCGCAGCGAACTGCTCTCTGGCACGTTGCACAATCAGATAGGCCGAGCAATAATAAAGCGCAGCGGCGCTTCGCCAGAGGAAATTGCGCATACTGTAAAAAATTTTCAGCTGACGGTCGTCGGTACGCTCGGTTTTGACTATGCTCAGGTCACCCGCGGCGGAATTGATTGCGCCGATATCGGCCAAGATATGCAAAGCAGGCTGGTAAAAGGCCTCTATCTGGTCGGCGAATATGTCGACGTCGACGGCGATTGCGGCGGATATAATCTTTTATGGGCGTTTGCAAGCGGCGTGCGCGCGGCCGAAAATATAGCGGAGGGGTTATGATAAGACGGCTCGACAACGTAAAACTTTCTGTAACCCGCCCCGAAAGCGACCTTTTAAAGGTTGCTGCCCGCAATCTCGGCGCGCCCGTCAGATACTTCTCAGTTATAAAAAAATCGCTCGACGCGCGCGATAAAAATAATATCTTCTGGGTATATTCAATAGCTTTTTCTTCGCAGGAAGAGCAGGAAGTTGCGCCCGATTTTGAAAAAATTACATCGCATCCCCGCGTCGTCATTGTCGGCAGCGGCCCTGCGGGCCTGATGTGCGCATTAAGACTTATTGACCATGGCTTTGAACCGGTAATAATCGAGCGCGGCCAGCCCGTCGAAGAGCGAAAGAAGACCTGCGAAAGGTTTTATTCGGAGCGCGTGCTCGATTGCGAAAGCAACGTGCAGTTCGGCGAGGGCGGCGCGGGCGCTTTTTCCGACGGCAAGCTAAATACACAGACGCACGACGGCTTTAACCGCGACGTTTTAAAATATTTTGCTTCATTCGGCGCACCCGATGAGATTTTATATCTCAACAAGCCCCATGTCGGCAGCGACAAGCTGTACGACGTCCTTCGCAACATGCGCGCGCATATCATGGCCAAAGGCGGAAGTTTCCTTTTCGATACGCGCGTAGACGGGCTCGAAATATCGCAGGGCAGGCTCGTCGGGCTGACAGTTTCAAATGTGCGCAGCGGTCTGACGCAGTCTGTGCCGTGCGATGCTGCAGTGTTTGCAATAGGCCATTCCGCGCGCGACACATTTGAAATGTTGCATGGTTGCGGCGTGGCGATGGAGCCGCGCGATTTTGCCATAGGCGTAAGGATAGAGCATCTCACAAAGGATATCGGCTTTGCGCAGTACGGCAAAAATTATGTCAATTTGCCTGCCGCCGACTATAAGCTTGTGTCCCACGCTCATGAGCGCACGGTTTTCACGTTTTGTATGTGTCCGGGCGGAGTTGTCATTCCTGCGGCCAGCGAAAAGGGCGGCGTGGTTGTAAACGGCATGAGCTTGTATGCACGGGACGGCATTAATTCCAATTCCGCGCTCATGGTTCAGATGAAAAAGGGGGACTTCGGCTCCGACGACATGTTTGCGGGCATGCGTTTCCAAAGGCAGATAGAGCAAAAGGCTTTTGAAGTCGGCGGCGGCAATTATAAGGCCCCGGCTATGACTTACGGCGATTTCGCCTCAGATAAACTTTCCGGCACATTCGGTGATGTAAAACCCACTTACGCGGCGGGAGTAACTTATGCTCCGCTTTCGCGCGTTCTTCCAAAAGTAGCGGTGGAGGCATTAAAAGCGGCCATACCCGATATGGACAGGCGGTTAAAGGGATTTGCTTCGCCGCACGCCATTCTTACGGGTGTGGAAACGCGTTTTTCGTCACCTGTAAGAATTTTAAGGAATTCCTTACTACAGAGTGTATCGGTCGAAAATCTTTATCCATGCGGCGAAGGCAGTGGCTATTCCGGCGGAATAACTTCTTCTGCGGCTGACGGTATGCGAACGGCCGAAGTTTTGTTTCAAAGATTTAATTCCTAATCAAAATATCATTGCGTTTTCATACAATCTACACAATGGTTTATTATAATAAAATCACTTTTAAGGCAATAGCCGGATGCATTGCACAAGACATTACCCACACTTAACTTTTTTCATATTCTCTCTGAAGGGCGCGCACCGCAAGGTGCGCGTCCTGCTTTGTAAAAGTATTTGTAAGTAAATCAGGCATAAAAAAGTTAATGGCAAAATATTTAAAATAATACTTTTTTGCTTGCAAAGTGTGCTGCGTTATGTTATAATCACAAAGCAATTAAATCAAGGCCTTGTGGTCAAGCGGTTAAGACGGAGCCCTCTCAAGGCTCAATCCCGGGTTCGATTCCCGGCAGGGTCACCACACCAGAATAATCCGAACCTCGGCGAATATCCGAAGTTCGGATTATTTTTTTTCCGCGATTTCTTCGGAATAATTATCCGCTTTGAATGATACCTTTTCCAGCCCTCCGAATTTGCTTTTTCATCGGCTATGGTAGCATAGTTCCTCGCGGACGTCAACGGCCGCAAAATCGTCGCAGAAAACACCTATATAAACGAATAGAGAGCCGAGTAAGGATTGCTTTCCTTGCTCGGCTCTTTTGCTGTTCATAAGGCATTTCCCGACCTGCACGCAACGATTTTGGCTTTGTTCCGTTGACTTCCGCAGTCTTGCCATTCAGAGTGCCGACATTCACCGTCCTATGCACCTCCGCCTGTTGCCCGAAAAAGGCAAATACAAATTCAGAGGTGTTAAAATGGAAATGTTGGTAACCAAGTTCTCAAACGGAAAGTATCGTAACGAAGGCGAATTGTTCGATGA
>CALVWX010000034.1 GCA_944368215.1 uncultured Clostridia bacterium | reverse complement strand
CTGGGGTAGCTGGATTCGAACCAACGAATGACGGAGTCAGAGTCCGTTGCCTTACCGCTTGGCGACACCCCAATATTTAATTCAAACAACCGCTTCAAGCGTGATTGCGAGATATATTATAATAGACAAATTGAAAAATTACAAGCAATTTTACTATATTTTCGCAATTTTTATTGCAATGGCGCAAAAGAAATTTTATCCCCGCCGAGCCGTGGACGTACGGCCGCGGCTCGGCGGGGATTGACTATTTATTATTAAACACAAAATTTAACTTTCAACGCAGAAGCACTAATTGCAGCGCGTAATAATTACAGCACCTTGGACAGGAACTCCTGCAGACGGGGCGACTGCGGGTTGCCGAAAATTTGCGAAGGCGTGCCTTCTTCGGCAATCTGGCCGTCGGCCATGAACATGACGCGGGTGCCAACTTCGCGCGCGAAACCCATTTCGTGCGTGACGATGACCATGGTCATTCCCGACTCGGCGAGTTCCTTCATGAGCTCCAGAACCTCCCCCACCATTTCGGGGTCGAGGGCGCTTGTGGGTTCGTCGAACAGCATATATTCGGGGGTCATTGCCAGCGCGCGCACTATGGCAATGCGCTGTTTCTGCCCGCCGGAGAGGGTTGAGGGGTAAACCTTTGCCTTGTCTTCCAGCCCGATGCGCTTTAACAGGGCGTAAGCCGTTTCCTCCGCTTCCGCCTTGGTTTTGAGCTTGAGGGTAACGGGCGCTATGGTTAAATTGTCGAGCACGGTTTTGTTGTTGAAGAGGTTGAAATGCTGGAACACCATGCCTATCCTGCGGCGGATGAGGTTGATATCGATGAAGTTATCCTTCCTGCACTTCCTGATTGCCTTGGCGTACGCCGCGCCTTCGAACCGCTTTAAAAGGTCATTCTTTTTTATTTGGGCGATTACCTCGTCGCTGTCCTTGGCCTCCGCCATCATGCGGGCGTAGGTGTTGGAAAGGGCTATTATGTCGCGGTGAAGATAAGGGTCTACGGGGGTGATGAGCTTATCGTCCACCCAGATTTCGCCGTAGGTGGGCTCTTCGAGGAGGTTCATGCAGCGCAGAAGGGTGGATTTACCGCTTCCGCTGGGACCGATGATTACCACCTTTTCTCCCCTTTCGACCGTGGTGGAAACCGCCTTGAGAACCTGCGTTTTGCCAAAGTTTTTATAAAGATTTTTAACGGCGATCACTCTTGCGCAACCTCCCTTCTACAAATTTGACGATGAGCACCATGGCGTATACAACGACGAGATAGAAGCACCCGACGATTATGGAAGGCGCCAGATATGCGCCGCCGAGGCCCAAAGCTATCTGCCCCGCCGCGGCGTTGAGGTCGAACGTGAGCGTGCCGACGGTGCTGCCCACCCAGCCGATTATGGAAGTTTCCTTTAAAAGGGAAATCATTTCGTTGCCGATTGCCGGGATTACGTTTTTTATGGCCTGAGGGAAGATGATTTTAACCATGGTATGCGTCCACGGAATGCCGAGCGAGCGGCCCGCCTCCATCTGACCCTTATCTACGGACATTATGCCCGCGCGGATATTTTCGGAGACGTAAGCGCCCGAGTTTATGCCGAACGTTAAAATGGCGGCATAGGGCTTGAAGCCGGGGAAGGCGAGAATGGAAAAGACCATTAAAAAGAGCTGGAGCGCCACGGGCGTGCCGCGTATTACCGTGGTGTAGACGTTGCACACAAAGGCGGGAATCTTCATCCACTTGTTGTTGAGCGCGGCGATTTTGACGATGGCGACTATGAAGCCGAGGACAAGGCCGATTAATACGGCTATGAGCGTGACGGCCAGCGTTGTGCCGAAACCCTGCCATATATACCCCATGTAAGTGGGCGACGATAAAATAGTTGCTATATCTTCAAACACAATTTTTTCCTCAATAACAGACGAGCTGCCGCCTCAGCGCGACAGCCCGCATAATTTTAAAATCAGTTGCCGGTGGAAAGGTCGAGGTGCTGCATGACGAGCTGCTGAATGCCGTTGTTGCCATGCTCATCCTCTTCGGCGAGAAGTTCGTTTAAAACTTCGTTGATGGCGTCGAGAATTTCGGTCTGGCCCTTGGTAACGGCGATTGCATATTCGTCAACTGCCGCCTCGTCCTCATCGGGGGTTTCGCCCTTGTAGTAAAGGGGCAGGCAGGCGAGACCGTCGTTGTTGGCGACGAGCGTCTTTGCGGGGAGTTCGTCGATGATGACGACGTTCAAATTGGTGCCGATATCGTTTACGGCCACGCTTAAAGAAGTGAAGGAAGTCTTTTTGGCGCCCGTGCCGGCTAACGTGCCGCCGTCGGCAAGCTCATCGCCGAGGAAGAGGTCGGCCGTGGTGCCGCCCTGAACGCCTATGTTCATGCCTGCGAGCGAATCCCAGTAGATTATGCCGTCGGCATTTTTGCTGCTCTCCGTGATGACGGGCGCGCCTGCGCCGCCCACTTCATAGATGACGTAGAGCGATGCCGTGTAGTAGGGCACGGAAAAATCCACCTTTTCCGAACGCTCGGGGGTGATGGAAAGGCCGGCGGCGCCGACGTTTGTAAGTCTGCCTTCGGCTACGGTATCGATGATGATATCGAAGTTGGCGTTTTCGAAAACGACGTCCCTGCCGAGCTTTTCGCCGACTCTGTTCATGATATCTACGTCTACGCCGACTATCTGGCCGTCGGACATGTATTCGAAGGGAGCGAAGCCGGCTTCGGTATAAACTACAAGCGAATTGTTGCCGCAGGCCGAAAAACCGACGGCGCCCGCAGTAATCGTAGCTGCGGCGAGACACAGTGAAAGAAACTTTTTCATGACTTTAATATTACCTCTGATAAATTTTTGGGCGGGCTTTTTCCGCCTTTCTTATTTGCAACAGGTATTCTATCACAAACCTTTTCAATTATCAACAAAAATCAAGGGGTATTTGCATAAATATTCATATAAATGATTTGTTATGCTATTATCTTTACGGAAAGAGCTCGGGCGGGCGGAAACGCCGCAAATTTATACACTCACCCCTCCTCCCTTTGCTGCGGCAAAAACCGCCCGCGCAAGGCAAGCCTTGCGCGGGCGGTTGAGTTGCATATATGACCCGTCTAACGCTTATTTTATAATGACGGAATCGATATTGAAAGAGCCGAGGCTTTTAAGTTCCACCGTGTGTTCGCCGTCGGACAGCGCGTCCGAAATAAATACGAGCCGCGTTTTGCCGCTTCCGCCGCATTCCACAGTGGCGGTGTAACGGCCGTCGATATAGACTTCGAACGAGGTGAAGCCGTCATCGAAGGACATTATGCCGAAGCGCGTGCCCGTAAAGGCAAAGCGCGCCGCGGCCTTCTGCCCGACATACAGATGACCGAAGGACGAAAGCCGCCCCGAAAGGCTCCACCCGCCGTTATATTCGAGAGCGTCGGGCGAAAGCTGAACGCCGCCGGCAAGCTCTTTGGAGACGAAGGACATTTCCGCGCGCCTGAAGGCGATATATTTGTTGGCCGAGGGGTCATAGGTGTCGGTGACGACCAGTTTATAGTATCTTATATCCTGTTCCGAAAAGCTTATTACTATATCGTCGCCCGTGCGCTCTGCGCCGTTGACCTCGGCAAGAACGCGCATATCATCGGACGAAAGTCCCCCGCAGAGCACGAAATTTTTGGGCTGATACTTCCTCGTCGGTTCGCCGTAAATCGTAAACGTGTTGGCGCGGAAAACTTCGCCGAGGTCGACGGTCATTTCAAAGGGGTTGTCCGCCGTTATGGGCGTGCGGTCGGAGTGAATAAAGTTGGAATTATTGTCGTCGAAGAGGTTATCTATCGGATAACTGCCGTCCCACGGGCTGTATTTTGCGGAGACGAGCATCTGCGGCAGCGAGGGTTTTTCGACGCCGTCAAAGGTATAAGCGCGGGGATACAGATAGCCGCTTTCGAAAGGCGTATGCGTATAATTGACGTTGAGGCCGCCCGTAACGTGGGAAACGGTTACGGACTGTCCGCTGAACCTGCCCATGCCTAAGCCGATATACGCCGAATTGCCTCCGTAACCGCCGTAGCCCTTTATGAGCAACACCTCCTTGAAATAGACATACTGTCCGCCTTTAAGCTCAATATCCGTATAGGTTGAAGGGTCGTCGGGGAAGTATTTGTCGGTATGCCCGCCGTTTTCGATTTTGCCCGCGAGGGAATAGGTCTGCCCGTCGTCGAGGGAGATATACAGAGCGGCGAAATACCTGCCGCGGAGGGCAATGCGGTACTTGCCGTCCGAAGGGATATACAGCTTGCCGCTGAGTTCCATCACGGCGTTGTCGGAATAACCCGGCTCCCAGATTTCGCAGTTGCCGTTCTGCACGCGGTTGGCGTTGTCGGCGACGGTGACGGACGAATAGCCCGCGTAGCCGCCTTCGTACGCGGCCGTGGCGGTTGAATACATGCCGCCGTCCTCATAGAGATATGTGGTGCGCGTTACGGGCACGCCCGAATAGCTCGGATGAAGTTCGATGACGAGCTGAACGTCTTCAACTTCGAACGCGCCGTCGTCCTTTGCAACGGACAGGGTGAGGTACATTTCGCCGGAGGACGCGCCGTCGGCGGAAGGCGTATATAAATACACTCCTTCCCCCTGCTTTACGAGCGCGCCGTGCGCGGGCGAAGTAAAACTTTTTACCGTGACGGTGAACCCCTCAGGCGCGATTATATTATCGTTGAAGTTGAGTTCGAAGGGTTGGCCCGCGCGTATGGCGTAGGGCTGTGCGGTGCGGCAATACTCCGTTTTGCCGCCGGATATATAGCCGCGGCCGGTCTGGAATATGGTTGCGACGGGCACGAACACAGGGTTGTTTTCGGACGCGTATTGCGACAGCATGCCGTCGCTGACCGTCTGGTGCAGAATATCGGTAAAATAATAGGTCATATCGTAGCCCGTGGCGTCGCTTACGGCTTTATACCACGCATCCGCGCCGTAGCTTTTGCCGCCGAGCTGCGTTGCTTTTATGAAAGTTTGCTGACCGAATGAGTGTATTAGGTTTACGTAGCTGTCGAGGGCGGAATTGACGCCCGTGTTTGAGAGAGTTTGCGAAAGAACCCATGCCGGATTTGTGTAACGGTCCCAGCCGTCGGCATAATTGCCCTGAGCGGCGTTTCCGAGCGCGCGGCGCGAGGATATGCGCGTGAACAGACTGTATTCGGCTATGCTGACGGCGTTGTTGGTCACTTCGTCGCTGTAGTGAAAGCCGAAACACTGGTAGTGATGGTTGAATTCGTGAATGGCGCCCCAGAAACTGCCGGAAGCGTTTTCTACGGCGGATTGCGCGTCGAGCGCGGCCGTGAGAACGTCGGGAGGGCAGTTGACGGTGTGACGCCCGACAAAGGCCACCATGCTGCCCGCGGCGATGAAGGGGTCGTATAAGAATGTTATCCCTGTATCGCCGTCCGAACCTGCGGGCACCTGATTGGAGACGCGCGCTATTTTATCCCACAGTTCGGCCGCGGCTTTGAGCTCGTCGTAGGTAAAGCCTGCCGCGCGCGACGCGGGGCCCGAATGGCGGACGGAATCGTCCCACACCTCCAGATCGAAGTAGGGCGCGGAGGAATTTTTGTTGCTTTCGAATTCTTCCCTCGTCGTATAGCCGTGGATATAGTGCGAATAATTTACTCCGCCCGATATGGTGACGGAGAAAGAGGAGCAGTTTCTGACGGGAGCGATATATACGGGGCCGCCGAGAAAAGAGCCGACACAGCCCTTCTGTCCGCTTACAGTCATTGCATTGCCTATCATGGGCATGCGGTTGAATTCACGTGCAGACCATATGTTATTCTGACCGCCGTTGGTCAAAAACTGACCTATATACACTTTTATGCCGCCCGTTCTGGCCAGGTCTTCGGCGGAAAGTTCTATGGTTATAACTTCGCCCGCAGGCGCATAAATCCCCGTAAGCATGTTGCCGTAGGTGCCGCGCGGAGTGTAAGTTATGCGCTTGATTACGGCGGGTTCATCGTCGGAAACATCGCCGCCGTACATACCTGAAGCGGCGGTGTGCTTGTAGAGCTTGCCGCCCGTCGGTTTGCCGCCGAGATATAAATTGCCGTCCGCGTCCATGGAATCATATGTCGATGAGCCCGCAATGAGCGCGCCGTTTTCGGCGATTATGGCCTCCTTTTCCTCAACCGAGGCGTCCGAAAGAGGGACGCCGTATTGGGGATAACGGCTGAGGCCGCCGTCGTCCGTTTCGGGCAGGGTGCGTACAGCCGTGCCGAGATACTCGGCGCTGTAGCCGACTTTTGAATTGTTGCTCCAGCCCGAGGTGAATATCTGCGGGGATATGCCGTCATCCGGGGGAGCATTTTCTCCTCCTTCCGTTCCGTCGCCGCTTCCGCTATTATCGCCGTCATCACCTCCTATATTACCGCCGCCGTTATCGCCCGTGCCGCTGTCTCCGGCACTGTCGCTGCCGCCCGAAGAGTTGTCGCCGGAGTTGTCTTCGTTCCCGCAGGAACCGCCGTTTTCGTTGCCATCGGTAATCTGATCGCCGGGGATATCGGTTTCCGGTGAGGAATTGCAACCAGGCGCGCAGCCGCCGATAAAAACAGCGGCCGCCAAGGAGAGACTTAAAATTATGCTTAGAACTTTCTTTATTTTCATTTAACATACCGTTAGCTCATATAAGCACTCAGTTTTACTTTGCGCAAAAATTCGCCCGCTCATGCGCGGGCGAACATGCCGCCCACTGGCGGCGGAATAATTTTAAATATTTACGTTAATTACGGCATATGTGCCACTCTATGCCGATTGCGTATCATCCATCGAAGCGGTACCTCCATACCGGTCATCTTGAGCGAAGCCGCAGGCAGAATCGAAAGATCCTGTTGAGTTTCAATCCGGTAAGATACATTCGACTGCGCGCGTCGGGCAAATGGCCCTCCTTGCTCCGCTCAGTATGACAAAAAGAGGTTGGCCGCATGGTATGCCTGATTTACCGAAACCGCAAGTTTGCGGAGTATGTCCGCGGCTACACGCCGCCCTGCTGGCCGCAAGATAAGCGCGGCATAGCGCGGAAGCCCGATTGCGGAGTACGGATGCAACGTCACGTTGCTAAATTTCGATGAGGAAACCGCGCTCGCGCAAAGCCGCTTCGATTTTATCGAGCGCGGCCTCGCTTTCGGCCGAGACGGTGTGATAGTGATAGCCGTCGGTGACGCTCATGAGCGGCTTGGACGCGCCCGAAACGAGCGAGCGGTGCAATTCCTCGGCATGAGTTTTTGTTATCAGGTCGAGGCGGGCGGAAATACGGCCGTAGACGCGGTGATTGACGAAGACGTCCTCCACCCTTCCGCCGTTGTTTATTATAATTTCCGCCTCTCCTACGAGCTCGTCGAGATGATGGCGGCATTTGAACACGCGCTGGGCGCGTATGGCTCCGCCGATATAATAGCCGCGGTTTGTGGAAATTACGTCGTAGCCGTTGGCGCGAAGAATGGCGATATCCTGCACTATTACCTGACGCGACACGGCAAATTTTTCAGACAACATCCCCGCGGGTATGGGCGAGGAAGTGTTGCCGAGCAGGCTTAAAATTTCCTTGCGGCGCTCTGTCGCTTTCATTTATTCCTCCGTGGGGCGGAGATTTTTCAAGGACAGGTCGAGTATGGGCGCAGAGTGCGTGAGCGCGCCCGAAGATACGAAATCCACGCCCGTATCGATGATATTTTTGATATTTTCCTTGGTGACGTTGCCGCTGCATTCGGTCTGCGCCCTGCCGCCTATCATTGCCACGGCCTCCTTCATCTCGGCGGGGGTCATGTTGTCGAGCATGATTATATCCGCGCCCGCTTCAAGAGCTTCGCGGCACATATCGACATTTTCGACCTCCACTTCTATCTTGCGCACGAAGGGCGCATAGTCGCGCGCCATCTGCACGGCCTTGGTGATGCTGCCCGCCGCGCCTATATGGTTGTCCTTTAAAAGAATGCCGTCCGAAAGGTTGTAGCGGTGGTTGCAGCCGCCGCCGACTTTTACGGCGTATTTTTCGAATATGCGCATGTTGGGCGTCGTCTTGCGGGTGTCCAAAAGCCTCGTTCTGGAGCCTTCGAGCAGTTTTACCACCTGACGGGTGTAAGTGGCAATGCCGCTCATCCTCTGCAGATAGTTGAGCGCCGTGCGTTCGCCCGAAAGCAACACGCGTATATCGCCCGTCACTTCGCCGAGCAGCTGACCTTTTTTGACCTCGTCGCCGTCTTTGACGTATAAATCGATTTTTGTATCGCTATCGAGCAGGGTAAACACGCGGGAGAATACCGAAAGGCCGCATATAACGCCGTCCTGCTTGCATATGAGCTGTACATTGCCATGCACATATCCCTTGATTATTGCGTTTGTAGACACGTCCTCGCTTGTTATGTCTTCGGCGAGGGCCATTTTAATTAAATTGTCGCAGTTGACTGCCTGAGTTACGGGATCGTTCATGCTTCCTCCTTGGCTGCCTGCGCTTCGGCGCACTTTGCGTTTTCGGCGTCTATGGCAGAGTGTACTATCTGTTTATATTCCCTTAAAAGCTTGGTGGGATTGGAATATTTTGAAATGTCCAAAGCCGCCTCCGCCGCCTTTGCCGCGGATATATCTTCGGGCGAATAGTGCGAATTGATATCCTGCGCGGCGCGCTTTGCAAAGAGCAGACTTTCCAGAAGCGAGTTGGAGGCGAGGCGGTTTTTGCCGTGCACGCCGTTGCAGCACGTTTCGCCCACGGCATAGAGCCGGGGCATGGTGGTTGCGCCATTTGTATCGCTGCGGATGCCGCCCATAAAATAGTGCTGGGCGGGCACGACGGGTATACACTCGCGGAAGACGTCGTAGCCTTCGTTGAGGCAATGCTGGACTATGCCCGGGAAGTGGCTGATGACCTCCTCCCTCGGTATGGGGCGCATATCCAGCCAGACAAAGTCCGTGCCGTCCTTTTTCATCTGTTCGCGCATGGCGGCGGTGACTACGTCGCGGGGCTTGAGCTCGTCGGTGAAACGCTGAAAATTTTTATCGAGCAGCACGGCGCCCTCGCCGCGGACAGATTCGGATATGAGAAACCTTCTGCCCTTCTTTTTGGAATAGAGCGTTGTGGGGTGAATCTGGATATAGTTTATATGGTCGACGGCCACGCCGTGGTTGAGGCAGATTGCCAGAGCGTCGCCCGTGAGCACGCGGAAGTTGGTGGAATTTTCAAAAATACCGCCGATGCCGCCCGAGGCGAGCACGGTATAGTCGGCGAAAAGGCGGTAGAGCCTGCCGTTTTTTCCGTCCTTGGCGACGATGCCGTAGCAGGCTTTGTCGTCGCAGATGATGTCGAGCATGGTTACATAGGGCACGATGAGGATATTCCTGCGTGCGCGCGCGGCCGCCATGAGATGGGTGGTTATCTCCCTGCCCGTGGTGTCCTCATGGAAGCAAATCCTCGGGCGGGAATGGCCGCCTTCCTTGGTGTAGGCGAGCGAACCGTCGGGATTGCGTGCGAAATCCACGCCGTAGCCGATGAGGTCGTCTATGACTTCCTGCGAGCCGCGTATCATCGCGTCGACGGTGACGGGGTTATTTTCGTAATGCCCCGCGCGCATGGTGTCGTCGAAATAGCACTGATAATCGCCTTCTTCGGGCAGGCGGCAGATGCCGCCCTGGGCGAGATAGCTGTCCGACTTGTCGGGCGTTTCCTTGCAGATGACGAGAACGCTTTTATCGGGCGAAATATTGAGCGCGCAGTTGAGCCCCGCCACGCCCGTGCCGACAATTATTACGTCGTATTTTTTTTCGAGCTTTATCATTAATTTAAAATCTTACCTTCTTTGCGGGTCGTGCCGCCCGCCGTATTTATGCGCCCGCGGCGCCGCCGCGGTTTTGTAATAGTTTACAGTAAAAGTTTACACCTGTCAAGTCAAATGTAAACTTTTTATGCAAAAAATGTAGAATACCACCGCCGCCGGGGCGCGCCGGTTTATTAACAAAACGGCGGCGGGCGGCCATAAAAGGCCGCCCGCCGCCCGGTATTTTGTCGTTCAATAGTCAACCCCCCTTATGTTTTCGACCAGTCCTCCCCGCATGTCTGCAGCGTAAAACCTGACGCGGAAGAGGTTTTCTTTCAGGGGATAGACGAGGCCGGCTGCGCGTTCCTCGCCCGTGCTTTCGTAAAATTTCTGCGGCGGAATTACCACATCGACGAAGTCGCCGAGGTATGCGCCGAGCTCCCCCGCCCTGCCTTTGAGTTCGCCGCACAGATATGCCGATGCGTCGGCGCGCGTGAGAATGCTTTCGAAAAAAGCAAAGTGCTTTACCTCGTCCGCAACAGGGCGCGTTTCGACCGTACGGCCCGAAACCGGGGTGAATGCCGAGCCGTCGAAGGAGTAATTGCACTCGCCTATGGCGCCTGCGCAGGTGGAAAAAGACACAGTTACCCCCAGCATATTGCCCAGCGAATAGCTTTTTACGGCGTTGCAGAAGACGACTTTTCCGCCCTCCGAAACTATGGCCAGACGGCTTTCGGAATAAATGCACAGCACCTTATGTCCGCCCACCTCGCCCTCTTTCATCTGCGCGGACGAGAAGCCTTCGTCCATGTCGCGCAAGGTGACGGAGCCGTCCGATTTGTCAATACAGAGCGCCACGCCGCCGCGGCGGCACAGCGTTACAAGGTGGCCGCAAAAGCGGCTTTGGCATATGAGGCGGAGGGACGTATCCTTGAAAGCGTAATTTTTGATTTTTACGAGCGCGTCGCCGCCCAAAAGGTATACGTCGACAAAGGGCGGAGGCGAGGAAAAAAATTCATCGCCGAGCATGAAGTTTACGGGAAGGCGGTTATCGGAGGGCACGGCCTCGACAAAAATTTCGCCTTCCACCCCCTCCGCTCTGCGAACGAACCCATCTATAATGCCGGCATATGTGCCGTTCAACCGCAGGGCGGCGGGCACTTCGCTTAAAAAATAAATGATCATGCAGTAACAATGCGCCGCGCGGCGCTTTAAATTTTTCTTTATTATTATAAAATGTATAACTGCAAAAATTTATGTCAATAATCAGCCCGTAAAGGAGGTTATTATGAATAAAATCAACGGTTACACCGCGGAAGAGGCGGGAAGTTTGGTAAAGTACGTATGCGAAGGCAAGCTGAGGGGCAAGACGCTGACCAAAATTTTTGAAGAATACGCCGCCAAGACGGGTCGGGCAAAGGGCAGCGTGCGCAATTATTACTATGCGCTTTTGAAAAAGTCGGACGACGAGGCCGTAAAGAAGGTGCTGGCGGGCACCGACCTGAAGGCCGAAGCCATAAAGCCCTTCACGGACGAGGAGACAGACAGAATTCTGCGTGCCATACTCACGGAAAAGAGCAAGGGAGTTTCGGTGAGGCGCGCCGTTTTGAACCTTTCGCACGGCGACGACAAGCTGATGCTGCGCTACCAGAACAAGTACCGAAACGTGCTTGCAAAGCAGCCCGAAAAAATAAAGGCCATAATGGCCGAGTGCGGGCTGGATTGCTCGCCCGACGGGCAGAAGCGCATAGAGGATAAAATAAACGAACTTTACGACAACATGACCGCCGCTCTGAAGAGCGAGAACGACAGGCTGACCGCGCTCGTGAGAAAACTGAGCGACGAAAACAGGCTTTTGAAGCTGCAGATTAAAAATTTGCGCTGATTGCGGCATATGTGCGGGTCAATGTGGCGTTGTGCGCGTTTTTTGGGCAAGATTTTGCGGCGTGCACACCTCTGCCGTATTGTTTGTAAGAACGCAAATTAAAGCCGATATACGGATAAAATACGGGGCGCGCGGCCTTTAAGGCCGCGCGCCCCGATTAATTTTTTTAAGCTTTTAAAGCTCTTCCGCTTCCTGATTTTCGCCCTGCTTTTCTTCGAGCTTTTTATCGATATACTGCTCGGCTTTCTGCATCAGGTCTTCCTGATTCTTTTTGACCAGATTGCGCAGCTTGCAGTTGTTGGCGACGAGAAGCGCGCCGCCGGCCATGCCCAAAGCCACGCCCAAAATAAATTTTTCCATAACACTCCTTCGGGCATATCCGCCCGAAAACAGTATGTGCAACGCCGACCGACGCTATAAATGTAAAAATTTGCCTGCGTCAGGTAACGTACCGTTGCATCTTTGTTCCGCGGGGTGACCCCGCTGTCTGTCTCCGCAATCGGGCGTTATCTCTTAATCCTACTCATCTTGCGGTCAAAAGGTATGATGAAGGTATGATTCGGCGGGCAAGGCCCGCATAATTTGGGGAGGGTGGGCGGGACATTATGTCATCCTGAGCGAAGCCGTAGGCGGAGTCGAAGGATCTTGCACGACTTCATATACGGCAGAATCGCGCCGTCAATCTTTTTGCTCCGTCGCCGCAGTTATCAAAACACAAAAAAACGGCGGACATTTGTCCGCCGTGCGTTTTTTATATCAATACCTGGTTATCTCAACCGACTTTACAATCAAGGGAATGGACTGGACGGTGAAATCGTCCGTGTTGTCGTATCTTTCGCCGATTATCTGGTCGTACTGGTCGATTACGACGTTGTCGACGGTGAGAGTTGAGCCCGAGCTCACGGCCGAAGTGAGCTGCGTCAGAACATCCGTATCGACGAGCTGGCCGAAAATGCAGTAATCGGTAGAACCGGAAGCCGTGCTCGTCTGAATGGAGAAGATGCTCGTTGCGCTGTGCTCGAGATAGCCGTCGAAAATTGCGCCGTCGTCGTTTCCGTCTTTATCGAGGTAGACGACGTCGCCGTTTTCAAGGTCTTTAGCCGAATAGAACATGCGCAGAGCGCCGAAGCCGCCCGTTAAGGCGCCGTTCTGAATGACGTGCGTGTCGCCCACTTCGCCGATTACCGTGGGAAGGGCATCGCGGTATTGGCCGCCGATGTAGTCACGGTAAACCGAAGGCGTGAGAGTTCCGTTGGTCGCAAGCTCGTAATAAGCCCTCTCCTTGGAATTTGCTGCGAAATATTCGCCCATTGCGCCCGTACCTTCCTCGTAGTCGGCTTCGTACGTGCTTTCGTAGCCTTCGGCATTATAGGAATATCCGCCGCCGTAGAAATAGCTCGATTCGTAGCTGTGAATTATGGTGTTGTCATAAAACCCTGCGTCGGCAAGCTCGATGAAATGCTTTACCGTCTGGGGATACATATTGCGATAAAGCTTATATGTGAGCTCATAATCGGTGCCGTCGTAAGATATGGTTATTACCGCCTCGGGGTGGGAAGATTCGCAACCCGACATAAGGGGCACCGCGCAGAGAACTGCCATTGCGGCGACGCCGACGGCTATACGCTTTAATGTCTTTTTCATACAATAATCCTTATAATTGATACCTTATAATTTTACTTTAATTGCATTAAACAGTCAAGCGATTTAACGCGCACGGGGCTTAATTTTCACAAACACAGTAAAAACAGCGCGCCGCTGCGCGGACTGTGCCTTAATTTACGAGCAAAAGGCCGCATGTTTATTGGTAAGGATTTCCTTATTATAAATGAGTTCCTTTATATTTTAAGTGAAAGACGGCGCAATAAAACGAAAAAACGCCGCGCATGCGAGCATGCGCGGCGTTTACGGGTTTTTACTTTTAACGAAAGAAATTATTCAGCAACAGCGGTTGCGCCGGCAGCCTTGAGGTCAGCAACGATCTTTTCAGCTTCTTCCTTAGCAACGTTCTCTTTAAGAACGCCGCCCTTTTCAACTGCCTGCTTAGCTTCAACGAGGCCGAGGCCGGTGAATGCGCGGACAACCTTGATAACGTCGATCTTCTTAGCGCCTGCATCCTTGAGGACGATGTTGAATTC
>CALVWX010000033.1 GCA_944368215.1 uncultured Clostridia bacterium | reverse complement strand
GACGGAATGAACTCCTTCAAGTCGTTCAAGGGCAAGCCCGCCTGCGGCCCCGACGGCGGCGACGGCGGCAAGGGCGGCGACGTATATCTGCTCGCCGACAGGTCGATGAACGACCTGTTAAGTTTCCGCTTCACCAACAAATATGTCGCGGGCAACGGCGAACGCGGCGGCACAAACCGCTGTTCGGGCAAGGGCGGCGCGGATATAGTAATAAAGGTTCCCGTCGGTACCATCGTCAGGGATTACGAAACCAAAGCCGTCATCTGCGACATGTTCTATGACGGCCAGAAAAAGCTGCTCGCCGAAGGCGGCAGGGGCGGCAAGGGCAACGTGCGCTTCACAACGGCCCGCAGACATGCCCCCAACTTTGCCCAAAAGGGTGAAAAGACCGAAGAGCACGTCGTCCTTCTCGAACTCAAAGTGATTGCGGACGTCGGCATAATCGGATTCCCCAACGTCGGCAAGTCCACGCTCCTTTCAAAAATTTCGGCCGCGCGCCCCAAAATAGCCAACTATCACTTTACAACCCTTTCGCCCAATCTCGGCGTGGTGCAGTATTACGAAAAATCTTTCGTCGCCGCCGATATCCCCGGTCTTATAGAGGGCGCCTCGCAGGGCGCGGGGCTCGGTCATGACTTTTTAAAGCATATCGAACGCACGCGCATGCTCCTGCACGTCGTAGATATCTCGGGAATAGAGGGCAGGGACCCCGTCGAAGATTTCAAAAAAATCAACGCCGAACTTGCGGGATATTCGCAAAAACTTGCAGAACTTCCCCAGATAATCGCCCTCAACAAGTGCGACATGCACGGCGTAGAGGAAAACATAAAAGCTTTCAAAAAAGCGTACGCAAAAAAATATAAAATTTACGAAATCACCGCGCTCACGGGCAATGGCACAAGGGAGCTTATCGAAGGCATATTCAGCGTTTTAGACGGTCTTCCCTCCGTTCAGCCCGTCGAAGCGGACGAAAATTTCACCTACCGCAAGAGCGGCGACCTCGATTACGAAATTTATGTCGACGAAGACGGCGCATACGTGGTGGTCGGAACGCTTGTGGACATGCTCTGCCGCAATGTATCTTTAAACGATCCCGACTCCATGGCTTATTTCCAGAAAATTCTGCGCGAAAAAGGCGTAATCGCAAAGCTTAAATCCATGGGCATAAACGAAAAAGACACGGTAGTGGTGGGCGACGTGGAATTTGAATTTATTAATTAAAATCGCTCAAGTCGTACTCGCCGCAAGCGGCTCTGTGCGACTTGCAGCGAGGTTGCTGTTGTCGTGGACGCTTAACGGCGGAAATGAATTCCGCCTACGTCCCTCGGCGTAAATTTATTTATAATTGCGCCCATTCACCTACTTAGGGCGAGTAAGGTTTTCTCGAAACAGCACAGTGTGCTGTTTTGCCTTGCGAGGTGAGCGAGTGCATAAGAACGCCCGAGCGGTGACCGAGGCGGCTGCATTCCTTACTGCCGCCGAGAAGCAGGTATGCGCAAATTGAGTTGCGCAGCGTGAAGGCGCGACTTCACTTGCGCCATAAGTTATTTCAGAAGAAAACATGTTGGCAGCATTCTTTGTTTGTCATTTCGACCGAAGGCGGGGCTTGCCCTGCCGGAGCGGAGAAATCTGTCAGTAATCGTCGTCGCCCCGACGAAAGGATTGTTTCTATAATTTACACAAATCACTTAGTACTCATTCAAGGAAAAAATATATGGCATTGACATCCAAACAACGCAGCAAGTTAAAGTCCATTGCGGCAAATCTCCAGCCCGTGGGTCAGGTCGGCAAGGAGGGTATAGGCGAAAACATGCTCAAAAGCTTTTCCGACTGCCTCGACGCGCGCGAGCTCATAAAGGTCAGTATTCTCGAAAATGCCGACGGCGACCCCAAACAGCTCGGCCACGAACTCGCCCAAAGGCTGGGTGCGGAGTGCGTAATAGTAATCGGCAGAAAGGCCGTGCTTTACCGCCGCTCCCCCCGCAAGGGCTTCGACCATATTCAGCTCGATTAGAATTCAAGCGCGGCGCACCTTGCGGCGCGCCGCGCTTGTTTAATACGTCTCATTCTCTCCGCTCGAAGATAAGGCATATGGCGGCTAACAAAAGCAATATTCCGCCGGCAATTATATAGTACGCGGGGAAGAACGTAAAGTAGCTGAACGCCGTCAGCCACAGGCCGCACCAGAACAAGCCTCGTGCATTCGAGCGCTTTATCGCGCCCTTGAATTTCTGTCTTAATTTGGGTTTTACGGCGTCGGGGAAGGGATATTTTTCGGGCAGTGAGCCCGTCTCGTCGAGCCTGTCAAAAATTTCGTCGGAAAGTTTGATTTCCACCCCGAACAGTGCGGCAAATTTAATCGCTTCGTCCGTCGCACCGTTGCATACAACAACCTTTTTAAGATTGCTTTCAAACGCGATTGCCCCGCACATATCATTGGGTGAAAGGGGTTGCGGGGTAAAGCGCGCAATGTAAAATTTATCTCCGTTTTCAATTCCCCCGTCGCAAATGTTTCCGCCCGTTGCGGGCAGAATGACCTCCAGCGCGTCTTTTTGCGTAAGCGAGCAGAGGTATGTTCTGAACGCCTGCCGCCTGCTTTGGTTTTTGCCGAAATTTATTGCTTTTCCGCGCTTCGCGTTAAGCTTAAAAAAGGCCAGCGCGCCGAAGAGCAAAAATGCGGCTATGCCCAGTCCCAGCCCGAGCGCTGGATTTTTTGTGTAAAAGCGCACCGCGGTAAAAATTATGGCAAAAGCGCACGCCGCGGCAAAAATGCTGTCGGCTATGACCGAAAATAAACTCAATCTTTTCATGCTGAGTTTATTGACAAAATAAATAAATAATATACGCACGGCACCGGCAGAAAAATGGCGGACGATTAATTGCCTTATGCACAACTTGCGTTAGCCTAAAATAATAACGTTGCAAGCGAAACCGCGCTTTCGCGCAGCAAGCCACAATTTGCGAACCCTTTCGCCTGAGCGGAGTGAATTGCCGCGATTATCCAATGGAGGGCTAAAACATATCGCGGCAAGAGAGGCAGAGCCTCTTAAATAACGGCATGTTGGTGCATATCCCCTTATGCACAACTTGCGTTAAAATATTATTATGATTATTTTATTATACGGCGGGTCGTTCAATCCCGTTCATAAAGAGCACGTCGCCCTCGCAAAAGCGGCGGTCAAAAAATTCAGGCCGGATAAACTCATCGTCATTCCCACGGCCATTAGCCCGCACAAGTCGGGCGGTCTGATGGCCTCCGCGGAGGACAGGCTGAATATGTGCCGTCTGGCTTTTTCTTCCATTCCCTGCGCCGAGGTTTCAGATTTCGAGATTGCCTCCGGCGGCGTAAGCTATTCATACATAACCTGCGAACATTTCCGTGAGCTCTATCCTCAGGCAGACATTTACTTTCTTATGGGCGGCGACATGCTTGCCTCCTTCCCCTCGTGGCGCAATCCCGAGCGCATTCTTGCCTGCGTAACGATAGCGGCGGGTGCAAGGGAGAGCGCAAAGGAACTTAAAAAATCCCGCTCAGAAGTGGAGCGCGCCTTTTCGGTCAAGGTCGAAAGGGTGCATTACACGGGCGCAAAGGTCTCTTCTACGCGCGTCCGCGCCCTCGCCTGCCTCGGCGAAGATACAGGCGCGTATGTTTTGCCCGCCGTTCGTCAATATATAAGTGACAAGGCTCTGTACCTCAACGCCAACCTCGCAAAGGCAAAGGAGCTCGAAAAAAAATCCCGCTGGGCCCATTCGGTGCGCGTCGCCGCGATGTGCGCGGAAAACGCAAAGCGCGCCCGCCTTTCCGAAGAACAGGCCATAACCATGGCCGCACTTCACGACGTAACAAAAAACCTGCCCAAGGACAGCCCTTATTTAAATGACTTCGCCCCCCCGCAGGGCGTGCCGTCGCCCGTCATGCACCAGTACTCGGGCGCGTACGTAGCGCAAAAGTTTTTCGGTCTCAATGACGAAAATCTTTTAAACGCCATCCGCTACCATACCAGCGGCAGGGCGGGCATGTCCGACGCCGAAATGCTTTTGTACCTTTGCGACATGTTAGAGGAAGACCGCGACTTCGAAGGCGTGGAGGAATTGAGGGATATTTTTTATTCTTCAGACCTCGCCCATGCCATGCTCGCCGCCCTCGAACACCAGATAACCTATTTAAACGCCTGCGGAGGCGACATCTATCCGCTCACTAAACAGGCATACCTGTATTTAAAGGAATTCCTTACATGACATCAAAAGAAAAATGCTTAACAGTCTGCTCGCTTTTATCGGCTAAAAAAGCCGGCGACATCGTATATATCGACGTCGCCGAAAAAACTTCGCTGTGCGATTATTTTATTGTCTGCAGCGGCCGCTCCACAACCCAGGTCAGGGCCCTGGCTGAAAATTTAGAGGAAAAGCTCGAAAAAGATTACGGCGAAATCCCCCGCCGCAAGGAGGGTCTGCGCGACGGCCGCTGGGCCGTTCTGGACTACGCCGACGTAATCGTCCACATCTTCAACGACGAAGAGCGCGATTTTTACAACCTCGAGCGCCTCTGGGAAGACGGCAAAAACATAGTCCGTTATGCTGACTGATTTATCCGCGCAAAATATTGCGGTAAGGTGCGCCCGACTTTCCGACCTCGACGACCTGTCTAGCGCGGAAAGTTTGTGCTTTCCCCCTGCCGAAGCGGCGGGGAGGGATGAGATGCAAAAAAGGCTCAAAGCCTATCCCGACCATTACCTTCTGCTCTTTGAAGGCGGTGCTCTCGCCGCATACGTCGGCGGCGCCGTCACAGAGCGGGCCGACCTTGAGGATTTCATGTTCTCCGACGCTTCAATCCACGACCAGAAGGGAAGCTGGCAGATGGTGTTCGGCCTCGGCACATGCCCCGCGTTCCGAAAAAAGGGATATGCCTTTCATCTTATGCGCCGCTTTATCGCCATGGCAAAAGAGGAGGGAAGACGGGGCGTCGTTCTCACCTGCAAGCCGCAGCTTTTAAGCTTTTATTCGGCCCTTGGTTTTGAGGACGAAGGCGTCTGCCCGTCCTCGCACGGCGGTCAGGTCTGGCATCAGATGCGCATAACCTTTTAAGCGCGTTAAATGCGGCGCGGCGTTACTTTTTATCCGTAAAGCTTATTTCGCGCGGCGCGCTGTAAGTAGCCTTTCTCGCCCGCTTCTTTTCAACTATGTAATATACGGGCTGGGGCTGTTTTGCCGGCTTTTCCTGTTTTTTCTCCTTCTTTTCGGGCTCGGGCTCGGACTTTTCCTTAAGGCTGTCAAGCCCTATTTTGGCGAGTTTTATAATGTGAACGACCGCAAAACTGCATAAAAATATAAGCAAAGTATACAAAAATCCTGCTGCTGCCATGTCTACATACTATCGCAATTCAAGCGCAGTATTTTGCAGATTAAAGTATAAAGGAGTGTTTTTATGCAGAATAATCTTTTTCCCGAAGATACGCAAAACGCAGAAGAAACCCGGCCTTCGCCCCCGCCTGCGGGCGGAATAAGCGGCGAAGAACTCGCCCAGTTCGAACAATTCAAAAAAATAAAGCTCATCGAGCAGACCCGCGCGCGCATAGCAAAGGTGGAGTGCGACTGCCTTTCTCCCACAGTCGGCAGGGCCGAACTCAAAACTCTCTGCCGCGAGGCCGAACGCCTCGGTCTGGGCGGAATAGTCGTTCTGCCCGCCTTCGTCAAAGCGTGCGTGGCCTACCTCGGCAACGACCCCTCGTGTTCGCTCGTCGCGCCCGTGTCCTTTCCGCACGGCGGCGACACAACCGAAAGCAAGGTCGCGGCGACCAAGCGCGCGGTCAAGGACGGCGTGGACGAAGCGGAGGTGTATGCGCCTTTCGCCGCCATAAAGGAAGGCAACATGGCCTATGTCAGGCGGGAATTCAAAAAGCTCGTCAAGGCCGCCCGCCCGAGGGCGCTGCGCATAGTGCTCGACTGCAACTACCTCGATGAACACGAAGTAGTCCGCGCATGCAACTGCGCCGCCGACTGCGGCGTGAACGTCGTCCGCATAATAAACGCGGGCGGGCTCTCCGTCATAACCTCGGCAAAATCCGTCCTGCGCGACAGGTGCCTTTTAAAGGGCGACGGCTGCACGCTCGCCGAAATGGAGGAGCTCGAAGCTCTCGGAGTCGCCATAATAAACTGCAACAACGCGGTGGAGGTGTGCTCCCGCCTTTTAAATGCCGCACAAAGTTGAAATGCAATCGGCCCGACCTTTTCAAGGTCGGGCCTTCAATATTCAAAAATTTCGATTGGTGCGGCAATATGTGCCGTTCAACGCATTTTTTGCGCTCCCAGGAATGCCTTTCAGCGCACTAAAATCAGTCTGTCCTTGGCGCGCGTTACGGCCGTGTAAAGCCAGCGGTGCGCGTCCTCTTTGAATGCGTAACTCTCGTCAAAAACTATAACGCTTTCAAATTCCGAACCCTGCGCCTTGTGGCAGGAAATGCAATACCCGTATTCAAACCTGTTCAGCGTGAACACGCCCTTGGGGTTGCCCTCTTCGTCAAACTTTTCAAAGTAATCGCCGTGGCGGTAGCGGTACTCGCCCGTCATGAATATCCCCGCGTCGAACGGCAGCGCCTCCGGGCACTTTTCGTCGAGGAAATCGGGCTTGAACTGCATGAACCCCATAAAGTTTGCTTCGTCGTAAAAGGGCTCTATCGCCCGCCCGATTAAGCCGTTTACAAGGTTGAACCTCATCCCGCCGTCTATGTACTGTTCCCAGTTGTTGACCGTGCATATAAGTTTTTCGCCGTCCTTCGGAAGTCCCGAAAAACCGTATATCGCACGCATTTCGTCGTTTACTTTAACGCGCGTTCTGTTGAGCCCGCAAATTACCTGCTCGGCGCGCACCAGCAACTTTTTGCGCCTCTCGCCCGTAAAATTCCTGCGGCTTAAAACAAACGCCTTGCTGCCGTAGTTGCCGTACGGAATGTGCCTGCCCTCGCGCGCGAGGGAGGAAAGGTATATAATGGGGTTGTCCTGCGCCTGCCGCACAATTTCCATCAGCCTGCAGTCGGGCGTTTTAAGGTAGGTGTTCAGTCCCTCCACGGGCGGCAGCTGGCTGTCGTCGCCGCACAAAAGCACCTTCACGCCGAAGTTTAAAATGTCGAACAGCACCTCGTCCGAAACCATGCTCGCTTCGTCCAGCACTATAAGTTTTATGCCCTTGTCAATGTTCTCGCGGCGCCGGAAGGTCAGCTTTTCAATCTTTACCGCCTTGCCGTTGAGCATAACTTCCTGCTGTTCGACAATCGACTGGTAAATAAGCCTGTGCACCGTGCAGGCGGCAATGCCCTTTTTTATCAGCACCGTGGCCGCCTTGCCGGTGGGGGTGACGAATGCCGCGCTCTCGTCGGGGACGAGCTCCAGCCTCTCGCACACCGCATGCTTGATAAGCGAAGTTTTTCCCGTGCCGGCAAAGCCCGTCAGAACAAAGGTCTGCCGGGTGGAGTGGTAAAACCAGTGCGCTATTAAATTTTCGGCCTCCTGTTGCTCGGCGGTTAATGTGTACGACATACTTATATTGTACACCCGAACGAAAGTTTGAGCAACTTATTTTGCGCACTTTTCGGGCCTGAAAATTTAATTTGCATATTGACTTGAACGGGCGTTTGGTATATAATATAAAAGTAAAAAAGCGGCACGCCGCAAATTTTGGGAGGATATTGATGGCTTACAAGACCAAGGAATGGCGCAACTCCATGCGCGTTACTGTAGATTACAATTACATGATGTCCGCAACGCTGGGCGACAAGGGCATAACCGACAGTCAGCTCAAGGCCGTAAAGGGCAAGGCGGAGGAGGCCTTCGAATACGTAAAGGCCAACCGCGGCAGGGACGATTTGTTCATGGGTTGGACGGAGCTCCCCTACAATCAGGACGCAATCGTCGCCGACATTTTAGCTACCGCAAAACAGATAAGAAAAAAATTTAAATACTTCGTCGTGCTCGGCATCGGCGGTTCCGCCCTCGGCCCCATTATGGCCTTCAACGCGCTCTGCCATCTGCACTATAACGAACTTCCGCCCTCAAAGCGCAAGGGTCCCAAATTCTATGTGGAAGACAACGTCGACCCCGTCCGCATGGCGGCCCTTTTAGACGTAATCGAACCAGAAAAGACATGCTTCAACGTCATCTCCAAGTCGGGCGCAACGTCTGAGACGATGACCCAATACCTCATAATTTCCGACATACTCAAAAACAAAGGCGTCAACATCGCAGAACATTTAATATTCACTACGGATGCGGCGCGCGGCAACCTCAATAAAATAGACCAGACCTTCGGCGGAGCAATCAAAAAGTACGTCCTGCCCGACGGCGTCGGCGGCAGGTTCTCCGAACTCTGCCCCGTCGGTCTTCTTCCCGCGGCAGTGCTCGGCATAGACATCAAAGGCATGCTCGCCGGCGCGGCCTATATGGACAGCCTGTGCTCCAAGCCTTCCATATCCAAAAACCCTGCTCTCGCCTGCGCCGCCCTGCAGTACATAACAATGAAGGACGGCAAGAACATCAACGTTCTTATGCCTTATTCTGATAATTTAAAGCTCATGGCCGATTGGTATTGCCAGCTCTGGGCCGAATCGCTCGGCAAAGCCGTCGATTACGACGGCAACGTCGTCAACGCCGGCACGACTCCCGTAAAATCGCTCGGCGTCACCGACCAGCACTCGCAGGTTCAGCTCTATATCGAAGGTCCTTACGACAAGGTGATAACCTTCATTTCGGTTGACGAGTATGCAACACAAATGCCCATACCTCACGGCTGCGAGGACATTCCCGACGTCGGCTTCCTCGGCGGACACACCATGCAGGAACTCATTCAGGCCGAAAACAAGGCCACGGCATACGCCTTGGCGATGGCTGGCAGAATGAATTACACCATACATATGCCCGCGGTAAACGCGTTTACGTTGGGTCAGCTCATGTTCCTTCTCGAACTTCAGACGGCTTACACGGGCGCAATGCTCAATATCAACACCTTCAACCAGCCCGGCGTGGAAAACGGCAAAAAGGCCACATTCGCCCTGCTCGGCAAGAATGGTTACGAGGATAAGAAGAGGGAGATAGACTCCGCTCCTCAGGCTCAGGATAAATACATGGTCTGATGAAAAAGTATAACTTTTTCGAAGATTTACCCGAAGGATACAAAGAGGTGTACCGCCTCAACGCTAAGTCGTCGAAGTGGAGTATAATATTTACTCTCGGCTCGCTGATAATGGCTTTGGCAATAATTCTGCCCTGCCTTTTGGCTGTAGATTACGGCGGCGTGCCGTCGCGGAACGCCATCGATATCCTTATACCTGCGGTCGTACTCATAATATGCATTTTTGCATATATTGTCCTGCACGAACTTGTCCACGGCATAGCATACAAGGCTCTCACGGGCAGCAAACTGACATTCGGCATATCGCTTACCGTCGCTTTCTGCGGCGTGCCGGATATCTATGTCACGCGCAAAACGGCTTTAATCGCTCTGCTCGCTCCGTTCACGGTGTTCAGCGTGCTGTTCTGCGCCCTCGCCGTATGGCTATACTTTATGGGCTCCGTTTATTACGCCGTCGTCATAGTCCTGCTCGGTCTGCACTTCGGCGGTTGCATAGGCGACCTGTACACGGCTTTATTGCTCTTTACAAAGTACAGTGACAGCCGCCTTCTCATGCGCGATACGGGTCCCGAGCAGATGTTTTACCTGCCGGAAGACGGAAACGCGATTGTCCTGACGGAAGTCTGAGCATTGACTCGTTCAATTAAAAATTAAAAGAGGGGGCGGGCGCTCGTTGCGCCCGCCCCCGAAAAATACAGACATTTTTTTCAAAAGGAATTTTTATGGCTCTGCATTGGATAATTTTAATAGTCATCGCGGCAACCGTCGTCATCGCCGCGGCGCTCATTTTCGCGCTCGCGCTGTATGCGCACCGCCTCGTATTCGGTAAACGCCAGAACCGCAACGTGCATTTAAAATATTTTTCCGCGCAGGATTTCAATTTAACCGTGCGCGGCCTGCCCGTCACGTTCGATAAAACGCCGCTGTTCGCGGCCGTCTATACTCGGCAGCCCGAGGAAACGTGCAAAAAGGTAGTGCTGTTCTGTCACGGCATAGGCGCGGGCCACGCGCCGTACATGACCGAAATCGCCCGCCTCGCGTCGTTCGGCTACGCCGTCGTCGCTTACGACAGTATAGGCTGCGGCTCTTCACAGGGCAAAAATTCGCGCGGCTTCTATGCCAACGTGCAGTGCGCCACGGCGGCTTATATAGCCATAAAAAGCGACCCCGCGCTGAAGGATAAGCCGGTCTATATCTTCGGCCACAGCTGGGGTGCGTATGCGGCGCTGTGCCTTTCAACCGTAGTCGCCGCCGAAGGCATCGTCGCCCTCTCTGCCTTCGACACACCCTCAAAAATAATGGCCTACAGCGCGTCCTTCTCCATGGGCTCTCTTCTGTCCCGTCTCTGCCGTCCCATGTGGTGGCTTATAAACCTGTTCAAATTCGGCGCACACGGCAACGCAAACGCCGTAAAACGCATTCAGAAGAGCGACACGCCCGCATTCATAGCCCACGGCGCGCGCGATAAAACGGTGCCCGCCGAAATTGCGGCCGCAACGCTTGCGCGCGGCCCGTTCATTCAGAACTTCATTTACGACGACAAGGGCCACAACGTCTACAACACCGTGCGCGCCCAAAAGCTCGTCGAAGAGCTCAACGCCGCCTTCTTGCGGCTTAAAACGGGCGAACAGCGCGCCGCTTACTTTTCAAAGTTCGATTTCGTCGCCGCCACCGAGGAGGACGACGCCGTCATGAACGCCATCCGTTTCTTTATCGACAGCCATTGACAACCGTTGCTTTAAGCAACGCGGCAAAGCGGCTGGCGGGGGGGATTTCCCCCGCCAGCCGCTTTTTTTACGTGTTCGGTCTGTACTTTTACCTCGCCGCATGTGCACGCCTTTTTATTTTTCAGCTTATTCCGCACAGCCGTGCAAAGCAGTGGGGGCATAAAAATGAACTTTTTTCGGCGCACCTCGCGCACACGTGGTTGCCGCATTTGGGGCATTCAAAAATCTCTCCGTCAATCTGTTCGTCGCGCCAGCCGCGGCACTTAAAACCGTCCATAAAAGCAGTATGCGCCCCGCCCGCAAAATCATGCGCGGCGGCTTTATTTTTGCGCTCTCCGCCCCGTAAAAGCTTGCAATCATTTCTATAATATGGTATAATAAATTCAATTAATATTCTTATAAATCGTGAGGTAAAAAATGCCCGATAAAATCAATTCCAATTACGACGCCAACAGTCTCAAGGCCCTCAAAGGTCTCGAGCCCGTAAGGGAGCATCCCGGCATGTACATCGGCCCCACCGACGAGCGCGGACTGCACACACTCGTAAGGGAAGTTATCGATAACTCCATCGACGAAGCCTTGGCCGGATACTGCGACAGAATAGACGTCACCATCACCGCGGACGGCAGCTGCATAGTCAAGGACAACGGCCGCGGTATTCCCACAGGCATAAACGAGGAGGAGGGCATAAGCGGAGTAGAGCTCGCACTGACCAACCTCAACGCCGGCGGCAAGTTCGGCGGCGGAAACAAGGCGGGCGGCTACAAAATTTCTTCAGGCCTGCACGGCGTGGGCGTTTCCTGCGTCAACGCCCTTTCGGATACGCTGACGGCCGAAGTCTGCCAGAACGGCCACAAATACCGTCAGGTATACCACTGCGGCGTTCCGGAAGAACCTTTAAAAATAATCGGCGACACCGATGAGACGGGTACTTCCATCTGTTTCCACCCCGACGCCACCATGTTCGAGACGGTAGATTTCAATTACGAAACGCTCAAAACGCTCCTGCGCGAGCTTTCATATCTCAACAAGGGCCTCACGCTCACGCTTACTGACTACCGCGGCGATACGGTGCGCTCGGATGCGTTCTGCTATGCGGGCGGCGTAGTGCACTTCATAGAGGACATAAACAAGGGCAAAACAGTTCTTTTCCCCGCGCCCGTATACTTTGAATACAACGAAGGCGACGACAAATTCCTCGAAGTAGCCATTCAGTACAACGACGGCTATACCGAGCAGATTTTCCCCTTCTCCAACAATATCCGCCAGCCCGACGGCGGCACCCACCTCGAAGGTTTTAAGGCGGCTTTAACCAAGGTCATCAACGACGCCGGCCACCGCCTCAATATCCTGAAGGAAAACGAAAAACTCTCCGGCGAGGACGTGCGCGAGGGCATAACGGCCGTAGTTTCGGTAAAAATCGCCGACGCCCAGTACGAAAGCCAGACCAAGTCCAAGCTGTGCTCCACATACGTGCGCGGCTTCGTTCAGAAGGCCGTAACCGATAAATTCGGCACATATCTCGAAGAGCACCCCGCCGAAACGCGCGAACTCGTGCTTCGCTGCATAACCGCCCAGCGCGCCCGCGACGCCGCAAGGCTCGCCCGCGAAGAAACGCGCCGCAAGGGCGTTTTGGAATCTACCAAACTCCCCGGCAAACTCGCCGACTGTTCGGATAAACGCCCCGAACTCTGCGAAATCTACCTCGTCGAGGGCGACTCGGCGGGCGGAACGGCAAAGCAGGGCAGGGACAGGAGATTCCAGGCCATTCTGCCCCTTCGCGGCAAAATTTTAAACGTCGAAAAGGTGCGCATAAACCGCGTTCTCGAAAACGAGGAAATAAAGGCCATGATAACGGCCTTCGGCTGCGGTATTCAGGATAACTTCGACGAGAGCAAGCTCCGCTACGACCGCATAATAATCATGACCGATGCCGATGTCGACGGCTCGCACATAAGAATACTTCTTTTAACATTCTTCTTCCGCTACATGCGCCCGCTGGTCGAAAACGGCCACGTCTACGCCGCCCAGCCGCCCCTTTACAAGGTCTCTGGCAAGGGCATAGACGATTTATACCTCTACGACGACAAGGCCTTGGAGGAGTTCAGGGCCGCTCACGAGGGCATGAAGTTCGAACTTCAGCGCTATAAGGGCCTCGGTGAAATGAACAAGGAACAGCTGTGGGAGACTACGATGGACCCCGCAAAGCGCACCCTCGTCCGCATAAACGTCGCCGACGCGGTGGAGGCAGACAGAATGTTCGGCATCCTCATGGGCGAACAGCCTGAACTGAGGCGCCAGTTCATCGAAGAAAACGCAAAGCTCGTCGAAGAGCTCGACGTATAAGGAGGGTTTTACGAAATGGCTAAAAAAATAACCAGCCCCGAACTCACCGAGGAATTTACCAAAACCCTCGCAATGACAAAAATGCTCGACGTCGAAGTCGATGAAGAGCTCAAAAAATCGTTCATAGCCTACGCCATGGCCGTCAACGTGTCGCGCGCCATTCCCGACGTGCGCGACGGCTTAAAGCCCGTTCACCGCAGAATTTTATACTCCATGCACGAACTCGGGCTGTATAACGACAAGGCCTTCCGTAAATGCGCCCGTATCGTCGGCGACTGCCTCGGTAAATACCACCCCCACGGCGACAGCTCTGTTTACGACGCGCTCGTAAGGCTTGCGCAGGACTTCACAATCAACATGCCCTTGGTCGAAGGCCACGGCAACTTCGGCTCGGTCGACGGCGACCCCGCCGCCGCAATGAGGTATACGGAGGCAAGGCTCTCCAAAATCGCCGCGGAAATGCTGCGCGACCTCGACAAGGAGACGGTAGATTTCTACCCCACGTTCGACGACACGGGCATGCAGCCCACGGTGCTTCCTTCGCGTTTCCCCAACATGCTCGTCAACGGCTCCGACGGCATCGCCGTCGGCATGGCCACCAACATACCTCCCCACAACCTCGGCGAGGTTATCGACGGCGTCTGCGCCATGATAGACAATCCCGATATCGACATAGACGAGCTCATGGCCTATATCCCCGCCCCCGACTTCCCTACGGGCGGCATGATAATGGGCAGGGCGGGCATCCGCAAGGCCTACCGCACTGGCCGCGGCTCCATAATAATCCGCTCCAAGTGTGAAATCGAAGAGTACCAGAGCGGCAACCAGACGCGCACCCGCATAGTCGTCACGGAAATCCCCTATCAGGTCAACAAAGCCAAGCTCATCGAAAGCATCGCCGACCTCGTAAAGGAAAAGAGGATAGATGGTATTTCGGATATCCGCGAAGAATCCGACCGCGACGGCATGCGCATAGTCATCGAAGTCAAAAAGGACGCCAACGCCCAGGTCGTTTTAAACCTCCT
>CALVWX010000032.1 GCA_944368215.1 uncultured Clostridia bacterium | reverse complement strand
CGTCAACTTCGTTTGCCTTGTGTCCGAAGATAAAGATATTTTCGTCGCCTACGGCCTGAGCCATTTCAACATTTGCGCCGTCGAGCGTGCCTATAGTCAGCGCGCCGTTTATCATGAATTTCATATTGCCGGTGCCGCTGGCTTCTTTGCCTGCAAGGGAAATCTGTTCGGAGATTTCAGATGCCGGCATAAGCACTTCGGACATGGTGACGTTGTAATCTTCCATGTAAACAACATTGAGTTTTTCGTTTATCTTTTTATCCTTGCGGATTTCTTCAGAGATAAAGTTTATGAGCTTAATAATCTGCTTTGCCATCGAATATCCGGGTGCAGCTTTTGCGCCAAATATATACGTTTTAGGCTTAATATCCATATTCGGATTGTCGCGCAGATCGAGGTAAGTATCGATTATGTTCAAAGCATTGAGAAGTTGGCGCTTATATTCATGAAGCCTCTTTGCCTGAGTATCGAAAATCGAGTTGGGATCGATTACAAAGCCCTGCTTCTTGTAAGCGTAATCGGCAAACTGCTGTTTCTTGACAGCTTTTATTTCTTCGAGCTTTTTGAGAACCGAATCGTCGTTTTCAAATTTCTTGAAGTCGGCGAGCTTCATGCTGTCATGCACGAAACCGTCGCCTATGCAATCGACGAGAAGCTGCGTAAGTTCGGGGTTTGCCTGACAAAGCCACCTTCTGTATGCAATACCGTTTGTTACGTTTGTAAATTTATCGGGAGTAAAATCGTAGTAATCTTTGAAGATGGATTTTTTAATAATCTCGCTGTGCAGAGCAGCTACGCCGTTTACGCTGTGGCTGCCGTACACGGAAAGATTTGCCATCTTTACGCGGTCGTGTTCGATTATGGACATTCTGGAAATCTTTGCCCATTCGCCGGGGTATCTGTTCCAGAGCTCTTCGCATAATCTTCTGTTGATTTCCTTGATTATCGAATGAATTCTGGGAACGGTTCTTTCGACGAGGTCTTCCTGCCATGTTTCGAGCGCTTCCGCCAAAACCGTGTGGTTGGTATATGCGCAAGTAGCCGTGGTTATAGCCCACGCTTCTTCCCATTTATAATAATACTCGTCTACGAGTATCCTCATGAGTTCGGCAACGGCCATTGCGGGATGAGTATCGTTGAGATGAATTGCGGCAAGTTTGGGCAAATCTCTAAGTTCGCCGTATCTGTGTCTGTGGTCGCTTATTATATTCTGTATAGATGCCGAGCACAGGAAATACTGCTGCTTGAGCCTTAAAGCTTTGCCGTTTACGTGGTTGTCGGCTGGATAGAGCACCTTTGTAAGGACATCCGCGTCGTTGTCTTCGGCCATGGCCTGATAATAATCGCCCTGAGAGAACAGTTTCATGTTGAAGTCCTGCACGGGTTTTGCCTTCCACAGCCTGAGCACGGAAACGGCGTCGCTGTCCTTACCTGAAATCATCATATCGTAGCCTACGGCTTCAACGTCCTGACTGTCGATATAGTTGATTTCCATGCCGTTCTCGGCCCACTTTTCTTCTACCTTGCCGCCGAAACGGACGAGATAAGACTTATCCGAACGCTGCGTAAGCCACACTTCGCCGCCGGGCAGCCATACATCGGGCAGTTCGGTCTGCCATCCGTCTACAATCTTCTGTTTGAACAGACCGTATTCGTATCTGAGCGAATAGCCCATCGCGGGATAATTTCCCGTTGCGAGAGCGTCCATGAAGCATGCCGCAAGCCTTCCGAGGCCACCATTACCCAAACCTGCGTCAGGTTCCAATTCGTAAAGTTCGTCAAGCTTGACGCCGTAACCGTCGAGTACTTTTTCGAACGTTTCAGTCGCACTTAAGTTGTACAGACTGTTTTTTAGCGAGCGGCCGAGAAGGAATTCCATGCACAGGTAATAAACTCTCTTTGCGCGCTTTGTTTTCATTTTTTTTGAAAAGACCTGGCGCTTTTGCAAAAGTATGTCCCTGACGCTCATTACGACCGCCTTATAAATCTGGTCCTTCGTCGCTTCGGTCGGGCTTACGCCGTAATAACGAGCAAGCTTACCTTTGACGAGCTCCCTGACTTCTTTTTCGGTAATAGTTGTTGCCATTAAGTATTCTCCTATTTACAGTAAAATTATTTTAACATATCCAAATACAGCGCTTCGTACTTTTTAGCCGAATTCTTCCAGCTGAAATCAGTTGTGGCGGCCCTGTGCATAAGTTTTGACCAGACCTCTTTATTTTTATAGTCTTCAATGGCCTGCCTTATGACGTAGAGCATGTCGTGAGCGTTGTAGTTAGTAAATGTATATCCGTTTTCAAGCGGCTTTATGCTGTCGTAAAGCCCGCCGGTCTCCCTTACTATGGGGACGGTTGCATATCTGCACGCTATCATCTGTGAAAGTCCGCAAGGTTCCGACTTGGAGGGCATGAGGAAAATATCCGAGCCTGAATAAATTTTGCGCGATAAGTCGTTGTTGAACATAATCTGTGCGCTCATCTTCTCGGGATATCTCCTTGCAAGATCTTTGAAGAATCCTTCGTAGTGCGAATCGCCTGTGCCGAGAACGACGAACTGGACGTCGCTCTGAAGAAGTTCTTCGATAATGTTGAGCACGAGATCGAATCCCTTATGCGAAACGAGGCGTGAAATCATAGAAATGACGGGCGTTTCATGTTTTACGGGAAGATTGAGCATTTTTTGCAGCTCTGCTTTGCATACGGCTTTATTGCTCATATCGTCGGGCGTGTAGTTGGCAAAAATATGTGTGTCGTACTGGGGATTATAGCCGACGTCGTCTATGCCGTTGAGTATGCCCGTAAGCTTGAACTCGTTCCTTCTTATTATGGGATCGAGGCCGTGTGCAAAATAAGGGTCTTTGATTTCCTGCGCATATCTGGGAGACACGGTAGAAAATCTTTCGCAGCATTCGATTGCACCCTTCATAAGGTTTATGGAATTGTTATACTCTACAAGATACTGATATTTTCCGTAAATGTCAAACAAAGACGACAGTATATCGAGAGAATATTGTCCCTGATATTCAATATTGTGAATGGTGAACAGCGCCCTTATGAACTGGTACTCCTGCCTGAAGCAATAATTGGTCTTGAGATAAATTGCCGCAAGCGCTGCCTGCCAGTCGTGGCAATGCATTACTTCGGGATAGAAATTAAGGAATGGCATTATTTCAAGAACGGCCCTCGAGAAGAAAGCAAATCTTTCGCCGTCATCAAAATAACCGTAGCAGCCGGGGCGCTTGAAATAGAACTCGTTGTCGAGGAAATAGAATATTACGCCGTCCTGCTCGTACGAAAAGATGCCGCAGTACTGATTTCTCCACGCAAGGTGCACGTAAACGTTGCCGAGATATGTGAATTTATCCCTGTACTCCTTTTTTATGTCCGAATACAGAGGAATTACCACTCTCACGTCAAAATTGCCCGATGCGGCTATAGCTTTTGAAAGCGAGCCGATTACCTCGGCAAGGCCGCCCGTCACTATGAAAGGCGTGCACTCCGAAGCGACAAACAATATTTTGCGCTTATAGGGTGCCGCAGGCGCCGCGGCAGTCGTTTTGGGTTTCCTTGCGGGAGTAACTCTTTTTGTTGTCTTTGTCGTTGCCATTAATTTCAATCCCCCTTTATGTATACTTAAATCTGTGTTCCTTTGTTAATGAAATAAGGCTTTTGTTTGCAACCTGCAAGCGTTGTGCCGTTTGATACGGATACATCTTTGTCGCTTACAACATACGAAAGATTGCAGTCGTCGCCGATAAAGTTTTCGCTCATTATTATGCAATTCTTAAGCGTAGTGCCCTTTCCGACTTTAACGCCGCGGAAAAGTATGCAGTTTTCTACCGTTCCTTCAATGAGGCAGCCGTCATGAATGAGAGAATTGACGACTTTTGCGCTTTCGGCAAATTTTGCCGGAGGAGCGTCATTTACCTTAGTATAGATGTCCCTGTCTCCGAAGAGCTGTGAGCGGATATCTTTATCGAGCAAGTCCATGTTTGCCTTGAAATATGAACTCAGCGAGTCGATATTCTGATAATATCCTTCGTATTTGTAGCCGTAGATATTTCCCGACTTGGCTGCGGGCATAACTATGTCGCCGGAGAAGCTCGAATATCCGCGCGCAATAGCAGTCTGAATGAGATTGAGAAGGTACGAAGTGCGGGCGACAAATACATTAATGTAATGCTTGCGCACGCCGCTCGAGGGCTGATTTACGTCTACCGAAACGATTTTTTCATTCTTGTCCGTTTCGAACATCATATAGGAATTGACTTCGCCGCATTCATGTTCGTGGTATACGAGTGTGAGGTCGGCATTTGTCTTTGCATGCTGTTCGATAACTTTGCTGTAGTCGATTTTATAAACGGCGTCGCTGTCCGCAACGACTACGAAGTCTTCTTTGCATTTCCTTAAGAAAGCCGAAGAGCCTTTGAGCCCTTCGAGGCGGTTGCGGTAAAGCATTTCGGTTTCGTCGCTGTAAGGAGGAAGCAATATAAGGCCTCCCTCCTTTCTCGCCAGATCCCACTCCTTGCCGGAGCCGAGGTGGTCCATAAGCGACTGATAATTATTCTTCGTGATCATGCCCACGGTTGTTATGCCTGAGTTGACCATGCACGAAAGCGCAAAGTCGACCAGACGGTAACGGCCGCCGTAAGGGATGGACCCCTTGGACCTAACTTTTGTCAATTCGGGAACGTTTTCATCATTAGTGCTTGAAAAAATAACGCCAACTGTCGAAGCCATTTTGTTTTCCTCCCTTACACGTTTTTATCGATGATTTCGCCTGCAGGCACTGAAGCGCCGTCGCTTACGGTTATTCCTCTGCCGAGGACGGCTATGCCGCTCGTTTTGCCTTCGAGCTTGCTTGCCTTTTCAATGACGTCGCCTACCGTAGTCTTTTTGCCTATTGTAACTTCTTCGTCGATTATCGAATAGTTGACTTTAGCGCCCGATTTAACAACGGTGTTGCCCATGAGCACGCAATCTTTTACTGTAGCGCCCTTTTCGATGACGCAGTTGGTGCCGATTACAGAATTTATAACCGTTCCTTCTATTTCGCAGCCGTTGGCTATCATGGAGTTGATAACTTCGCCCTCTACATATGCGGGGGGAGCCAGCGGGCTTCTCGAATGAATAACTCTTTGGGTATCGCGCAAGTCAAATTTGGGTGCGTCCCCCAAAAGGTCCATATTTGCTTCCCACAGAGAGCTTATCGTTCCGACGTCCTTCCAGTAGCCTTCGAAGCGGTAAGAGTACATCTTTTCTCCCGCATTGAGCATGGCGGGAAGAACGTTCTTGCCAAAGTCCTTTTCAGATTTGGGGTCCTTTTCGTCGAGCTCAAGATATTTATAGAGCTTGGACGCTGTGAAAATGTATATGCCCATGGATGCGAGGTCACTCTTGGGCTGCTTGGGCTTCTCTTCGAATTCGTATATGCTGCCGTCGGGATTGGTATTCAGAATGCCGAACCTCGAAGCTTCTTTCATGGGCACCTGCATGCATGCGATTGTGCATGCCGCTCCTGCGGCCTTGTGCGCTTCGAGCATCTTGTCATAGTCCATTTTATAAATGTGGTCACCCGAAAGAATGAGTACATATTCGGGATCGTACATCTTTATGAAACGGATATTCTGGTATATGGCGTTCGCCGTTCCCTTATACCACGAAGTATCCGTCTTTGCCTCATACGGCGAAAGAATATGTACGCCGCCGAATGTTCGGTCGAGGTCCCAGGGCTGTCCGTTTCCCACATATTCATTGAGAACAAGCGGTTGATACTGCGTAAGCACGCCTACGGTGTCTATTCCCGAATTGATGCAGTTTGAAAGCGGAAAGTCTATGATTCTGTATTTCGCGCCGAAGCAAACCGCAGGTTTGGCTATGTTGCTGGTAAGAGCGTACAGTCTGCTTCCCTGTCCGCCAGCGAGTAACATTGCCACGCATTCTTTTTTTCTTAGCATTGCTGAATCCCCCAATAAATTATTTTTCTTTTATAAAATACAAGCATCCAAGCTTCGGAATATCCAGCATAACCGAATACTCCTTGCCGTGGCTCGGTATTTTTTTTGTATTTAAAACGCGTTTTCTGAACTTACCTTCTCCCCCGAACGCTTTTTTGTCAGTATCAAGAATAAGGCGGTATTTGCCTTTATATTGTCCGAAGCGGTAATTCGGCTGGTCTATGCCCGAAAAATTTACAACACACATCAGGCAATTACCCTGATTGTCGTAACGGTTGAACGCGAGGACGTTGTTTACGACGTCATCAACTACCAACCATTCGAAGCCTTTCCAGTCCGTCTCTATTTCATACAGAGGCGGATATTTTTTATAAAGTTCATTAAGTAATTTAACGAAAACCTGCATTTCAGCATGCTTTTCGTAACGCGTCAGAAAATAATCGATGGATTTTCTGTAATCCCATTCGGCGAATTGCGCCACTTCGTAGCCCATGAAATTGAGCTTTTTGCCGGGGTGCGCATACATAAAGCCTAAAAGTCCGCGCATGCCGGCAAACTTGTCCTCGTATGCGCCGGGGAATTTATTTACTATCGCGCCCTTTACGTGCACCACTTCGTCGTGCGACAACGGCAGAATGTATCTTTCATTGAGCGAGTACATCATTGAAAATGTTATTTTCGTATGATGGTAATGTCTGTACAGCGGGTCCTGACGACAATAAAATAATACGTCGTTCATCCACCCCATATTCCACTTGAAGTCAAATCCAAGGCCGCCCTCTTCCACTTTTGCCGTCACGCCCGAATAGGCGGTCGATTCTTCCGCGATGATTATTGCGTCCGGAAACTTCTCGTGCAAATATTTATTAAGTTTTTTTATAAATTCAATAGCTTCAAGATTTCGGTTGTCGCCGTAAACGTTCGGCGTCCATTGTCCCGCGCTCCTGTCATAATCGAGATAGAGTATAGAGGCGACCGCGTCTACCCTGAGGCCGTCCACCGCGTACCTGTCGAGAAAGAAGTACGCGCTCGACAAAAGAAAACTGCAAATCTCCCCCCTGCCGAAATCAAACCTGCGCGTCCCCCAGCCGCTGTGCTCCATTCTGTCCCACAGGGCACATTCATACAGCGGTTGACCGTCGAATTCATACAAACCGAAGTCGTCTTTGGGAAAGTGAGCGGGTACCCAGTCGAGAATAACGCCTATGTTTTCTTTATGAAAGGCGTCGACGAGTGATGCAAAGTCGGTCGGAGTGCCCAGCCTTTCGGTCACGCTGAAGTACCCCGTCACCTGATATCCCCACGAACCGTCGTACGGGTATTCGGTTATCGGCATAAATTCCACATGGGTATATCCCATTCCGGCGACATAAGGCACGAGCTGTTCTTCTAGCTCTTTAAATGTGAGATAACTTCCGTCGTCGTGCCTTTTCCAGCTGAGCAGATTAACTTCGAAAATATTGACGGGCTTGTCGATTAAATCGCCGCATTGTCTGCGCTTATTTTTTGGAGGCAGATCGCAGATTACCGAACACTTTGAATGCGGGAGATCGCTCCTGAAAGCATAGGGATCGCTTTTGAAAAGCTCTCTTCCTTCAAATGTTATTATCCTGAAGTTATAAAGGTCTCCCTCTTTTGCCTGCGGACAAACGCATTCGCGGCTCTCTCCGTCGGGCATGAGCGCCATATCGCATACTTCCTCGCCGTTGAGAAAAAGCTTTACGGCTACGGCATGCGGCGCCCATACGCGAAAGACATAACCGCCCTCCTCACGTCGGTGGCAGCCGTAAATGTCGTGCGCGGTGCAGCAATCACCGCTATGAAACAACTCTGCCGCATTCAAATCAATCATACCCGTAAATTATTTTACCATATCTATGATAAATTTTCAAGACTCAAACAAAAAATCTTGTATAAAATCTTAAATTAAAAGCGTTTAATTCCGATAAAATAAACTACTACGTATCGATTAAAGACAGGACACGTCGATATCTTCGGCTATGACGCCGCAAATCATGCTGTTTTTAAGGCAGATGATTAAATTGGCAGCCGCCCGAACCGAAATGTCGGCATCCGCCGCGTTGCCGAACGCAAGCAGTTTTGCGCTTCGGTCCGCGCGCACCCCTCGACCGTTATAACTTATAAAAACTCCGTCAAACAATCCGAACCCGCCGCAGACAGAAACCATGCCGTCAAAGGCGTCCGGACGACTGAGGGTGCATTCGCCAATTTTTTCCGCCGAAGAAAGATTACCGCACAGACCTTCGATATTTTTTGTCTGCTTATTTATGGAAAGGCACAAATCCCCTTCTCCCAGCCAGATCAGGCAATCCTGAGCGCAACAGGTATTTTTAAGCACTCCACCGTCATTGACGACTGAATTGACCGAACAAGCACCGATCGACAGAACAAAATCAAACACCATTATTCTACGGGAGTATAATTTATTTCCGACAGGATATCCGTTGCTTCGAGTTTGAAGATTACGGGGCGCAGACCGTCGTTACAACTGCATATCGCAACACCCGGTTTTCTTATCCAGTCGCCGTAATAAAATAATCTTTCGCCTGCGCCATGAGCCAACGCGAAGACGTATTGGTAAATTGCCTTCCACGCTTCGTCGCACAATCCTTGCGGTTTGGCATAGTCGGCATAAAAAATCTGTCCTTCTTTAAGCATCGGACATGCCGTCAAGCTTTCCGCGCCGTACTCGGCGGCGAGTTCTTTATCCAAAGTTTTTTTAAGTACGGTAATTTTTACTTTATGCATGATTGGCTCCTTTTGAAGTTCCGCTAATTATTATAAAATATGAATTACAAAAAATCAATACCCAACCGTAAATATTTTAGCAATATATTTAATTAATGCTGATAACCTTGCGTATTGCGTCGGAGATTGACACGCGTGTAATAAAGGTATATACTTAAAGCATGGATAATATTATTTTAATCGGAATGCCTGCATCCGGCAAAAGTACGGCCGGAGTTCTGCTCGCAAAAACTATCGGCTATGGATATATCGACTGCGACCTTCTTATACAGAATGAACAAAAGGCTTTGCTGTGCGACATAATTACCCGAGCTGGCGTTAAAGGATTTATTGAAATCGAAGAAAAAGTAAACGCCGAACTTTGGGCTGAAAGATGCGTCATTTCAACTGGCGGAAGCGTAATTTACGGCGAAAAGGCAATGCAGCACCTTAAGACCTTGGGAAAGATTATTTATATAAAGGTAAGTCTGGAGGAGCTTGAAAGGCGTCTTGCGGGCAAAGATATGTTTGCACGCGGCGTCGTCATGAAAAAGCCGGGCACTACCCTTGCCGAGCTCTACGCCGAACGCGCTCCGCTGTATGAAAAGTATGCGGACATAACCGTTGACTGCGACCGTCTTTCCCTCGACCAGACCGTAGAGGCAATTATCGAGTCCGTCAGGATACAATAATAATTTATAAATATGATTAACGCCCCGCGGCGACTTGTTTCAAGTCGCCGCGGGGCGTTATATTACTGCTCCGTAGGTATTGCGAGCTGCTCGTCAGCGTTCTTTTTGCGAGCGCGGGGATAGACAAATATTGCGCGGAAGATAAGTCTTACCAGCGGCCCGGCGTAAAAAATCTGCCAGCAAAGCGCCATGGGAAAGTTCATTGCCGTCGTCTGAACCCATACGGCAAAGAAATCTGCAGCAGCAGGCTGTTTGATTATAAGCGTTGCGGCAAGGCTCATTATCGGGCACATAAAACAAACAGTTATTGCCGATATTGCAAGCGTCACGATTATGGGCGCATGCGAAGCGGGATTAATTATGCGGAAAGCGAGCTTTTTGGCTATGGGGCCCACTACCGCAAGCTCTAAAACAAAAGCTATAAGCCCCATGTACCACAATTCCGAAAAAGCTGCAACAAAAACAGTATTGTTAAGCTCGCCGAAATCGAGCGCAATGTTGTAGCAAACCATGGCGTACACCATGACAAGCACCATGATAAATGTGAAAATAATTTCCTGAAATAAATTTTTTGGCATAATCAGACTCTCCTTAAAAAATTGCACAAAAAAACAACACGGTTCCCGTGTTGTTCGTTATCACCGTTTAATGCGGTGTGCGTTTCCAATTATACCAAAATAATGCGCTGTTAAATTGTATATTTATATTATACTTATATATTAATAAAAATCAAATTATTTCGCGGCCGACGGCAAAAATAACCGGCAGTGCAATTTTTTTGCAAATAAATTTAACGGTTAACAATATTGTTGCTTAATTTATAAGCCGCTAAAATTGAACGTGCCCTCGCATTCTTTCGCACATAGAAAGATTGATAAAAAAAATTCAGATTTTTAAAATTAACTTCAAAATTGGCTTGACATTGGATTTAAAATATTATATTATAAAAAAGCTTTTGAAAAGCACGCACTCATGGCGGAATTGGCAGACGCGCAAGACTAAGGATCTTGTGGAGCGATCCATGCAGGTTCAACTCCTGTTGAGTGCACCAAAAAGAGAGGATAATGTACGTTATCCTCTCTTTTTATTATATAACTTTTTATCATATAACTCGCGCATTAAATTGTCATCTATGCAGAATTTATAAGTCGATTTCTACACTATAGCAATCGTAGATCATAATAAAATTGCAATCATATTTCTTGCACATTGCAAAATACCGCCCGTTGTCTGCAATAACGCAGTTTATGGTGCACAGGGAGTCGTCTTTGCGGCATTCGATTGCGCAGGCATGTTTCTTAATGTCATCAAAGTGCCGCTCTATGTAGCGCCTGCTCATAATAAGACAATAATACCTTATTTCTTTTAAATATTCTTCTGCAAAATCTTTTTTCCAGTCAAACGGTATATAGCATCCCTCGACAATCAGATTCTGCTTATTTTCTATTGCAGTCTTTATCATTTCTTTGACTATCGGCCACAGATATTTTTCAAGCAAATCGTCATCTTCAGGCGTCAGACTGGTATACCCGCTCCTTATCAGCCCCATCTTTAAAATATCAACGGACAAATAGGGATATTTGTATTTTTCAAGCAATCTCTGTGCCTGCAAAGTTTTCCCAGTGTGGGAAGCGCCCGTTATTATAATTACCATAATACTTTTCAGAATTGCGCGTCTTTATATTATAAAATCAGACATTCCACCAGTCGGGAATAAGCTCGGCCAACTTTTTTGTCGTTTTTGTGTCGTAGTCACACAAAATCTCTGTTCCAACCGCCGAATTATTTAACTGCATCATTAACTCGCGGCAGGCTCCGCACGGCATGCCGGCTCTGCCGTCAGGCATAACGGCGACAATTTTCATTATTTTGTTTTCTCCGCAGGTAATCATATTGGCAATGGCGTTTCGTTCGGCGCACATTCCCAAAGAACATGCGGTATCAATGCAAACGCCGACGTAGATATTTCCTTTATCCGTCAGAAGTGCGGCGGACACCGTCCCTGCATCTATGTATTGAGAAAGCTGCCTTTTATATTGTACTTTTCTTGCTGCAATGTATAATTTGTCCCATGAATCATCGTATATTGAAAGCGCCCGCTCTTCTGTTTTACGTACAAATTCCTCCTTCCCGGCGCAATAGCCGTCAATATCATAGGGAAAATCTTTAGCTAGTTGCTTTTTTAATTTTGCATACTTTGCGCGCTCTTTTGCATGAGTGCGCAAAAAATCTCTAAACGCGAGGTGTCTGATTATATTATGCAGGTCGTCAGCCTGAAAAATATGTATCTGATGCGTCCGTTCGTCTCCGCCTTTGCGAAGATAACGCCTGCCGGGAATGCCGAACTCGCCGAGATATTCGTAACCCGCTTCGGCAAAATCTTTTTCTACGGCGTCCGCGCGTTCAAGACTCCTGACTACCGCCATAATATCAATGACGGGTTTAGCCGCCAACCCTTTGACAGATGTGCTGCCGATATGATATATTGCAATGCAGTTCTCTTTGAGTATCGCAGAAATTGCTTGCTTTTCTTCAGAAAATTTTAACGGCCATTGGGCATTATAATCTGAAACTGTTATATGCTGAGGCATAGCTTTCTCCGTAAGTTATCAAAAAATTAAAACGTTATAATAAAAATACAAGACTGAACGAATAAAAAGAAAACTTGTCAAATTTATGATTGCCTAAAATCATCTTACCAAAGCATATAAAACTGCGTCATGTACAACGCCGTTTTTAATTATGCCTTTACGGAGATACCCTTCCCGCACAAAACCGCACTTTTCCAAAACGCGCGCAGAAGGTGCATTTTCTGCAAAAATTTCCGCAAACACCCTGTTAATCGAGGCATTTTGAAATATTATTTCGAGAATGCTTTTAACGGCAAGAGGCATAATCCCTTTATGCCAATACTCTTTGCCTATGTAGTAACCTATGGAAGCACTGTTGCCGTGACAGCCCGACTGAACAGTATAAGAAACACAGCCTATCAGCTTATCGTCAAGCGTTATGGCAAAACATTGCTCTCCTCCGCTTTTTTCACAGTACTTTGTGTATTTAATAAAATCGCGCGCATCATCGATTGAATAGGGCAATTTGGACAGCAAAAGATATCTCTGCAAGTCTTCGTCGTTGCAAAATTCAGCCAATGCCGTTACATCTTCGTTTTTAAATCGTCTTAATTTAATATTATAAGTCATACTCTGTAATTTTCTTTATAATTTCTTCAGTTTGTCTTTCAAGTTCTTTTAAATCGCCGTCATTATGTATAACATAGTACATCGCAAAATTAACAGAAGTATAATCAAATTGATTTGATATGCGCTTTTTTACGTCTTGTTCAGGCAATTTATCGCGCTCAATTACGCTTTTTATCCTCTGCTCTACATTGCGCATGACGATTATCACACCGTCGAACATGACATCCGCTCCGCTTTCAAACAGTAACGGAACCTCGCAAAAGCATACTCCGCCCGCACTTTCCGCACGCGCAAACATCTCTTTATAAATGGCCGGATGCGTAATTTTGTCAAGCTCTGCAAGCCTGGCGGGATTATTGAAAACTATTGCGGATAATTTTTTTCTGTCGAGCGTTCCTTTGTCGTTTAAGATATCACCAAACTCGCCGCACAGCATTTTTATAAAATTTTTATCGGAGGTCAGTTCGGAATAAATTTCGTCACAGGAAAATACATGATAGCCTTTCCCCGCTATTATTTTCATTACCGTAGATTTTCCGCTGCCGATTCCTCCGGTCACGGCGATTATTTTATTTTGCTTCATACCAATTTTTACCGGAATGCACGTCTACCTTGAGCGGCACATTCAGCCTGACTGCATTCTCCATCTCGCTTTTTAGGACGAGCGAAGCCTCTTGTTCTTCTTCGGCAGGACAATCGAGAACAAGCTCATCATGCACCTGAAGAATAAGTTTTGCCTTAAGTCCTCTGCTTTTAAGAGAATTGACTACATTTATCATGGCTATTTTGATAATATCTGCACTTGAACCCTGAAGCGGCATATTCATCGCCGCCCGTTCACCGAACTGGCGCATATTGTAGTTGCTCGAATTTATTTCGCGGATGAACCGTTTTCTGCCCGTCAAAGTTGCAACGTAGCCGTTTTTCTTGGCAAAATCCACGTTTGATTGCATGTATTCCTTTACGGCGCTGTAAGTTTTGAAGTAATTATCTATATATTCACGCGCAGTTTTTACTGGAATATCTAGGTTCTTGGCCAGTCCGAAATCGCTGATTCCATAGATGATGCCGAAATTAACGGCCTTTGCTTCAGAGCGCATTTTAGGAGTTACATTTTCAAGCGGCACGCCAAAGACCTGCGAAGCCGTAACGGCATGAATATCTTTTCCCTGATTATATGCCTCTATAAGCTCTTTGCAGCCGGAAAAATGGGCCAGAAGCCGCAATTCTATTTGCGAATAGTCCGCGTCGATAAAAACGTTACCGTTGCGGGGAATGAATAACTTGCGCAGCTCCCTGCCTTCATCTTCGCGTATGGGAATGTTCTGAAGGTTGGGATTAGCGCTCGAAAGTCTGCCCGTCGTAGTAACGGTCTGATTGTATGTTGTATGCACTAACTGCGTTGCATTGTCTATTAAAGGCCGGAAACCTTCAACGTAAGTCGAATACAGCTTCTGATACTGTCTGTAATTTAAAATCAACTGCACAACGGGACTTTCGTCGGCAAGTTTTTCCAAAATTTCTGCACTAGTAGAATACTTTCCGTTCTTATTCTTTTTGCCTGACTTCAGTCCCAATTTCTCAAACAAAATCTGACCGAGCTGTGAAGGCGAATTCAGATTAAAATTGCATCCGCACATTTCGAAGATTTTTTTGCTCAGTTCTTCCAATTTAGCGCTGTATTCGCGGGAAAAATTATCCAATGCTTTTATATCGACTTTTACTCCCGCACGTTCCATATCGAAAAGAACAAAAATAAGCGGCTTTTCAATTTCTTCGTACAGCTTTGAAGACCCGTCGGCAATAAGTTTTTCCGCATATTTGTCACGCATAATACTTAATAAATAAGCAGAATAAATCGCATTATAGCCATAATATTCGCAAAGTTCAACCATATTTGAGCTTTGGTCGAAGAAATCGGCGATATATTTCATGACGGAAATATCGTCGAACGAGCAGACGAGCGCATCATCCCCGTACCCGATAACGTGCAAAAACTTTTTTAAATCGAATACCGTTAAGTGAGCATCTGCGTTACTTAAAATATTTTTTACCGCATCATAAAAACTTTCGGCAGGGATCCCCCCCAAAAGGTCGTTGCTGATCTGACATTCATATTGTTTGCCGGACGCATAAATTTTTACCGAATTTTGGTTGCAATCAATGAAAAAATTACCATCGCGGCGGCAAAGCTCTTCAAGAGCGGCAAGGTCACCTATAACCTCGCGCTGAGGGTATTCTGTCGAAGCTGCTTTGCTCTCCCTGTCTTCCTCTTCGAAGATATCGAGAGCTAACAGACTTTTAAATTCAAATTTGGTAAAGATATCCCTGACTTCGGAAGAATATTTATCGCTGACCGCACAATTTTCAAGCTTTGCCTCGAAGTCGCAGTTTCTGTCTATTGTTGCAAGCTTATACGAAAGGTAGGCCATCTCCCTTCCGCTTATCAGTTTGTCTTTTACCGCGCCTTTAATCACATTTATATTTTTATACACGCCGTCGAGCGAGCCATAAGTCTGGACGAGACCGAGCGCAGTTTTTTCGCCGATGCCGGCGACTCCCGGTATGTTGTCCGACTTGTCACCCATGAGAGCTTTAAGGTCAATTATCTGTTTAGGCTTTACACCTACTTCGTTTACAAAATTGTTTATATCGAGCTTTAAGAGGTCGCTTACGCCGCGTTTGGTAAAATACACGTCTGTATTAGCGTCGACAAGCTGGTAACTGTCCCTGTCCCCCGTATAAACATAGCTGTGCACGTCGAAGCGGTTGGAGAGAGTGCCGACGATATCGTCGGCCTCCAAACCTTCTTTTTCAAACATTGCGATGTTCATTGCAGAAAGAAGACTCTTTAATGGTTCAACCTGTGCGGCAAGTTCAGGCGGCATCGGTTTGCGCGTAGCCTTATACCCGTCGTACATTTTATGTCTGAACGTAGGTGCTTTAAGGTCAAACGCAACAGCCATGTATTTCGGCTTCAGATCGCTTATTATCTTAAGCGTAAGCTTAACGAAGCCGAATATTGCGTTCGTAGGCTGTCCGTCTTTAGTAGAGAACACGGGCGTTGCATAAAATGCGCGGTTTAAAAGGCTGTTGCCGTCTATGAGAACGAGTTTTTCCATAATTCAAACTAAAATCACTTGATTTTTATTTGTCTTTATTATATAATATTAAAAGATGCGCCGCTGTGGTGGAATTGGCAGACGCGCTGGACTCAAAATCCAGTGGTAGCGATACCATACCGGTTCGACCCCGGTC
>CALVWX010000031.1 GCA_944368215.1 uncultured Clostridia bacterium | reverse complement strand
GTGTACGATCAGGTGGACAGCGAACTCAATCCCGACGACGACATCACGCCGTTCAAGAATATCCTGAACGAGATGTATGCGAAGGACTGTTCCAAGAAGATACGCGCGGTTGTAAAAGCGAAAGGCAATGCGGGAAAGCATATCACGACCCTCCTGCCGCTGGGCTATAAGAAAGACCCGAACGATAAAGAGAAATGGGTAATCGACGAGCAAGGCGCGGAAACGGTACGGGAGATATTCTCCCTGTGCATGAACGGATACGGGCCTACGCAGATAGCGCGGATACTGACGGAACGAAAGGTCGATACGCCTGTCGTGTACTTCCATAAGCACGGGTTGCCTACGTCATTGAAGATACGGGAAGGCTCGGAGATATGGGATCAGAAAACTGTCGCGGGGATACTCGAAAACTTGGAATATACGGGCTGTACGGTAAATTTCAAATACTGTAAGAAGTCGTATAAGTCTAAAAAGTGTATCAAACTCCCGCAAGATGAATGGCTCGTGTTCGAGAACACGCAGGATGCCATCATCGACAGGCAGACCTTCGACACCGTGCAGAAGATACGGCAATGTAAACGGAGACCGACGCCAATGGGCGAGATGAACGCGCTTTCGGGTATGCTCTATTGTGCGGACTGCGGAAAGAGAATGTATCTGTGTCGCTGCACTACGATGAAACAGGCAGAATACTTTAACTGCTCTACCTACCGGAAAAAGAAGAAAAATCTCTGTACTTCGCATCAGATCACCGTGAAAGCCGTGGAAACATTGCTTTTAGACGATTTGAGACGGACACTGCGGTTCGCGCAATCGCAAAAAGAAGAGTTTTTGCGGATGTTGGAGAAAAATTCCGAGGTCAAGACGAAACAGGAAATAAAGGAAAACCTGCGGGAACTCTCTTTTGCGGAAGAACGCATAAAGGCGTTGGATAAAATCATTCAAAGCCTTTACGAGGACAAAGTAGCGGGGAAACTGTCGGAAGAGCGGTATCTGAAACTGAGCGATACATACGAAACCGAACAGGCGGAGCTGACAGAGAAAGCGCAAACGCTGAAAGCGGAAATCGAGAAGGACAAAAAAGAGAAAGACGAAATACTCGATTTTCTGTGTTTGGTGGAGAAGTATAGCAGCATCGAAGAACTGACGCCCGAAATCATACGCTCGTTTGTGGACAAAATTATCATACACGAAAAGCGGAAGGAAAATGGGCATTACAGGCAGGAAGTCGAAATAGTGTATAACTTTATAGGCGCTGTGGAGTTTCCGGACTTTCTCGACGACGATGAGTACGACGGTTCGAGCTGTTAAAAAAGCCCGCAGCAGCGGGCATAACATAAGACATGAGAAAAGGCGTGGCTTTCACGCCACGCCTGCTCTCTTTTTCAAAGGGCGGCCTTTACCAAAATTCCCTATCGGAATTGCGGTAAATCCTTCTTCTTTTTTGCCGAATCTGTAAAACGACCGCCGTTTAAAGGAGATTATTCTCTATACATAAGTTTTTGCAGCGGCGCACGGCGATACCTTAAACGGGCAGATATTCAATTATTTTGTCCTCTTTCCTTGCATATTTCAGAGTGCGCGCGGCGCCGCCCCACGAACTGCGCACGCAGGCAAACAACACGTCGGCGTTGTCAATCATCCACTCGTTGCGTCGTATTATGGCGTATTTTTTGGGCACGTTCTCCAATGGCGGATATATTGTTTGGTCAAAACGCTTTTTAACCTCGCTTATCTTTTCAAGAAATTGAGGGCAGATATACGGTATAACAAGACAGTTTAAAATATTTGCGAATCGTCTTTGCAAATTGCTTACGCACGTTGCGGCAAAATAGTCGAAGTTTCCGTACCCGCCGTTATAGCAGACCAGCTTTTCGTTTTGCCGTGCATAGTTTTCAAGCAGCCCCGTCAAAGCGCTTTCGGCGGACGCCGTTTCAATAAAATCTCTGTGTCCGCAAAATGTTACAATCATATTTCACTCTCCCTGAGGACATTATAACATAATGTTCTAAAAATACAAAGCGAAATCGAAGTACTACGGATAAGCTCAGTATTAAAAATTTAAATTGCCTTATACTTATACCAATTTTGGAACCCGTCCGAACGGGAGGAGGTAGGTATAGGTGACACTTGCTGAGGCGCTGTCTTTGCGTATAAATCAACTTATGGAAGAAAGAAATCTCACACAATACAGGCTTGCGCAACTCAGCGGCCTTGCTGAAACAACCATAGCCGATATTCGCAAGATGCGTAACAAGGGTACAAATATTCAGAACATAAACGCCATAGCTCAGGGATTAGAGATAGACCTGACGGAGTTTTTTAATTCGCCGCTTTTTTCGCGCGAAAATATAATCGATTAAAAAATGCAAAACAGTCGGAGTGAAAAGATTGCCGCCGATAAAGAAAAATCCCTGCAAGATATCTATATCCTGCAGGGATTTAATATTTTTCCGACAATAAGAGTTTTCCTCGTGCCTGCACGGAGGAAACTCCAATATGAAGCAAACGAGCAAAAGCGTGCATATGCGTAAGCAGGGGTTTGCATAGGTGAAGTTTGCTTTCGCGCGGCGCGCATAAATAAGTTCAAAAGCCTCGCGCAAAACCGTAGCTTTTGCGCGAAAGAGGCGCGGCAAGCGTAAAAAAGAAAAGAAGGCAAATATAATTGCCTTCTTTCAAAACTGCGCTTTGCCTCGGCGATGGAGCTACTGGCCGGACTCGAACCGGCGACCTGCTGATTACGAATCAGCTGCTCTACCAACTGAGCCACAGTAGCATGTAACCTCATTGCAAAAGCATAAATTATTATAAATGATAAATTAATTTTAAGCAAGCATTTTTTTACCGTTATATAAAATTATTTGCGATAATTTAACCGTTCATAACTTTTTGCCGCGGCCCGTAAAATAAAGTATGAAAAAAAGCTGCAAGCGCGGCATAATCGCCGTTATTCTCGCGGCGGCAATTATAATCGCCGCAGCGATAATCGCCGCAATTCCTTCGTGCGGAAGCAGGATAGATTTTTCGGCGCAATTTTATTTTGTGTGCTACAAAAGCGCAGACGATGCGCACTCCGCAAGCTCAATTTCTTCCACAGTCCAAAGCTACGGCGGCGCGGGCTATATAATTAAACTCGGCAGCAATTACCATGTCGCCGTAGCATGTTACTACAGCCGTGAGGACGCCGAAAGCGTCATGTTGTCGCTCGCCGACGACGGTCTTTCATGCCAGGTAATCGAAGCATATGCGGGGGGATACGACATTCCGCGCCGTCTTTCAGGCCAAAAAAGCAATATCTCAGGGGCGCTCGCCACTTTAAGTCAGCTCGGCTCTCTCTTTTATGAAACGGCCAACGGCCTGGACGGCGGTACGCTCACCAATGCGGCCGCGGTATCAGTGCTCGGAAATGCCCGCGCGGTTCTCAATGCCGCCATGTCGGAAAACGAGGGCAATGCCCTTTACTCCGAAATAAATTATCTCCTCGCTCTCGTGGACGACCTCGATCCTGCTTACGTCTATGCCCGCGAAGTGCGCGCCCTGCAGATTGCCGTCTGCGATTGCCTCCTCAACGTAAATTTTAGCTGAAAGCTATACATTTTCGCGACGGTATGATATAATCGTTGTATGAATTACACGCTTATCACCGGCGCGACGGGGTATCTGGGCAAGGCTTTTGCCATGGAATGTCTGCGCCGCGGCGAAAATTTATATCTTACGGGCAGAAGCGCGGACAAGCTCGCCAATCTTTCGCACGCCCTCAGACAGTTGCGGCCCGAAGCCGAAATACGCACCTTCCCGTGCGACCTCGCGGACGAAAATTCGCGCGCGGCTCTGTATGGAGACGCGGGAGATTTGCATTTTTCACGCCTCATAAACGTTGCCGGTGCTGACATTCAGAAAGCTTTTGCACTCTACGACGAGGCGAAGCTCACCTTTCAGCTCCGCGCCAATTTAGAGGGTGCAATTTCCATGTGCCTTTTTTGCATAAACCGCAGGGCGGACAGCCTGAAAATTATAAACATATCCTCAATCTGCGGCGCGTACGTTATGCCGTATTTTGCAGTTTACAGTGCGGCAAAGGGTGCGCTTACAAGTTTTTCGCTCGCCATTGCGGAGGAATACCGTAAAACGGGGGTAATCGTAACCGCCGTTCTGCCGGGCGCAATCCACACCCGCCCCGACGTGGAGGAATATATAAAAACGCAGGGCGTGTGGGGCAAAATCGCCGCAAAGACCCCTGAATATGTGGCAACCAAGGCACTACGCGCTGCCGACGAAGGCAAAAAATTATATGTGCCGGGCGTGGCAAACAAACTCGTTTATCATGCATCAAAGTTTGTCCCCCGCGCCGTAAAAACAAAGCTTATCGCCAAAAAGTGGCGCGCCACTCAAAAGGACGCCTTTTGAATATCCCGCCCCGCTATGAATTGACGGCGGGGCATTGTTGTGCTAAAATGATTAAAGCAGAAAATTTAAAAACCACGGAGAAGCGACATGAGCAAGGCAGACCGCATTTTTATAGACAATATGAACGACATTATGCAAAACGGCGTATGGGATACCGACCTTCCCGTCCGCCCGCGCTGGAGTGACGGCACGCCCGCCCACACTGTAAAAAAATTCGGCATAGTCAACCGTTACAACCTTCAGGAAGAATTTCCCATTTTAACCATTCGACGCACCGCCTTCAAGTCGTGCATAGACGAGCTTTTGTGGATATGGCAGAAAAAATCCAACAACATTCACGACCTCAATTCCAAAATCTGGGACCAGTGGGCGGACGAAAGCGGTTCTATCGGCAAGGCCTACGGCTACCAGCTGGGCGTAAAGCACCACTATAAGGAGGGAGATTTCGATCAGGTTGACAGGGTGCTGTACGACCTCAAAAACAACCCCTCAAGCCGCCGCATAATGACAAATATCTATAATTTCGAAGACCTTCACGAAATGCACTTGTACCCTTGCGCATATTCGATGACTTTCAACGTTTCTGGCGACACGCTCAACGCAATTTTAAACCAGCGCTCCAACGACATGCTCACCGCCAACAACTGGAACGTCACGCAGTACGCCATACTTCTTATCATGATGGCTCAGGTTTCAGGCTTCAAGGCGGGCGAGCTCGTGCACGTCATCGCCGACGCGCATATCTACGACAGGCATATTCCGATTGTAAAGGAGATTATCGGAATGCCCCAGTATCCCGCGCCCAAGCTCGTCGTCGACCCCGATGTTAAGAATTTCTACGACTTCACCGTCGACAGTTTCAGGCTCGAAAATTACGAGTGCAACAAGAAAAAATACGTTATCCCCGTAGCGGAGTGATAGTGGGGGGGTAAAATGAAAGCTATAGTTCATGCAGATAAAAACTGGGGCATAGGCAGGGGCAATTCGCTGATGTTCCGCCTGCCCGCCGATATGAAATTTTTTAAGGAAACGACCACGGGCAACGCCGTCGTCATGGGCGGCAACACGCTGCGCTCGTTCCCGGGCGGCAACCCCCTTAAAAACAGGCTCAATATAGTTCTTTCCGCAACCCTGCCCGAGCGCAATGACTGCATAATAGTGCGCGACTGCCCTCAGCTTTTCAACGCAATAAGGAACGTCACCGAAGGCGAAGTTTACGTAATCGGCGGCGAAAGCATTTACCGTATGCTTTTGCCATACTGTAGTCAGGTGCTCGTGACAAAAGTGGACGCCGAAGGGGGCGCGGATACTTTCTTCCCCGACCTCGACGCAGACAAAAATTTTACCCTCGCGTCAGAGGGCGAGGAGCAGGAAACAAACGGCTATAAAATACGCTTCTGCAAGTATATAAACAACAGCGTTCAGCCTCTGCCGTAAATTATTTTAAGTAAAAGAACGGGCGCGCGGGCGCGGCTTTACAAAAGCCGCGCCCGCGCGCCCCAAACATAAAAAGGGGCTTTCAGTAATCTGTCAGTCCCAAAAGATAATCTACCGAAACCCCGTAAAATTGTGCCATGTCCGCAAGCACTGTAAGCGGCGGTTCTCTCTGCGCCTTTTCGTAGTGCAGGTAGGTCACGCTGTTAAGCCCAAGCGCGGCCGCGGCCTCGCGCTGGGTAAGTTTCTGCTCCAGCCGCAGTTCTTTCAATCGTTTTCCCAGTATAATTTCCATATTTTTTTATCGCATCGCCCACTTGACATATTACCATTTTGTTAGTATAATAAACCTATGACTACCAAAATGGTAGTTTTTTGACAATCGAAATTTGATTTCGGCTCTGTGCGACCGCCGCGCTATGCTGCGGTAACCCATACGCATAAAGTCACGCCCCGCCGCGCTATGCGCGGCGGGGCGTGACTTTTTAAACCGCCCGCGGTAACTCATTTAATGCTTTGCGGCATAAACTGCAATATAATGTCTTTCTACGGGAGATAAGTTTTGCAGTACTTTGTAAGCCTTTGCGGCTGGCAGCAGGCGCTTATCGCCTGCACGTTCACATGGGCGATGACGGCCGCGGGCGCAATGCTCGTATTTTTCTTCAAAAACGTCAGCCCCTCGGCGTTCAGCCTCATGATGTCCGGCGCGTCGGGCATAATGCTCGCGTCGGCTTTCTTTTCCCTTCTTCTGCCCGCGCTCGAAGCGGGAGGGGAGTTTTCATATATAATCCTCACTTCGGGTTTTGTTGCGGGGGGACTTTTAATAGTTCTTACAGATATCGCAGTCACAAAGCTCAATCTTTTTTCAAGCAAAAACGCCCGTTCGGGCGCGGTCACCTGCGCGGCAGTCACCATTCACAACATTCCTGAGGGAATGGCAGTCGGCGTGGCTTTCGCGGCGATAGGCGGCTCTTCGGCCGTCATTCCGGCGGTAATGCTCGCCTTCGGCATAGGCGTGCAGAACTTTCCCGAAGGCATGTGCATAGCCTTTCCCCTGCGCGCCAACGGCTGCTCGCGATTCAAAAGTTTCTTTATCGGCCAGCTTTCTGGCGCGGTGGAAATTGTCGCCGGGGTCCTCGGCGCAGTCGCCTGCACGTTTGTTTCGGGCATTCTGCCCTTTGCGCTCGCCTTTTCGGCGGGAGCCATGCTCGCCGTCGTCTGCTCCGAGCTTATCCCGCAGAGCTTCGAAAACGGCAAAATCAAAGCTACTTTGGGCGTCGTGGCGGGCTTTGCGCTTATGATGATATTGGATATTGCATTAGGATAAATTCAAGTATTCAAAGGCGCAAGTGAAGTCGCGCCTTCACGCCGCGCAACACAATTTGCGCATACCTGCGCCTCAGTGGAGTGAATGGGCGCAATTATATAAATGTAGGGCTGTTCAGGATTGCGCCCAGAGAGGCGAAGCCGCTCAAAATAACGGCAAATCGTAGTCGCCCCAAGGCGAGATTTGCGTTAATTTTAAAGGCCACTTTAGGGGTAGTGGCGGGCTTGGCGCTTATGATGATTTTAGATATCGCCCTCGGTTGAATAATTTTGCGCCGCACCGCCCAAAATATGGGTATGAAAAAGGATATCGACCTCACCCGCCGCGACGAGCGCGAAAGTCTGATAAAGCCCCAAAAGGACGGCAGCAGCAAATGACGGGCAAGCACAGGGAAAATTACAACAAAAATTACCTCGAATATGTAAAGTTGCACGAACCGCGCACAAAACACTTCAAAAATTGCGCGGCCGCATTCGGCGTCGGCGGTCTCATATGCACAATCGGCCAGTTCTTCAGGTATATGCTTGAATTCGCCGGGCTTACGGGCGACGTGCTCGCGGGCACCGTGTCGGTCATTTTAATTTTTCTCGGTTGCCTTTTAACCGGTCTCGGCGTATACGACCGCATCGGCCGCTATGCCGGCGCGGGGTCAATAGTCCCGATAACGGGCTTTGCAAACTCCGTCGCTTCGCCCGCAATAGAGTTCAAAACAGAAGGCTGGATATACGGCATGGCTGCCAAAATGTTCACCGTCGCGGGCGCGATAATAGTTTTCGGCGTCTTTGCCGGCGCCCTTGTCGGGCTCATATATTATTTTGTTTAATATTTGGCCACATGCACAATATATTGTGTTTTGTAAAATTTTTTCATTCCACATTTAGTGCAAATACTATTGACAAGCAACAAAATAAATGTTACAATACGAATACAAAAAACAAAACCTTGCCCGCAACTGACGAATGAGCGGTCTACCGCATGGGAGCGTGCAGGGGCAAAAGCGTCGTTCGTCTGGGCAAATTTATCTTTAAAACGGTAAATTGCCCTTTTTTATGTTATCGCGAAACATACGCTTTGCATAACTTCGTCGCGGCATGTCATGTTGGCCGCAGGACGCGTCCGCATTGTATGTAAAGCATGATTGCGGAGTACGACGGCGGGGTCACCCCGCTTTTACAAAGGAGGGGTCAATGAGGGGAAAAATTCATTCGTTTGAATCTTTCGGCACGGTGGACGGGCCGGGCATACGCTTTGTCGTGTTCATGCAGGGCTGTCCCATGCGCTGTCAGTATTGCCACAACCCCGACACGTGGAGCTGTTCCGCAGGCACGGAGTATGAAGCGGAGGAGGTGGCCTCCCGCGTTTTAAAATACAAAAATTATTTCACCGGCGGCGGAGGCGTAACCGTCTCCGGCGGCGAACCGCTCATGCAGGCGCAGTTCGTGTGCGAGCTGTTCACTATTTTAAAACGCTCAGGCATAAACACCGCTCTCGACACGTCGGGCGTCTTATATAACGAGGACGAGCCCCGCGCCTTCGACGAGCTTTTGGCCGTCACCGACCTCGTCCTTCTGGACATAAAGCACATTGACGAAGCCGAACATAAAAAGCTCACGGGCCATTCCAACAAAAACATACTCGCCTTCGCGCGGTATCTGGCGCAAATCGGCAAATCCGTCTGGATACGCCACGTGCTCGTGCCCGGCATAACCGACGACGACAAATATTTATATAAGCTTAAAGAATTCATCTCCTCGCTCGGTAACGTGAGCAAGGTGGAGGTGCTTCCCTATCACACAATGGGCGCGGTAAAGTATAAAAAACTCGGCATCGATTACCCTCTCGAAGGCGTTCAGCCGCCCTCGCCCGAACGCGTAAAAAATGCAAAGGAAATTTTAAAAATAACATGCTGAAACTCATCGAAATAAGCGGCGATTCGTGCGCAAGCTGCCACGCGCTTCTGCCCCAGCTCAACGCCGTCGCCTTGCAGAACAATCTCGCGTTCGAAAGAATAGACATCGAATCCCGCCCCGAGGCAATCGAAAAATATTCCGTCGACCGCATACCTACGATAATTCTCGCCGACGGCGAAAAGATAATCGCAAAGTGCTCGGGTTACCAGCCCGAAGAAATTTTATCCCTCTGGATAGAAGCCAAACTCGAAGAATATTCAAAGCAATAATCAAATAAAATGTGATCCCGTCCGCGCTCAGGCTTTAACGGCGCAAAATTTCATTATTTTTCCTGCCGCCAACGCTTGACAATATCTTTAAAATATAATATTCTATATAAAACTAATTAAGATTAAATCTTATTAATGAGGTATTTATGACATATAAAGCATGGGAAGGATTTGTTCCCGGAAAATGGAGCGACGACGAAGTAAACGTGCGCGACTTCATCCAGAAAAACTACACGCCTTATGAGGGAGACGACAGCTTCCTTGAAGGACCCACCGGGGCCACGCAGAAACTCTGGAACGAGATACTCGACCTCTCCGCCAAGGAGCGCGCCGCAGGCGGCGTGTTAAAGGCGGATACGTCCATCGTTTCCACTCTCACCAGCCACAAGGCGGGCTATATCGACAAAAATCTCGAAAAAATTGTCGGCCTGCAGACCGACGAGCCCTTCAAGCGCGCCCTTCAGCCCTTCGGCGGCATAAAGATGGCCGAACAGGCTCTCAACATGTACGGCTACGAAATCGACCCCAATGTCAAGGAAATATTCACCAAGTACCGCAAGACGCACAACGACGGCGTTTACGACGCGTACACGCCCGAAATGCGACGCGCCCGCACCGCCCACATTCTTACCGGCCTGCCCGATACCTACGGCAGGGGCAGAATCGTCGGCGACTACCGCCGCGTCGCGCTCTACGGCATAGACTATCTCATAGAGCACAAGCAGCAGGACAAGCTCAACATGGACGGTGACATGACGCCCGATAAAATCCGCGACCGCGAGGAACTGTCCGAGCAGATAAAAGCTTTGGGCGACCTCAAAAAGATGGCCGCAGAGTACGGTTTCGATATCTCCCGTCCCGCCGAAACGGCGCAGGAAGCCATTCAGTGGCTGTACTTCGGCTACCTCGGCGCTATCAAGGACCAGAACGGCGCCGCAATGTCCATAGGCCGCAACTCGACCTTCCTCGATATCTATATCGAGCGCGACTTAAAGCGCGGCGTCCTCACCGAAAAGGACGCGCAGGAGCTCATCGACCAGTTCGTCATGAAGCTGCGCATAGTCAAGTTCATGAGGATAAAAGAATATAACGAACTCTTCTCCGGCGACCCCACATGGGTAACCGAATCGATAGGCGGCATGGGAGTGGACGGCAGAACGCTCGTCACCAAAAACTCCTTCCGTATTCTCCACACCCTTAAAAATCTCGGCCCCGCGCCCGAACCCAACCTCACGGTGCTTTGGTCCAAAAACCTGCCCGTCGGCTTCAAAAGGTTCTGCGCAAAGACCTCTATCGAAACTTCTGCCATTCAGTACGAGAGCGACGACCTCATGCGCCCCGAAATGGGCGACGATTACTGCATCGCGTGCTGCGTAAGCTGCATGCGCGTTGGCAAGGACATGCAGTTCTTCGGCGCAAGGGCAAATCTTGCAAAGTGCCTTCTGTACGCCATCAACGGCGGTAAGGATGAACTTACCAAGGATAAAAAGACGGGCAAGGCCCTTCAGGTTTCGCCCATGTTCGCGCCCATCTCGGGCGACGGTCCCCTCGATTATAACGAGGTAATCCAGAAGTACGAGCAGATGATGGACTGGCTCGCAGGCCTGTACGTCAACACCCTCAACCTCATTCACTACATGCACGACAAGTACAGCTACGAAGCTTTGGAAATGGCCCTGCACGATACGCAGGTAAGGCGTTTCTTCGCAACGGGCATTGCGGGACTTTCGTGCGCGGCCGATTCGCTCTCCGCAATCAAGTATGCCAAGGTCTATCCCGTCCGCAACGAGGAGGGTCTCGCCACCGATTTTAGAATCGAAGGCGACTATCCCAAGTACGGCAACAACGACGACCGCGCTGACAGCATAGCCGTATGGCTCGTCAAGACCTTCATGAACAAAATCAAGAGCCATTACACCTACCGCGAAAGCGTTCCCACCATGTCCATCCTCACCATCACGTCAAACGTCGTGTACGGCAAAAAGACGGGAAACACGCCCGACGGCAGAAGGGCCGGCCAGCCCCTCGCGCCCGGTGCAAACCCCATGCACGGCAGGGATTCCTCGGGAGCTTTGGCTTCGCTCGAATCGGTTGCAAAACTCCCCTACGAATATTCGAGGGACGGCATCTCCAACACATTCTCCGTAACTCCCGCGTCGCTCGGCAAGGACGACTAATCCGCCCTTAAAAAGCGCGCAAATCCGCGGCCATGCAGTCGCAGATGAATAAAGTAAGATATTCCTTACTTGCAAGAATCAAACAAAGAGGTAAAAATTATGTCAAGAGTAGACAATCTTGTAAATATGCTCGACGCATACGTCGCCGACGGCGGCTATCATCTCAACGTAAACGTGTTCGACAGGGCAACCCTTCTCGACGCGCAGGCTCATCCCGAAAAGTATCCCCAGCTCACGGTAAGGGTTTCGGGCTATGCCGTAAACTTCAACAAACTTACCAAAGAGCAGCAGGACGACGTCATCTCCAGAACCATTCACGAATCGTTCTGATTTGGTTTGGTCATAAAATGCAAAAAAGCCGCGCATTTTGCGCGGCTTTTTTTGTCTGTACCCTTTACAAATGCAACAGTTTGTGTTAAAATAGAACAAATAATGATTGGCAGAGGCGAAAATGATGTCTAATTCAGGCGATTTTCTCATAAAAAACGGCACGCTCTATAAGTACGAAGGCGACGAAAAGGAAGTGATAATTCCTTCTTACGTCAGGCGCATCGCGCCCGAAGCCTTCAGGGACTGCAAATCGATAGAAAAAGTTGCGGCCCCGCTCCGCCTCGTGCGGATAGGCAACCGCGCCTTTTACGGCTGTGACAGTTTAAAAGAAGTAATAATCCCCGGCGCCCTCTTCAAGCGCGTCAAGGTCAATAAAATATTTACCGACCCTCAGAATATTTATTTCCGCTTCTATGCCTCGTCGGGTCTCGAAGCCGAATTCGACGAGGAGTTCGGAGCCGAATGGGACGACGCCGCTGACGAAAGCTATGCAAAACCGGTTCTTTCTGACCACGGCGCAAAGCTGCCCGTCAGGGAAGAGGAGCAGGCTTCCGCGTCGGTCGAAGTCAAGGTCGTGCCTCAGGCAGACGTCAGTCGCGGCAAAATAACGGGAGCAACTACCATGCTCGTCGATGTCAGCGAAAGCGAGGAACAAGTTGCGGACTCCGAACCTGAAAAGAGCGAAGAGGACGTAAACGTCGCCCTTCTGCCCGACGATATAACAGAGCTCGAAGACGACCGCACTCTCCGCCAGCGCATAGAGGCCGTCACTCCCGCCGAGGTTCCGCCCGAAGAGATTTCGCCCGCCCGCAGAAGGGAGCTTCTCAATCTCACCGATTTCCTCATAGAGGACACCACGCTCGTAAAATATATCGGCACCGTCCGTCAGGTTGAAATACCCGCGTTCATCACGCGCATAGGCGACAATGCCTTCGCCAACAGCGACATAACCGATATCTACATTCCCGAAAGCGTAAAGTTTATCGGCGCCCGCGCCTTCACGTGGTGCGAAGATTTAAAGGAGGTGGAAATTCCTCAGGGCGTCGAACTTATAGACGACCTCGCCTTCGCCAACTGTTCGTCCCTGCAGAAAATCAACCTGCCCGACTCCCTTAAATTCATAGGCGAAAGCGCTTTCCACGCATGCAGCTCGCTCGAAAAAGTGGTAATTCCCAACGGAATAACCGCCGTAAGCCGCCGCGCGTTCGATTTCTGCACGGCCCTCACCGACGTAATTCTGCCCGAAAGCGTAACCGTCCTTCACGACGGCGCGTTCTCCCATTGCGACAATTTAAAGAGCGTTCATTTCTCCTCGGGCCTCACCAAAATATCCGGCTGGGCCTTCGCTGAATGCGCCTCTCTATCCGACTTCGACTTCCCCGAAACGTTAGAAGAAATCGGCGACGTCGCGTTCATGAACTGCCGCTCGTTAAGGCGCGTAGTTCTGCCTGAAAGCGTAAAGCGCATAGGCAGACAGTGCTTCGTCAACTGCACGGGGCTGATTCTCATTCTTCTTCCCGAACACCTGCGCGATCAGGTAAAGCCCCAAAAGGCTTTTCAGGGCGTCAGCGGGGCGGAAGTCGAGTACGTCTGATAAATTTTTACATAATTATGGTATAAACCCGCAGGTTTTGTGCTCAAAATCTGCGGGTTTTAATTTACAAAACGGCCGCTCTATAGTATAATATATTCTGTATAAATATACGCGGGGAAAATTGCAGGAGTGGCACAAAAGAAGTCTGGCAAAGCAAAAACTAAACTTTCAAAGGGCCTCATAGCCGCGGCGGCAACTGCGGCGGTCATCTGCGTTCTCTTCGCCGCGCTCGCAATAACCAATGTCTTCGTGCCCGTAAAATATTTAACCGCCTACCTCGTGGCAAGGCAGGAGCGGGAGGAGGGAGTGCTCACCGTCACCTTTCTCGACGTCGGCTACGGCGACTGCACGCTGTGCGAACTGCCCGACGGCAAAACGCTTTTAATCGACGGCGGCGACGGCTCCTATCCAAACAACCTCGCAATCCTCCGCAAACTCAACTCGCGCGGCATTGATAAAATCGATTACCTCGTCTGTTCGTCGGTGCTCGGCGAATACTGCGGCGGCATTGCCGAAATAGTAAAATATAAAGAGGTCGGCACGGTATTCATGCCCGCCGTAAACAATACTTACATAACGCAGGCATACTCGTCCGCCGCGGACGCGCTCCAAAATTGCGGCGCAAGCCTTTTAACCTCCCAGTACGGCGCGGGCGCCAGCGGCGAAGATTACTTTTTCACATTCCTTTCGCCCTCCCCGCCCGAAAATCCTTCCGGTTATTACGCCGCTCTCAATTCCTCCGCAACGCAGGTCAACATGCTCAATGCCTCGGCCATATTGTGGCTCGAATACGCCGGCACAAGCTTTGCTTTCACGTCGTCGGCGGGCGGCGAGGCCCTCTCCGCGGCGGTCGAAGATTATAAAATCATAACGGCTTCGGGCGGAAGTTACGCACCTGTGGGCGATTTTTGCGTGCGGCTTGAAGATTGCGATGTCGTATCCGTCCCCGGCCACGGCAGGCAGGAGTGCACTTCGGCCTCGTGGTACGATATGTTAAAGCCCTCGCTCGCCGTCATTTCTGTCGGCGAAAATTATTCGGGTTATCCCTCGGCTCAGGCCCTCGCCGATATCGGCAGCGCCGTTTCCTCGCCCCTTCTTACCAGCGTGCACGGCGATATAACCGTAAAGGTTACCGCGCAGGGCTACTCAATCAGTTAAAAGCCTTTTTAAAGGAGAAAATAATGAAACTTACAACCGCAGGCGAATCCCACGGCAAGGCGCTCGTGGGCATAATCGAAGGTCTGCCCTCAAATCTCCCCGTCGATATAGATTTAATCAATCAATATCTCGCCCTCCGCCAGAGCGGCTACGGCCGCGGCGGCAGGCAGAAGATAGAGCGCGACAAAATAGAAATTTTATCGGGCGTGCGCAACCGTCTCACTCTCGGCAGTCCGCTCGCCTTTGAAATTGTCAACCGCGATTACGAAAACTGGAAGCCGTATATGGCTCCCGAAGGCGCCGACGTCACTCAAAAACGCCTTACAAAGGTGCGCCCCGGCCATGCCGACTTAACGGGCGTCATGAAGTACGACCAGACCGACGCGCGCAACATTTTAGAGCGCGCCAGCGCGAGGGAAACGGCCGTCCGCGTGGCGGCGGGTGCAATAGCCATGTGCTATTTAAAGGAACTCGGCGTCTCCGTTTCGGGCTACGTAAAGTGCGTCTGCGGAATAGAGGATAAAAATGAGTACTCCTTCGAAGAGCTCGCCGCGGCGAAATCACAGCCGCTCTTCATGCTCGACCCCGCGATTCAGCAAAAGGCCATGTCGCTCATAGACGAGCTCAGGGAGGCGGGCGATACGGCGGGCGGCATCGTCGAAATACGCATAAAAGGTTTAAAAAGCGGTTTCGGCAGCTGCATGCAGTACACAACCAAGCTCGACGCCATTCTCGCCTCGGCACTTATGAGCGTTCAGGCCATAAAGGGCGTCGAAGTCGGCATGGGCTTCGGCGTGGCATACAACCGCGGGTCGGCCGTCCACGACGAAATTTATTTAAAAGACGGCAGATACGTCCGCTCCCGCAACAACGCGGGCGGAATAGAAGGCGGTATGTCCAACGGCGAGGAAATAGTCCTCCGCGCCGCCATGAAACCCATTCCCACGCTCATGAAGGGCCTGCACACCGTCGACTATGCAACCGGCCAACCCGCAACGGCCGCGGCCGAGCGCAGCGACGTCGCCGCCATCTGCGCCTGCGAAGTTATTTTAGAAAGCGTAGCGGCATTCGCTATTGCAGACGTAATATCCGGACGCCTCGGCGGAGACAATTTAAGGGAGGTAAAGGAGCGGTATTCCCGCCTGTCGTAACATGAAAAGTTTAACTATAAATACGCCTTCGTGCGACAGCACGATTTACTGCGGCAACGGCGCCTTCGCCGAACGCACTTCCCTTTTAAAGGATAAACGCCTGTTCATCGTCACCGATTCAAACGTCTACAGGCTGTATAAAAGCCACATTGAGTCGGCTTTCGGCAATAGCCCCGTTCACGTCATCCCCGCGGGCGAGCGCAGCAAAAATTACCGTCAGCTTTTAAACATTCTTTCGGCAATGCTCAAAGCGGGCGTAACCCGTTCGTCCATCGTCGTCGCGTTCGGCGGCGGAGTGGTGGGGGATATAGCCGGCCTCGCCGCGGCTCTCTACATGCGCGGCGTTCACCTCGTGCAGATTCCCACAACCCTGTTATCTCAGGTAGACAGCTCCGTCGGCGGCAAAACGGCCGTCGATTTCGAGGGCGTAAAAAACATAATCGGCGCCTTCTATCAGCCGTCAGAAGTCATTGTCGACCCGCTCTTTCTTCGCACCCTTCCCCGCCGCGAACTGCGCTGCGGTCTCGGCGAAATAATCAAGTACGGCGCGCTCGACGAAGGTATCTATAAAAGCCTCGTAAAAAATAAAAACAAACTCTTTTCCGAAGAGTTCATGGAGGGCATAACTTACGACTGCATAGCCCACAAAGCCGCGGTAGTATGTGCCGACGAACGCGATACGGGCGGGCAGAGGAAGACCCTGAACCTCGGCCACACCACGGGTCACGCCTTCGAGCTTTACTACAAGCGCAAATCGCACGGCGAGTTTGTTTTGATAGGCATGTATTACGAAATTTACATCGCAAAAAAACTCGGCTTGTGCGATACGGCATATGCAGATATATTAATCGACCTCATAAAAAGGGTCATAAAAAATATCCCCGTCTACGACGACGCTCAAAAAGCCGCGCAGTTTGCAAAGTTCGATAAAAAGAACGCGGAAGTTTCGCACATCTCGCTCATCGCCCCCCAAAGCGTCGGCCGCAGTCAGGAAATAACCCTTCCCGCGGAGCGGTACTGCGCCCTCATAGCCGAGTGCAGCCGCAGCATAAAGGAGAATATAAAATGAAATTAGCAGTAATCGGCAGGGACGTCTCCAAGTCCGACAGCCCCAAAATGCACACATTCATCGCCCGCAACATGGGCAACAATATAACTTACGACGCAATTTCCATTCCCGAAGACTCCTTCGAAAAATGGATTGACGGCGTAATATCCCGTTACGACGGCTTCAACGTAACCATTCCGTACAAACTCGCCGTCATGCCCCGTCTTAAATCTATTGAAGGCGACGCCGCCGTTTTCGGCGCGGTCAACACCGTCAGGTGCTCCGACCTTTCGGGTCACAACACCGACGGCCTCGGCTTCATGCTCATGCTCAGAAACAACGGGGTGGACGTGCAAGGCAAAAGCGTTCTGCTCCTCGGCGCGGGCGGCGCGGGCAGGGCGGTGGCGCAGAAACTCGTCCAAGGCGGTGCAACCGTGTATGTCTATGACCGCAATTCCG
>CALVWX010000030.1 GCA_944368215.1 uncultured Clostridia bacterium | reverse complement strand
CGCAAGATAACCAACGCAATGTACCTCATTTCGTCGGCGAAGATGCGCAAGGCCAAGGCCGACCTCGACCGCACCCGTCCCTATTTCGAAGCCACGCGCAAGGAGATAAAGCGCATTTTCCGCTCGGGCGAACTGCCCGAAAACCGCTATCTCTACCCCCTCGACGAAAACGAAAAGGTAAAGGGCACTTACGCCTGCCTTCTTATCACGGGCGACAAAGGACTCGCGGGTTCGTATAACTACAACGTCATCAAAAAGGCAGAAACGCTGTACGAAGAAGGTTGTCCGATAAAGTGGTACGTCGTCGGCGAATACGGCCGTCAGCTTCTGACCCAGCGCGGCATACCCATCGAAAAATCCTTTCTTTATACGGCGCAGAACCCCACCATGCGCAGGGCGAGGGAGATCGCCGATATTCTGCTCGAAGGCTATAACAGCGGCGCGTTCGCCAAGATATATGTGGCATACACCGATATGAAGGGTATGCTCGACGTCGCCCTTTTAACCAGGCTTATACCCTTCCACAGAAGCCAGTTCAGCGATTCTCCCGCCGAAAAGCCCGTAGTCAATCCGTTCGAGTATGCGCCCTCGCCCGAGACCGTGCTCGACCGCATAATGCCCGGCTATATCTCGGGCTTTATCTACAGCGCGCTGGTCGACAGCTTCTGCAGCGAACAGCACGCGCGCATGATTGCCATGAAATCTGCCAACGACAGCGCGGAGGAGCTCATTTCCCACCTCAAAGTGGAATACAACAGGCTGCGTCAGGCAGCCATCACGCAGGAAATAACCGAAATCGCCGCGGGCGCACGCGCGCGCGGTCAGGAGGAAGAAATTTGAATACGGGAAAAATTGTTCGCATAGCGGGACCTGTAACGGACGTTAAGTTCGAAAGCGGAGTCCTGCCCAAAATAAGGGACGCGCTCACCGTCGCAATAGACGGCAAAACGTGCGTCATGGAAGTCGCCTCCCATATCGGCAGGGACACGGTGCGCTGCATAATGCTCGGCCCGTGCGAAGGCCTCGCCCGCGGCGCCGAAGTTGTCGCAACAGGCGACGTCATCAAAGTGCCCGTCGGCGAATGCACCCTCGGCCGCATGTTCAACGTCCTCGGCCAGCCAATAGACGGCAAGCCCGCCCCTGAGGCGGAGGAGAAGTGGGGAATCTACCGTCCCGCGCCCTCATTCGAACAGCAGTCGCCCGTAGCCGAAGTGCTGGAGACGGGCATAAAGGTCATCGACCTCATGGAACCCTACGCCAAGGGCGGTAAAATAGGCCTGTTCGGCGGCGCGGGCGTCGGCAAAACGGTGCTCATTCAGGAACTCATACACAACGTCGCAAGCGAACACGGCGGCTATTCCATCTTCACGGGCGTCGGCGAACGCTCGCGCGAGGGCAACGACTTATGGCGCGAAATGTCCGCAAGCGGCGTCTCCGATAAAACCGCGCTCGTCTTCGGACAGATGAACGAATCGCCCGGCGTGCGCATGCGCGTCGCCCTGACCGGCCTCACCATGGCCGAATACTTCCGCGACGCCAAGAAGAAGGACGTGCTCCTGTTCATAGACAATATCTTCCGCTTCGTTCAGGCGGGTTCCGAAGTCTCCACACTGCTCGGGCGCATGCCCTCGGCCGTCGGCTACCAGCCCACGCTCGCCAACGAAATGGGCGAACTTCAGGAGCGCATCGCCTCCACGCGCGACGGCTCCGTAACGTCCGTTCAGGCCGTATATGTGCCTGCGGACGACCTCACCGACCCCGCCCCCGCAACCGTATTCGCCCACCTCGACGCGACCACCGTTTTAAGCCGTAAAATTGCCGAGCAGGGCATCTACCCCGCCGTCGACCCGCTCGAATCCACGTCGCGCATACTCGAAGAGGACATCGTCGGCAAGGAGCATTACGAAACGGCCCGCCGCGTTCAGGAAACGCTGCAAAAGTACAGCGAACTGCAGGACATCATCGCCATACTCGGCATGGACGAACTTTCCGAAAGCGACAAGCTTACCGTCTACAGGGCGCGCAAGGTTCAAAGGTTCCTGTCTCAGCCCATGCACGTGGCCGAAAAATTCACCGGCATGCCCGGCGTGTACGTGCCCGTGTCCGAAACAATAAAGGGCTTCAAGGCAATTTTAGACGGCGAAATGGACGAATATCCCGAGGCGGCGTTCTACAATGTCGGCACTCTGGACGACGTCCGCGCTAAGGCCGAAGAGCTTAAATCCGAAAATAACAATTAAGGCTTTAAACTTGCGTTGACCGCCGCATATGCCGCGGTCAACGTCATCAGGGGTGTTTTTATGAAGACCTTTAAACTGCATCTGCTCGGCGCAGACAGGCTGTTCTACGAGGGCGACTGCGAAAGCGTCGTCGTCCCCGCGATCGACGGTCAGTACGGCGTCCTCGCCGACCACGCCAACCTCATAACGGCCATCGTCCCGGGCGAGCTCAGCTTCACCGTGCCCGGCGAACCGCCCGAAACCGTCGCCGTCGCAGGCGGAATAATGAAGGTGGAGGACAACGATGTGTTGCTTCTCGTCGACTACGTACTCCGCCCCGAAGAAATCGACGCAGCCCGCGCGCAGGAGGAGGCGGCCGCCGCCAAGGAAGCGCTTCTGCAAAAAAGGAGCAGGCAGGAATACCTGTCCGCCCAGGCCCAGCTCGCGCGCGCCGTCACAAAACTCAAGGTGCGCCGCAAGGGTTCGGGCCGCAGGTAAAATTAAATGCGCTGAGGCGCAGGTCTTTCAATATTCACGCGCAGCGGCGCGGGCTATCTGCCCGCGCCGCTGCGCTTTTACTCTTCGCAACGCCCTCACCCTTTACAGGGCGCGTGTTTTATGATATAATATTGTCATGAACAAAAATGCATTTATAAACGTTGCGGCGCAGGAGGGCAACCCGGGTTGGGATGAACTCGTCGCCCGCCCCGCCGAACTCTATTCCCGCGCGGACGAAATACGTTCGCCCTTCGCGCGCGACTACACGCGCATTCTGCACAGCACGGCGTTCAGGCGGCTCAAACACAAAACGCAGGTGTTCTATAACGTCGATAACGACCACGTCTGCACCCGCCTCGAGCACGTCGCCCACGTCGAATCGGTCTCCAATACCATAGCAAAATATCTCGGATTGAACGACGAACTCACGCGCGCCATATCCTTCGGCCACGACCTCGGCCATGCGCCCTTCGGGCATTACGGCGAAAAGGTTCTGTCTGCGCTCTCCAAAAAATACTGCGGCCACATGTTCTGGCACGAGCGCAACGGCCTGCGCCTCGTCGACAGTTTAGAACTTCTGGAGGATAACTTCAAAAACCTGCGCAACCTCAACCTCACATACGCCGTGCGCGACGGTATTATTTCCCACTGCGGCGAAGTCGACGAAAACGGTTTAAAGCCGCGCAGGGAGTTCATCGACCTCGGTGAGTTTGACCGCGTCGGCAAATACATGCCCGCCACGTGGGAAGGGTGCGTCGTAAAAATTTCGGATAAAATCGCCTATATCGGCAGGGATATAGAGGACGCCCTCGCTCTGGGCTTTTTAACCCGCGCGCAGGTGGATGAGCTCGAGAGTATGGCACAGGAGAGCGGCGCTTTAAACACCACTGTCATCATTCACGATTTAATTTCGGATATCTGCGCCAACAGCACGCCCGAAGAGGGCATAAAGCTCTCGCCCGAGGCAAGCAAAAAGCTCAACGCCGTAAAGGCTTTCAACTATAAAAATATATATTCCAACCCGCGCTTTGAACCTTACCAGAACTACGCGCGCCTCGTCCTCGAAAACCTTTTCGAGGTGCTCGCGGACATGTTCGCGGGGGAATATACCCTGCCTAATGTGGTAAAAGCGCAAAAAAATTATCCCGTTCTGTGCTCGTCGTTTGCAAACTGGCTGGCAAAATACTGCATCGAAGACATTGTTCCGCGCGGCGAACTTTTCGACGAGGCCTGCCGCTGCAAAAATGTAAAAATTTACGGCACGTTGCAGACTCAAACAATTTTTGCACAGGCCGTCATTGATTTTTTGTCCTGCATGACGGACAAATTTGCCGTAAAAGTGCACGGCGAATTGCTGTCTTACTGAGGGCAAATTTTAAAATACGCTTGACAATGCTCCCGCAAGCCTTTATAATCTAATTAAATAATATATGTGAGGTAACAGAATGAATTTACTCGTAGCTCTGCCCGAATGGTTCACCAGTTGGGGCTGGATAGTCATAGTTGCGGCGGCCGTGATTATCGCGGTATGCGTTATAATTCTCATAGTCCGCGCAAGCAGGCGCGGCAAGGCGGAAGAAGTTGAAGAACCCGCCGAAGACGTCGCAGACGCCGAAGAGCAGGGCGGCGGGCAATCTGCTGTTTCGGACAGCTTTGCTGACGAGCCTGCGGAAGAGGAGGCTGAAGAACCCGCCATGGAAGAACCTGTGGCCGACGAACCTTCTGCTGAAGAACCTGCCGACGATGCGGACGATTCTTCCGAACAATCTGAGGAAGCTCCCGCAGACGGCGCCGCGCAGGAAGAGGCGCAGGCACAGCTCGCTGAAGCAAAGGCCAAGGCGGCAAACAAAACCTATCACATCGCCAAGCGCAAGGCGGACGGCAGATGGCAGGTTAAAATTGCCGGCGGCTCCAAGGCCATAAAGCTGTTCAATACCCAGCTCGAGGCGATAGATTTTGCAAAGAAACTTGCCGAAAATCAGGAAGCTAAAATCGTCATCCACAAGGAAGACGGCACTTTCCGCCGCCTTACATACCACAAAAAGAAGTAAATAATTTTCAGGCGCGGCGGTTGCAACGCAACCGCCGCGCCTGTATTTTTAAACTTTTTGTACCGTTTATTAAAAACTGTTGCGCGCCGTAACTTCTTTGTGTGCGCATGTTTTATGTGTAAAAAACAGTCCGCCCGCCGCGCTTTAAAGCGCTGCGGGCGGACTTCATGTTGCGGCCTTTTAATTTTCAAAAAATGCCGTTAAATCAATAATATGTGGCCACCATCCGGTCGGCGGGCAGGGGTTCGGCCCTCTCTATGCTCTCTGCCGAAAGTACGGGCCCCTCGCCGCGGTAAACGGCGTTGTATTCGTAGCCCACTTTTGCCGTAACGGTCAGCCAGTCCTTGGTTTTTACGTCCTGTATAAGACCGTTGGTCTTAAGCGCAAACCCGTCGTAGGCGATGTCTGCCTCGCAGCAGGTCATAATGTATCTGCCTATCACTATAAAGCCCTGCGGTACCTTTTTTGATACGGCCGCCATGCCCTTGAATTTTACCGTCTTCCCCACATATGCGGGGGTGTTTTCCGATAAATCGCGGTAAAACAGCGCAAAATCTTTGTCCTCTATCTCTATTACGGGCGCCTCCATGTCGTATGGCATGGGGTCTACAATGTCGTCAAACTCTGCCTTTCCGCCCACGTATTCGTATACGATATCGGCCCTGCGCGTAATGCCGCGCACTATCTTGTGGAAGTCGTCCTTGCTCATGGCGCCCTTGAATCGGTTAAAAACTACCATCTGCGTCATGTAAATCTTGTCGTAAACAAGCTGGCGCATGTTCTGGTTGTAGTTTATAAAGGTATTGGCGTCGAAAAAGGTCATCATCTGGTTGATAACCCAGCTTTCGGGCATGGCATCGAAAAAGTCCTGCAACATCCACGTGCCGTTGTATTCAACAATTACCCTCTCCGCCCTGTACTTACGCGTAAGGTAATTTAAGGTATATTCGTTCAGGTGCTCCTTGTCCTCTATGGTTTCGACGGCGACGTTCTTTACCTTGAATTTTTTAACGGCGTATTCCTCAATGCCCTCTTCGCATATTAAAAGCAGGGTGCGCTCGCCGTTTTCCATGCGCGGGTCTTCAAGCGTTTCCTGAATAAATTTTGTCTTGCCGGATTCCAGAAATCCTAAAAATAAAAATACGGATACGTCCTGCATAAATAAGTCCTTTTGTATGCATTGGTGCGGCAATATGCCGCACCTGATTGCGCGTTAGCGATGAATTGACCGCGGCGGTAATTTGCTTTGCAGTCCCATTGTCCCTCGTTTGCGCCCAGGATGATAATGGGGGGGGGTATGAGGAAAGAGCGGATAGCCGCTCAATCTGACGCAAATCGCAGGCCGCCTCAAGGCAAGATTTGCGTTAATTTATCAAATAAATATGTTTGCAGGCGAAACCGCGCTTTCGCGCCGCAAGCCTCAATTTGCGAACCCTTTCGCCTCAGTGGTGTGAATTGCCGCGACTATATAACTGAGGGCTATTTAAGGTCGCGGCAAGAGCGGCAAAGCCGCTCAATCTGACGCAAATCGCAAGCCGCCTCAAGGCAAGATTTGCGTTAAAGGAACAGCTCTTTCAATTCCTCTTCGTCGAGCTTGCTGCCGATAACGCACAGCCTGCCCGTGTAAAGGGGCGCGCCGTGCCTTATGTCAATCTCGCCGGGCACATAGTCAAAGTGCAGCCATGCGCCGTCTTCGCCTTCAACTATGCCCTTTGCGCGCAATACAGTGCCGTAGCATACCGCGTCCGAAAGCTTTGCAAGCATGCCTTTAAGTTGTTCTTCGGTGAATTTCTTGCCCGTCTCTGCGCCCCAGCTGGTGAACACTTCGTCGGTGTGGTGATGGTGGTGATGATGTCCGCAGCCGCATTCGTCGTCATGGTCATGGTGTTCATGCTCGTCGTCATCGTGGTGGTGATGGTGCTCGTGTTCATGCTCGTCATCATCGTCATGGTGGTGCCCGTAACCGCACTCGTCGTGGCCGTGGTGCTCATGTTTGTCCTCATCGTCGTGATGATGGTGATGTTCATGCTCTTTGCCCACTTCATGCGCAAGCTTTTCAAGCTCGTCGGCGAGGGTGGAGGTGTGCTCCATGGCGTTTAAAATTTCCTTGCCGTTAAGCGTCTTTAAATCGGTAGTTACAATCGTGGCGTTTGCGTTGTGCGCGCGCACGAGCTCGACGGCCGCCTGAAGTTTGGCGTCGGAAACGAGATCTACGTGGCTGAAAATTATGCAGGCCGCGCTCTCTATCTGGTCGTTGAAAAATTCGCCGAAGTTCTTCATGTACATTTTGCACTTGTTGGCGTCTACCACGGTGGTAAGCGAATTTATTTTTGCGTCCTCAAGGTCGGCGCGTTCAACCGCCTTGGCCACGTCCGAAAGCTTGCCAACGCCCGAAGGCTCTATGAGTATGCGGTCGGGGTGGTACTGCTCGTCCACCTGCTTCAAAGCCTTTGCAAAATCGCCCACGAGCGAGCAGCATATGCAGCCGGAGTTGAGCTCGTTTACCGTAATGCCCGCCTCCTGCATAAAGCCGCCGTCGACGCCTATTTCGCCGAATTCGTTTTCGATAAGCACAAGTTTTTCGCCAGCGTAAGCTTCTTTAATCAGCTTTTTTATAAGCGTCGTCTTGCCGGCGCCGAGGAAACCGGAAAAAATATCAATCTTTACCATGTAAAAAGCACTTCCTTAAATTTATCTTTACTAATATTATATAACCACATTATAAAGATTGCAAACAAAAAATTGTGCCTGAAAAAGAGGGGCGGCGGACTGCAAAAGCAGTCCGCCGCCCCCTGTTTGTTACCGTCGGCAAAAAATATTAATTTTAAAAAATCCTGAAAAAATGCTTGCTCGTTACGCAACGTAATGAAATATAATGGATATAAGGAGATAAAGATATGTCCGATTACAGAGCAATTCCCCAAGGATACATGACCGTAGGCGAGCTAGCCAAAAAAATGGGCGTGACCGTCCGCGCTCTGCAGTATTACGACAGAGAAGGTCTGTTCAGCCCCTCGGCCTTGAGCGAGGGCGGGCGCAGACTGTACAGCGACAGGGATGTGGTAAAACTGCACCGCATACTTTCGTTAAAATCGCTCGGTTTTTCGATAGGTGAAATAAAGAACAGGCTGACGAATACCGACACGCCCGAAGAGGTCGCCTCCGCGCTCGCCGAACAAGCCCGCGCGATAGAGGCGCAAATCGAGGGTCTCACCCGTTCACTGCATGATATCATGGCGCTAAAAGACGAAGTTCTCAAGATGCAGACGGTAGATTTTCAGAAATACGCCGACATTATAGTCAATCTTCAGCTGGGCAACGACAACTATTGGCTCATCAAATATTTCGACGACGACACGCTGGATTTTCTGCGCAGGCGCTTCGACAGGCAGAGCGGCCTCGACTTTATAAACGAGTTCAATGCCCTGCGCGATAAAGCCGTGCAGTACGCCGATAACGGTATAGCGCCCGACAGCGCGGAGGGACAGGAGTTTGCAAAGTCGTTCTGGCAGCTCATAACTTCTTTCACGGGCGGGGACATGAGCATGTTGCCCAAGCTGATGAAGATGGGCGAAATCAATACGGACAACGCAGGGTGGCAGGAGCGCCGGCAAAAACTCAATGCCTTTCTCGGCCCCGCGCTCGAGGCGTACTTTGCAAGTTCGGGAATAAATCCGTTCGGGGGCGAAAAATGACTGAAGCGGTGATAGTGCGGGGTTTAACAAAAAGTTACGGAGCAAACCGCGTGTTGAAGGGAGTAAATTTTACCGTGCACAAGGGCGAAATTTTTGCCCTGCTCGGCGTCAACGGCGCGGGCAAAACTACGGCGCTGGAGTGCGCCGAAGGCCTCCGTTCCTACGACGGCGGGCAGATAATTATCAACGGCCGGGCAGGCATTCAGTTGCAGTCGGCCTCTCTGCAGGCCTGTATAAAGCCGTTGGAGGCGGTAAATTTATTCGCCAAATGGAACAAAACCTCGCCCGACAAGGCAATGCTGCAATCGCTCGGAATATATGAATTTGCCTCCAAAAAATACGCCGAACTGTCTACAGGGCAGAAGCGCAGGCTGCATCTGGCGCTCGCTCTCATTGCCGACCCCGACATAATTTTTTTGGACGAACCGTCGGCGGGACTGGACGTTGAGGGCAGAATATGCCTGCACGAACGCATACTCGCGCTCAAAGCTCAGGGCAAAACCGTCATACTCGCCAGTCACGATATGGCCGAAGTTGAGGCCCTTTGCGACCGCATAACCATTTTAAGGGACGGCGTCGCGGCCTTTACCGGCACCATAGGCGAACTTACCAAAAAATTCGGCAGACATTACGCCGTGCATATCCTCACCGCCGCGGGCGAGGACAGTTTCGAAACGGACGATATTTCGGGCACGCTGGCGAAAAAGATAGCGGAATATGCCGCGGATAACGTCGAAATTCTCGGCGTCAGGACGGACAGGGGCACGCTCGAACAGCATTTCATGAACATTGCGAGGGGAGGGGAGGTATGAAAGCCTTTTTATACGGAGTGGGTCTGCAGTTAAAGCTGGATATCCGCAGCAGAACCATGCTTGTTACCTGTTATCTCGTGCCGCTCGTATTCTTTTTCTTCATGGGCGGAATTTTTACTTCGATTGACCCCGCGGCGTCCCGGACGCTCATTGCTTCCATGTCGGTGTTCGTCATAACCATGAGCGCGCTCATCGGCCTGCCGCCCTCGCTCGGCGAAGTGTACGGCGGCGATGTCAAAAAAATGTTCAGGGCCAACGGCGTTCCCGTCGGCCTCGGCGTAGTCACGCAGTTCGTCTCGTCGTTCGTGCATACGTTCATTGTCTGTTTAATAGTCTTTGCCGTCGCGCCGCCCGTGTTCGGGGCTGAACTTCCCCAAAATTTGCCGCTGTATTTTTGTTCGCTCGCCCTTCTTTTATGCGTAACGCTGGCTGCGGGGTGCGTTCTCGGTCTGCTGATAAAAACGCAGGCCAGGCAGACCATGGCCGCCATGATAATCTTTCTGCCGTCCATAATGCTGTCCGGCATTATGTTCCCCGCAACCATGCTGCCGCAATTTTTGCAGTATGCGGCTTATGCCTTCCCCGCAACCATAGGCTTCGGGGTCATGACGGCCTTTCAGGTCTGGCAGCTGCCGGTGCTCGCGGCTCAATTTGTCGCGCTGTGCGCCGCCGTAGCCATTATATTGAATATAAAGGCGCGCGCATGAATTGCAATAATCAATAAAAATGCCTGCGGCACAATTTTTGCGCCGCAGGTTTAAGCTTCATGATATAAAAAGCGCGGCGGACTGCAAAATCAGTCCGCCGCGCGGGTTACTTAAGGTTTAAAGGTTCAAGCCGTGAAAAGCTTATTATTCAATGGCTATATACGAAGTTTCAATCTGCTTGGGCTGCGACTTGGGCACGCAAACCGAAAGCATGCCGTTTTCGTATTTTGCCTTTATATCGCTCTGCTTTACGTCGTCGCCGACATAATAGCTCCTCGAGCAGCTTTCGCTTATCTCTTTCCTTACGTAGTGCTTCTTGTCGCCCTCTTCTTTCTTTTCCTTGCTTGCGCTTACGGTAAGATAGCCGTTTTCAAGGGCAACTTTAATCCGGTCCTTGCTGTAGCCGGGCATTTCGATGTCCAGTTCATAGTTGCTGTCCGTCTCTTTGATGTTGGTCTTCAAATCGTGCTGTTCATCGAAGAAAACGGGACGGAAGAAATCGTCGAATGCGTCGAACAGGTCGTAATTGTTATCTCTTTTAGCTAAATAGTTTTTCATAAATCTGATCTCCTTAAATTTAAAACTTTAAACTTGGTGGGGAGTCTTTTTATGGCTTCCTATTTTGTTCACTATATTTATAACGCCCGTTCGGCAATTTAAAACGCACTTTTTTAAAAATTTTTTTAAGTTTTGTGCCGCTAAATTTCTCTTCCGACAATGTAGTCCATCGAGCGCTCCAGTCCGTCTGCCAGCCTCGCTATGCTGTCCGCTGTCGGCGCCCGCTTGCCGTTGAGCCAGCGGTAAAATACGGCTTCGCTTACGCCGCACTTATTTATTATTTGCGCCTTGGTCTTGCCGCTTTTTTCAATTATTTCGCGCAGTCTCTGCGCAAAGGGCGGGCATTCTTTAAACGTCGTCGCTGTGTTCTCATCTGTACGCGCAAACAAAAAGTCGAGCGTGCATTTAAAATAATCGGCGAGTTTTATAGCGATGGCCGAAGAGGGCAGCCACACCGCATTGAGGTACTTGTATATGTTTGCTTCGTCAATGCCCGTGCGCACGGAAAGCTCAACGCCGTTAGTTCCCGCATAAAACATCAACTCTTCAAGCCTTTCGGCAAATTGCGACGCATTAATCATTTTTTCGACAAAACCTCCCACGCCAATTATCCGATTTTTATGACTGCATTGCTTGAAATCTTATGTTTGGCGTGTTATAATATAATTGCCTGCAAACGGCAGATTATGTAATTGACGGAGGATAAATGACTATGAATGACGAAAACGAAATTCGCGCGGGAGACATATGCAAAGAAATTGCTCTCGTCCTCGGCGAAAGATATCCGGGCATGATGGTGGAGGAAGAGGACAGCATAAAGCTGACTTTGGATAACGGCGCATGTTTTGAAATCTGCGTTAAGCAATGTAACGGACAATAAACTCAAAAATAAAGCAGAGGCGGGCGGTCAGGTTGACCGCCCGCCTCTGCCGGTTCAGCCGCAAGGCGGCGGCATTCCGCCGGGGAGAGCGAATGTTATGCGTAAAGTATAATTCAACAATAATGTAATAAATTTACAATAAATTATGTAAAAATACAACAAAAGTTCAGCTATATAACATTTTGAATTTAACATAAGAAAATTTAATACATATTTTTTATGCTTTTCGGGCGTATTTTTTCGGGAAAAAAAGGGTATTAAAATGCGGCAAAAAGTCAATATATTGTGTGCTTTCGCCGCCGTCGGCACTAAAATCTTCAACCGATATAAAATTAGCAAAAAAATGCGCCGAAACGGGGCTGTTCGGGGCAAAAATGCGCAAAAATCATGCAAAAACGGCCCTTCAAACAGTTGACACGGGGGCGGGATTATAATATAATAGTCGAGCGTGTTGAAAGACGTGCGTATAGGGATGAGGCGTAAAGTTACTTAAAATCCCCCTTGAAGCTGCGGGGAAAAGATAATTTACGCTGACAACTGTAGGGGCTCTGACCCCTGCGACTAACCGTGGCTTTGATTTCTTGCGCCATAAAAATGGCGTTTTTTGATGTTAAAACCGCGATACACACGGATAAGTTGACGCGACTTAAATAATTTTTGTTAGTATAAAAAGGAGTTAACAATGGCAGGACAGAAAATCAGAATCAAACTTGTAGCTTACGACCATGAACTCGTAGACCTCGCAGCGTCGAGGATAGTCGAGACCATGAAGAAGAGCGGCGCGAAAATCTCGGGCCCCATACCCCTTCCCACCGAACGCGAAATCGTAACCATTCTGCGTTGCCCCCACAAGTACAAGGACAGCCGCGAACAGTTTGAACAGAGAACTTATAAAAGAATTATCGACATCTACACCCCCAACGCAAAGCTTCTGGACACCGTCCATCTCCCCGCGGGCGTAGACATCAAAATCAAGCTCTAATCGGAAATCACCTCGGATACTCTACGGCTCCGTGCCGACGCGCTCTATTATATATTATTGTAAAAGCGCGGCGCTACTCGGAAACGCGGTATCAGTGAAAATATAAATTATCGGAGGATCTTTAACATTATGATTAAAGCAATCATCGGCCGCAAGGCGGGCATGACCCAGATATTTGCGGCAGACGGCAAGGTAATACCCGTAACCGTCATCGAGGCAGGTCCCTGCCCCGTCGTCCAGATCAAAACTGTTGAAAAAGACGGCTATGCCGCTTTGAAGCTCGGTTTTGACAAGACGAGCGAAAAGGCTTTGACCAAACCCCAGCTCGGCCAGTTCAAGAAGGCCGGTGTCGAACCCTGCAAAGTCCTTAAGGAATTCAGGCTCGACGACCTCTCTTCCTACGCGGTCGGCGGCGAAATCAAGGCAGACGTCTTTGCCGCAGGCGACAGGGTAGACGTTCACGGCGTCTCCAAGGGCCACGGCTACAGCGGCGTCATCAAAAGATGGAATCAGCACCGCCTTAAGGAAACGCACGGCGTCGGTCCCGTACACAGGGAACCCGGTTCCATGGGCGCGAACAGCTCGCCCTCGAGAGTTTTCAAGAACAAGCGCCTCGCAGGTCAGTACGGCTGCGACAACGTAACCGTGCAGAACCTCGAAGTAGTAAGAGTAGACGTTGAAAGAAACTGCATACTCATCAAGGGTTCCGTTCCCGGACCCGACGGCAGCGTCGTAACCATCAACGATACCGTTAAATAAGGAGGACTGACAAATGCCCAGCATTAAAGTATATAAAATGGACGGCACCGAGGCGGGAAGCATGGAGCTTTCCGAAAAGGTTTTCGGCGCCGAATACAGAGAAGAATTGATTCACCAGGCAGTAGTCACAAGGCTCGCCAACGAAAGACAGGGCACGAAGTCCACCCTCACCCGCACGGAAGTGCGCGGCGGCGGCCGCAAGCCCTGGAGACAGAAGGGCACGGGCAACGCCCGTCAGGGTTCCATCCGCGCTCCCCAGTGGATTAAGGGCGGCGTGGTATTCGCACCCAAGAGCAGGGATTTCTCCAAGGCAATGAACAAAAAGGCCAAGGTTGCCGCTCTCATCTCCGCACTCTCCAAAAAGGTGGCCGACGGCGAACTCGTCGTCATCGACCAGCTCTCCGTAAAGGAAGGCAAGACTAAGGAAATGGCGGCATTCCAGAAGGCGCTCGGCCTCGACAAAACGGCCGTCGTCGTTATGGACAGCGCGGACGACAAGGTCATCCTCGCCGCAAGAAATCTCGAAAAGCTCACAACCCTCCCCGTGGAACAGATTTCCACCTACGAGGTAGTCGCAAACGCAAAGGTCGTCTTAACTCAGGCGGCCGTCAAGAAGATAGAGGAGGCTTACGGAGAATAATGTTAGCTCAGGACATCATTATAAGACCCCTTCTCACCGAAAAGGGATATGACGGCATCGCCGACAAGAAGTACACCTTCATTGTTGCGAAGTCGGCAAACAAGACTCAGATAAAAGACGCTGTTGAAAAGCTCTTCAAAGTAGACGTTGAGAGCGTAAACACCGTCAACTGCAAAGGCAGAAAGAAGAGGATGGGCCGCTACGAAGGCTACACCCCCGACTATAAGAAGGCTATCGTTCAGCTCAAGGCTGACTCCAAGACGATTGAGTTCTTCGATTCGTTATCCTGACAGGAGGTTAAAAAATGGCAGTTAAAAGATATAAACCGACATCCCCTTCCCGCCGTTTCATGACGGTCTCCGCTTACACGGAGCTCTCCGGGGATAAGCCCGAAAGAAGCCTTCTTCACGATAAGAGAAAAACGGGCGGCAGAAACAACACCGGTAAGATTACCGTTCGTCACATCGGCGGCGGCAACAGAATCAAATACAGAATAATCGACTTCAAGCGCAACAAGGACGGCATTCCCGCAACGGTCAAGTCCATCCAGTACGACCCCAACAGGTCGGCCAACATCGCGCTTCTCGCCTATGCCGACGGCGAAAAGAGGTACATCCTCGCTCCCGTAGGCCTCAACGTAGGCGACAAGGTGCTTTCCGGTCCCGCGGCAGACATCAAGGCGGGCAACTGCCTCGCCCTTTCCGACATCCCCGTAGGTACCGTCGTTCACGCAATCGAGCTTCAGCCCGGCAGGGGCGCCCAGATTGCGAGGGCTGCAGGCATCTCCGCGCAGATAATGGCAAAGGAAGGCGCTTACGCAACCTTAAAGATGCCCTCGGGCGAAATGAGGCTGGTTTCCGTAAAGTGCAAGGCCACCATCGGTCAGGTCGGCAACCTCGAACATGAAATCATCCACCTCGGCAAGGCCGGCAAAACGCGCTATCTCGGCGTAAGACCCACCGTCCGCGGTTCGGTCATGAACCCCAACGACCACCCTCACGGCGGCGGCGAAGGCAAGTCTCCCGTAGGTCACGCAGGCCCTATGACCCCTTGGGGCAAGCCTGCTCTCGGCTACAAGACGAGAAAGAAGAAGAATACCTCTTCCAAGTATATCTTGAAGAGAATCAACTAATTGACGGAGGATAGAAAATGTCAAGAAGCGTTAAGAAAGGGCCTTACTACGAAGAAAGGCTTATGTCGAGAATAGAAGCTATGAACGCCGCGGGCGAGAAAAAGGTTGTAAAGACCTGGTCGCGCGCAACGACTATCTTCCCCCAGTTCGTAGGTCACACAATCGCCGTTTACGACGGCAGGAAGCACGTGCCCGTGTACATCACCGAGGACATGGTAGGTTGCAAGCTCGGCGAGTTCGCGCCCACCAGAACCTTCAAGGGTCACGCTGCAAAGACCGTCAAGAAGTAAGGAGAAATAAGTTATGGCAAGCAATATGAAGAAAAAGACAGAAAAGATTGCCGCAACCAAGGATAAGCGTCCTTACGCAACGGCAAAATATATCAGAATTTCACCCTACAAGGTAAGAACCGTGCTTGCTCTCATCAGGGGCAAGAGCGTCGAAGACGCCGCCGCAATACTTGCGTACTGCAACAAGGGCGGCAGCGAAGAAGTAAGAAAGGTTCTTTTGAGCGCGGCTGCCAACGCCGAACACAACTTCGGCATGGATAGGTCCGATTTGTACGTTGCCGAAACGTTCGCAAACGGCGGTCCCCACCTCAAGAGGATGCAGCCCGTATCCAAAGGCCGCGGCCACGCGATCTTGAAGAGAACGAGCCACATCACGGTAATACTCGACGCTAAGGAAATTTAAAGGAGAAGTCAGAAATGGGACAGAAAGTTAATCCTCACGGTTTAAGAGTCGGCGTAATCTCCCCCTGGAGCACGCAGTGGTATGCAGAGAAGAAAGACTTCGGCAAGCAGCTCAAGGAAGATAACGTCATCCGCAACTTCATCAAGCAGAAGTATTACGACGCGGCAATTTCCAGGATCTTCATCGTAAGAGCGGCAAACAAGATCGAAGTTACCATCTACACCGGCCGTCCCGGCGTGCTCATCGGCAAGGCCGGTTCGGAAATAGATGTAATAAAGAAGGGTCTTTCCAAGCTCACCAACGGCAAGATCATCATCATAAACGTCAAGAAAATCGACAAAATCGATCAGGACGCACAGCTCGTTGCGGAAGCGGTTGCTTCCCAGCTCGAAAAGCGCGTATCGTACAGAAGGGCCATCAAGCAGCAGCTTTCCAAGGTATCCAAGTCCGGCGTTAAGGGCGTAAAGATTACCGTAAGCGGCCGCCTCGACGGCAGGGAAATCGCAGGCAGCGAAAGCTACCACGACGGTTCCATTCCCCTTCAGACGATAAGGGCTGACATTGATTACGGCTTTGCGGAAGCGCACACCACCTTCGGCGTACTCGGCGTCAAGTGCTGGATATACAAGGGCGAAGTGCTTTCGGGCTCCAAAAAGCTGATAATTTCGGACGGAGGCGAAGAGTAAAATGTTAATTCCCAAGAGAGTAAAAAGAAGAATGCAGCACCGCGGCAGAATCCGCGGCCGTGCGCACAAGGGCAACAAGATTGCTTACGGCGAATACGGCCTCGTAGCCGAAGAGGGCGGCAGAATCACTTCCAACCAGATAGAAGCGGCCCGTATCGCAATGACCAGATTCATCAAGCGCGGCGGCCAGGTCTGGATAGATATATTCCCCCACAAACCCATCACCAAGCACCCCGCCGAATCCCGTATGGGCTCGGGCAAAGGCTCGGTTGAATACTGGGTAGCCATCGTCAAGCCCGACAGAGTAATGTTCGAAATGGCTGGCGTCAGCGAGGACGTTGCGCGCGAGGCAATGCGTCTTGCCGCACACAAGCTCCCCGTGAAGTGCAAATTTATAAAGAAAGAAGAAGGCGGTGAGTCTAATGAAGGCTAAGGAACTTGTTAATTTAAGCGACGCAGAGCTCGAAGCAAGGCTCGACGAGCTCAAGACCGAGCTTTTCAATTTACGTTTCCGCCACGCCGGCGGTCAGCTTGACAACCCCATGCGCATAAACCTCGTCAAAAAGGACATCGCCAGGGTCAACACCGTAATCCGCGCAAGGCAGTTAAATGGTTAAGGAGAAAGGTATGGAAAGAACGACACTCAGGAAGGAAATAACCGGCATTGTTGTTTCCGACAAGATGGATAAGACCGTAGTGGTCGCCGCAACCAACAAGAAGAAGCACCCCCTCTATAAAAAGACTATCACAAGGACTACAAAGTTCAAGGCCCACGACGAAAATAACGAATGCGGCGTAGGCGATACCGTAAGGATAGTCGAAACGAGAAAGCTCTCCAAGGACAAGAACTGGAGGGTTGCGGAAATAATCGAAAAGGCAAAATAATTGCCTCTTTCAGGCGGCAAGGATACGCGATGCTTATGCCGTATGTGCGGATATACTCCCTTATCAAAGGTCCGCGCGTACAGGGTAAGCGCGCCGCAGCCGCGGCATGTGCGCATCCCTATACCGTTAACGCAAGGCGCATTAACCGGCACATAGTGCCGCGCCTACGGCAAAGTAAAAGAGTTGTAAGTGACATAAAAGGAGATTTATATGATACAACCTCAGACGAGGCTCAAGGCCGCAGACAACAGCGGCGCAAAGGAGCTTATGTGCATTAAGGTGCTGGGCGGCTCGTTCAGAAAGACGGGCAACATCGGCGACATAATCGTCTGCTCTGTAAAGACTGCCACCCCCGGCGGCGCAGTCAAGAAGGGCGACGTGGTAAAGGCCGTAATCGTGCGCAGCACAAATGGCGTCCGCCGCAACGACGGCACCTATATACGTTTTGACGACAACGCAGCCGTAATTCTGGGCAACGGCCAGGAGCCCCGCGGCACGCGTATTTTTGGCCCGATTGCAAGGGAACTTCGTGAAAAGAACTACATGAAGATAATCTCCCTCGCACCCGAAGTTCTTTAATTAAAGGAGAAGAGCTATGAACGTAAAATTGAATGATAATGTATTGGTTATCACCGGTAAGGACGCGG
>CALVWX010000029.1 GCA_944368215.1 uncultured Clostridia bacterium | reverse complement strand
GGCCTTTGCCTTTGGACATTATAAATTAACTTAATAGCTTTTATGCACCGTTAGCTCAACTGGATAGAGCATTGGTCGCAAGAAAGATTGGGACAAAGGCCTTTGCCTTTGGACATTATAAATTAACTTAATAGCTTTTATGCACCGTTAGCTCAACTGGATAGAGCATTGGTCTACGGAACCAAAGGCTAGGGATTCGAATTCCTTACGGTGCACCACAAATAACCTAACTCGAATTTGAGTTAGGTTATTTGTTTTATCGCCACAATGCGGCGAGCCGCATTGTCAGCTTTATTGCACCGCATGACGGACAACAATCCCCCCTTTGATTCCCCCCTTAAAGCAGAAGCGTTAAGGGGGGCTTGGGGGAGAGTAGCTCCCCCTTTATTCTTTAAAGGGCGTGGTGGGCGGGTTCTCCGTCATCCTGAGCAAAGTGAGCGAAGCGAACGGCGTCGAAGGATCTTGTTTGGTTTATCTCCCTGCAAGATACATTCGACTGCGCTCGTCGGGCAAAAAAGCCTCTCCTTGCTCCGCTCAGTATGACAATGTTAGTGGGCGGAAAATTGACACCGACCGGACATTGCTGATAGATTCCTCGGCTACGCTCGGAATGACAAGTTTGGTGCACTCAGGATAACAAAGGGGCGCCGGGTGTCCCCCTTGTGTTCCCCCCTTAAAGCTAAAGCGTTAAGGAGGGCTTGTCGGGTGCGCGAAATGACAAATGGAAGCCGCCGTGGCGTTTTGCCGCGGCGGCTATAATTATAAATATTGCGGGGAATAAAAAGGCAAATACAATCTTAAGGCGCGGGCGCGCACCTTTTGACAGGCAAACCTGACCGCAAAATGCGGGCGGGGTTGGGTATCAGTGGCGTACAGCCGGCAAAGGAGATTGAACGGCCACCGTGCCGACCGATAAAAGTACGATTTTGGACGGTAAGAGCTTTGCTGCCCGTTCCGCCTTGAGGAAAAACCTGAAAATAAGTTTTTCCGTAAAGTTGAGCGGAGATGCCGTTCCGCCGGCAACCTTAACGATTATATTTTACCACCAAGTTGTAAAAAATTCCCCCGCAATATTTTAACAAAGTTGTAAAAAATTATAGCAAAACTACCTTTCAAAATCTGCTTGCTGCCTATCCGATATAACTATAGTATCTAACTCATTAAAGTCACTGCCGTTTTCATTTACATAGACTGTATCGTCCAATAGCACACTATTACTATAGCCTATTTGCTTATATGTATATATTATTTCAAACCAACCCATACGCCAATCCCTATTGCAAATAGCAGTAGCCTCACTAAATTCAACACCGCTACTATAGCACCACCGATTTTGCGCAATTATATCGCCGGTTGAAATACGATTCGGATAATATCCGTTAATTCCGCTATTTCCTGTATATGTCCCACCTGAAAGTTCTATATCCCAACTTTCAGATTCAATATACAGCCCGGAACCACCTGTACCAGTGAATGTACCATCTTCAATATTTAGCACCGCATTACCATTGCCATACCAAATACCGTTACCGTTCGAAGCGGTAAATGTGCCGCCATTTATTGAAACTTCGGGAGCGTTATCTCTTGATGAGGTTTTTTCAATCGTCATGCCTGCCGACACACCGCTTACCGTTATTGTTTCGCCTTTGCCATAATCATCGGTTCCACCCTCATCAAATTCAACATTTGCGTACTGATAAAGGCTTATACCGGCCTGACCGGGAGCATTGAATGTGCCGCCGTAAATATAAGTTTTATCTGTGTTGTTCTGCCCCATTAAGAACGCGCCGCTGCTATTGCCGCTTGATACACCAAATGTACCGCCATAAACAACGGCCGTTCCGCCGCAGACTTTGAGCCCGTATGAGGCGGCAGCGCCAGCTATGTCTTTATCATTCATTGAATAGTACTGATCTGCGCCAGTAAACTGACCTGAATATATACGAGCTGTACCACTATTGATAAGAATGCCGTTGCCCTGCGCAGAAGTATATGTGCCGCTGTATACTTCAAGAGTACCGCCTACGACCTGCACAGCATGACCGCCCGATTCCGGCACCTTAAATGACCAGTTATCCCACTGGTTACTTGAATCAGCCCAATAGAAGTCTGAATAAACTTGGTTACCGGTTGCTGTAATCGACAGGTCATTACCAAGCGGATTATTTGAATTGCCTAAATTGACAGTGCCGCCGCTGACATATAATCCGCCGCCACCGCCAACCTGATTTTCGCCTTCTCCTTCCACTTTATTAACTATATTACCTTTGGTTATAGTAACGGTAGAATCTGAACCGGCTTCAGCCTCAACGCGGATTGCATGACTTTTAATTTTAAAAGTATAATACGTGTCATCAGTATTATAATAGTTGTGAGTTATATGGTTATCATTTTCGTGCGATAAAGCACCATTATCTTTATCAGTTATATCTTCATTTTGACCGTCGCCGACATCGTCATTAGGCAAGCCTGTATGCGTAACATTTAAAGTTCCGTTGGAGATGAGCGAGCCGCTTTGCACATAAATGCCGTTGTAAATGTTTATGCCGGTATCTGTTGCGCCCGAGCCCGAAGAAGTATCGCTGGCCCATTTTTCCACGTCACCGTCTATTTTGCTGGTTACCTCGAGGGTGTATTGGGCGTTTACCGTAAGCGCGCCGCCGTAAACATATATGCCCGTGCCGCGGGTAGTTGTTAAAGAAATTTTGCTTATAGAAGTCGTAGTAACAGTTCCGTCATCGCCTGTAGTGACGCTGCCGAAGCTTACGCTGCCGCCGCCGACAGACAGACCGAGGGCGTTGGAAGTGATTTGAGCCTTAGCAACGTTAAAAATAATGCCGCTGTTTGTTCCCGTTGAACTTACAGCCGTGCTGGAAAGTTCTGTGGAATTTTCATCCATGCTTACAAAGCAATAGAACTTATCTCCCCCGATATTAATCTCGCCGCCGGAGGAATATATACCCGCAGAGTACGTGCCCGAAACGGCTATTTTTGTTGTGGCGTCGCAGGTGATTGTTCCGCTTTCAGAATATATGCCGTAGTTGAAGGAAAAGTCCTCGTACCCATTCCGATTATATGTATAGTGATCGAATATCACGCCATCGGCATTCTCCTTTATAACCGAATTGACGAGAATAGTTGCGTTGGAGACGGTTATTTCGGAATTATCGGAATTCCCCGAAGTACCCGACGAGTGTATGCCGTTCATGTATGAGCCGATGAGCGAAATTGTGGCGTTATGGGTTATGGTAAGGTTGCCGCCTACGATATTAATTACGGAGCCGTTTGCGCCATGCGGATTTTCTTCAGTTTCCGTACCAGTTCCGGGCGTACTTGTTTCGGGATCATATTTATAGGGCGAGCTTGTGGAATTTTTTATAAAATTGCCGTTGCCGATTTCCATGTCGCCGTGGGAGACGACCACCGTATCGCCGATTTCGGAATAGAAATCCCCGTCCGTGACCGTGAAAGGCGCGGCAGAATTTTCGTCAAGCGTTGTATTCAGGAAGTCACATTCTACGCATGTACTGTCTCCGTAGGCGCTGAAGTTGCCTTGGTCAACAGTTATTTTTCCACCGCTGGCGGTGACGCAGGAGGTGCCGGCTACACCGAAATAGGCGTGGCAATATCCGCCGTTGAGCGCGACCTGCCCGCCGGTCATGTCGATTGCGGCGTAAGTAGTTTGGGTTGTTCCGCTGCTGATACTATCGCCTACGCTGCCTTTTACGTCGTTATAGATATAAACTTTGGCTTCAAAAACGTTTTCATTATCGATTGTTTCGCCCCCGGCATACACGCATGCACCGTTTTCCCATTTTACGGGATAACTGTAATAATAATCCGCGCTGCCTTCGGCCGCGGTGGAAATTGACTGTACCGTGGGGTCGCCTTCGATAGTGAAATAAACGTAGGTATCGGGAACTATGATACCGCTGTAATTAATATCTTGCTCGGAAAGGTTTTCGTCAAAATACATATTGCCGTTGACGGTGCGGTTGACCGCTCCGCTCTCCACCGCAGGGAGAATTACGGGCATAGAATAATCAGTTGTTGATTCTTTGTAAGTTATTTCCCCGCTATCGGAATCAGGTTTAGAAAAAATACGGACGAAAACGGTTCCGTTTGTGCCTGTAGCACCGCTTATGCTGCCACCGTCACCGGTCGTCCAGTTGTTGCCGGAGGCTGTGGCGTATTCGTTATAGTCAGCACCATCGGAATCACGACGGGAACCGTCAGCATTGCGCTTGCCGCTGCGGGGACCGCTTTCCAAAATACCGTCCTGAATGGATATACTACCGCCGTCGGTAACTTTGAGAACGCTGCCGACGGGGTTATACAGACTGCCGGTTTTTCCGGCAGATGAATCGATTATGGTGAGGCTCACGTCTTTGCCTACGGTGAGCAACGGTTCGCGGTTGTTGCGCTGAATTTCATGGCCGTTGAGGTCGATTACAAGATCGTTGCCTACAACGCCGGAATCACCCGAAACTATCAGGGGATTATCGACGCCGTCGTCGAGTTTGATATTACTGTAGCCGTTTGCGATTGCGGCGAAAAATTCATCGATAGATCTTACCGTGACCTGCGTGGAGAGAATGAATTCTATATCGCTGTCGTACAAGCCTTCGGATTTTTGCTCAGACGAATATCTGCCCAGCGTCAGCGAGGCAGTGAAGAGCGTTACCACCATAAGGCATATTAAAATGTACAGCAAAATTTTTCTGGTTTTAGCTTTCATGCGTTACCTCCCGCTGTGGAAGTCTGCACGAACGCAGCCGTAAAATTCCAACGGTACGACCTGTTTACGGCATTGCCGATTTCTATGTCTTCACCGAGGGGGTTGATAGTGAGGTCCGAAATATTTATTTTGCGTGCATATTGCGAGCCGCACGTACCCGTCCCAGAAAATAGGCTTACCAAATCGGTAACCTTCCCCTTATAATTAATCTGCGTAACCGTTTCGCCATTGTATGTAAATGTCATATGGTGAACGTAATTTAGCTCTTCCTCCCTGTCCGTGTTGTCCACTGGGGCGACATGGTAGAGGGAAATACTCAGCCCGCCCTCATAATCGTACAGGCACTGCACGCGCACGGTAGTTTCGGTTCCGTCTGTGTATGTAGTAGTCTGGTCGAAGTGGAAACCCCTGACGGTGATTTTTTCGTCTTCATGGGTAATAATATAGTCTTCATCGTCTTTGCTTGTCGGCGGGGTTGTGATTAAATAATCGTAGCTGGTGTCGTCTTTAGTCCACGAAGCATCCGTCTGAAGGCGGTTCGTGAGGGTGAAATGCGCCCTGAAATTTTTGTCTATACGTATATCGCCGTCTTCAGAGGTAACAGCAGGAAGTTTCATTTCGGGCATGGTCAGCTCGAGCACGTAATATTCCTCCTGCTTTGTCAGGTCGAGATAGAGACCGGGCAGCGTATCCTGATTGCGCATGAAGCTTATGGAATAATCGGTGCTGTCATATGCAGTATAAACCTTTAATTCCATGCTTTTGCCTTTAACTGTGATAGTGCCTTTGTTATTCAGACTGCCGGAAACTTTGATATCCTCGTCCGGCCTGTCTGAATCGCCGTAGGGGCTGAACTGATTTGTGCTTGTGAGGTTGTTGCCCTCGTCGTAATTATAGTATGTTCCCGTCTTTCCATTACCGTCACTATATGTGCCGTAGAACAGTTCGCTGAGCACTATCTGAGGGGTAAATCTTGCGCCGTTTGTGTCGTTGGTAGAGGTGTCGTTCACGGTTTTATCTTGGGAAACGTATTCGAACTGAACGGCGAGATTTTCGGCAAAGTCCTTGGGGATTGTAATTTTCATGGAGCCCTGCACGTCTACGCCGCTGTAGAGAATGTTGTTACCGGAACTTCTGTAGTTGCTCATGGTGAAGTCCAGATAGACGGGCTCACCGAACTCGGTTTCGTCGTCGTTGATTTTAAGGAAATAATCGGCGTTGCTGAAGGAGAAGGACGAAAAGTCTTTGATTGAATACGAGCAGTTAAAGCCCGCAATATCTACCGACGAACTGCCCGAAGACGAGAGCGAATAGCGCGAAAAAGTGACCGCCGTGAATAAGACGCTCACGGCGAGCAGACAGCAGAGATATCTGAATATGGGGTATTTTTCAAAGCTGTTCTTTTTCATCCTTTTTACCGCTAAGCAAGTTAGAAATTATATCTGTTGCGATCCATATTACCGCCACGGCCGCAACTATTACCAGCAGACCCGTAGGACTGCGCATGAATTCTATGGCGCTGCCTCCGCCCTTTATCACCGCAACCACTTTGCCGACGATATCGTCTTGAGCCACGGTTGAGCCGTCCTGCACGTTGTTGGCGTCGCCTTTGGTGGTAAAACCGCTTTCGTCCGCGGATATTATGCGGTGAGTGACGTAGCCTTCGAGCGAAGGTTCGTAAAAGGTGATGACGTCGCCGACAGCATAATCGGTTTGCGATTTGGTTATTACAAAGTCACCGATTTCGATATCGTCGCCGCTGTCGTCGTCCATGCTGCCGGATATGACCGCCGCGCCCGAATAGCCGAACACCGTGGGCATTCCCTCGCCGAAGGCGTACCGCGCGATGAGAACGTATGCGTTATACACGAGCAGCAAAACGCATACGACCGCGAGTATGGCGCGGATAACGCACTTTACAACTTTGAACGCCCTTTTCATGAGGCGGCCACGGCGGCGGTGAACTGAATATTGAGGGTGTAAAAAGCCCCGCTTACGCCCGCCTGCGAATCGACTTCGTCATTGTGCCTCCACTCCCACTCGAGCACGAATACCGAGCTCGATTTTTCCTCTATGGTCATGCCGTCGAGGCTGATATCTGCGGCGGGGAGCTTGTCGGCGGCGCCGGCTATGCACGCGCCGTCGCGCCAGAGCGAATAGACAATTTCTATGCCGTACTCGTTTATGCACGAAAAGGTGAGCGAAAATTCAAGCGCATCGGGATTGTTGTTTTCGAGCGTGAAGGCATACGAGCCCGTCATGCCCGGCGCGATTTTTTCGGTGCCGAAGGTGTTGTTGTAAAAGACGGGCAGGTTTTCCTCGTCCTCCCAGTTGGTGCCGTGTTCGTCGGCGACGAAAAGCACGGGCGCATAATTTATGCCGTCAGAACGGGTCATGAAATAGGAGCTTAAAACGGCCGTTATTGCCGTGACTGCCGCGAGAATGATAATAATTATTATCAGCAGAGCCGCGGGGAAGCGGCGGAGCGTTGCGCGGTAATCGCCCGACATTGTGACGACGTTGTCGTTTGCGTCGACAAAGCCCCTGCGCATGCCGCCGTCAGTGACGTACACGGCGCCTTCAAGCTTTTCGAACAAGCCAACGTTTTTACCTTGGCCGTCGTACCATACCGACGAGCGGACGCGGCCTATTTTTTTGCCTTCGCCGTCCACCACTTTTGCGCGCTTGGGGAGGCGGATATGGCGGGGAGGTTGCACCTCTTCACCCGTCGCCGCGGACGAGTGACCTACGCCGTAAGCTAAGTTCTCCTCCTGCACGCCTTCGGGCCGGCCGTAAGGTATAAACTGTACCGAAGAATTGCCCGCCGCTACCTGTTCGCCCGATTGGGCGGAGCCGTAAAAGGAACCCTGAGGGATTGGCTCCGCGGGGGGGGCTATCTCGTCCTCGGCAATGTCGGAATCGGATATGACTTTATCTGCGGCGGCCATGTCGGCATAGTCGAACGCGTCGAATTGAGCAGACAGCGCGGAATCGAAATCCGCGCTGCAATCGCGCGCGATATACCCGCGCGCAGGCAAAGCCCCGGCGCGGCGCATGACTTCGCCTATCAGCGAATATGCGCTTTTTACGCACGAAGCGTTTGAAATTGTTATTTCCGTGGGGCAGTCCGCATAGCGGGCCACCCGCGAATAGTCGTTGTGATGGTATCTCTGTTTAGGATATTTTTTGGGGTTGAGCGCAAGGAAAAGGCGCACATATCCCCTTACCAACCGAATTTTGCCCAACAAAATACCGGCGAGGAAGAATTCTTCGCCGTACTCTGAAAGTTTAACGGTTATTTTGTCGCCGCCGCGCGAAACGTACCCCAAAAAAGCATTTTTTGCGGCATTGTAGCGCGAACGCGTTTTATCGTCGGCGAGGGCCACCCTCTGCGCGAACGGTATGTAACTTTCGTCGGAAAACTCCGCAGGGGTTCTTTCCCCTCCGGGTTGCAGATTAATTAAATTTTTATCCTCACGTGGTTTATTATTATCGGTAGCCACTTTTTGTATCCTGTAATAAATGAATACAAGCCCATAAAAATAAGGGCTTAACGACCGCATATTGCGGGGTTAAAGGAAATTTCGCGCATATGTGCGCGCATGCACATTTCCTCCTGCTCCGCTCCGCCACTGGGCGGAGCAATGGAAAATTTGCTTAAAAATGGTTTATTTGCGGGCGCGTTCCGCGCCCGCATGAAAAACCTTAAATTATTTATATAAAATTAGTTACCTGCAACTTCAGATGCCTGAACTGCGGTGTAAGTTACAGATATGCTGACAGAAGCAATATTCTGACCAATCCATGTATCGATTGCATCACTTACAGCACCGTTCGACCCTTCAGGATTGAGCATTGTATCTGCATATGCCGTTGTCCAATCTACAGAAGCACTAATTGTAATATTGGTGGTGCTTGCCGAATTTTTAGCCAAATTTGCTGTATAAACGCCAGTGCCTTCATCAGTTTCAGTAGCCCCTGTAACAATTATAGCAAGCTTAAGAACCTCTTCTACCTGTTCTTTAGTAGGCGCAGTCCCATCTACCGTATCAGTTTCATCATTCCAGCTCATTCCTGCGCCAAAAGTAACGCTATCACCGCTTACAGGTGTAAATGTTATATCTTCAACAGTAATAGTAACATCGGCACTAACATCGCCGCTATTTGTAATAACAACAATATTCTGGCTACTGATTGAATTTACTTGAGTTTCGCCGCTAACTTCTTCATAACCCGCCTTCTTTGGCGAAAGTGTTCCAAAAGTGATATTACTGGAACCCGACGATGTAAAATCAACGTCCCATGTAGCAACGTCTACAGAAGCTGAACCATTACTGCTGCTAGTGTACCTTGCGAAGGTGGTGCCGAGGAAACAGCAGCTGATAAGGGTGAGAACGACCAAAGCCGCAAAAAGTTTGGGAAGAATTCTTTTTTTCTTCTCGTTCATGGTTTTCAAATCTCCTCTTTACAATATTTATTTTTTCAACAACCGCAATATGTGGCGTACGGTTGCCAAAAACTGTGTGAGTGCGCGGCCGCAGGGGCGGTTTTGCGCAGGTTTGATATTCTCTTTGTCATCTTGAGCACCCACCTTTGTCATCCTGAGCTTGTCGAAGGATCTCGGAGCGAAGCGATAAACAGAGGGAAATAATATCGACCGCGCTTTAAAGCATGAGATGTTTCGACTTCGCTCAACATGACACGTCAGGCATTCGCGTTGACCGCTCACTATGCCCTGCATGACAACTAAGGAATTATTATCCGAACAAACCCCTCCGTCTTGCTCCGCAATCCACCTCCCCTTGGCAGGGGCGGCCTGCGGGGGCGCGCGACGTGCGCAGTCGAAAGATCTTGTAGGGTTACATGTCGGGCAAGATCCTTCGGCGTCGTTCGCTTCGCTCACTCTGCTCAGGATGACAGTGGAACCCGCCCACCCGCCCTTTTTTATGGGCGGCCGCGGGGCGGCGAGGCGTTTAATTTTTGTTCTCTTCTTCCGTGGTTTCCGCATCTTCCACGCCTTCTGCATGCTCAGGCGGAATTTGGGTTTGCTGTTCGCCGACGAGCGCGCGCAGGCGGGCGATTTCTTCATCTTTATCGGCGAGGGCTTTATCCGTCTGCGCCTGCGCCTTTGCCTTGCGGTTATTCAGCGTTATGCGGATGGCGTCGTACGCGATAAAGGCGATTACGGGGATTCCCACAAAGACGAGAATGCCGACGGGGGTCTGCAAAAACATTGCAAACGCGCCCATTCCGCCAACGCTGCCGACACATTTGCCGACCACGTTGGAAATTGAAACCGCGCCGTCGTTGGTGTTGTTGGCGTCGCCGCGGGTTATAAGCGAAGTTATATTGCCCTGCGAATCCTTGTTTACGGTGACTATGCGGTGAGTGACGTAAATGTCGTCGTCGGGCAGATAGTATGTGACGATTTCTCCCTCTGCAAGGGTATTTTTTTCCTCGTCGGAGAGAATATCTATAAATATTAAAGAACCTTCGGCAAAACTATCCTCTCTGTCGCCGTCCATGGAACCCGTGGTTACGGCGAGGGGCGCTATGCCGAACACGTCGGGCGGGGCTATTCCACCCTGGCTACCCTTGATGATGAGCGTTAAGTTGATTATGAGTACGGGCAAAAGTATTACCGTTAAAACGCCCATTATCACAGCGGAAATTATTCCGCCCTTTGTAAATTTATGCGCCATGCTTGCATCCTTTTTTGCCGCTTATCACAGAAAAATGCATTTTTTTTCACGAAAAAATGTGCACTAAATGTTAAAATCGCCTTAGACCTGCTCATAAAAAAAGACGGAAACACGTTTGCCGTCTGTAAGTTGCATAATTTATAAACTTCAACAGGACAAAGCGGCAGTTAAATTAAAGTACACAATATTGAGATAAAAATTAAACGGAACGATAAAAACTTGCGGATATGCACTGTATGCGACAAGACAAGTCCGTGTCTTTTTAATTTTCGTCAATACATATACCGTTATTATTTTATCGAAATAATTTTATCATGCCGATTTGCTTTTGTCAATATAATTTAACTATTAATTTATGAAAAATCGTCGGCATTGACAGATATTGTGTAAAACCGTTCAGGCGGCGGCGCTTTTTTTGCTTTTTATATATAATTATAACGGAACCGATGACCCCGTTATCACATAAGCACTTATTCCGCTTGATCGGATTGCGGCATAATGCGGTATGTAAGTACAAATATACTTTTTTTAATTATAACAATGACGATTGCACTTGTCAAGTATAAAAACAATCGATAGTAAATTTAACAAAAAAGGACTTGACAGCTGCTGTTTGAGTATTTATAATCATAATATAACTTATACAATAGTGTACAAGTCAATAGGAAATGGAATATTTAGACGAAAAAAAATTAAAAAAAGGCGAAAAAAGCTTTCGAGTGCATGAAACAGCCAATTTTTTGGGCATTACGCCGAGAATATTGAAGCGGTACGAGGAAAAGCACACCATATCGCCCGCGAGGACGGAAGAAAACGACTACCGCGAGTATACGGCCGAGGATATAATCAAAATACACGTGGCCGAACAGCTGAAGCTTATGGGATTTACGGCGCAGCAGACGGCACGGTATTTCAGCGGCGAACTCGACGTGGAGAGCGCCTATAATCGGCTTGTCGCCCTGCGCGAAAAGATGGACAATCTTATCGACGTTTTAAAGCTTGATATGCACCCCAACCAACCCATTTTTACCATATGCGAGCAGATAAGCCTTATGTGTTTCGTGCGAACATATCCCATGCACGACGATATTATCCAAAAGTATTACGACGCGCGAGAGACATACTCCGACGCCGTGCAGGAAGGTTGCAAGTGCGACATTGCAAGGGTGTTTTTTATGTTGCATCCCGGCGCGCTGGAAAATAATCAATACCGCGCGCCCGACAAGTATAAGGTTTGCCTGCCTGTAAGCGCTGCGCCCGAACACACGGTACGCGGACGGATAGAAAACGTGGTGCGCGGGCGCTCTTTTGTAATTAAAATGACGGGCATTGAAAATTCAATTACGCCCATGCGGCAACTTTTATTGGCCGAAGCCCAAAGACGGGGCATTGTGCTTTCGGGAAATTTATGGTCGATTTCGGAAACCGGCCCCCACAAAAAGACGGCACAGCATATATTTACGCTTATATTGGGCGGAGAAATCAAGGCCGACCAATAAAAGCGCTACAGTTCCATATGCAAGTACATAAATACTTGAAAAGAACATCAAAAAGATATTTGCACTTAGCAAGTACATAAGTACTTTAAAGATGATAAAATATCGTTAATATGGGACTGAGTGAAATTATACAGGAGCTGCGCGGCGAGCGGGCCCTGAGCCAGAAACAGCTTGCCGAGGCCATAGACGTGAGCCAGTCGACTATAGCCAAGATAGAAATCAACCGGAACGAGGCCACCGCCTCCACCGTACGAAAACTTGCAAATTATTTTCAGGTTTCGGCCGACTACCTTTTGGGGCTGGAGGACGAATTCGGAGCAAAGAGCAGTTTTACACAATGCGGAACTCATTCCGCGGAGGAAAAGGAAATGTTAAAGTATTTCCGCAGACTTCCCGCGGGCATGAAGCCGGTGGCCGTGCAGACATTAAAGCTTTGGGCCGAAAATACCGGCGAAGAAAAAAGAACAAATAAAAATTGAAGAATAAACGCGCGGAGGCGCGGCACTTTTTAAGTGCCGCGCCTCCGCGCGTTATTAAAAGGGAATTATTGTTTGCCTATTGTTTTGCCGTACAGCGCGGATACATTGTTTGCGTAGCGCTGCATGTTGTCGCACGATTTTAAGGGAATTGAATCTTCGAAGTCGTCGAGCTTCTTTGCCTGCTCGCGCGTGAGTTTTTCGGGTATGTCTATCTGCACGTCGACGTAGAGGTTACCGGTGCCGTTTACCGTGCGCACTCCCTTGCCCCTTACGCAGAAGCGCGTGCCCGAAGACGTACCCGCGGGGATTACGAGTTCCTGCGTGTCGTCTATGCCGGGAACCTGAATTTTGCCGCCGAGCACGGCCGTTTTGTACGAAATGGGGACGGTGACATACAGGTCTTTATCCTGTCTTTTCAAAAGCTTGTGCGGCTCTATCTGGAAATACAGATACAAATCGCCCGGTTCGCCGCCGTTCGGAGCCGCCTGACCGTAGCCGCGCTTTCTGAGCGAGCTGTCCGAATCGACGCCCGCGGGAATATTGACGGTGAAACGCGTCTGGTTGCGGTTATAGCCTTTGCCCTTGCAGTCGGGGCATTTTTCCAGAATTTTCTTGCCCGTGCCGCCGCAATCGGGACATACTCCCACCTGAATGGTTCTGCCGAAGATGGTATCCTGCTGGTACTTTACGCGGCCCGTGCCGCCGCACTTGGTGCACTTTTGGAAGGCCGTACCCCCCTTTGCGCCCGTGCCGTTGCACGATTTGCAGGGCTCGTTGCGGAAGTAACTTATCTCCTTGGAGCAGCCCTTTATGGCGTCGAGGAAGGAAAGGCGTATGGTCTGTTCGATATTTGCGCCGCGCGCGGGAGCCTGACGGGCCGACGACGACCCGCCGAAACCGCCGCCGAACATGGAGGAGAAAATATCGCCGAGGTCGCCGAAACCGCCGGAGAAGCCTTCGGAGAACGGGTTGCCGCCCGAGAAAGGATTGCCGCCCATGCCGGGGTGGTCGAGTTCATAGTCGTATTGCTTGCGCTTCTGCTCGTCGGAGAGCACGGCGTTGGCTTCGTTTACTTCCTTGAACTTATCGGCCGCGGCGGCGTCACCCGGGTGAAAGTCCGGGTGGTACTGCTTGGCGAGCTTGCGGTAAGCCGATTTAATTTCGTCCTGCGTGGCATTTCTGGACACGCCGAGTATTTCGTAATAATTCTTCTTTGATTCAGGCATTGCAATAATTCCGTTTGTATTATTCGCCTTACTCTTTGTCCGTAGCTTTCGCTCCGAGATCTTTCGACTACGCTCAAGATGACAAAGGGTAATGCATATATACTGTTGAATTGATAAAACTTGATTTAAGCAGCGCGCTTATTTTGCGCGCTGCTTAATGACAATTAACGCTCGTTGTGCATAAGGGGATATGCACCAACTCGCCGTTATTTGAGGGCGCTGCCCTCGGCGGCGCAGTCCACATAGCCCTACATTAATATGTTGCGCCGCCTTCACCTGCTGAGGCGAAGGTATTCGCAAATTGAGGCCTTTTACCCGAAATGCGATTTCGGGTAAAAACATTATTATGCGCTCCGCGCATCAATTACGTCGCAAGGGGAATTCATTTCCCCGCCAGCGGCCACAATTAGTCGCGCTAGCGAGCTCACCGCGGTGAATTTGCGCGATTATATATTGGAGTGCCCTCTATATCGCGCAAAGAGGAGCAGGCTCCTCAAATCACGGAAAGTCGCAGGCATCGCCTGCCGAGACTTTCGTGAAAAATATCAGTTGTGCTGGTTAAATTCGGTGTCGTCGCCGTTGCCGCCGTTGCCGGGGTTGCCAGCAGCGCCCTGAGCCTGCTGGTACATCTTAGCGATGACGGGCTGAACGTCGCTCTGCAACTTTTCGTATGCGGCCTTGATGCGGTCGTTGTCGCCGCTTTCAAGTTCGGTCCTGGCAGACGCGATTGCATCTTCAACCGTCTTTTTATCCTCTTCGGACAGCTTGTCGCCCGCTTCCTTTACGGTCTTTTCGAGCGAGTCAATCATGCCTTCGAGGTTGTTCTTGTTGTCGACGGCTTCCTTGCGCTTCTTATCCTCTTCGGCGTACTTTTCGGCGTCTTTTACGGCCTTGTCGATTTCTTCCTCGGAGAGGTTGGTCGACGCCGTGATGGTGATATTTGTGGACTTGCCGGTGCCGAGATCCTTTGCCGTGACGTTTACGATGCCGTTGGCGTCGACGTCGAAGGTAACTTCGATCTGAGGCACGCCGCGGGGTGCGGGGGGAATGTCGGTGAGCATGAATTTGCCGAGCGACTTATTGTCGCGGGCGAACTTTCTTTCGCCCTGAAGGACGTTGATTTCAACGCCGGGCTGGTTATCCGCCGCCGTGGAAAAGACCTGACTCTTCTTTACGGGGATGGTGGTGTTCCTTTCGATGAGGGGCGTGGAGACGCCGCCTAAAGTTTCGATGCCGAGGGTCAGAGGCATGACGTCGAGAAGGAGCACGTCTTTGACTTCGCCGGAGAGAACGCCGCCCTGAATGGCCGCGCCGATGGCGACGCATTCATCGGGGTTGATGCCCTTGAAGGGTTCCTTGCCGGTGATTTCCTTGACTTTATTGTATACGGCGGGAACACGGGTTGAACCGCCGACGAGAATGACCTTTTTGATGTCGGAATAATTCAGACCGGCATCGGCCATGGCCTTCTTCATGGGTTCGACCGTGCGGTCTACGAGTTCTGCGGTGAGGTTATCGAACTTCTGCCTCGAGAGGTCGATATCGAGGTGCTGGGGCTGGCCGTCAACAACCGTGATGAAAGGAAGATTGATGTTGGTTGTGGTCATGCCGGAGAGTTCGATTTTAGCCTTTTCGGCCGCCTCCTTGAGCCTCTGCATGGCAGCCCTGTCTTTGGACAGGTCTACGCCCGTTTCCTTCCTGAAGGTATCTACGAGGTATTCGATTATCTTGTTGTCGAAGTCGTCGCCGCCGAGGTGGGTATCGCCGTTGGTTGCGAGAACTTCGAACACACCGTCGCCTATTTCGAGAATGGAGACATCGAACGTGCCGCCGCCGAGGTCGTAAATCATGACCTTCTGGCTGCCTTCCTGCTTATCGAGGCCGTAAGCGAGCGCGGCCGCCGTAGGTTCGTTTATGATACGAAGAACGTTGAGGCCCGCAATCTTGCCCGCGTCCTTGGTTGCCTGACGCTGGCTGTCGTTGAAGTATGCGGGGCAGGTTATTACCGCGTCCGTAACTTTGGTGCCGAGATAGCTTTCGGCATCGGCCTTGAGCTTGGAGAGAATCATCGCGGAGATTTCCTGAGGGGAATATCCCTTGTCGATGTTGACCTTGTAATTTTCGCCCATGTGGCGCTTTATAGAGATGACCGTTTTATCGGGCTGGGCGACGGCGAGACGCTTAGCCGCCTGACCGACGATACGGGTACCGTCTGCCTTGAAAGATACTACCGAAGGGGTAGTTCTGTTGCCTTCGCTGTTGGGGATGACGACGGGTTCGCCGCCTTCCATAACCGCTACGCAAGAGTTGGTTGTGCCTAAGTCAATACCTATTACTTTTGACATATTCGTATTTTCTCCTATTGATAAGGTTAATTTACTTATTTTAAAATAATTAATGTTGCAAGCGAAACCACGCTTTCGCGCCGCAAGCCCCTATTTGTTGCGGCCAGCAACCTCAGCGGGGTGAATTGCCGCGATTATTTAATCGTGGGCTGAAACAAATCGCGGCAAGCGGGGCCGGTCCCGCAGTTAACGGCAAATCGCAGGCACGGCCCGCCGAGATTTGCGTTAATTTGTCACCACTACCTGGGCAAAACGTATTACTTTGTTGCCCTGACGGTAACCTTTTTTGAGCACCCTGTTTACGGTGTTGGGCTGTTCGCCTTCGCCGCAGGGCACGTTCATAATCGCTTCGGAGACGCTTTCATCGAAGGGGTCGCCGACGTTTATGGCGATCTCCTCGACGCCGAGCGAGGCGATTATGGTATTGAAGCTCTTTATTATTTTATCTATGCCCGTTTTTGTCTTTTCGTCGGGCGCGCCTTCGTAGGCGTAACCGAAGTTGTCGGCCACGGGCAGGAGCTTTAAAATAGCTTCGGCCCTGCCGTCGGCATAGGCCTGAGACACCGCCGACTGGTTGCGCTTGCGGAAGTTATCGTACTCGGCGGAAACCGAATACCACTTACGCTTGTAATCTTCCGCCGCCGCGAGGGCTTTTTCGAGCTCTGAAGGCTCCTTTGGAGCTTCGGTCCCGTCCTCCGCCACCTCCGGGATTTCCCCCTCCGAATCGGGCTGAGCGGGAGAATCAAGGAGTTCTTCCTCGTCGCTGTGTTTAAGTTCGTCCTTTTTTTTAGCCATTTTCGTATTCCTGTTTTTTTGTTTACATTCTAAATATAACTCGCAAAAAGGGCGGTTAAACATTCAAGCACAACTTTTTTTTAATAATTTTTTGCCGCAGCACAAAAACTGTCCGCGCGCGACATATTCTAATGGCGCGCGCGGACGGGGCAAAACGCGGCCGCACGGTACATTACGGCGGAAATGAAGGTCAAAAATTGCGCAGCGTTGTTGACTATTGCCGCGCGCTGTGATAGAATTAAAACATGCATATAAAGAGATTGCAGTTGAAAAAGCTGTTCAACACGCGCGACCTCGGCGGCATACCCGCCGCGGGCGGCATGGTTATCAGGCACGACAAACTGATACGCAGCGGAAAACTTTATAAATTGCCCGACCGGACGGTGGAAAAACTCAAAAAAAAGGGGCTCAATCTTGTAATAGATTTGCGCATTTTTACCGAGCGCGAGGAATATCCCGACACAATCATAGACGGAGTAGAATACATTCACCTTCCCCTTTTGTGTACGGCCACGCCGGGCATTACGCGCGAAAAGAGCATGACGAGGACCATGGCCATAGAGTCGCGCCGCATAAAAAAAGAGTTCGGCACGGCCGATAACTACATGGTGGCCATGTACAAGATGGTGCTCTTTTCGGACGAGCCCGTAAAATATTTAAAGGACTGTCTGCGGCTCATCATAGACAACGACGGCTGCGTGCTGTGGCACTGCAGCGGCGGCAAGGACAGGGCGGGCATCGTGGCCATGCTGGTTGAAAGCCTTTTGGGCGTTGATGAAAAGATTATCGTTGAAGATTACGTGGCTTCACACCGCTTCCAGCGCAAGAAATTTTTCTGGAACAGGTTCGGACTGATGATAGCGCCACTCGTGCCTCGCTTCAAGCATATTCTTTACGGAATGATGGCGGCAAAGCCGAGATATATCATCGACACCATGAACGAGATAAAGGCGCAGTACGGCAGCATAGTTGAATACTGCAAGCGCAAACTTGACGTCACCGACGAGGACATTGCCGCAATGAAGGCGAAATATCTTGAACCCGCACCGCATAAAAAATTGCTGTGATTTTGCAGTCAAGACCACCCGTAAAACGGGTGGCTTGCAAAAGCCCTGTAAGGGCTTAATGCTGGCAGGGCTCTCGCCCATGA
>CALVWX010000028.1 GCA_944368215.1 uncultured Clostridia bacterium | reverse complement strand
ATCCTTCAAAAAGTGCCATAGTAATCAGTCAACCTCCTTGTCGTTTCTGGGGTCGATGTGTTTAACCGCACCCTGTTCCTTGGTGTATCTGCCGTAGGTGCCGATGGATTTTTCGTAAGCTTCGTTGGGGGTGAGACCCTTCTTGATGAAGTCTGTCATCTTGCCGAGCGAAACAAACTTGTATCCGCATACTTCGTTATTCTTGTCAAGGGCCATTGAAAGAACGTAACCTTCGGCCATTTCAAGGTATCTTACGCCTTTTGCCGCAGTGCCGTACATGGTGCCGACCTGAGAACGAAGGCCCTTGCCTAAATCCTCGAGTCCTGCGCCTACGGGCAGGCCGTCTTCGGAGAACGCCGACTGCGTTCTGCCGTAAACTATCTGAAGGAAGAGTTCCCTCATAGCCGTGTTGATGGCGTCGCACACAAGGTCGGTGTTGAGCGCTTCAAGAATTGTCTTGTGAGGCAGAATTTCAGCTGCCATGGCGGCGGAGTGGGTCATGCCCGAGCATCCTATCGTTTCAACCAAAGCTTCCTGAATTACGCCGTCTTTTACATTGAGCGTAAGTTTGCAGGCGCCCTGCTGGGGTGCGCACCAGCCAACGCCGTGGGTAAGACCTTTGATGTCCTTGATTTCCTTTGCCTGAATCCACAGTCCTTCTTCGGGAATGGGAGCGGGGCCGTGTTCGAATCTGCCCGAAACGCCCTTGGCAACGCAAATCATGTTTTCAACGTCTTTTGAATATTGCATTACAGTTCCTCCAAAAAATTTTAAATGGCCGCCTGTTTTCAGGCGGGTTTCAAACCAATAGTTTTATACCGTTAAGATTATACCACAGGCTTGTCCTTTAATCAATAAAATTTAGCAAAAAAAATTGTGCGCTTTGAGTAAAAAATTTGCAAAATCAAAAAAAGTGTTTACAAGATTGAGTTTTGTATTATAATATTATGTGTAATATTGCATGAAGTTAATAAGGAATTTTTATGTCAATCATCTGCCAGCAATGCAAAAAGCGGCCTGCAACCGTCAACTTCATAGAAACCGTCGGCGGCGAAACCGTGGCTTTGCACCTCTGCGAACAATGCTATAAATATAAGTACGGCGAGTTCGAAAACGTCACCGCCAACGCCATACTCAACGGGCTTTTCGGCGACACATCTCCCGCCAGAAAAAAGGTGTGCAAGGTATGCGGCATGCGCTTCGAGGATTACGAAAAGACAGGCCTTCTCGGCTGCCCGAGCTGTTACGATGTCTTCAAGGAAGAACTCATGCCCTCTATAGAGAGCATACAGGGTAAAACCTATCACATCGGCAAGGGCGGAGGTGACCATTCTTCGGAACACGATTTGCGCCTCCGCTTAAAAAAGTTGCAGGAACAGCTGGAGGCTGCGCTTACGCGCGGCGACTATATTGCCGCAAGCCGTCTCAACAGACAGATGACGTCCATAAAAAATGCAATAAGGGGAGGGTCCAATGGCTGAATCGTCAGACAGATTGCAAACGGTAGTCGCCTCGTCGCGCATAAGGCTGGCCCGTAACCTCAACGGATATCCCTTTCCGTCGCGCCTTAAGAGCGACAAGGAAGCCAAGGAGATTATCCGCGCCGTCTCGTCAGCCATAAATAAGGTCGACGATTTCAAACTCTATTACATGGACGGCATAACCGAAGAGGAGGCTTTGAACCTCGTCGAAAATCACCTCGTAAGTCCCCTTTTGTTGAAGCGCCCGCGCTATTCCGCGGCCGTCATCAATGAGGCCCGCAACGTCTCAATAATGATAAACGAGGAGGATCACCTCCGCGAGCAGTGCATCGAAAAAGGTTTTTCGCTGCGCAGCGCGTACGCCGTCATGTCAGAGAAAGACAACATAATCGCCCGCTCCATTCAGTTTGCCTACGATGAACAGCTCGGTTATCTCACTGCCTGCCCCACAAACCTGGGAACCGGGCTCAGGGCTTCCGTCATGCTCTTTTTGCCCGCGCTTACAATGTCTGGTCTCATGCCGCGGGTCATCCGCTCGGCCAACAGACTGGGGCTCACCGTGCGCGGCATGTACGGCGAGGGCAGTCAGGCCGAAGGCTACATGTACCAGCTTTCCAACGAAGTCACCCTCGGCGTGACGGAGGAGGAAATACTCACGCAGGTCGAGCAGGTAGTCGAACGCGTCGCCGACATGGAAAGGAACGAGCGCGCAAAGCTTAAAACGGGCGAACGCGCAATAACAATAAAAGATACCTGCCTGCGCGCATACGGCGTGCTGACAAACTGCGCCATGATGGCCAGCGAAGAATTTGAAAAACTGTGCGCAGAACTCAAACTCGGCATATGCCTCGGCCATCTCAGGTCGGAAGGGATAGGTTGGATAGACGATTTGATTATCAGGATGAAGCCTTCCAACATCAATATGCTCGCCGGCAGAAAACTTACGCCTGCCGAGCGCGACTGTTACCGCGCGGATTACGCCTCGCGCCGCATAAAAGAGGGCGTAAAATAAATTTATATTTATCATTCGTCGGCATATATATGCCGTCCAATGCTTGAAATAAGCATATATGCTCGCTACAAGGAGGAAAAAATGGACATCAACAGATATTCGCATAATCTGCAGATGGTGGTCGCCCGCTCGCACGAGGTCGCGTCCAATATGGGCACGAGCTACATAGGCAGCGAACACCTCGTCTACGCAATGTTAATCACCCATGAATGTACCGCCTGCGCGCTTTTGAAGGCCTCGGGCGTTTCGGAGGACGGTTTCAGGCGCTATCTCGTTAATTCGGCCGACCGCAATTCGTCGATATCGGGCTACACGCCCAGAACAAAGCACATGTTCGAAAGAGCTGTAGACCTTGCCGTGGAGTACGGCGGCGACGACGCGCTCGCCGGCACCGAGCATCTTTTACACGCTGTAATGGAATCGCCCGAATGTCTTGCCATGCGCATACTGCGCGCTCTCGGCGTAAACATGAGCCTTCTCGCTTCGCGTCTCGAAATGGCTCTCAACGGAGCTTTCGACAACAACGATGAGGATGATGACGACGATATGTCATCGTCCGTCCCTCTCTGGATTTTCGAAGAATCTCCCATGCATACCGCAAGGAACAAAAAGCCTCAGCAGAAGAGCGAGCGCGGCGACGGGCTCAACCCCGAACTCGCCCAGTACGGCACAAACCTTACGCAGAAGGCGAGGGAGGGCAAAATCGACCCCGTCATCGGCAGAAAAAAGGAAATAGATAAAATCATTCAGGTTCTCTCCCGCCGCACAAAGAACAACCCCGTGCTCATAGGCGAACCGGGCGTCGGCAAATCCGCCGTCGTCGAAGGCCTCGCACAGGCAATAGTCAACAATCAGGTCCCCGATCTTTTAAAGGGCAAAATCGTCTTTTTGCTCGACCTTGCAAGCATGGTCGCGGGCTCAAAGTACAGGGGAGACTTCGAAGAGCGCTTAAAAAACGCCATCAATTCCATTAAAGAAAACGGCAATGTAATACTCTTTATCGACGAAATCCACAACCTCGTCGGAGCGGGTTCGACCTCCGACGGCAACATGGATGCCGCCAATATATTAAAACCCATGCTCGCCCGCGGTGAACTTCAGACCATAGGGGCGACAACTCTCGAAGAATACCGCAAGTATATAGAAAAGGACGCCGCTCTGGAGCGACGTTTTACCCCCGTTCAGGTGGACGAACCTTCTGTGGAGGATACCGTCGAAATTCTCCGCGGCCTGCGCGACAAGTACGAAGCCCACCATAAAGTCGTCATAACCGACGAGGCCATAATAGCCGCAGCAACGCTGTCCGACAGATACATCACCGACAGGTATCTGCCCGACAAGGCAATCGACCTCATAGACGAGGCCGCCTCGCGCGCCCGCCTCGACAGTTACAACGCCCCCGCCGAAATCAAGGAGCTCGAAGAAAAACTAAAGCGCCTCAACGCCGAAAAGACCAAGGCTGCCCGCGGCGAAAATTACACTCAGGCGCAGAAACTCGTCGACGAGATAAACGCCGTTCAGGCAAAAATCAAATCGCTCGATTCCGAATGGAAGGAGGGCGTTCACGCGACGGCTCCGCAGATAGGCAGCGAGGAAATTGCAAAAATAGTCAGCTCGTGGACGGGCGTTCCCGTCGTCAAGCTGACCGAGCAGGAGAGCGAAAAGCTCCTTCACCTCGAAGAAAACCTGCATAAGCGCATAATAGGTCAGGACGAAGCCGTCTCCGCCGTCTCTCGCGCAATCCGCCGCGCCCGCGCCGGACTCAACGAATCCAACAAGCCCATAGGCTCTTTCATCTTCGTCGGTCCCACCGGCGTCGGCAAAACCGACCTTGCAAAGGCGCTTGCGGAGGTAATGTTCGGCGACGAAAAGCTGATGATAAGGCTCGATATGTCCGAATATATGGAAAAACACACCGTCTCAAAGCTCATCGGCGCGCCTCCGGGATACGTCGGCTACGACGACAATAACGGCGGACAGCTCACCGAGCGCGTGCGAAGAAAGCCTTATTCCGTCGTTCTATTCGACGAAATAGAAAAGGCTCATCCCGATGTGTTCAATATCCTTTTGCAGATTCTCGACGACGGCCGCCTCACCGACAGCAAGGGCAGGGTCATCAATTTCAAGAATACTATAATAATCATGACCTCCAACGTAGGCGCGGGACAGATAAAGAAGATGAACGGTCTGGGCTTCGCCAGTGCGGATTCGGACGACGATTACGACAATATGAAGGAAAATATAATGGAGGCGCTCCGTCAGTCCTTCAAACCCGAATTTCTGAACAGGGTGGACGATATTGTCATCTTCCGCAAACTCACCAAGGAGGAAACGGGCCGCATCTGCTATAAGATTATCGACGGCCTCCGCGCCCGTCTCAGGACAAGGAGCATATCGATAGAACTCACGCCAGCCGCCATGGATAAACTCATCGACGAAGGCTACAGCGACGAATACGGCGCCCGCCCTTTGAAGAGGGTTGTTCAACGCCGCATAGAGGACAGATTGTCCGACGAAATCCTCGCCGGCCGCATTCTGCACGGCGAAAAAGTTACCGTCGACGTAAAGGACAACAATTTTGTCTTTTCTTCAAAAAAGTATGCCGAGGAGTAACTTAAAATTGTATTGCCTGCGGCATATGTCCGCACTAATTTAAAAAAGCACCGTCGTGGCGGGGCGCATTCATGGCGCCCCGCCACGATTGGTTTTTGCCTCTAATTTAACAGCTTAAAATTTGTTTTCAGCCAAATATTGACATATTGCTTGCAAATTTGATATAATCAAAGACAGGGCAATCTTGCACCGGGGAGAAAAAATATGATAGAAGTTATTCAGGTTTCAGGCAAACGCCAGAAAAAAAAGTTTTTCAAATTTTTAATTGATTTATACAAGGGCAATCAATATGCCGCGCCCAACCTGTATGCGGACGAATTTGCCGAGTTCGACCCTAACGTCAACGACGCATTCCGCTTTGCCGACTGCAAAATGTTTCTGGCCTACAAGGACGGAAAAATTGCGGGCAGAATAGCAGGCATCTGGCACCGCGGCGCCAACAAGAAAACGGGTTTAAAGCAGCTTCGCTTCACCCGCTTCGACGTCATCGACGACTTCGAAGTGACAAAGGCTCTCTTTGCCAAACTATTCGGTTGGGCAAAAGAACTGGGCATGGACGAAATTATCGGGCCCATATCCTTTTCCGACCTCAACGAGGAGGGCATGCTGATAGACGGCTTCGATAAGGACAGCACATATATCGAAATTTACAATTATCCTTATTATGTCGAGCACATGCAAAAGCTTGGCGCTTATAAGGTCGTTGACTGGAATTGTTACCGCATGGAAGTTCCCGAAAGCGAAGACCCCCGGCTTGCCCGCCTCGCCGAAACAATTATAGAAAGGGGCGGATACGAAATATTAGATGTGAAAACGCTTCTTAAAAAGGACAAAAAGGCTCTCGACCGTTATATAATGGAGTGCCTCGATGTCTTGGACGAAAGTTTCGCCCCGCTCTACGGGACCAGCCCTCTCAACGAAAAGCAGAAGAGAAGGGAGATGAACACTATTTATCAGGTGCTTGTGCCCGAATTTGCCGCCGTCATTCTCAAAGACGACCACGTCGTTTCATACGGCTTCGTCATGCCTTCCATGCTCAAAGTTCTTCAAAAAGCCAAAGGCAATATATTTCCCTTCGGCCTCGTGCCCTATATTAATGCAATGAATCATCCCGAAGTTGCGGATATGATGTCCATCGGCGTCCGCCACGATCATGCAAACAAGGGTACGGTGGCCATTATAATGCATCATATTCTCTGCGGGCTCATTCAAAAGGGCGTAAAATATCTTGAAACGGGGCCTGAGCTTGAAACCAACCTCAATGTTCAGAATCTCTGGAAAAATTTTGACCGTCAGCTCGTCAAGCGTCGCCGCTGCTGGGGACTTAAGGTCCCCCGCGACTGATTGGGCTGCTTTTATTGTCGAATTATACAAATTATATTTGATTATCTGTTGACAAACGCTGCGGCATAATTTATAATTGAAAGAGTAAAAGCATCTGTTATGAGAGCTTAAACAAACGTGTCTGCGCCACGCGCAGTTTAAGGAGTTCAAATTGGAAGCTAAAAAACAAGACGACGTAATCAGACTGGGCGATATTTTCCGCGTTCTGTGGAAAAATATCATTCTCATCGTTGTGATTACTGCAGTCGTTTTCGTATGCGGCATCATTTATACGTTCGGCATAGCCCAACCTCAGTATTCTGCCGAGCAGTCATTTGTCGTCGCCGTGCGCGATAACAGTACCGGCGATATTGGCGCGGGTACGCCTTCAACAACCGTAATCAATACTGTTTCCGGTCTCGTTACCGAAAATAACGTGCTTGCTCCCGTCGCGGAGGCAAACAATCTTTCCGTCAACTCGCTGAGGAGCATGGTAACTGTCACTTCGGCAACCAATAACGGTATAATTTATATCACGGTAGAATGCGGCGATCCCGATATGGCCGTAACTTTGGCCAACGCCATCTTTGACAGTCTCGAAGAGTTTCTTGCAGAAACGTCAATCCAGCAATATTATGGTTGTGCGGTGGTGGAGTCCTCGCCCGCAATGGAAGGTGTGTACACCTCGCCCAATAAAGTTTTATACCTCGCAATTTTCCTGATTGCTGGTCTCGTCGTCGGTTGCATAGTCGTATATATTAAGGAATTCTGCTCCGGCAAATTCCGCACCAAGGACGATATCGAATCTTACCTCGGTCAAAAGGTCATCGGCTATTTTGTCGACGACAGGACGAAGGCCGAAAAGAAAAATGCCAAGAAGCAGGGCGGGCGCGAAATTGCCGACATCGTCAAGCCCGATATGCGCAATTACGAGCCTTACAACAAACTTCTTACAAATATCAAATATTCCAACGTAGACAATCCATATAAGGTCATCGAAGTGACTTCATCGCAGGAGCGCGAACTCAAGAGCAGTACGCTCGCCAATTTCGCCTGCTGCATCGCATACAACAATCATAAAGTCGTCCTCGTCGATATGGACATGCGCAAATCCACTCAGCACAAGATATTCAAAGTGGCCAAGGACAAAGGTGTTATCGAGTATGTCGACGGCAGCTGCACTACAGAAGATATAATCAAGCATACAAATTACGGCGTTGACGTCATAACCGCCGGCAAAAAAGTTATAAACCCCATCGTCATAATAGAATCGGCAGGGTTCAGAAAGCTCATCGAAGAGCTCAGAAAAGAATATGATTATGTGCTCATCGATACGCCTCCCGTGCTCGCATGTTCCGACGCCGCGGCAATAAGCAAATTGTGCGACGGCGTTCTCTTCAACGTGGCGATGAAAGACGTCAAAAAGAAGAAGGCCGAAGCCGCATTGCAGAGCCTTGAAGGTGTCAACGCCCATATAATCGGCATAAACGTCACCAAGGCCGACGCAAAAAACGGCGACGACGGTTATTATTACAGCGATAAATATTATGCATCTGAAAATATAGCAGGAAAGGTTTCGGATGCAGATGACAGTAAAGCCTGATGATAGATATTCACAGCCATATATTGCCAGGCGTTGACGACGGATCACGCTCTTTGGAGATGAGCGAAAATATGCTCTGCGCGTATGTCGCTCAGGGAATCGACAAAGTTATCTGCACGCCGCATCAGAACGCGGATTTGCGCCGTCCCGAACTGCTTTTAAGCAGATTTCAGGAATTCAAGAAGGTTGCCGAAAGATATGGGGTTACGTCTTATCTCGGAGCAGAAATCTATTATTATGAAAAAATGCTTGAAGGGTTGGCATCGGGCGAGCTGCTGACTATGAACGGAACAAAATATGTACTCGTAGAGTTTTCCACACGCAGCGATATGGCGTATATTCCAGATGCTGTGTATGAGCTGTCGATAAAAGGGTACAAACCCATTGTTGCGCATATCGAAAGGTATCCGTATATCGGCACGGCTGAATATAACGAGATTAAGCAGAACGGCGGACTTATTCAGGTTAACGCCTCGTCATTCGAAAAAAAAGACCACGCTAAGACGTTAAAATATCTTTTAAAGAACGACATCGTTGATTTCATAGCGTCCGATTGCCACAGCGACGGCCGCCGCAGCGCGAATTTTTCAGCGGCGCGAAGTTACATCGCCAAAAAGTTCCCCGGTCTCGAGGAAAAGTTTTTCGGTAACAATAATATATTTGAAAAATAATCAGTGTAAAAATTCCCCGTCATGTGACGGGGAATTTTTGTGCGGAAATGTACCCGTCGTCATAAATCGACGCTTTTCGGCATAGGTTATCTTAAGCCCTGTCGGGCGAGAGGGGATAGCCTATGTGGGAATATATTATTAAACGCGTCATTACAGAGGGGGAGTATATAGCTGAAAACGGTTCAACCGTCCGCGCCGCCGCGGCGCACTTCAATATCAGCAAGTCTACCGTGCACAAGGATGTAACAGAACGTCTGGAGGAGATAGACAAAAATTTATATGAGGAGGTTAAAAAGGTTCTGTCTAAAAATCTGTCCGAACGTCACATCCGCGGCGGCATGGCCACTAAATACAAATACGAGCAAATTAAAAATATTGACAAAAAGTCGTCAAAAGGCGAGGAATATGTTGAATAATTACATTTTTTGTCAGCTGCATATAAATAAATATTCTTGAAAAAATTTACATTAAATTTATTTACTTGTATTATAAAATAAATATAATAAAAGAAAAGGAATCATTCCTTTCATTTAATTTCAGTTCATTATTTTTCCCCCTTATTATATTTGTTAAAGGAGTGCGCCACGGCGCACTCCTTTAATTATATCGTAGAAAACATAAGTAAGGATAGTAAGGAATAAAAGGATTTATAATAAAATAATAAGCCCTCCGCGCTTTTTAAGCGCAGAGGGCGTTCAAATGAATTTAATTACTGTATCTCTCTTATCCAGCCTTCGGGTGCGGGGATTCTTCCCATCTGTATGCCAGTAAGGGTATCGTATAGTTTTTTAGTTACGGAGCCCATTTCTTCCATGCCCGAATGGAAACAGATTTCTTTTCCGTGGTCGTAAATTTTTCCCACGGGCGAAATTACGGCCGCCGTTCCGCAAAGTCCGCACTCGGCAAAATCTTTTACTTCATCAAATTTTACGGGCCTGTGTTCAACCGTCATACCGAGGATATGCTCTGCAACATAGCAAAGCGAGCGCCTCGTAATTGAGGGGAGTATTGAGCCTGACTTGGGCGTAACTATTTTTCCGTCTTTGGTCACAAATATAAAGTTGGCGCCGCCGGTCTCTTCAACGTACGTGCGCGTCGCCGCGTCGAGGTACATATTCTCGTCAAATCCGTTTTTGTGTGCGTCGACGATGGCATGCAGACTCATAGCATAGTTCAAACCTGCCTTGATATGTCCCGTGCCGTGGGGCGCGGCCCTGTCGAAGTCGCTTACTCGTATAACAATGGGTTTTGCTCCTCCCTTGAAGTAGGGGCCTACGGGCGTGCAGAACATTCTGAACTGATATTCCTGCGCGGGCTTTACGCCTATAACGGGGGAAGAGCCGAACATAAACGGCCTTATATAAAGAGTTGCTCCGCTGCCGTAGGGGGGTACAAACTCCCTGTTGGCCGCAACTACCCTATCCACAGCCTCGAGAAATTTTTCCTTAGGGAATACGGGCATCTCAAGCTGCGCGGCAGACTGTTCCATTCTCTCTGCGTTGAGGTCGGGGCGGAATGTAACAATTTTTCCGTCCTTAGTCGTGTATGCTTTAAGTCCTTCGAACGCCGTCTGTGCGTACTGCAGAACGCCGGCGCACTCCGACAAAACTATTTTATCGTCGGTGGTAAGTGTGCCTTCGCTCCATTTTCCGTCCTTGTATTCCGCAACATAGCGGTAAGGTGTTCTGATATATCCGAAACCTAAGTTTCCCCAATCGAGATCTGCAGACATAATATAAACCTTCTTAAAATTAATTATAACAATTATACTCCCGCAATCGCCACATGTCAAATGCACGATTGACAAAATTGTCCGTAAAGTGTAAAATAAATAGGCAATATGTCACAGATTACATCTATTGAACAACAAAAAAAGGACAAAACCCGCTGTTCCGTCTATATCGACGGCACATTTTATTGCGGCCTCAAAATAGAGGTGGCCATAAAATACCGCCTCAAGGCGGGAATGCCCATAGAAAAGAGCTTTCTCGACGAAATTCAGCTCGCCAACGAAAAAATGCAGGCTACCGAAAAGGCCATGAATCACATTTCGGCCACGCTAAAAACGCGCAAACAGATGTGCGATTTTCTGGCGGGCAAGGGCTACACGCAGGCCGTCATAGATTATGTCGTCGAAAAGCTCGAAGGCTACGGCTATATCGACGATTACGCCTATTGCCGCGCCTACGTCAACAGTGTCAGCGGAAAGGGTAAAAATGCCATACGCGCCGCATTGATAAAGCGCGGCGCCGCGCGCGAAGCCATAGACGCCGCCTTGGACGAGACGGAGGAGGACGGCGACGAAGTCTTGGCCGTTGCGCAAAAATACATGCGCGGCAAACAGCCAACACGCGAAAATCTGAATAAGGCCATAAGACATCTGATATCCCGCGGGTATGATTACGACCTCGCAAAGAGCGCCGTTTCCCGACTCGGCGAGACGGACGGAGATTAAAATTCCCGCCGCGCATTGTATTGCGCGGCCTTATATATAAGGAGCTTGAATGCAGAAATTATTATCGAACGAGCAGATGCGGCAGGCTGACTCGTACACAATAAACACACTCGGAGTGCCCTCGTCGGAGCTCATGTGCCGCGCGGGTAAGGCCATAGCCGAACAAGTTGCAAAGGCCGCAGACGAATACGGCGGGAGCATAACTGTTGTCTGCGGCGGCGGAAACAACGGCGGAGACGGCTATGTGTGCGCCCGCGAACTCATGAGCGGCGGCTATGACGTTGCCGTGCTCGATTTGTCCGACGGCAAATATTCCCCCGATTGCGCCGGACAGCGCAAAGCATACCGCGGAGCATATACCGATGAATTGCGCGGGCAGGTTATAGTCGACTGCATCTTCGGCACGGGGCTTTGCCGCCCCGTCGGCGGAAGGTATGCCGAAGTCATTCAAAAAATAAACTCGTCGGGCGCCTTTGTTGTGGCGGCCGATATCCCCAGCGGAATAAACGGCGACAACGGCTGTGTGCTCGGCTGTGCCGTGCGCGCCGATCTCACCGTTGCAATAGCCGAATACAAACTCGGACACGTTCTCGGCGACGGTCCCGACTACTGCGGCGCCGTAGTCAAAGCCGATATAGGCATTGCCGCGCAGGGCGACTATGCAGAGGCTTGCGCCGACGAAGATATCGCAAAGTTTTTCCCTCAAAGAAAACACAATTCGCACAAAGGCACCTACGGTTCGGCGTGTATAGTCGCCGGCAGCGAAAAATATCCCGGCGCGGCTGCGCTCTGCCTTTCAACCGCCCTGCGTTCGGGTTGCGGATATGTAAAACTTGCCACCGACGCGTCGGTAAAAAATGCACTCGTTGCGGCATATCCCCAGGCCATTTATCTTTCGGAGCCCGATTATTCTTCTGCGGCTTTAGCCATAGGCCCGGGTTGCGGCGATACGAAAGATACGTTCGAAAAGGTCAGAAGCTCGCTCGGCGCGTATAAGGGCAAGCTGATAATAGATGCCGACGGCCTCAATGCGGTTGCGGGCAACGGAGCAGATATTTTAAACGATAAAAAGTGCTCCGTCCTCATAACTCCGCACGTAAAGGAATTTTCCCGTCTTACGGGGCACAGCGTTGAAAGTATTCTTGCCGACCCTATATCGCTTGCGCGCGACTTTGCAAAAAAGCACAATATAACCGTGCTGTTAAAGGGTGCGACAACTGTAATAACCGACGGCGAAAGAGTTGTTCTGAACCTTCGCGGCAGCACGGCTCTTGCCCGCGGCGGCAGCGGCGACATGCTCACGGGCTTCATATGCGGCACTGCGGCGCGCGGTTTGTCCCTTTTCGATGCGGCAGTCTGTTCGTGTTACGTCCTCGGCGCGGCCGCAGAATGTGTTTCCAACGCAAAGACCGACTACTGTTCCACGGCCGAGGATATAATTTGCGCCCTGCCCGACACAATAAAGAATATAACTCTCGCCTGAATTATGTATAAAACTCCCCGCCACTGTCAACAATAATTTTGAGGCAGCTACATATAATATACTATAACTGCCCCGCGGCGCTCCGCCGCAGGAGGTAAATATCATGATAAAGCGAGGAGAACTCTACTACGCCGACCTTTCCCCTGTTGTGGGCAGCGAACAGGGGGGAGTGAGGCCAGTGCTCGTCGTTCAGAACGACGTCGGCAACAAATTCTCGCCGACGGTAATCGCGGCGGCCGTAACAAGCAAAATCAACAAGGCGAAGCTGCCCACCCATATAGAACTGCCGTCCAACGCTTACGGGCTCAACAAGGATTCCGTAATTCTTCTGGAGCAGATACGCACCCTCGACAAACGCCGCCTGAAGGAAAAAATAGGCGAATTGCCTACCGAAACGATGTCGCAGGTCGATAAAGCCATTCTAATAAGTCTCGGCTTCATAAAGTAAAAAGGCGCAACACGGCTGTTGCGCCTTTCATGCGCCGCCCGCCCTGCCTTGTGCATGGCGGGCGGCATTTTTTTTGCATGCCTTAACTCTCACCAAATTTTACAAAAAAGTGCACCAAAATACTTTTAATCGCTTTTCGGCTGTGGTATAATTAGTTCATGGCAAACAAAAGGTTTAAACTACAGTTCGGCAAGATAAGCGTGCTGGCACTCATACTCTGCCTCGCGCTCATAGCCATAGACATAACGCTCAAATATATCGAAGAAGGGGCGGAGTGGAACTTCACCGTAATCCCCGGATTCATCTGGGTCGAACACGGTCACCACAATTACGGCGCGGCATTTTCCTTTCTCGCCGGCGCAGAGTGGGGGCAGACATTTCTGACAGTGCTGGCGATAATTCTGCTTGCGGTAATTTTAACGGCTTTCATACTGATACCCGACCGCTTCGCATTTCTAAAAGTCGCTCTCGCCATGGTAATTGCAGGCGCCGTCGGCAACCTTATCGACCGCGTCGTATTCGGTTACGTGCGCGACTTCGTATGGGTGAACATGCTCTTTTCCACTGCATGTTGCAACTTTGCCGATTTCTTTATAGTGTTCGGCATAATTTTCGCCATAGTCGACTGCCTGTTCTTAAACGAATGGGCGCTCGTTCCCCTCACAAAGCGCGCAAAGGCGGCGCAGAACCGCCAAAAGACCTCTCAGCCGAAGCAAGGCGAAGGTGACGGCAATTAATGCGCACTTTAAAATTTACAGCCGATAAAAATTATGTTCGTGCGGATATATGCCTCTGCGAACGCATGCAGGACATAACCCGCTCGGCAGTTAAAAAGCTCTTCGAAGGGGGAGAGGTCACAATAAACGGCAAACAGGCAAAGCCCGGGCAAAGCGTTTCTGAAGGCGACGAATTTTGCTGTACCGTTCCCGACCCCGTCGAAATAGCCGCCCGTCCCGAAGACATTCCGCTCGACATAATCTATGAGGACGACGATATAGCCGTCATAAATAAACAGCAGGGCTTAACCGTGCACGTGGGAAACGGAAACGTCGACGGCACGCTGGTAAACGCGCTTCTCTTTCATCTCAAAAATTTAAGCGGGATAGGCGGCGCTCTCCGCCCCGGCATAGTGCACAGAATAGATAAAAATACCTCGGGTCTTCTTGTTGTTGCAAAAAACGACGCCGCGCACGTCAGCCTCGCAAAGCAGATTGAGCAAAAAACGTGCAGCCGCCAGTACCTCGCTCTCTTAGAGGGCAATTTAAAGGACGACAGCGGCACCGTAACAACTTACATAGGCAGGAGTCCTTCCGACAGAGTGAAAATGTCCGTCGTTCCTCCCGATAAAGGCAAAATAGCCATTACCGATTACGCAGTCGAACAGCGCAGTCAGGGCTATACCCTGTGCCGCTTTTCGCTGCATACGGGCAGAACGCACCAGATACGCGTTCACGCAAAATACCTCGGCCACCCCGTCGTCGGAGACGACGTTTACGGTTCAAAAAAGAATAAATTAGGGCTCAACGGTCAGTTGCTCCATGCCTGCCGCCTCGAGCTCACTCATCCTAAAACGGGCGAGCGCATGACTTTCACGGCTCCCCTGCCCGATTATTTTGTTAATGTATTGAAAAAACTCGCGTTCGATTTGGATGCTATACGCTACTGAATAAACGCGCATAAATTTATTTTCAGGAGATATATGTTATGGCAAAGAAAACAAAAACAACCAGAAGAACAACTACCACTACAACCCGCACCTACAGCATTCCCACCTTGTGCGCGTTCTGGGGCGTAGTGCTCTCCGCCGTCGCGCTTTTCATCGGTTTCTTTATCAAACTGCTTGATATCTGCGGCGTCACAATCAGCTGGGCAAATACTCTCATGGGCGTTTGCAGCATGATTTCCATGATTGCGCTTTTGGTAGCCGTCGCTCTCCCCGCTTACAACTATGTAAGGGGCAGAAACAGGAACTGGAAAATTGTTTACTACGTCGCAATAATTCTGTATATCTGCGGCATCATAGGCATAGGTTTCACGTTCTGATAATGGTGTCATTTAAAACGGCTTGCGCTCCGCAAGCCGTTTTTTCTTTACAAACGGCGGCATTTAAGTTATAATGTAGTCGGATAAAATCATTCAACATTGTTAAAGGAAAATTATGGCAAACCCTTTGGTAGCGATAGTCGGCAGACCGAACGTCGGCAAAAGCACGTTTTTCAATAAAGTAGTCGGCCGTCAGATATCCATTACGGAGGACAGGCCGGGCGTCACGCGCGACAGGCTTTATGCCGATGCCGAATGGCGCGGCAAGGCCTTCACTCTCGTCGATACGGGCGGCATAGAACTCAAGTCTGACGACACCATGTGGAAAGAGATTAAAAAGCAGGCCGAAGTGGCTATAGACACGGCTCAGGTCATTCTCTTTTTCGTCGACGGAAAGGAGGGGCTTACATCCTCCGATTATGACGTCGCCGACATGCTCCGCCGCTCAAAAAAGCCCGTCATTCTCGTCGTAAACAAAGTGGACGAGTATTCCGAAGATAAAATTTTCGAATTTTACTCCCTCGGCCTCGGCGAACCTTTCCCTGTTTCCAGCGAGCATTCCACGGGCATAGGCGACGTATTGGACGAAGTCGTCAGCTGGTTCGGCAAGTATGAAAACGAGGAGGACGACAGCATAAAAATAGCCGTCGTCGGCAAGCCCAATGCGGGCAAGAGCAGTCTTGTCAATAAACTGCTCGGTTTTGAGCGCTCCATAGTCACCGATATCGCCGGCACAACCCGCGACGCGATAGACACAAAATTTACTTACGACGGCAGAAATTATACGATAATCGACACCGCCGGCATACGCAAAAAGGCGAAGGTGGAGGACGATGTGGAGTATTACTCCGTAATGCGTGCCTTTGACGCCGTCCGCCGCGCGGACGTCTGTCTTCTCGTCGTCGACTGCACAGAAGGTCTCACCGAACAGGATACAAAAATCATCGGCTATGTGCACGAAAAGGGCAAGCCGTCGGTCGTCGTCATGAATAAGTGGGATCTCATCGAAAAGGATACCCACACCATAAACAAGTTCGAAGAAAAGCTCAAAGAAGACCTCAAATTCATGGACTATTTCAAGTCCGTATACGTTTCTGCCAAAACAGGCCAGCGCACCGAAAAAATAATGGCGGCGGTGGACGAGGTTTACGCAAACGCCCATTTCCGCGTCGCTACCGGCACCCTCAACGATGTAATATCCGACGCTATCCGCGCAAACGAACCTCCTTCGTACAACGGCAGAAGGCTGCGCGTATATTATTGCTCGCAGGTATCCGTCGCGCCGCCTACGTTCGTGCTCTTCGTCAATTCCACCGACCTTCTGCATTTCTCTTACGAAAGGTTTCTCGAAAATACTCTGCGCAGGTGTTTCAATTTCTCGGGCACGCCCATAAGAATCGTTACCCGCGAAAAGGAAGACAAAGCCTGAAAAAGTACTAAATATAACGGAGCTTAACCTGATAATGTTTATATCGATCGGAGCAAGCTGGTACTGGCTTCTGCTCGGCGCCGTCGTCAGCTATTTTATAGGCTGTTTCAACTTTGCGGTGCTTATTTCAAAAATCAAACATAAAGATATCCGCCACGAGGGCAGCGGCAATCCCGGCACAATGAACATGTCGCGCACCTTCGGCTGGAAGATAGGCCTTTTAAATTTCTTGTGCGACGCACTTAAAGGTATTATCCCCGTAATGGTCGGGCATCTCGCCTTTGCGGGAATGTATTTCGAAGGCACAACCTTTGCCGTAACCGATTTTTCGCGCTACCTGTTCGGGTTGTGCGCCGTCATCGGTCACATCTTCCCCGTTACAATGAAGTTCAAAGGCGGCAAGGGCATCGCCACCACGCTCGGCGTGTTCACATGCGGCGTAACCTGCGAAGTCGGCTGGTATTTTCCCCTTGCGTTTGCGCTGCTCATAGGAGTTGTGATATACATATACGTATTCGAGTGGGGCTCGATGGGTTCTCTCCTCGGCGTCTCGGGTTTCACCATCTGGCAGGGCATAATTTTCTTCCTGCGCTATCAGAGTATGCTTTCTGACGGCTGGGTAATAGCGTCGTTTATGGTTCTTCTCATATATAACCTGCTCACGTGGGTTGCCCACCGCGTAAACCTGTACAAGCTTATGGGCGGAGAGGAACACCGCACTTCCATAAAAAAGATGATTCATAAAAAGAAAAGCAGTGCATAAATAAACGCGGCGGCGAGCTTTCAAGCTCGCCGCCGCGTCCGTATCAGGTATGTTCATAATTGCGGACATCTGCCGCTTTTTTATTTTTTGTCCTTTTTGTCGTCCGGCGTGTTTTCAATCGACTGAATGGCGTATTCTATTGCAGGGTTTTCGTTTAGAACGGCTTGTACAAAGTCGGTGTACTGTCCGCTTTTTATTACCACCGTCAGATAATTTTCGTCCTTCATCTGCACAAACAGTTTGTTTGTCTGCCTGTCAAGCACTATAACGTCTATGTTTTTTGCGGCGTAAGTGCTTCTCATTATGCCGAACGCCGTCTTGATTTTGCCGTTGCCCACCGCGTAATAGGAAGAGAGAAGTATGCTTAAAAGTAACCCTCCCGCAAATATGGTTACGGCAAAGGTCAGAACGTACAGAACGACCGGTATTGCGGGGTTGACGGCATAAGATATTCCGTCGGTAATGCATACGTATAAATTGAGGATAAATCCCGCAAGGCATATCGCAAGACCTGCGATTATGAGTATAAGCGTCAGGCGGGGAAAGGAGTATTTGAACTTTTTCATGACTACATTATATATTCAAATCAAAAAAAAGGCAACCTTACGCGCAGTTATTTTTAATTTACCTGCACGACAGACTTGAAAAAAAAGCGCGGATATAGTAAAATAGTGATATTAATCTTACAGGGAGAACAGCGGCTATGATCAAACTGATTAAAGGCGGCGTCTACTATACAGGCGGAAAACTCGTAAAGGAGAACGTTGCATTCATGCGCGAAGAGCAGAAGAGGGCGGCTATAAAAGGCACGCTCGCTTACGGCATACTTTCTTCGCACAATTCGGGCGACGAAGAGCATTTAAAAATCAGGTTCGACGCGCTCGCCTCGCACGATATTACCTACGTCGGCATCATACAGACGGCCAAGGCCTCGGGGCTGAAGAAGTTCCCCGTCTCGTATACACTTACCAACTGCCACAACTCTCTCTGCGCGGTAGGCGGCACCATAAACGAGGACGACCATCTTTTCGGCCTTTCCGCGGCTAAAAAATACGGCGGCAACTTTGTACCGCCCCACCTCGCCGTCATTCATCAGTACATGCGCGAAATGGAGGCGGGCTGCGGCAAAATGATTCTCGGCTCCGACAGTCACACGCGCTACGGCGCGCTCGGCAC
>CALVWX010000027.1 GCA_944368215.1 uncultured Clostridia bacterium | reverse complement strand
TTTGCATTACCAAATACCACAAGATTTATTTGAGCTTAATCTCTCGTTGTGTTGCACTTAGTTTGACAATTCATCTATAAAATATTCAATTAATCGGGGCATATTGCGGGGGCAATTACTTTTACATGCTCGCCTTGAGGATATTTACAACCTCTTCCCTCGTGAGCACTTTGTAACCGCCCTGCATGATGAGCGTTGCGTCCGCAATGCCTTCTATCATTTCGGAAGTTACGCCGAGTTCCTTTAAATTCATGACGAGGCCTAAATCCTTCATCCAGCTTTCCATTGCGGCAAGGCCTTCGTTCGCCACCTGTTCATCCGTCTTGCCTTCGGCATTGACGCCCCAGACGTTGACGGCGTAGCGCGCGAATTTTTTGAGGCCGTAGGGCAGGATATAGCGGTAATATGCCATGGATACGGCGGCGAGAGTCATGCCGTGGGTTGCGTCGGTATATGCGCCGACGGCCTGACCGAGCATGTGAACTTCCCAGTCGGTCGTCTTGCCCTGCGCGACGAGCGTGTTGAGCGCCCACGTGGCCGTCCACATTATGTTGGAGCGGGCCTCATAGTCGCGGGGATTTTTAACGGCTATGCGCGACGAATGAATTAGCGACCTTAAAAGACCTTCGGAGATGTAATCGGAAGTGTTGTCGTCCTCGCCCGAGAAGTACTGTTCGAGGATGTGACTCATTATGTCGTAGAAGCCGGCTATCATCTGATACTTGGGCAGTGTATAGGTATACGCGGGGTCGAGCACGGAGAATTTGGGGAAGACTTCGGACCCGAACACGTGGCCGATTTTGAGCTTTTGTTCGTGGTTGGTTATAACCGCGCCGCCGTTCATTTCCGAACCCGTGCCAACCATTGTGAGCACGCAGCCCACGGGAATTATTTTGCAGGTCGGCTCCTCGAAACGGATGTAGTATTTTTCCCAAGGGTCGTCGCCGCAATAAGCGGAGACGGAAACGGCCTTTGAATAGTCGCACACAGAACCGCCGCCGACGGCAAGAATGAGGTCGACGTTGTTCTCGCGCGCAATGCGCGCACCCTCCTCAAGTTTCTGCGAAGTGGGGTTGGGCATTACGCCACCGTCCTCCACTATTGTTTTGCCGCAGTCTTTAAGCACGGCGACGACTTTATCGTAAATGCCGTTCTTCTTTATCGAACCGCCGCCGTACACGAGCATTACGGTTTTGCCGTATTTGTCAAGCTCGCCTTTTAAATTGTCAATCGCTCCCTCGCCGAAATAAAGGCGGGTTGGATTGCAGAACGTAAAATTGCCGAGCATATGAAACCTCCTGAAATTAATTTTGCGACATAATTATATCACGCGCGCACAGACTTTTCAATACCGAAAACCAATGATTTTGATAAGCATAGCTTTTAAATTGTTGTTTTAAAACCGCCGCGCACGGTTATATTACAGGCGGAAAAGGGAAATAACAGCCCTTGAAAAACCAAAAATTTTATCGCTTTTAACAAAAGCGGCAGAGGTTTTGTTAAAAAATGTAATGTTTTGTTATATTTGAAAAGTTGTAACAAAAAATTTACAAATAAAATGAAAGTTAACAAAAATTATCGGTATTATCATAAAATAGTGTTAGTAAATAACAAAAAGTCCCTTTTAAAAAATTTTCGCAATGTTATTGACTAACAAAAAGCAGTGTGCTATACTGCAAGCGAAATGAGGGAACGAACCCCGGTTTCAATAAAACAAGAAAACACGGAACGCGGCGAGGCTAACCGCCGCGGACCTGAATACCTTTAAGGAGGTACGAGATATATGGAAATTTATGAAAAATTAAACCAGATCGACGATGAAAAGACCGCTTACGGCGTTAACCCCCTTTCATACGTTGTGCTCGACTGCGCAAGATAAGCGCTATGCGCTTAATGCTTACGCTTAACACGCACAACCATGAATGAGGCGCAACGCCCGGCGATTGAAAAGACACAGCCAAAACAAGACGCTTAAATTTAAAGGAGGCATTAATTATGATCGAAATTTATGAAGAAATCGCACAGCTCGACAGCGATAAAAACGAGATCGGTATATCGCCCCTCTCCTACGTCGCACTCGACTGCGCAAGATAAGCATAAAATTAAAAACAAAACTGAAAACTAAGCAAATATGAAGTGACGGCACCGCGCGGCAAAGCGCGGCGCCGTTATTTTTTTGCCGCTCAGCCTTTCCCGCGGCCGCATCTTATCGGCGCGAAAGAAAAAATCGGATATTTAAATATGCCCGCGGCGCTTTAAGCGCCGCGGGCATCAAGCTAATTTTGAGATTGCCCCGCACATATGACCTTTGCAATGGCGTCGAAGCCGCCCATAAGAACGACCGCGATTATAAATATCACCCACGAGGGATGCCATATTCCCCATACGCATCCGATGAAGAGGTATATCGTAACCGAAAGCAGCATAGTCATGCCGGCAAGACCGGAGAATATGCGCGCACCGACGGGTCTGTACGGCTCTTTTGCGTCCTTTGCAAAGACGTTTTCAGAAAATGCGCACAACGAAATCGCCAGCAGGAACACAAGCCACGCGGGATGCCACAAATTGAGCATTGCGCCCAGACAGAAGAAGGCTATTATTGCTCCGCACATAATAATTCCGTCGACCGCAGCGCCTATGGCCCTTAAGCGCGTGCGCCTTGAATCCGCCACACGGGAGGCGGCTTCTTCAGCCTGTTCCGCCCCGGCGGCGACGTCGCCGCCGAAGCTTACTTCGCCGTTCCGCACGCCGGAAACCTCATCGGACGGTTGTGCGGCGGTGACGTCGCCTCGCATGAGTTCGTCCATGGTCACGCCGAAAATATCGCACAGAACGATAATTTTTTCGGTTTCGGGGAAGGATTCGCCCGTCTCCCACTTACTTACCGACTGACGCGAAACTTCAAGCCTGTCGGCCAGTTCTTCCTGCGTTATTTTGTCGCGTTTTCTTAAATACTGAAGATTTTCGGAAAATGACATAAGGTGTTCCCCCTTTGTTTTGTAATTTAATTATACGGCATTAAAGCGGCTTTTTCAACCCACTTTGAGGTGCTTTTTTCGCAACTACAGGTTGCGGAACCCGATTGCGGCTGTCGCCCATTTCCTCCTCTTTCGCGCAAAACGTGGCTTTTGCGCGAAAGAGGAGGAACAACGCAGCAAACTTACAAATTGTGCCGGCACGATTTGCACGGGGTGAGTTCGCTCCGACGAGATTGCGGAGTACAGATGCCACGTTACGTTGCCGCAGTTCACTAAAATTTCACTTGTAATTTTTGGCGAAAGGTGGTACAATATAATCAATAACTACAGATAAGGGTGATGACAATGAAAATCAAGATTACATCCGATTCTACTTGCGATTTAGGCGACAAGCTTATAACAAAAAACGACATAGGCATTTTCGCCCTGCAGGTAATACTCGGCGAAAAGTCTTTCCGCGACGGCATAGACATTGTGCCGCAGGATATCTTCGACTATGTGGCGGCAAACGGCATTCTGCCAAAAACGGCAGCGGGCTCGACCGACGAGTACGCAGACTTCTTTAAAAAGCAGCTTGAAGGCAATGATGCGCTCATCCACTTCAATATTTCTTCCAAGGCTTCGTCAAGCCATTCGGCCGCGTGCATAGCCGCAAAAAATTTCGGCGGCAAGGTGCACGTGGTAGACAGCAAGGCGCTTTCCACCGGTCAGGGACTGCTTGTTATGAAGGCGTGCGACTTGCGCGGACAAGGATTGACGGCAGAGGAAATTGTCGAGCGCATCAACAAGCTTGCGCCGCTTGTAAATACCTCTTTCGTGCCGGACGATTTGAACTATCTGCATAAGGGCGGGCGCTGTTCGCTCGCCGCGATGCTCGGCGCCAAGGTTTTAAAGCTTCATCCCCTCATTGAAGAGGATGACGGCCAGTTGGTTGCCAAAAAGAAATACATGGGCAGCATGGAGCGGTGCATAAAGACATATATAAACGACCTGCGCATGCAATATCGCCGTTACGACAGAACGAGGTGCTTTATAACCCATTCTTCGGCGGACAAAGGACTTGTGGACATCGCCAAAAAAGCCGTATCGGAAATGTTCGAGTTCGACGAAGTAATCGAGACGGTTGCAGGCTCGATAATAACCAGCCACTGCGGAAGGAACACGCTGGGAGTTTTATTTATTAGCGAATAACGCGCATTGTGCACAAGAGGATATGCACCATGAATTGCAAGCGTTGCTTGCATGAATACGCAGTATTCAATTCATGTGCACACAGTGCACAATTCATCCGATTAAAGGCGCGCCCGAAACTAAAGTTTCGGGCGCGCCTTTAATCTATCCCCCCTTCCAGCTCGTCCAAAGTCAGCAGGAAAGCGGGGATGAAATTGCTCATGAAGTATTCGACGGCGGGCATGTTGCGCGAGTGAAGGTCCTCTTCTATACTCTTTTTGGCCTTTTCGAACTCGGTGTTGCCGCAGCGGTGTTCTTCCAGACACTTTATATAAGCCGCCAGTCTGTCGGCCGCCTTTAAAATTTTATATTCTTCGCTGTCGGTATCGGCAATAACGTACGGTTCGAGCCCTTCTTCGAGTTCTTCCGGAAGCATGGATATCAGCTTTTTACAGGCGCGGGCCTCGATATCCTTATACGCGCCATTTATGCTGTTGTTGAAATACTTTATGGGCGTGGGAAGGTCGCCCGTCATTACCTCCGAGCACTCGTGATAGACGGCGTAGAGCACGCATTTGCTCTCGTCGACGCGGCCGCCGTAAAGTCTGTTGGTGATAATTGCGAGAGCGTGGGCGAGCATGGCGACCTGCTGGGAGTGTTCCATTATGTTCTCTTCCCTCACCGAGCGCATGAGCGACCAGCGCTTGATATATTTCATTCTGTCCATAAAGGCGTAAAAATTATATGCCATTTTTATTCTCCTTTGAGCCTTGCGGCGTAAGCGTAATTATTATATATCAAAATGCATATAAATTCAACTTGACATAGCAAAAAAAATAAAATATAATTTGTGTAACAAAATTAAATAATTTACCGTCGGGGGTGCCCTTTAAATTTTTGAAAGGGCTGAGATTATACCCTTTGAATCGGCAACGTAATGGTTGAGCGAAAGTATAAAAGAGTAGAATTTTCTGCGTGCCCCTGCGCCATTGCGGGGGTGCGTTTTTTGTTTCGCGGCGGTAAAGAGGAGGTTTTATGTTTAACAGCTTACTGGCGACCTCTATCTGGGAGGACATCACAAACTTTTTTGTCCCCTCTTCATTTGAGGACGCCACCACCATCTGCACGACGGTAATGCTGTGGTTGGCCATTGCGCTGATTGTAGCGTTTATCGTATGCAAACTCGCCGTAAAGAAAGAGTGCCAGCACAAGGTGAATGTAATTTCGCTTATAGTAGCCATGGTATTTTCGGTTGCGTGCATCATAACCTTTGCCGTATGCTCGTTCATGGAAGACGAAATAGTAGCGATTACTTTCTATCCGCTGCTCGTGCTCGCCATAGTGTGCATACTCGGCGCGCTTGCCATAGCCGTAAAGCCGGTCAAAGCGGTAAGAATAGCGGCGGCAGGCACGATAGTTGCTGCACTCGTCGCCGCACTCGTATGCATGATAGTTTACTATGAAAGCGGCGACGCCCCCGAATGGAACTGGGTTGCGCCCGAGGACGTAAACAGCATAGGACTGTACATATCATCTGTCGCTCTGATAATATTCATTGCGGCGATAGCGTTGCTTTCCGACAGGGACGCAAAGCCCTTCGATTCGCGCTCGATGTCGTTTGCAGCAATGTGCGTTGCCATGTCGTTCGCGCTCTCGTACATAAAATTCTTCGAAATGCCCATGGGCGGAAGCATAACTTTTGCTTCCATGCTGCCAGTTATGCTGTATTCATACATGTTCGGCTGCCGCAAAGGCGTTATTGCGGGACTTGTTTACGGCATATTGCAGGCCGTGCAGGATCCTTGGCTTCTACACCCCGCGCAATTCCTTTTAGACTACGGCGTTGCCTTTGCCGCGGTTGGCGTTACGGGTTGTCTGCGCGGCTTTAAGCTGTTCAAGGGCAATATGAGACTGCAGTTTACCTTAGGCGCGCTCATAGGCGGCGTTTTAAGATTTATATCCCACTTCTTCTCTGGTGCGTTTGCGTTCGGCTCGTTCGGCGCGGGATATGCCGAAGAATACGGGATTGCCGCGCTCAACAATCCCTACCTCTACAGCCTTATCTATCAGTGCATGTATGTAATACCTGAAATTATAATCGTCGTGGTAGTCGGAGTTATTTTGCTTTCTTCCAAAAACTTTGCGCGGCAGGTCGAAAAATATTCGCTTGATTCGCGCGTAAAAGTTCTTCCCAAGGAACAGCCCGTTCAAAACGAAAACGCAAACTGATTTATAAAGCCGTGCGGCGCGGAAGCATTAACCCTTCCGCGCCGCAAAAATTTTAAGCCCCTTGCCGCAAGCGGCAAGGGGCATTATCTAGTATGACAGATAAAATTACAAAAATTGAAGCACGTCGACCAGAATGGCGAAGCCGAGTATGAGGGCAAAGCCAATGACGTGGATTACCGCCTCGATTTTGCGCGGCACGGGCTTTTTGAAAATCCACTCGATTAAACAGAACACCACCTTGCTTCCGTCGAGCGCGGGAATGGGCAAAAGGTTGAAAACGGCGAGATTGACCCCGATATATGCCGCAATCTCCAAAAAGCTCTGCACGCTCTGCGATGCAATCTGGCTGGTAAGTTTTATTGTGGTGACGGGCCCGCCGACGGCGGAAAGGCCTAAATTTCCCGTTAAAAGTTCGCCGAGCACGGTAAAAATTGACCCCGCGATTTTGAAAGAATACATGAACGAGCGGCCTATGCTCTCCCAAAAGCCGAACTTGCAGCTGACGGTGGTTAAATCGTAAAACGCGCCTTCGTCGTTTTCGTACGTGCCCACGCCGAGGGCGTGAAAGGCGAGGGAGACCTGCGACGAATTTTCAAAATCGCAGTCGGCGCGGAGAACAACTTTTGCCTCCGTACGCGCGCCGCCGCGCAATACTTCGACCTGCACCTCGTCGCCCTGTTTTGAGCCGTTGAGCGCAGAGACGAGGTCGGCCGCGAGATAAATATCCCGCCCGTCCACCGCCACCAGCGTGTCGCCGGCCTGCAGACTGTATTCTGCGGGGTAATCGGCCGAGGCCTGCACGGAATTTATGCGGTAGGCCATCTGCCCGAAAGCGAAAGTTGAAATTAAAATTATCAGTAGCGCGAGCAGATAATTGAACGCCGCGCCCGCAATCAGCACTATTATGCGCTTGAACGGATGCTGTTTATTGAAGGCGCCCTCGCTCTGCGTATCGTCGTCCTCGCCTTCGAAGGCGCAATATCCGCCGAGCGGAAAGGCGCGCACGCAGAACAGACGGCCGTTCTTTTTGCTCCTGCGCTTGAATATGGCGGGGCCGAAGCCGACGGAGAACTCGTTTATTTTAAAGCCGAGCGCGCTGCCCGCGACATAATGGCCGAACTCGTGCACGGTTATCATGACGAGCAGAATGAGTATGGCCAGAAGCACGGATAAAATTGTGTTGAGTATGCCGCTTGCTAAAAGCGCGTCAGTTGCCATTATACCTCTTTGAAATCGCCTTCCGCGCACGGGCGCGGGCATCGCTGTCGACCTCGGCCAGCTGTTCATAACTGACTGCGGGGCAGTTTTCGGCGCCTTCCACCACCTCGCGCGAGACGCGCCAGATATCGCAGAAGGTTATTTTTTTATTTAAAAATGCCGCCACGGCCTCCTCGCTCGCCGCGTTGAGCACGGTGGGCGCTATGCCGCCCTGCTCGCCGCAATGCAGGGCGAGGTCGTACATGGGGTACTTCTCCCTCACTAGGGGCAAAAATTCTAGCGAAAAAGCCGTTGACCAGTCGAGCGGCTTCAATCCGCAATCGTACCTTTCGGGATAGGTTAAAGCCAGCTGAATGGGCAGCTCCATTGTGGGATTGGAGAGCTGGGCCAAAACGGCGCCGTCTTCGAACTCAACCATGGAGTGGACTATGCTCTGCGGCTGAATGACCGTTTTAATCGCGGCATAGTCGGCGCCGTACAGGTGGTGGGCTTCTATCACCTCGTAGCCCTTGTTGAGGAGAGTTGCGCTGTCGATGGTGATTTTTGCGCCCATCTTCCACGTAGGGTGGTGAAGAGCCTGTTCGGGCGTAACCCCCTCCAGCTCTTCAAAATTTTTGTCGCGGAAAGGGCCGCCGCTGGCCGTTATTATAAGATTTTTGAAAGGCGCGCGCCGCTCGAAGTTCAAGCACTGCCAGATTGCCGAATGTTCGCTGTCTATGGGCACTATGTCGCCGCCGAGGGGCATGACTATGTCGCCGCCGCAGACGAGCGTTTCTTTGTTGGCGAGCGCGAGCCTTGCGCCCATTTTAAGCGCGAGCAGGGAAAATTTCAGACCCGCAAAGCCGCCGCAGGCCACAACTACGATATCTGCGCCGCTCGCTTCCACGGCGCGCAGGGCGCCGTCCTGACCGAGATATAGTTTGGCGGGACAATCTTCAGCGCTTACATTGCGCGAAGGCGCGGTGAGCGCGACCGTCGCGGGCAAAAATTCGCGGGCGAGGGCAAAAGTTTGTTCGACAGAAGAGCGCGCGACGAGGCAGCAGATTTTGAACATGTCGGGGTGGCGGCGCACGACGGAAACCGTCTGACTGCCGATGGAGCCCGTACAGCCTACGAGAGCAATCTTTTTCATATATATTATACCCGTAAAAATTATTTTAATGACTACGGGCGGGGTGACCCCGCCGTCTGATTCCGCAAGCGGCGTGTCGCCGCTGACGTACTCCGCAATTTTTCCGTTTCGGTAAAACTTACCTGTCTTGCAGCCAACGCAGGTTCCGCTTCCGCGGGCATTCGCCCGCATAATATGGGCGGGTGGGCGGGTTCCTCTGTCATCCTGAGCAAAGTGAGCGCAGCGAACGACGCCGAAGGATCTTCCAGGGCTTCGCCTAAAGCAGAACACTTTCCTGACAGCATACACCCCATTATCGGCCGCAGCACACTTGAAACGGTAAAAAAATATTCCCCGCGCAAAGATATGCGCGGGGTACGATTTTTTTAACGTATGACCATAAAGCATACCACTATGGCGACAGACGCGAAGAGCATGGAATCAAACCTGTCGAGCACGCCGCCGTGACCGGGCAGAAGCTTGCCCATGTCCTTTATTCCGCAACCGCGCTTTATTGCGCTTTCGAACAGGTCGCCGAGCTGCGCAAGTATTGAAGTGGGAATTGAAATAAGTATTAAAACGACGAGCGGATGCAATTTCCCGAAGTATTCGAGGCGGAATGCGGGCAGACCGTAGCCTATGCCCCACACTACTATCGCCGCGAGTATGCCCCCGACTATGCCGCCTATAAAGCCGACGACCGTTTTGTTGGGACTGGTGTGCGGCGCGAGCTTTAAAGGGAAAAACCTGCCTAAAAGTTTGCCGAACACGAGTGCAAAGGTGTCTACCGCGACGGTTATGCAGAACATGAGCGTGATTGCGGCGAGCGAATTGGAGTCCATGTGGTTGATGTTGGAGCTGACCGAGCACAGCACGCCGCTGTAGAGTATGCAGAAAAGCGATGCCGTGGTGCTCTTTAAATTGCTGTTGTCGAAATCGAAAACTAACATCGCCGCAGTAACCATCGCCCCGAGACTTGAAACGGACATCAGCACGAGGAGGGAAGGCAACCACGCCTGAGGGTCGCCCTGCGCTTCCTTAATCATCTTCGTCGCTACGAAGGTGGGGATTATGAGCGCGCACGTGACCATAGTGCACCACCATTGCGCGCGGGATATGCAGTTCATGGCGCGCATGAATTCAAACGCGCCTGCAAGAGATATCAGCCAGAACAGAATATCGAAGCCTATCGCTCCGTAGCCCGAAGGCACGCACGCCTTCATGGCGATGAGGCCGACCAAAACGACGACGTAAATTACCGCCGTAAAGGTGCGGGCCTTCATATTCTCCTTGGGCGGCACGCTGCCGGCCGTCTGCATGTTGTTTTTCTGTTGCATTTAAACTCCCTGCATGGCGGCCGCGCGGCCACCACGCAATTAAACTATTTTGATAGGTCTTAAGATTTGTTGCGCACAGCCGTCGCGGCGCAACAAATGCCGCAATGAATGCGGCATATATGCGGGGCAATTTTAAACTTTGCCGAACCTGCGGTTGCGGCCGGAATAGGATTTTACGGCCTTTTCGAACTGTTTTTCATCAAAATCGGGAAAGAGGACGTCGGTAAAATACAGCTCGGAATACGCCGCCTGCCACAACAAGAAGTTGGAAAGGCGCAATTCTCCGCCCGTGCGTATTATCAGGTCGGGGTCGGGGAATTCCTTGGTATCGAGATAGGACGAAAAAGTCTGCTCGGTCACGCGTTCGCCGCGGGATATTGCCGCATTAACCGCGCGAGTTATCTCCGAACGCGCCCCGTAATTGAGGGCGAGAATGACGAAAAACTGCGCTTCGGCGGGCGAATTTTTTACGCCGTCGGCGATAAGCTGCTGCACGTCCTGCGGCAGGGCGGACATATCGCCTATAACCCTGACGGCCGCGCCTTCGGCATACAAGTCCTTTACATTTTTGGTAAAGTATTTGCGTATGAGATTGAAAAGCCCGTCTAACTCTTCCTTGGGGCGGGCGAGGTTTTCGGTGGAAAGGGCATATACCGTAAGGTATTTCACGCCCATAGCCTTGGCCTTGCGCGCCATGGCAATCATGGCGTTCATGCCCGCGTTGTGACCGAAAGAGCGCGGCATGAGCCGCTTTTTCGCCCACCTTCCGTTGCCGTCCATGATGACGGCCACGTGGACGGGGATATTTACATTTTCCATTATATAGTGAGGATTTCCTTTTCCTTGGCGGATACTACCGAGTCAATCTTGGCCACGGCGTCGGAAACCTGCTTTTCCACGTCTTTTTCATATCCCGCAAATTCGTCTTCGGAGAGTACTTTGTCGTTCTTGAGCTTTTTGAGGGCGTCCATTGCCTCGCGGCGGATATTGCGCTCGGCGACTTTTGCGTCCTCGCCCATGCGCTTTATCTGCTTGCACAAATCCTTTCTGCGCTCTTCGGTGAGCTCGGGGAAAACGAGGCGGATAACCTTGCCGTCGTTGGTGGGATTAATGCCGAGATTGGAGGTCTGAATGGCCTTTTCGATACCCTTTAAAAGTGACATATCCCAAGGGGAAATGACAAGACACCTGCCCTCCTGCACGGAGATGTTGGAAGTCTGCGAAACGGGCGTCATGGCGCCGTAATAATCGACCATAACTTTATCTAAAATGTGGGGGTTGGCTCTGCCCGCGCGGATGGTGGTAAAATCTTCTTCCAGAACCGAGATGGTTTTGGAGAGCTTGTCGTCGAGGGTTAAAATTATTTCCTCTACCTGATCGTTTTCTAACATAGTTTATACCTCTCAATTATTGTCGATTAAAGTACCCAGCTTTTCGCCGCAGACGACGCGGACGATGGAATCTTTTTCGTCCAGTCCGAAAGCTATCGCGGGGATATTGTTTTCCATGCACATGGTTGCGGCGGTGGTATCCATCGCCTTTATGCCATTTTTGATGATATCCATATAATTTATATGGTCATACTTTTTGGCATCGGGGTTTAGTTTGGGGTCGCTGTCGTAAATGGCGTCGATGTTCTTTACGAGCATCAATATGTCGGCCTGAATTTCGCAGGCGCGCTGTGCGGCGGCTGTATCGGTAGAGCAATAGGGATTGCCCGTGCCGCAGGCCATTATTACTATTCTGCCCTTTTCAAAGTGGTGAATGGCCTTTCTTAAAATATACGGTTCGGCGACGGAAGTCATAATAAGAGCCGTCTGCACGCGGGTGGGAATGCCGCGCTGTTCGAGCGCGTCCATCATGGCGAGCGAGTTCATGACCGTGGCGAGCATGCCCATGTGGTCGGCTGTGGTTCTGTCCATATTTTTGCCCTGACGGCCGCGCCAGAAGTTGCCTCCGCCGATGACGAGGGCGATTTCCACGCCCATATTGTGAATGGCTTCGAGCTGGTTGACGACGTAAGAAATTACGCCTTCGTCAAGGCCGTGTCCCGCTTTGCCGGCGAGAGCTTCGCCCGAAAGTTTTATTAGCACTCTTTTGTATTTTGGCTGCATATTACCTCCGAAGTAACCGGGCGCAAAAATGCGCCCTCCCCTTATTATTCCTTTGAATTATAACATACTTGGCGCAACTTGACAATGCTTTTTTGATAATTTACCATAAATTTAACGAGCGCACACAGGGCAATTTTGCACCTCACACTGTCCCTGCTGCTGCCAAATAACTTTTTCGGCAAAAAAAGACGCGCGGTGACGGAATTTTTCCGCCGCCGCGCGTTTTTATGCTTTATAGTCGTTATTAATAAACTAAAATTACAAATGCCCGCGGTGAAAACCGTCACCGCGAAGGTCATGGCGTATACATTCGACTGCACCCGGCGCAACAAAGGTCAACGACAACAATTATGTAATTCAACATCCGCTGACGGTGAGGACAAAATGGCCGCCGTCGAGATATAAAAATATTTTGTTTCCCTCCGCATGGCACTCTCCGACAAAAAGATCGTTGAGCGCGACCGCCGCTTCTTCTGCAATCTGACTTTCGGTTACATTTAAGTTAATCATAAAACATTCTCCTTTTAAGTATTTCACATAGCGCGCACTTATTGTGTGACTATATTATATCCTACCTTTTGCCATCAATCAACTTTTTGATGGCAAAAGTGATGAGAATATATTGTAGAAAAAGGTCTGTTTTATGAATAATTTGTCGAAATTCTCTTTGAGACTTAAAGAACTGATGGACGAACGCGGACTGAATGCTCCCGCCCTTGCTAAAATATTGGGTACCGACCGCACAAACATAACGCGATATTTACGCGGAGAACGCGCACCGCAATATAACGGCTTTATAAAAATGCTTGAATATTTTGAGTGCTCTGCCGACTACCTATTGGGCCTGACCGACATAACGCGCGACGGAGTAAAATTTTCCACCCCACCGCCTTTTTGCGAAAGATTGCGCGAAGTTATTAAATTTTGCGGTTCCTCGCAATATAAACTCGAATACGAAAAGGGCTTTTCCGGCTCCGCGATATACAACTGGTTGACGGGTAAAAAGTTGCCTTCGGTTGAAAACATTATTGCTCTCGCTAAAAGTTTGGATTGCACGGTAGACTTCCTCCTTGGCAGAGAAAATTAATATAATAAGGAATTCCTTATTTTTAAGTTTAATAAGGCATTCTTTACTTTTTATGTCATTTTTGGTCAAATCGCCGCCTTTATTGCGCGGGCATTCGCCCGCATATTATGGGCGGGGTGGGTCCTCTGTCATCCTGAGCGGAGCGGCGCGGGCGAATGCCCGCGCCGCGAAGTCGAAGGATCTTGCCTGACTTCATATCGTGTAAGACACTTTCGAAACATACCCCCCATTGTCGGCCGCAAGAAGGATTGTTTTCTATCCCCCCTTTGATTCCCCCCTTAAAACTGAAGTGTTAAGGGGGGCTTGGGCGGGCTTGCGCCCTTCGGTCGAAATGACAATGGTGGTCAAAAAAAGTGCGCGGGCGTTAACGCCCGCGCACTCCGCATTTTTAATTTTATCTCTACTGCTTACCAAAGATTATAATCGTTATTATACAAGTTATACTCTATTATGATTTCAACAGTTACATCCTGAACTCCTGTATTAAAACTCAAAGTATCTTCAAAATAGATACTCGAATGGGAATCATTGATAGTCAGAGTGCTTCCGTCTTCAAAAGTAAGCGTAGCGGGACCCATAGATGAAGAAGAACCGTTGCTGCTATATGACTGTTTATAGGTAAAATTGCGGGTTTCGCCGTCAACTACCATTGTGCCGGTATTTTTGAGCGGATCAAACGTCATTACGGGCGCATCTTTGGATGACATTATTTCATCTATTTTGTCCTGAATAGCATCACCGGCCTGCATCTGCAAATCATAGTCGTCAATCTCGTCAAGCGGGCTATAGTCATCCACATAAGCGTTTATATAATCTGCTACATATGTGCCGGCCAGCTTTCCAGAGAATAATGTTCCGTCTTTAAGCAAAGGGAGAATCTGCTCTACCGTGTAATTATCCATGCCTTCTACCGGATTTTTAGAAATATCCGTAAGGGTGGGTGCGGTCGCAGAGAAGTTAACAGTTATTTTAGACTGAGCAGTCGCCGTGCCTTCCATAATCAACTGAGAGCCGTCATCACCGACGGAAGACATCTCGCCGGAATAGGAAACGGCGTTTGTGGAAACTTCTATCTTGGAAAGCACGCCGTCGGCAAGGGTGTATACAATGGAACCGCCTGCGGTGAAAAGTTTCTGGCTGTTGCCCTGACCGTCTTTAAGCGTTACGCTGACGTTGCCTTCTTCCTCTGTCAGTTCCACAAGGTCGACATAAGATTTAAGCATATCTACGGTCATTTCACCGTTGGTAGTCAAAGTAAGGATTTGGCCGACGGTCATTTCGCCAAAGGTGGCAGGTTCGGTTGCCGTAGCATCCGCCGCCGCAAGAGCATACGAAGAAGCTACATTCACGTTATCGCCGGGAGTGGGAACAGCTTCATCACTGCTCGAACCGCCGTTGAATATTGCATCAAATAATTCTTCGCTGGCGGCGAGGTCGAGGATATATTCGTATACAGTGTCGTCCGCCGCGGGTTCGGGTATGTAGTCAGAAAGGCTTTCACCTTCGGGGGGATTAATCTGCGATTCAACCAAATCGTAGATATCTGCGGGGGAGACGCCGACGGTTATGCTTTCGATAAGGTCTTTAACAAGGCCTATCTGCAGAATCTGAGTTACGGTTGTATCGGCCGTAACAGATTTAACCGCCGTTTTGAAGGTTTCGTAAATGCCCATGACAAGGTCGGTCAGGTTTACCGTGATGGTATTATCTGCAATAGTGACTGCATCGTACCTTTCGGCAAGGCTTGCGAACACGAAGGGCATGGCCTGAATGGTGCCCATTATCACGGACATATCGAGACCGGCGACGTCGTCGGGAGTGATAAATGACTTATAAAGACTTGCTCTTAATTCAACGCCCGTAAAGTCGGTAATCCCGGTAAATGTTTCTTCCGTTTCAGAAGCCGCGCTTTCTGTATTGCCAGTATTGTCGCCATTTTCAACATTGTCATTTCCATAGTCTGAAATGCTGGTGCTGAAAGTATAGCCGTCGCGGATAAAGCTATATCCGTAAGATTCTGATTCAGAGTATGTAGGATTAGTGTCGTCAAGCACAATTTCTGCGCCTTTTTCTGTTGTGTACCCGCCGATGCTGCCGCCATACTCGGTTAAGTCCATATTATAAGTCGCAGTATCCAGATTAATGCCAAATTCCATGGTCTGCTTTTCAACGCTCTTCATATATGAAGTGCTTTCTTCTGTCGCTTCCATGGTTACATCCATCTGAATAGTGCCGTCGACGGTTATACCTTTGAAAGAAGCGGCCGAAGTTTTTTCGATTGCGCTTAAAATGGCGCTGTCTCCGCCGGACGGGGTATTTTCACCGCCCGTGTTATCGCCGGTATTGTCGTCGTCTTTGTTATCGTCGTCCGTGCCGGGGGTCTGTTCGGTACTGTTGTCTGGCGGGGTTTCGCTTGTTTCATCGCCGCAGGCCGTAAAAGCCGTAACGCTGAAAGCGGTTATGAGGGCTATGAGGCCGAGAGCAAGTTTTTTTAACTTTTTCATAATTTCCTCCTTAAATTTTAAAAATTGCTGTGTAAATGGTTTTATCCTTTGCCGTGCGGCAAAGGATAGAGGGGATCCCCTCTGCAATATGATATTTTTGTAGCTATATGCTACATATTTATACTATCACAAAATGTTTTAATTGTCAATAGCCATTTTTTAATTTGCCTTGTAAAAATTACGAACACACATATTATATGCGCCGAAATCCGCCTCAGTGAAAAAACTAAACTATTTACCCCTGCCACCGCCTTTCCGCACCGCGCAGCCGAAACAATGCGCCTGCCGCAGAAATGACTATCCGACTATTTGTATTAAGTGTCTGTACTGTATTATTTGTATTATAAAAATTGTATTAGGTGTATTAAAATTTACAAAAAAAATGCCGCGGGCGGGCATTAACTTCGCAGGAACAATTTGCCGCCAAAAAAGTTTAAAAAATTGAGCCGCGGGTATTGAATATCGCGCGCCGCTGTGGTATAATGTTGTGCGTAAAAATATGCGAGGTGAAATAAATGAAAGATAAAAACTGCGGATACTGCATGCGCGGCGAACTTTTGGAAAAGTTCGGCATTTACATATGCGATTTAAGCGTTTCCACGCTCATACTGTTCAAGGAACAGTCCAAGCGCGGCCGCTGCATAGTGGCGTACAAGGACCACGTGAGCGAAATAGTTGATATTTCCGACGAAGAACGCAACGCGTTCATGGCCGACGTAACGCGCGCGGCGAGGGCGATACACAAGGTTTTCAAGCCCGATAAGCTCAATTACGGCGCTTACGGCGACACGGGGTGCCATCTGCACGTTCATCTCTGCCCAAAATATAAGGACGGAGACGAATGGGGCGGGACATTCGCCATGAACCCCGGCAAAGTTTATCTTTCGGACGAAGAATATGCGCAGATGATTGAACAAATCAAACAGGCGTTATAAATTTTTATATGATAAGGAGAGGATAATTTATGGCTCATAACGTTATTGCGGAGGCTAAGCGCTGTTTAAACTGCAAAAAGCCCCTCTGCAGACAGGGTTGCCCCATCAATACGGACATACCCGGGTTTATTTCGACATTTTTAAAAGGCGACATCGAAGGCGCGGGCAAAATGCTGTTCGACAACAACCCCCTTTCGGTAGTCTGCTCGATAGTGTGCAACCACGGAAACCAGTGCCAGGGCCACTGCGTGCGCGGACTCAAAGGCGAACCCGTTGAAATTTCGACCATCGAAAATTATATTTCGGAACGCTATCTCGACAGTCTGGTTTTGGAGCGCGAGCCTTCAAACGGCATCAAGGTGGCCGTAATAGGTTCGGGCCCCGCGGGCATAACCATTTCGATAAAGCTTGCGCAGCTCGGCTACGACGTTACCGTATACGAGAGCAAGACGGACATAGGCGGCGTTTTAAGGTACGGCATACCCGATTTCCGCCTGCCCCACTCCATAATCGACAAATACAAGCAGATAATGCTCCACCTCGGCATTAAGATAAGGCTGAACGTAACCATAGGCAAGGCCTTCGGCATAGAGGAGCTCTTCCGCGACGGATTCAAGGCGATATCCATAGGCACGGGCGTAACGTGGCCCATAGCCCTCAACATAAAGGGCGAAACGCTGGGCAACGTGCACTACGGCGTGCACTTCCTTGAACGGCCCGAAGGATACGAGCTGGGCAAGAGCGTAATAGTCATCGGCGCGGGCAACGTGGCCATGGACGTGGCCAGAACGGCCCTCCGCCGCGGCGTGCGCGACGTGAAGATAGTCGTCCGCTCGGACAGGTACACCGCAAGTCAGGAAGAAAAGGAATATGCCGAAATAGAGGGCGCGCAGTTCATTTTCAACAAGGCGCCCGTAGAGATAACCGACGAGGGCGTAGTTTTTGCCGACACGGTGTGCGACGAAAACCACAAAGTAATTTCCGTATCCAAGGAAACGGAGCTTATGAAGTGCGACACGGTTATGATTTGCGTAAGCCAGAGGCCTTCCAACCTCATACTCACCAACACTCAGGGACTTGAAACCAACGATCGCGGCCTTGCAAAAATAGACAATATGACCGGCGAAACGACGCGCGAAGGCGTGTTTGCTTCGGGCGACGTCGTCAAGGGCGCAAAGACGGTTGTTGAAGCCGTTGAACAGTCCAAGCGCGTTGCGTTTGCAATGCACGAATATCTGCAGAACCTCCGCAAGGAAGGCAAAGCTTGATAATCATGATTTATGAGCCGCGCGGGGCAACGCCCCCGCGCGGCTTTTTTGTTTGCGCTTTATGGCCTTATGCTAAAGGGCGGCACATATGTGCCGCCCTTTAGGTTTTTCATCTTAACTTTTTAAGTGGCATCCTCGTCGAGCGCTTCGATATAAAAGCTTACGGGACGGAAGCCGTCGTTGCAGGATATCATGGCCGATTTGGGATTCTTCATCCAGCCGTCGTACAATCCTTCACCGCCGCTGGCCAGCGCGAGAACGAACGGCGACATGCTCTCCCATGCGCTTAAACACAGTCCCTGCGGGCGGGTCCAGCCGTCGGCGATGAAGGTATCGCCCTCCTTTATATCGCAGGCGTTTTCGATATGGTTTTCGTAAAGTTCGATAAGGTCGTCGTACCGCGCAATTTTCACGGCCGTAATCTTTATTTTTTTCATGATATACCACGATATATGCCTTAACTGGCGGCATTTTACTTTTACGGCGGCGCCGAAGGCGCCGCCGTTAATTTTGTTGGTGAATTATACTATTAAGTGCAACAGATAATGAATAAAAAAGTAGTTCATACAAATCTGTGGTAAAATAGAGTTG
>CALVWX010000026.1 GCA_944368215.1 uncultured Clostridia bacterium | reverse complement strand
TCTGTTCACTTTCCTTGAAGTCGCCTTCACCTGCCGTTAGCAGGCACCGTTGCCCTGCGATGCTCGGACTTTCCTCACGCAAATTTCTTTGCCCGCAACCGCACAATCAACTCGGATTTGAAAATATTTTAGCATATTTTTAAAATTATGCAAAACATTTTGATATCTTATTATTGCTTTTTGCAGATTTTTGTTTTAAAATATATACGGATAATTTTGCATCAGGAGTTTTTGTTTATGAAAAAAACCAAAATAATCTGCACTCTTGGCCCCGCAAGCGAAAGTGAGGAAGTCCTCACCAAGATGGTTGAAGCCGGCATGAACGTTGCAAGACTCAACTTTTCGCACGGCACCCATGATGAGCACCTTAAAAAAATGAATACGATAAAAAAGGTGCGCGACAAGCTTCAAGTCCCCCTTCCCATAATGCTCGATACAAAGGGCCCCGAATTCAGAATAGGCACCTTTAAAGACGGCAAAATAATGCTGCATGACGGCGATCAGTTTACCTTTACCACCGACGATATAGTAGGCGACCAGAACAGGGTAAGCGTTTCGTTCAAGGGTATGTGCGAACAGATGAAGCCCGGCGACAAGATTCTTTTAAACAACGGCCTCATCATATTTGAAGTTGCCAAAGTCGCAAAGCCCGACGTTATATGCAAGACTATAGTCGGAGGCGAACTTTCGAACAGAAAGTCGATGTTCTTCCCCGATAAGGAGCTCGACCTGGTTTTCCTTTCAGATCAGGACAAGGACGACCTGAAATTCGGCGTTGAGCAGGGAATTGATTTTGTTGCATGCTCGTTTGTATCCCGCGCACAGGATGTAATCGACGTAAGGAACTGGCTGAGGGAATGCGGCGACGTCAACGACGAGATTGAAATCATCGCAAAAATTGAAAACAGCGCGGGCGTTAAGAATATCGATTCCATAATCGAAGTATGTCAGGGCATAATGGTTGCACGCGGCGACCTCGGCGTCGAAGTGCCCTATGAAGAACTGCCCGCCATTCAGAAACAAATTATAAGAAAGTGCCGCATCAGCGGAAAGCGCTCCATAACGGCGACGGAAATGCTGGAATCGATGATTCACCAGCCCCGCCCCACCAGAGCGGAAATTTCGGACGTGGCCAATGCCGTTTACGACGGGTCCTCCGCCATCATGCTTTCGGGCGAAACGGCAGCGGGCGAATTTCCCGTCGAAGCCGTAAGGGCGATGGCCAAGATTGCAAAACAGGCCGAAGCACACACAGAATACATTGCATATATAAATGAAGCTGACTATCATGTCAACGGTCTTTCAGAAGCACTGGCACATTCGGCATGCACGCTGGCTCATGATATAGGCGCGAAAGTCATTGTCGTATGCACGCGCACCGGCGGCACGGCCAGGACGGTTTCGCGATTCAGACCGATGATAGATATCATCGGCATGACGACGGATAAAAAAGCTTACAGAAAGCTGGGACTTTCGTGGGGCGTTATCCCCATCATGAGCGAGGAATTCTATTCTGTCGACGTGCTCTTCCACTACGCAAAGCGTGCAGCCATCGGCACGGGACTTGTCAGCAAAGGCGACAAGATAGTTCTTACCGGCGGCACGCCCAACGGAAAGAGCGGAAATTCCAACCTTATCAACGTTGAAACGATACAATAACTAAGGCGAATTATTAAAAAAGGCGCCGTGCGGCAAAGCCGCACGGCGCCTTTTTATAGATGATTGCATGACGGGCGCGATTAAAAATATCATGCAATGAACAAAAGCCGGCAAGATCCTTCGACTTCGTTCACAGAAGCTCACTCAGCTCAGGAAGACACACCGGCGCGGATAGTAAAATCGGCGGGCTTTACTGCCCGCCGACTTATTTTTAAGATAAACTTGCTGTTATCTTTTGAGGTTTAAGATATTTGATTATCTTAAAGTAAGCACGCCATCTACAAGCTGCCATACGTTTTCAAGATCGAAGTGTGCATAATCGGTCCAGAAAGATGCCGATGCAATCTGTGTAGCAGATGTAGTTGTAACGAAATATGCTGCGTTATGTTCTTCGAACTTTGCGTAGCAGTTGAGAACCTGCGTAGGCGCATTTGCGTTGTAACCGCCGAAGATACCGGACGCGTTCTTTTCAGCTACAGCTATAGGCTCTGCAGAATTTGCATGATAGATATCGCCGAAGCTTACGCAGTTGGTTATTGTCACAGGATAAGAACCTGTCTGATAAGCTATTATACCGCCGCACCTCGACTTTGTGGATACGGTACCGGCAAAATAGCATCTGTCTATTGTAAGACTCTTAGTAACCTGAGCAGAGTAGCTGTCGTCCCACTTACCCACGATACCGCCAGCTTCAGACGTAGGCGCACTAATTACTGAGTTGACATAGCAGTTGCTTATGCTTACAACAACCTTATAAGTTGAATCTGCTGCACTGTTAGCCTGCATATGACCGAATATACCGCCGACATACTTGGTTGTAGAAGTAATGCTATGATTAGCATCATTGACAATGGAAACCCTTTCGATTATCAAATCCATGCCGCTCTGCTCCATAACGAAACCTATAAGACCGCCAACGCGCTCAGTACCCTTGACATTTACGTTCTGGAGTTTGACGTTGCCGACATAACCACCCATCGCTGAACCGAAGATACCAACTCTCTTTGCGCCTTCAATGTTTATGTCCTTGAAGGTAATATTCATGAGAGCGCCGCCGTCGAGACGATAGAATACGCATGCCTTGTTTTCGCCGGAATCGTCGACTATTGTGATGTTTGAAACTGTATGTCCCTGACCATCAAGCAGAGCCTTGAACGAACTGGTACCTACAGTCCAGCTGTAACCGGTGAAATCGAGATCTGCTTCAAGTTTGTAAATGCTGGAGGAATTACCACCCGTTTGGGCAAATTGTGCAAATTCTTCTCTTGTGGTGATTGAAGTAACGGAAACCTTCGTGCTATAAACAGGCGAAGTCAATGCTCCGTTAGGGTTGACCACAGCGTAGTAAATGTAATATTCGCTGTCGTTATCGGCAAGGAACTGTGCATCTATTTCGTCAGTGGTGACATCGTATTTCTGACCGTAAAGTCTGAAATCGGCAATCGTGGGAGTTTCGCCCTCTTCACCTACCATTGCATATAAGGTACCCTGTACGTTGTTGAGCGTACCCTTGATTGCAAAGCCGTTGTAAGTTACGCTTACTTCAGGAGCCTCAAGGAAGTCAACTTTGGCATTTGAATCAACAACATAAATTGTATACGTATACGAGCCGACATTATCTTCAGCTACGGTTACATTTTTGGTAATTTCGTAAACGCCTGCATTGGAGGTGGTGAATACAGAAACCTGATCCATATGACCACCCTTTACAGGGGAATACATATAAATAGTTTCTACAGTATATGCTTCTGCAGGAATATTCTTGCCGTTATAGTCTGCAGCATTCCTTACATCGATCGAAGGCTCCTCGGTAATGGAGTATTGGCTGACTACATATTTATCGTTTTCTACACCTTCGGCAACAATATCGCCTACGATGTATTCGTTTTGCATTACGGTAAGAGTGAATTCCTTTGTAGTGATTTCCTGCTCTCCTATTTTAGCAGTTGCCTTGAGAGTAACTGTTTTGTTTTCGGCTATATCGCGATATACAACTGCTGTAATATGCGTTACGCCGGAAAGTGAAATGTCGCTTTCTGAACCAATGTTGATTATATTGGAGTCAGATGATGTCCACGTTACCGTAACATTACCGAGCATAGCTGTTGAAAGCTGGAAATCCTGATATACGGCGTCCTGCTTAACAGGCACATAAATCATATCGTTGATTGCCTGAGCAAAAGCTGCATCTTCGGAAGTAAATTTATCATCGGTAAGGTATGTGAAAGGAACGCTGGCATATACCGTCGTATCGTCACCGACAAGATTTGCGCCTATCTTATTGTCGTCACCGAACAATAAACTATAATCCTTAATCTTAAGCAAATCGCCAAGCTTTACGGAACCGTCTTCATTGCGGTATTTTGTATGGATATGAATCTCGCGGTTAACGCCCAAATTATTTGCAGGAAGCGCCGCAAAAATATCCGATGCCGCCGCAGCGTTCACATTTTCACCAGCTTTGCCGCTTATTGTATTAGCATCGAGTGTACCATCTATCTTGTTCCACTTGTTGCCGGCTACAAGCAAGCTGTCTTCAGCAGAACCGATGTAAGCATCGTTGCCGTTGGCTGTTCTACCATTGAATACAGAGAGAACACCCGTGAAATTGTTATAGCTCGATTCGCTGCGAGCGATATCGATATTATTATGTTCGGCATCGCACGAAGCAATCTTGCCATAGTTGGAGTTAGAAACAGGCTGCACCGTTGCGCTAACCATGATGTATGAACCCTTTATAGGCTGAGCATCGGTGTTATTATTCTCTGCCGTAATGGGCTTGTTATTCGCATCAAGCTTGTTTCCGCTGCTGTCGAGAATATATCCCTCTTCGTCTAACGATGCATATGCCTCGTTGCCTGAGCCTGATTCATTGACAACAATTTGCTTACCTGAAGTATCAAGGATATAGCCATCTTCGTTTACATCGCGGTACGTTGCAACTGTTTTTCCATCACTAGCCAGCGCAGCTGTATTGTCGTTTATGTCTGTAATGGTAGTGTAAGGCATGTTGTCGAGTACGGCAGAGTTATTGTATGCCGTGACATTGGTTAACGATATAACGCCGGGGTTGGAGTTATCTGTTATTCCGTGCATGCGGTTATTGAAGGCAATACAGTTGGACATGTAAACATCGCCTTCAAGAGTCGAACCGCCGAGCTTGAAACCGTTGCCGTCGCCGTCACGCGTGGTGTAGCTGTTAGGGTTGGCTTCATCAAAGTCGTTGTTATACTTGGAGAACTTTGCGTTATTCTCTGCCTGAGTGTACTCGAGGAAACCATTTTCGAATGCTACACAGTTGTACATGTAGACAGTACCGATTATACCCGTATCGTCCTTGCCGTAAAGATCCCAGCCGTCGTCGGAGTTGCGGTATGCAATGCATCCGTCGAAAATATTGCCGTAACCTACCGTAAGTTTTGCAGCGAAGCCATCGGCGTTTTCGCCGTACGTTTCGTTGTCGTAGTTGTTGTGCGACGTGCAGTTCTTAACGAGGTTATAGTTGGGCCAGTTGTTTATGTTTGTATTGGACGAATAGTTACGGCCGAGCTGGAGACCTGTATCGCGATTGTTGTAGAATTCGCAGTTTTCCACAACGTTGTAGCTACCACCTATGTAAAGGCCGTTGTCGCCCGCGCCGCAGACATCAATATCGTACCAGTAATAATAATTACCGTAAATGTGAACGCCGCGGTTGGTGGAGTTGAAAGCCATATCGCTGAAATCGAGTACGGCGGGTCTGGAATCTTCGGGATCTTCATAAGCCTTGAAGATAATGTAATCGTCGTAAGATCCGTTTACATATTTACCTGAAGTTTCACTGTCGTTCATTCTGCCGACTGCCCATGTAATTGTGGCCTTGTGAGTGCCGGGCATGATATAAACTATATCGCCTGCCTTAAGACTTGTAAGCTTTGCGACAAACTGGTCGGGAGCGATAGGATCCTCAGGCGTTGTACCGGTTGCGGCAGCCCCCTCTGCGGGGGTGCCGACGTAGTATTTTGTAGCTTCGGCTTCAGGTGTTTTGTTGACGATAGTTGTATCGGCATTGGCGATAGGCATGGGCGAAGTTGAGCCGCTGAATGCGCCGAGGCCGCCGAGCGTTGCCGTAGCAGATACGGCGAGTATCGCTAACGTTGATAAAAACTTTTTCTTGGTTGCTTTAATCATTATTTACTCCTCCTCGCCTTAGTTTGCAGGGGTATACTGGATTTCTATACCCGCAATATATATGCCGCCACTGCTTGAACCAAAGTAATATGTGCCAGCTGTTTCAACGGTAAATGTTACTTTACCGTATTCATCATTTACTGCAAGCGAAAGATCCTGCACTGTTTCACCTTCGGAATTCATCATCCTTACTTTGCGAACCGTTACATCAGAAGCAGCCGCGTTTACAGTAACAGTCGCTCCAGCAGGAAGATTTGTTATTTCTACAGCTGCCTGAACATCGCCACTATTATACTGCATTGCGCCTTGCGTGTTGAAACGTGAAGGTTTTCCGCCATAACCGCTTTCTTTATAGTCAATTCTTGCCTTGGTTGAACCTAATGCTGTTGCTGTTATTCCATAAGTGTTTGAGGGAACTACAACGCTATAAGGCATATCCGTAGCAGCTACATTCGCATTACCGAAGTCAAGATCCATAGAAAGTGATTCTGCCACAGGGGTATACTGGATTTCTATACCCGCAATGTATATACCGCCACTGCTTGAACCAAAGTAATATGTGCCAGCTGTTTCAACGGTAAATGTTACTTTACCGTATTCATCATTTACTGCAAGCGAAAGATCCTGCACTGTTTCACCTTCGGAATTCATCATCCTTACTTTGCGAACCGTTACATCAGAAGCAGCCGCGTTTACAGTAACAGTCGCTCCAGCAGGAAGATTTGTTATTTCTACAGCTGCCTGAACATCGCCACTATTATACTGCATTGCGCCTTGCGTGTTGAAACGTGAAGGTTTTCCGCCATAACCGCTTTCTTTATAGTCAATTCTTGCCTTGGTTGAACCTAATGCTGTTGCTGTTATTCCATAAGTGTTTGAGGGAACTACAACGCTATAAGGCATATCCGTAGCAGCTACATTCGCATTACCGAAGTCAAGATCCATAGCAAGCGATTCACCACCCGACTGCCTTTCGGTAATGGTATAATTAACTTCGCAGGTGGCAGTCATGGTTTCACCCTTGCTGTTCTGCTCGGTATAAGTTACGGTTGCAACGCCGTTATCGGTTACCTGATTGGTGTTGAGGCCTTCGATTTCTACCTCTTCGGAAGAAATGGTTTTGGTTGCGCCGCTTGCATATTTTGCGGTGAAGTTCCAAGTTGAACTTATTTCGTCAGTGCCCTGTTCCTGAGTAAGCACGGCGCCTTCGGTGACGAGAGTGAGCTGTGCGTCGAGAGCGTCAGTGACGTAGACGATGACGAAGGCGCTTAAGTCGACAACTTCTTCGGTGCCGGGGATGGTATAATCATCCAACTTAGCGACGATATTGTAAGCGCCGGCTTTTTCGGCCTGAATCTGCTTATCGGTCACTGTTACAGGGGTATTGTTGAGGTAAGCCGAGAAAGTTACTTTATCGGTTACATCGCTTTCTACCACGCCGTTAGCATCTACGGCGTTAACCTTCCAGGACGAGAAGTCAATTGTGGTGCCGTCGACACCGAGAGTTGTGGTAAGTCTGCCGTATTCATCGGAAGTGAAGCCGGAGATATCGGAAGGCACATCGAATGCAAGACCCGCACCGAGCTTAACGATAACCACATAAGATGAATTTATTGTGGTTTCGTATTGGGTATAACTTACATTGATGGTATACTCGCCCTGAGTATCCTTTTTGTATGCAGAAGAATCAACAGTTATCTCGGACGAGACATCGCGGCCTTCGAGTTCCGTATTGGTTTTATAGTTATAATCAAATACAGTAGCTTTGAGTCCCGCATAAGTAAATTCGTCATTAACATTGAATGACTTCTGCACTTCGCTATCGTCAAGGACAAGACGTGAAGGTCTGATATCGCGGACAACTTCTACGGAATAATCTGCCGTTTTAGTTATCTCACCCAAGGTATAGCTTACGTTTATGGTATAAGTACCTACTGTATCAGCCTTATAAGCAGACGAGTCGATAGTGCAATCCGCGAGATCTACAGGGGCATCATACGAGACTGTGCCTTGTGTTCTGTTACGGGTTGTACTTGTAACGACAAGCCCTTCGGTTGAGAATTCGTCCCCGATGAAAAACTCGGTTTTGGCATTGGACGTATCTGTCTTAATGAGGACAAGTTCGATGACGTCTTCGGTAGTCGTTGTTTCGCCGCCGCAGTTGGATGCGCAACCGGCGAGGGACAACGCCAAAACACAAGTTAATACTACGGAGAGCAGAACTTTGAGTTTTTTCATTACATTCCTCCAATAAAGTTATATGCGGAGGGGTGCGCAGCACCACTCCTTTTCCGCGCGTTTACGCACGGAAAATTCCAAAATAAAAAACGCGCGGTATAAATCCGCGTGCAGAGGCAATCGGCGCAATTTGCGCATAATGACACCCCCTGTCGTTCTGATACATGTTTATTGTATCACACACGTTTTGCAATGTCAATCACAAATGAAAAAAATTTACCAAATTGTGTGATGCATTATCATGCTTCAGACGTCGAAATTTTTAATTTATTTCACAGCTTGTGCGTTTATGTATCACCGACGCCGAACCGAAACAATTTGATGGCAAAATATGACATGTTAATGATTTTTAAGCAATTGCGTTGATTTTTTGTATAAGCGGTGCTATAATAATATTAAAGTCTGCTGTGTGCGTGGTATGGGAAATTCGTAATCCACAAATATATTTCGGGAGCGAAACGTTCGCGGGAATAGGCAAGGTCTGTAAATTTTACGGAAAGTCCGAATAATTTCCGCTTCGGCGCACCCACCTGCGAGAAGCGGGTTAATACTTTTTCATAACACGGCATAAGCGGATTTTTATTTTGACATTGTCTGCCCCACAGGGCGGTTCCTTATATGTCCCCGTTTAAGTGAGAGAGCGGGAATGTGCGCGGGCGGAGACGAAAGCTCCGCCCGCGCATTTATACCATATTTATTTATATAAAGGTTGTAATCGCTTGATTTTTGGCAAAGATTAAAGTAAAATTATTGCTGAAATAATTTTCAGAGGTAAACTATGCAAGAAATGACAGGCATCGTCCCCGTGACGAGCATGCCCTATTCTCAGTTCAAAGAGCACATCGGCGAACAGGTGACGATTAAGGGAGCCATTCACAACATAAGGGACATGAGCGATTTCGCTTTCATATTAGTGCGCACCGCGCGCGAACTTATTCAGTGCGTGTATTCGCCCGAATTTTCGGACTACAGGCTGACGGACGACGTTGTGGAGCAGTGCTCTGCCAAAGTTACGGGAAAAGTTGTTCCCAGCGAGACGCGCGACGGCAGCGAAAGATATGAATTGCAGATAAGCAACATTGAAATACTTTCCACACCCGCCGCCATTCCGCCCGTCGTAATTTCCAAAAAGCAGATAAACTGCGATTTGAGCGTCAACCTCGATTATCGCCCCGTAACCTTAAGAAACCCCAAGGAAAGGGCTATATTTAAAATTCAGGAAGGCATTCAGCGCGGATTCCGTGAATTCCTTACAAGTCAGAATTTTACCGAAGTGCACACACCCAAGATTAACTTTGCGGGAGCTGAAGGCGGCACAAACGTGTTCAAGCTCGATTACTTCGGCAAGACCGTTTACCTTGCGCAGAGCCCCCAGCTTTACAAGCAGGCACTTGTGCCCGTTTACGAGAGAGTGTTTGAGATTGCGCCCGTTTTCAGGGCGGAACACCACGACACTTCGCGTCATCTGAACGAATATATTTCGATGGACTTCGAGATGGGCTTTATAGACAGCTTTACCGACATAATGAATATGGAGACGGGCGTATTCAAGTATATAATGAAGCTTTTAAAGGAAGAATACGCGCCCGAAATAGAGCTTTTGAAGGTTGACATTCCCGAAATTACCACCATTCCCTGCATAAGGTTCAAGGACGCAAAGGAAATGTGCGTTAAAAAGCTTAAGCACATAACCGACATGAAGGACTTTGAGCCCGAAGAAGAAGCTTTCCTCGGCAAGTGGGCAAAACAGCAGTATAATTCTGACTTCCTGTTCGTCACCCACTACCTGAGCAGCAAGCGCCCCTTCTACACCATGGACGACCCCGAAGACCCCGAAGTTACCCTTTCGTTCGACCTGTTGTTCAGGGGACTGGAGATTACTTCCGGCGGACAGCGTATACACGATTACAACATGCAGGTAGAAAAAATGAAGCGTTTGGGCATGAACCCCGAAGAGTTCGAAACCTACCTTATGCTGCACAAGTACGGCGCCCCCCCCCACGGCGGTCTGGGCATAGGCCTGGAGCGCGTGACCATGCACCTTTTGGGTTTCAAGAACATCCGCTACGCCGCAATGTTCCCCAGAGACATCAACCGCGTAACTCCATAAATAAATTAGAACAAGCAAAAAGGAAGCGCAGAAATTGCACTTCCTTTTATTACAGATACTTAAGTAAGGTATTCCTTACTATGGTTGATTTTATCTTATAAAGTTGGTCATTGCTTTTTTGACAATGACGGGTTTTTCGAGTTCGGAACCCTTTGCATTTGCGAGAAGCTTTACGAGCCATGCCATGTTGGAGCCTATTGCGCGCATGATGGAAACACCCTCCTCGTCCTTCATTACGTCTTCGGGAGTGTAGCCGTGCACCATGTTCCAATAGGTTGAAGGCACCTGAATCATGGAAGAGATGCCGATATATTTATTGAGCACGTCGTACGAGGCAGTGGTTCCCGCCCTTCTTGCGGAAACGACGCTTGCGGCGGGCTTAAACTTCATATACCTGCCGTGGGAATAGAAGAGCCTGTCCAAAACCGCGACGAAGCCGCCCGCGGGGGAGGCATAATGCACGGGCGCGCCGAAGACGAAGCCGTCTGCATCCTTGCAAAGTTCGCCGAGCTCGTTGACGATATCGTCGTTATAGACGCATTTGCCCGCGTTGCGGCAATATCCGCAGCCGAGGCAGGAATGAACGGCGCCCGTTCCCACCCAGTAAATCTGGCTGTCGACCCCCTGCGATTTAAGTTCATCCGCGATAATGCCGAGCGCGGTGGCAGTGCAGCCGTTTTTGTGCGTGCTACCGTTCATAAGCAAAACTTTCATTTAAAACACTCCTTGGTCAGTTTTTATAAATATTTTATCCCTGCGAAGTTGCGCTGTCAATAGAATTGACTAAATTTCGGTTTGCGACTATAATAAAGGCCTATGCATAAATTTTGGGAAGAAGACAGATTACAGAATATTATAATTACTGAATTTTTAAGGCGCGGCGGAAAAATACTTGCCGAAGAGCCGGGCGCGGTACTCGTTGAAGACGGCATGAGCGGCGTTATTTGCCTTTCGGCGACAAGCGAAGACGACGGACGAAAGGCGCTTGAGGCGCGCGAAAGTTATGAGCTGTTAATTTCAAGCCAGCCGCTGATGGTTGAATATCTGGGTGAGCGGTACGGGCTGAAATGCGAGCATCCGTGCTTTCAGGGCGTTTATACGAAAGGCACTCCCCTTCCGCTTGCGGGACGGCTGGAGATAAGTTTGGCGAACGACGAGGAGGCTGAAAAAGTTCTGGCCACATACCAGTTTGCCGACCCCGAAGAAATAATGAGTGTGCGCGAACGGAAAATGCTGTTTGCCGCCCATGCAGACGGACAGTTCTGCGGATATATAGGCGAGCACAGCGAGGGAAGCATGGGAATGCTGCATATATTTCCCGAATTCCGCGGGCGCGGCTACGCCGCAGAGCTGGAGAGTTTTATGATAAATAAAAAGCTCGGGCTCGGGTGTGTTCCGTATTGCCATATAATTTACGACAACGCAGCCTCCCTGCACCTGCAGAAAAAGCTCGGACTGGAGATTGCAAAGGAACAAATTTTCTGGATGCACAAAGCGTAAGCGCGCGTTGCGGCGGGATACCTGCCGCAACGCTACGATATAAATTAATGTATAAATAAGTAAAAATCCCCGCGCGGCGGATGCCGCGCGGGGATTTGGCGTTTCCTTTGAGTTTTTCCGCCCTCGGGAACACATATGTTATTATATGCGCCGAGGCAGGTATTATGATAATTTAAGAAATTTTTTCAGGCAAACAATCCCTCCGTCGCGCGAAGCGCGGCACCTCCCTTTACACAAGGGAGACTCGGGAGACCGAAGGTTACCGACAGATTCCTCGGCTGCGCTCGGAATGACAAAGGGAAAGCGCGGAGACATATTGAGCGGACGCCCCATCGTCCGCCGCGCAAACGCGGCGAGATACATTCGACTGCGCTCAGTATGACAATGGGGGCAACGGCAAAGACTAATTTTGTGCAAAGCGCATAAAAATACGTTTCCACCCGAAATGACACTTTCGGGTGGAAGGACACAATTTGCGAACCCTTTCGCCTCAGCTGAGGTGAAGGCGCACAATTATATAATTGAGGGCAACATTAAGATTGTGCGCCGGGGAGCGGAGCTCCCGAAACTAACGGCAAGCCGAGGCGACGCCAGCCGAGACTTGCGTTATTTATACAGAAATCTGTGGCAGTTTTCGCACTCGATGACTTTGCCCGATGAGGCGTTTTCCTTTTCGGCTATGGACAGGGACGTGCCGCACATGGGGCAGACGTCGCCGTGCAGCTGACAGATAATGGGGAACACGCGCTCGCTGCGCTTGGCCTGATATTTTTTGAGCACATCTTCGTCTATATCCTTGGCGAGCGACGCAAGCTCCTTTTTGATGGCTTCGGCTTCGGTCTGAACGTTTTCCTTGCACTTTTTGTAGGCCGCCTGCAGAGCGGGATATTCCTTTTGTGCGGCGATTACGCTCTTTTTAAGCGCCTGATACTCGTCCACCTGCTCTTTTATTGACGCCGTGAGCGAATTGATTTCGCTTTTGAGCGACTTTAAATCTTCTGCGAGGCTCTGCGCACTCCTTTTGTAGAAGGAGATGGCGTTTCCCTCTTCGACGAGTTCGTCGAGGTGGTCGAAATCCTTGAGCGTTTCGGCGAGGTCGTTATACCTTTGGTTGAGGCGATCTATGCCCGATTTGAGTTCCTGCGCCTTGGCTTCGATCTGGTCGAGCTTTTCAGACGCCTTTGTGAGGTATGAGCGGGCCTGAACGTACTTTTTGCGTTCTTCGCTTGTATTGAGCTTTTGTTCAACCTTTAAAAGGCGGGAGTCGGCCTCCTGATATTTTAAGAGTTTTTCAACCTGTGACATAATAGTTCTCCTTGAAAATTACATGAGTTGCGCGTCGACGTAGACGCATACGGGCACGCCGAAACAGGGTGCGAGATTTTTTGCAATGTGCTTGAAGCCGTAGACTTCGGACGCATAGTGGGTGAGCTGAACGACGTTTACGCCGTTATAGTACAGCCCGGTTATCATATGGTGGGCGATATCGGCCGACACTAGCACATCGGCCCCGCCGTTTATGGCAAGTCCGGCCGCGTCGCCGCTGCAGCCCGCGCCGCAGAAGGAAGCCACCCTTTTTATAATTCTTTCGTCGTCGCCGTAAGCAAAGCAACGGCGGGTTTCGAATTCCTTCATCGTGCGCTTTACAAACTCTTTGAAAGTTACGGGCTTTATATTATAAATTCTGCCGTAGCCGCCCGAAGAAAGATTGTTTAAAAACTCGTCGGCAACGGTGCCTCCGAGACCCTTCATCAAATAATAATCGATGCCCTGAGGCGCACTGTCGAAATTTAGGTGCATGGAAATGACGCCGATATTGTGCTTTATGCACTCGATGAGCGCGCGGGATATGAGGTCGTCGGACGGGGTTATGCGGCGCATGCCGTGATAAATTGCGGGGTGATGGGTGACAATTAAATTGTATCCACGCTTTACCGCTTCCGCGACGGCGTCGGGAGTGAAGTCGAGCGAAAAGAGAGCGCCAGTGATTTCGCCCTCGTTTTCGAGAATGACGCCGCTGTTGTCGTAATGGTTATATTTTGCGCAGAGCTCGTCGCTGAGCGCGACGGGCGCGGCGTTTTCTTCGATTATTTTAAAAGCTTCAGATAATTTCACCGCTGTACACTCCTTTAAAAAATGCAAGCCTTTCCTGCAGCAGAGAGCGGTTTTTATCGCTTATTCCGCCGCCGAGATAGGTTTGCGTTTTTTTTATTTCCCCTGCAAGGTAGTCCTTTAGCAGAGCGTTTTTAAGGCTGTCTCTGCCGAAGGCGAGTTCGGCCTGCGAATACGCGGGCGTGCCGCCCCTGCTTTTGCCCTTTATTATGAAATAAAACTTGCCGTCCCTGAACAGGTCGTCCTCTTGGATGGCGCAGCCGCTTTCAATGAGGTAGGCGCGCAAGACTTCGGCATTTTTCATAGGCTGAAAGACGAAGGATTGCGGTATGTAGCCTTCCTTTAAAATCTTTACGATTTCCTCGCCGCCCATGCCGGCGATTAATACGAGGTCGGCGCCCTCCACCTCTTTAAGCCCGTCGCAACAGACGGCGGAAAGCCTGCCCGACTGCGCGTATACGCTTAAGAGGTTGACGGCCTTTGAAAGGCTTTTGGCGCTGACGTCGGAAATTATGGCGCGGTCGCAGAGGTTATTTTTGAGCATATACTGCGCGCAATAGCCGTGGTCGCAGCCGACGTCGGCAAATACCGAACACTTTCCGAGACGGGAACAGATTTGCGGAATTCTGCCATCCGCGCCGCCGAATGTTTTGGGGCGCATCAGGTATCGAGGAAGTCCTTTAAGTGTTTGGAGCGCGAAGGATGGCGGAGCTTTCTTAAAGCCTTGGCCTCTATCTGGCGTATACGCTCGCGGGTTACGTTAAATTCCTTGCCGACTTCCTCCAACGTGCGCGGTCTGCCGTCGTCTACGCCGTATCTTAAACGGAGCACTTTTTCCTCGCGGGGGGTGAGGCTGTTGAGGACGGATAAAAGCGTTTCCTTGAGCATGGTGGACGAAACGCTGTCAGAAGGGGTGACGGCGCGGTCGTCTTCGATGAAGTCGCCGAGGTGGGAGTCTTCCTCTTCGCCTATGGGCGTTTCGAGGGAGACGGGGTCCTGGGCGATTTTTTGTATTTCGCGCACGCGCTCTTCGGAAATGTTCATCTCGTGTGCGATTTCCGCGGGGGTGGGTTCGCGGCCGTACTTTTGTAAAAGTATGCGCGAAACGCGGGTGAGTTTATTGATTGTTTCGACCATATGCACGGGGATACGTATTGTGCGGGCCTGGTCGGCGATGGCGCGCGTTATGGCCTGCCTTATCCACCACGTTGCGTAGGTGGAGAATTTGAAGCCCTTCTGATAGTCGAACTTTTCAACCGCCTTCATGAGGCCGAGGTTGCCTTCCTGAATGAGGTCCAGAAAGAGCATACCGCGCCCCACATAGCGCTTTGCGATGGATACGACGAGACGAAGGTTTGCTTCGGAAAGCTTCTTTTTTGCCTCCTCGTCGCCTTCCTGCATCTTGCGGGCGAGTTCTATTTCGTCGTCGGCAGAAAGGAGCGGCACGCGGCCGATGTCCTTTAAATACATTTTAACGGGGTCGTCCAGACCGATATCGGACAGAGCCTGTTCGTAGAGTTCGTTGTCCCTTTCGGCTTCGTCGATTATCTGAATGCCCGCTTCGGCAATAGATTTATAGACGTAGTCCATCTGGTTGGGCGTCGTTTCGTATTTTTCCATGATATCGCACAGGCTGTTGGTCGTTATAGAGCCCTTGGCCTGATGGTCTTCGATAATCTTTTTTAAGATTTCGTTTAGTTTCTGGTCAGACAGATTCATGATTGTACTCCGTTTTTAAGTTTTTCCTTTTGTTTAAGGAGCCCGGTTATGCGCGCGGCGCAGGCCTTGCGCTCCTCTGTGTCGTTGAGCGACGTGATTTTTTTGGACAGCTCGCTTATTTCGCCGTCGATAAAGTCGGTTTTAAGTTTTACGATGCTGTCGGCAAAATATTTTTCGGCTACGTCGCCGGTAAATCCCGCGCCGTCGGAATAATCGAGGATGCGCGTAAGTTCTTCGTACTCGGGCGAATTCTCTTCGAAAAATTCGAAAATTTCGCTTAAATGTATGCGCTCCTGCATCAATCTTTTGGAAAGTATGTACTTTGCCAGAATGGCGTGGATTTCGTTTGTGAAGGGGATATCTTTTATATCGACATCCTTTGTGTAGTCTGCGCTAAAAAGCAGACTGGCGATGACGAATCGGGAAGCTTTTAAAGAGGCCGTGGCGTTGTCGGCGCGCTCCTCGCGCTTGTCGCTCTTCATTTCGATCTGACTGGGAGTTGCCGCGAGGTCGCGGTTCAGACTTTCGTAGGTGTAGCCCGTTTTATCGCGCAGTTTCTTTAACAGGTCTTCCTGCTCGGCGGCGCTGTCGGCCGTCTTTATTATTCTTATGGCTTCGGCCACGTAGCGGCGCTTGTCCTCCGGTTTGGTGAGGTCAAAACCCCTTTCCAGAACGAGCAGTTTATAGTCTATGAGGGGCATGGCCGCGTCCAGACACCTGCGGTAGCCTTCGGCGCCCTGCTGTTTTATGACGTCGTCGGGGTCGAGACCTTCGGGAAGGGGCACTACTTTGACGTTGAGACCTTCTCCCTTTAAAATGTCGAGGCCGCGCAGGTTTGCCTTCTGCCCCGCTGCGTCTCCGTCGTAGGAGATTAAAACGGTATCGGTATATCTCTTTATAAGGCGGGCCTGGTCCTGCGTCAGCGACGTGCCCATGCTGGCGACGACGTTTCTGAAGCCCGCGGAATATAGCGATATGGTATCCATATAGCCTTCGACCATTATTACTTCCTTAATAGTCTGGCTTCTTTTGAGCTTTTTTAAAAGATTTATGTTGTACAGCGTTTTGCTTTTGTTGAATACCACAGTTTCCTTGGTGTTTTTATACTTTGCAAAATCTGTCTTTTTGAGCACTCTGCCGCCGAATGCGATGACTTCGTCGAGGGCGTTGATTATGGGGAATATCAGCCTGCTGCCCTGCGCATCCACGAGGCGGCCTTCGACTTCATTTACCGTTCCGCTTTCTATTATATCCTGTTTGGAATAGCCCTTTTGCAGGAGAAAGCGCGGAAGGTCGTTGAAGTTAAGGCTTGCGCCGAGGCCGAAGGAGCGCACGACGTTTGAGGGGATTTTTCTGTTTAAAATATATTGTATGTGCGCGTCGGCCTTGCCCGAATTTAAATTGTCGAGGTAGAAATGCGCGCAGTCGTTGAGTATCTTCAAAATGGTGTCGCGGCGGCGCTTGAGTTCGGCCGTGCGGCCGCTGTCGATGTTGGTCTGCGGCATTGGGAGCCCCGCGCGCTCGGCGAGGAGCTTTACGGTGTCCATGAAATCGAGCGATTCCATTTCGGAGACGAGTTTTATTACGTCGCCCGAGGCGCCGCAGCCGAAGCAGTGATAAAACTGGCCGCTTTCGCTGACAGAAAATGACGCCGTTTTTTCGTGGTGGAAGGGACAGCACGCCCAGTAGTTGGAGCCCCTTTTTTCGAGCGTGAAGTAGCTGCCCGCGACGTCGACGATATTAAGTTTATCCTTCAAGGTCCTTAAAAAGTCCTGATCGAGAACGGCCACGGACGACTCCTTTATTTTAAGAATTAATTGATTTCATCGACGAACGTCCAGCCCTTGGGTACAAAGATGCTGTTGAACATGTACACGGCGTAGCGGTCGGTCATGGAAGATATATAATCGCACACGGCGCGGTCGGCGCCCTCCCTTTGAGCTATGGAAAGATAAGTTTGGGGCAATTTTTCGGGATGCTGCACGAAATAGAAATACATTTCGGAGAGCATTCGTTCGGCCTTTTCCTCCTCGCCCATGGCGTACTTTGTGCGGTAGACCCTTTCGAACATAAAGGCGCGGAGAGCTCTGCTGGCCTCCTCCGCCTCGGGTTCCATTTTTACGTAAGGCTTGTCCGCGCTGTTGCGCCATATGGAAGTGACGGCCGTATTTATGCGCTCGCGCGAGGTAGAGCCGAGCACGGCTACTATATCTTTGGGCACGTCATCCGCCTTGAGAAGTCCCGCGCGGATGGCGTCGTTGAGGTCGTGGTTTATGTAGGCGATTCTGTCGGCGAGGTGGACGCACCTGCCTTCCAGAGTGACGGCGTTGTCGCCGTTGTGGTTTAAAATGCCGTCGCGCACTTCATATGTGAGGTTCAGACCGTTGCCGTCTTTTTCGAGCACGTCGACGACGCGCACCGACTGTTCGTTATGCCTGAATCCGTTCGGCGAGAGCTTGTTTAAAATTCTTTCGCCGCTGTGGCCGAATGGCGTGTGGCCTAAATCGTGGCCGAGCGCTATGGCTTCGGCCAGATCTTCGTTTAAAGCGAGTGCGCGCGCGATTGAGCGCGCTATCTGGGAGACGTCGAGCGTGTGCGTGAGGCGCGTTATGTAGTGGTCGCCTTCCGGCGAGAAGAAAACCTGAGTTTTGTTCTTTAAGCGCACGAAGGCCTTACAGTAGATTATTCTGTCGCGGTCGCGCTGGTAATCTGTGCGCATGGCGCAAGGCTCCTCCTTGCGCGCCCTGCCCTTTGTGTCCTGTGAAAAGGCGGCGTAGCGCGATAAGGTGAGCTTTTCGTTTGCATATGTCCTTGTGCGCACATTATTTTCCATCACAACATTTATATACGAAAAAAATTAAAAATTTCCTTTATTTTTGACAAAGTAATTAAAATTTATGTGCCGGCGGCGCAAACGGGGCAAAAATAACGTCGATACGCGGCGAAAAGGATTACTCAGCCGCCTTATTTTATAAACGCGTTTATGATTTTACAAACCTGACGTTACTTTGCGAACCCGCCGCCGACGGAGATGACTTCGCCCGTGACATAACTGCTTTCGGCGGCGAAGAGCACGGCCGAGGCGACATCCTCGCCGCTGCCGAGGCGACCCAATGGAATCTGATTGATGAGGTCTTCCACCTCGTCCTCGGTGAGGTTGGAGTTCATTTCCGTATCGATGACGCCCGGCGAGACGCAGTTTACCGTTATATGAGAGGGGGCGAGTTCCTTGGCGAGCGCCTTGGTGAAGGCGATTACCCCGCCCTTGGTCGCCGAATAGGCGACTTCGCAGCTGGCGCCCACTTCGCCCCAGATTGAGGCTATGTTGACGATTGCGCCCCTGCCCGTGGAAATCATGGTGCGGGCGGCTTCGCGGCTGCAGAGGAACACGCCGCGCAGGTTTACACCCACCACTTCTTCCCAGTCGGCGAGGGTGGTATCCTGAATGACATTGACTTTGGATATGCCCGCGTTGTTGACGAGCACGTCCAGACCGCCGAAGATGCGGAAAATTTCCTTGAACATCTCCTTGACCTGAAGCTCGTCGGACACGTCGGCGCGCATAAGCACGGGGCAATAGTCGAGTTCGTTGAATTCGTTCTGAGTGGCGATAGCCGCGTCCTCGTCGTGAAAATAATTTAAGATTACTTCGTAACCGGCCTCTAAGAAGCGCTGGGCTATGGCCTTGCCTATGCCCTTTGTGCCGCCCGTGATAAGCGCCGTTTTCATTGAGCCATATTCTCCATAATAATTTTTGCTATTTCCTCGGGCGACTTGTCGTCGGTGTCGATTATGACGTCGGCGGCGGCCTCGTAGACGGCCGAGCGCGCGGCCGATATAGTGCGGACGCGCTCCTCTAAATCGCCCTTGAGAAGGGGGCGCGAGGTGTCGCCCTTGACGCGGGCTATTACTCTTTCGGGCGAGGTTTT
>CALVWX010000025.1 GCA_944368215.1 uncultured Clostridia bacterium | reverse complement strand
ACGATAAGGCGCCAAGGCAAAGGCATGAGCACGCATATAACGTTGAGTATAACAATGAGTATCTCAACGCCTATAATCCGCGCTGTACGCCATTTGCGGCGGCGCTCAGCGCATCCGGCCGAATTCATGACTTATCCTTTTTCTGCACGGCCCTTACTATGGCCATTACTGCAGTGACGATGGCTACGATTGCAAACAGGGCTATGCAGCCTATCAGAATCCACGATACATACTCTGCATATGGCTGCAGTATGCCGACATTCAGGAAGATGAGATATGCGGTAAGAATAATGCCGCAAACGCATAATATTTCTGTCATTTCTCACCTCATGCGTAAATATGGTCCGGCACGATAATTATTCCATCGACGTTAACCTGCATTTGAGCAAGTTGAAACGTCAAGTCAATAGAAGAGTTGCCGCTTGATATCGTCATGCAAAAAAGTGTTCCGCTTGCGTCGCCGGAAATAACGGCAGTCTGCCCCGTGGCTGCAGAGATTATCTCTTCCAGATTGCCGTAATCGAGCGTGACAACGCCGTCGGATTGGGTAAAGGTGAATGCGGACGTAAAGTCCTTGCCGATAAAGTCTGACCATGAATATGTTTCACCGTCTAAAGCGACCTCGAAGTCTGTGCCTTCCGCTTGTTCGGCCGCAGTTACGGTAAATGCATAGTCGGAGTAGCTGATAACTTCTATTTTGCTTTCGCGCGGAATTTCCGTGCTCCCGCTCGCGAGTATATATTCATCGTTGATTTTTGTAATAAACGTGGCATATGTACCGCCGAATCCGTTTGTCAGCATAAAAATGCCGTAAACGGCCGCAGCAAGAAGGATAATAACGAGCACTATCAGAGCCGTAATTTTTGCTACCGTTGCGCCGGTTGAGCTGCGCTTATTTTTTCGTTTGGCCATAGTTGTTGCTCCTTATTACAAGCGCGCCCCGCGCCTGCGGGGCGCTCTCGTCTTAATTTAATTTTAGGCGTAAATATGACTTTGATTTAACTGCATATTGCTTACAGGTACGGATATTGAAGAAAAGTCAAGGCTCTGAACTATAGATTTGCTTCCTGAAGAATAGGTGTCGCCGTTAAACGTTGATTTGTATGTAAGACTGAAAGAGCCGACACTTATATTGCCCTGTATGTTGTTATAGAGAATGGATTTAACCTGATTTTGTATAGAGGTATCCAACGAACTGAATTTGCAAGCACAATCCATTTTTATTATGTTGTCAAGGTCAACTTGAGAAATAGTGTTTTCATTGGCAAGGAGTTCGCGGCATGCCTCATCATCATATGTCATTATCGTAGTACCGTAAGTGAGGTCAAGGCACAAGCCAGAGTCATGCTCGCAGTCATAATATACAAGGGTAAGAGCGGTGGAAACGTCCTGATATTTTGTAGCGAGGTCATATGTCGACCAGGAGGCAGAATAAGTAATGGTCGGCTCGACCGTCCCGTCCGAAAAAGTCATGGAGCTCTTTATTTCCAAATCAGAATAATTTCCAGACTCCTCGACAATATCCGTAGAGCCGTTACTCCATGTAAGAGTGAAGTCAGTAACCCTCTTTACATAGTCAACTTTACATGTTGCGTAAGCTTCGGGGTTGTCCAAAGACGTTACTGTTACAATGATGGGCTCGCCGAAAGCTTGGTCAATAGTCAGACTGTTTGTGAGTGCGGTCGTATCCGGAAGTGTCACATAGTCTGTTACTGACTTGCCTGTAGCCCATTCAGATGACGCGTTTTCGAATTTTGCAGTCCATGACACGTCTTTGTATGTGGCTTCTTCAGGGGTAATTGTTGCGGTAAGGGTAAACGCGCTGTCAGTCAGTGGGGACACCCCGTATTTCGAATAATCAGCTACGGCAATTTTTGTGCTCGCTAACGATACGCCGTGCTCTTCGACATTGCTTACGATACCGCCGCCGAGTTCTTCGTCGCCGGGCTGGATTTCCTCAACGTTGCTGCCCCATTTGGTGGGGTTCCACTGGTTGAGGATTTCCGAAGGCACGACGTACGCCGCGCCCAGCGTTACTACTACCGCAAGGAATATGGCCACGCCCTTCCATGCACTGCTTTTCTTTCTGTAGTTTGACATTGTTTTGTTCTCCTTAAATGATTTTATTTTTGTGCCTTATCAGGCTTTATTAGTAAGCTTTAATGGTCAGGCTTCATTGTTTAGCTTAACCAAGCTAATAGTAAAGTCCAAATTATATGTCGTATTTTCGTCGCCTACGGCGCAGCATAAATAAAGATAATCTTCAGTTAAGGTAAACGCTGCCTGTCCGTTTGAAAGTTCGATTTCTTTTAGTTCAACAAACGGATTTAGGCTTCCTGTAAATCTGAACAGCCCCCACATTGCAGTAAATCCCACATTATCGCTTGGTGTTGTCCCGTTATCTGTGATAATTAACTGGTATGTGCTGCCCGCAACAAGATTTTCTTCGGGATTGTCAATGAATATAATTGCGTTTCCGGGAACGTTATTTGCGATGACATGCATTGAATTGAGCTCGCCTGAATAGTTATAATATCTTTTATCAGAATCGGCTACACCGTCCGCGATAATCAAAGAAGTATTTACGTACGTTCCATCTGGCGTTTCCGGTTCTTGATCTTCGCCGGGGTTTTCAGGCTCTTGGTCATCGGGTTCCCCGTCATCTGGTTCTGTAGGGTCCTGTCCGTCGTCGGGCTTTTCTTCAGGGTTCTCTGCAGGTAAGTCGTCTTCGGAAAATTTAATCAGTGTAACGGTGATATCCAAATCATAGGTTGTTTTCTCATCTCCGACGACACTGTACAAATACAGATAATTTTCAGTCAAGGTAAACGCCGCCTGATTGTTCGCTATGTCAATTATTTTGTTTTCAAAAAAAGGATTAAGTTCGCCAGTAAACCTGAGTAATCCCCATGTCGTTGTAAATCCGGTTTCGCTGACAGGCGAAGTTCCGTTATCCGTCACAATTAACCGATATGAATTACCTGCTAAAAGATTATCTTCAGCATTGTCAATGAATATAATTGCATTCCCCGGCACGTCATTCACGATGACGCGCGTAGAGTTTAACTCGCCAGTGTACGTGTAATACCTTTTATCCGAATCGGCTACACCGTCTGCGATAATCAAAGAAGTATTGAAGTATGCTCCTTCAGGTGTTTCCGGCTCCTGACCTTCGCCGGGAGTGTCGGGGTTCTGGTTGCCGGGGTCTTCGCCCGGGTTGTCCGGTTGCTCGGTTCCCTGTCCGCCCATATCGATTGTTTCATGTTCGCCGGGAGTGTATTGCCCGCAGCCGCTTAGCATTGCGGCGGCCAATGCCAGACAGATGAAGGGGAAGGCTATGCGCCGCAGAGTTTTGAATATCATAATTTCCTCCTTTTAATTGCCCTTGCGGGCCTTTTTTGTTTGACTTTTTATTATACGGGTGATTATCAATCCCCCGACAGATACCGCACCGAGAATAGCAATCGTTAACCACGGTATTTTAACATTAACTTCTGGCGTCCATTCATTTATCGGGTCATCGCTTCCTGTTTGCTTATTATCAATTACGCCAAGATTATATGTAACGCCGTCAGTTTCAAATTTGAGTCGCAAAATTGTAACGTCCCCAACAGAAGTGAAATTTTCATTTGTAACATATGGCGCAATGTTTTTTTCGTAAGAGGTTTCTGTAAAACGCAAAACCCATTGTTTATTCTTTAATGCTGCCATGCTTTGCTCTGTAATCTCACTGCCTACAGAAACATTGATGATTGCGCCAGAATAAATTGTGATAGACGCATTATTTATATCCTCAATAAAATTATCAACTGTCTGAATTCTGTCCCATTTGTAAGTTGTTGCAAATAATCCGCTACCTGTATGTTCTACTTTTTGGTCATAGCTTAAATAGGCATAATTATCCTCTTTATTACCGAATTGCGTTGTTTGTTCACCATTATATTTTGTGCTTAATAGGCAAGTTTGGGAGGTGTAATAAACATCGGCTTCCAAAAGTTTGTCCATCGGTAGGTCTGTATTAAACGCAACAAAGTGACTATCGCAGGCACCTACATGCATATCGAATCCGTCCATATAACGTGCATAGCCAACGAACTTATCTGTCACGACAATGGTTTCTTCTTCAATCATTTCGATATGTGGTTTACCGTCGATTGTACTAATTGCGTATTGCTTGCTTACGCTGTAATTTACTTCTGTGATTTTATTATCATAATCGGCCGGGTCGTCTATCGTCTCGTCGAATGGACGATAAATCGAGGTGATTGAGTAATATCTTACTTGCGAAGTGCTCACAACAAAATTTAGCACGAGATATTTATAAAAAACGCCGTCAGCACTGATGAGTTGCAATTTATAATTGTAATACCTTAAATTATTTCCTGTCTCCGTTGATATGTTAATAGATGAGGCGTGCAGGTCTTCCCTTTGACCACTCGGCTGATAGACATAAATAAAAAGTTCATTATTTACGCTTTCCGCAATCTGTATTACTTGTAGGGAATAATCATCGGCTTTTTCAGGATAATCATCTTCTGAAAATTTTTCATCCTTGTGAAGGTCTTCCAAAACGTCTGAGTACTCCGTTTTGGAGGGCGAATCGTCGGCGTAGACGAACGTGGAACCTACGGTTGCGGTGAAAAGCAAAAGGACAGCCAGAACCGCCGTCAATATGTATGTAGCTGCGCTTCTGATTGTCCTTTTCATTTAATTACGCTCCTTAAATTTTCAGTTTTTACTTCAGCAGAAATTTTCTACTGCATTTTCGTTGCAAAAGTTTTGCATGCGCACCGTATCGGATAGCGACAGGTCTATTTCGTTGCCTTCAATGTCGGCGCGTACGATGATGAGCGGCCCGCAGATTAAATCGATTCGCCCCCGTCGCTTCATAACCAGAATGTTTGGTTCAAGGCCTTTAAGCTTGCCCTCGTCGTCTATGTACATATGGAGAAAATCGCCCAGATACACTGCTTCAAGGTTGCCGCCGATTATTTTCTGGAAGGCCTCGAGCGTGTTTTCTATCTCTCGTATCTCTGCCGGCTCGCCGGGCTTTTTTACTATTGCTCTGACTTTATGCATTGTTCGACTCCTTCGGTATATCGAAAATGAAGTAGGCTGTTTTGCGGTGCATATGCTTTATTTTTCCGGCATGCGTTAGCTTGTACGTTCCTGAAATGCGGTTGAGCATAAGCACTTGCGTGCCCGGAGGGAGTAAGGCTATATCGCTGCGGTCGACTTCATAAACATGGGTTTCTATCCGCTTCATTTGCGGCTCCTCTGCGGCAATAAGCTTTGTCCGTCTTTTATGCTCGTCCGGTCGATAAGTTCAACGTCTATATAGACGCGCTCGTAAATACTCGCTCCGCGGTTTTTATAGTTTTTGGATATGTTCAGAACGCGAAATTCTCCGCAGTTGCAGATAATCTCTTCAACTTGCTCAATTTCTTCCGGTTCACCTTCAATTCTCAATTTAATCATTGCCGGCCGCCTTTTTCGCCAATCGCGGAGTGTATTCCGGCGTTTTTCTTGCTTGCCGCACTTTGATTACTTCGGTGAATCCATACATGCCGCCGCGCAATGCTGCATTACATTCTGCAATTTTTTCTATGTATTTTTGCTTGTACGGGCCTGTGAGCTCCGCGCCGGATTCTATTTTGCAATAGAAAGTGAACCATGTTTTTTTCGGACTTCCGGGTTTATAGGTTTCAGCCGTTACGATAATATCGCCGTCCAGACTGTCCCAGTCAATAAGTATCATTTCAATATCCTTCCTTACTTTTCTTACTTTCCTTCTCTTAACCCCGCCGAGAGTTCTGCCGTTCCCGGCGGAGCAGGAAGGAATGTGCCGGCTGCGGGAATCGAACCCGCCGCGCAAAAACTCAAAACGCGAACCTTGCCGGCGCAATAAAAGGCAGGTAGAGCCTTAATTCGGCTTTACCTGCCTTGGTTGCTTAATATTTTTGCAGACTTAGTATTTTCATTTTATCCCCCTGAAGTTGATGAGTTCGTACTCGTATTTATCATGTCTGAACAGTGTCTGCAGCTCTGCCTGAATCCTGCAGCCTTCCCGAAGTTCCGATATGCAGCGGGCCCGGATTGTGGAAGAAGCGAAAAGCCTGAGTTTGCGGCCATCATCACAAAGGAACTCAATGGCGAACGCAGCACGACGGTTGCGGTTAAGATGAAAGTTGCATACTTTCACGCGCTCCACCGCTCCGATGGCGGCCTGCAGCGGTTCAGCTTTAGCTCTGTTCCGCTCTCTGAGTTTAGCTATATTGGCTTTATTCATAGCGGTCGTCTCTCTGTTCTGTAAAATCGTCTGCAGATAAATCGTCGCGTTTTGAATCAGGTTCCATGTCAATGTCTTTTTTGCAGTTATCTTTTGTTCCTGCCAGATGATTACATATTCTTCCGAGTTGAATTGTGACAGTCAAAATCATTAATACAATGGCAAAAGTATTTATGCTGATTACAAGTTCGAGCATATACATGGCTGTTTCCTCACTGAACGTAACCGCTTTCGTAAATGCGGTTTAGGAACCTGTGGCCATTGGCAAGCGCTTTGATTTGTTCTTCAGGGCGCTCCTCAAGCGTGAGTGAGCAGATTTTATCGCGCAACTCGCGCGTAGTCTGATTCACGCTTAAAAGGTGAATATCATTCAGACAGTTAGCGGCACTGAACATTGACGGGGCTTTTATCCACACAACGTCGTCGGTGCCACTATAATTCGCCCGATAAAGTTTAATTTCTTTCATTTTTTCCTTCCTTTGTTCCGCAATTCTATCTGCAGGAATGCTTTGTTTATTTCTACGAGGGAAATTAATCAATGCTGATTCACATTTCGTCCTCGAAAGTTACCACTCTGACAAACGGTTTTGCTTTATCTTTCTTCGAAAAACCTGCTGCTAACTTATTGGCCTGTTCAGCAGCAGCCTTTTTACTCGACCTTAAGCGCGCGTCCGTCCATCTGGCAGACGAAGTTAAAGATTTTCCATCACGCCCTTCGGCGAACTGTTCGCGGTATTTACCATCGCTCGTTTCTACCATGGCGATATATTTATATCTTTTCTTCATTAAGTGCCTTCCTTTATCCCGCAGGTCTATCTGCAGGAATGTTTTAGTTATATTGACCGTTGCCCCAATATGTGGTAAAATGAAATTGCAACTACAACCAAATAAAGGGGCACGGCCATAACCACTCCCCTGTGAGGTATTGCGCCTCTCAAAACAACGCAAAATCTATAAAGGAGGTGATTACACAGTGTTTGGTAGATATAAGAGTCCCCAAGCTCGATATATTGCAGCTGATAATAAAAAACAAAAGCTGCGCAATAAACGTGCAAACTTAAATCGGCTTGATTATGACTATGAGAAAAAGGTCAATGCGCTAAATGCTAAAATACATAAGCAAAATGTAATTATGCAAATGGCTGAAACCGAAATAAAGCATCCGCCTGTGGATAGGTCCACAAAAACTACCAATCTGAGCGTGAATTTCAACACGAACGTTACTAAAAAATCGATTGAATCTCATGCTCATTACCACGCTGCGTCTAAGAGAAAATAATTTAGTCAAGGCAAAATAAAAGTTCTGCAGAACAACTGTTCTTTTTTATGCAATTTATCATTGAGTTGCAATGCATGCTTAAAGGAAGGTAAGCGTGCCGGGAGGAATGTAATGAAAAAACTCAAGATTGAGACTGCGTGAAGCTGTGGCTTTGCGCGGTCTTTTTTATGTCTCTCTATTTCCCTCAGGCTTTGAATGTGGGGAATCTCCAATATTCAAGATAATCTCGAATTTATAACTATTCTATCACGAGATTTTCTCGAAGTCAAGAACTATTTTAAAGAATTCCTTGAATATGTGCAAATTTGCCCCTAAAATTTTTTTGGGAGGTATAACATGAATAGACTTAGAGAGTTGAGGAAATCTAAAAATTTAACTCAAGGTGATTTAGCAAAAAAGCTAAACACAACGACTTCGAATATATCAGGTTGGGAGTGTGGGAAATGGCAGCCAGACAACGAAACTCTAATTAGGCTTGCAGAAATCTATGGGGTCACGGTCGATTATTTGCTTGGTCGTGATGAAATAACTCCTGAAGAAAAGGTCGCGGGTGCTTCGGCTACAAAAAAAATAAGCATATCCCCTGTGGAAGAGGACATGCTTTACGTGTTCCGCGAAGTCGGCAAAACGCGCGGCGAGACTGCGCAGCGCGCCATAATTGAAATGGTTGAAAAAATGTTATGATGAGGTCAAATATGGATAATGAAATTAATAGTAATCCGCTGTATCAGCCGATATTATGCCCTCAATGTGGGAGCACGAAAATAGAATTTGTAACTGAATATCATAAGCATATTTGGTTACGCGCTATTACATATATTCCTGCAATTATTTTTATTATTTTTTTAATTCAATATATTATATCGCGAATAAATTTAACTTTTAAAGATTATACGGATTTAGTCATCGCAATTACTGCAGCAGTTTTTTATATTGGATTACAAATTGCTGTTTGGTTTGGCGAAAGTAAAACGCATATTCAAGGTGTATGCCGAGACTGCGGCTATATATGGCAATTAAATTAGGGCTATTTAAGCAATTACAATATTGAGGTAATAATGACTTTTTAACACTTAAAAAGTCATTAAGTTATTTTGTATGTTTTAATTTACAATTAAATTCCGTAGGCAACTTGCCGAAGGAGTTTTATTGTAAATGGACCAACAAAAGATTTTGGAGCTTGCCGGCCGCCTTGTGCTTGCAAGCTCTTCCGGAAACAATGACGAAGTCAGGGCGGTTTCGGAAGAACTGTCCGCAATTTTGCGGCAGTCAGACAACGGACAAAGCGGCGCTGAGCCGCAAAGTCAGACGGGTTTTAACGGCTTTTTGAAATTTACTTTGCAGGAGGTTTCAAAAATGCCAAAGGATTTTACAAATTACTTCCGTGCAGAGGGCTGCACGGTGCATTACCGCAAACGCCGGCGCGGGAATTCTATCAGCTATGAAGCGCGGTATCGCCGACACGGCTATAATATTTCTGTTTCCGGCACCACTCTTCAGGCGGTTAAGCAAAAGTTTATTAAAGCTCTTAAAGAAAGTGAAAGCCCCCGGGATATGTACGGAATACCGAAGACTTTTGATAAGTTTGCGGTATATTACTTCGAGAATTTCTGGAAGCGAAAAGTTGCGCCGGAAACGTACATTAATTCAATGTACAAATACAAAAATCATATCAAAGCATACTTCGGCGATAAACCGCTTGCGCAAATAACGCCGAAGAACTGTCAGGATTTGCTGGACGGCATTAAGGCCAAAGGTTACGGCAAAACGGCCGATGAGGTGTACTCCATGCTCAACGGCATTTTTAATGCAGCGATAAAGCACCGCATTATTATGTATAATCCGCTCGAACTTGTAGTACATACCCAGCACGAACGCGTTCATGGACGCGCTCTGACTTGCGAAGAGGAAAGCCGTCTTATGGCGGCTTTTGCCGGCACTAAATACCAGTTGCTTTTCGCCGTCGCGCTTTATACCGGGTTGCGCCCGAACGAATACAAAACAGCCAGACGCGAGGGCGATTTTATTGTCGCAGTTAATAGCAAACAGAAAAACGGTAAAGTCAAATATAAAAAAATCCCGGTTACGCCCATGCTGCGGCCATATCTGGAAGGAGCCGGCGAGTTTGTGTTCCCGGGCGCGCGCTACATGCGGGATAAATTGCGAGAGGTTTTGCCGGAACTTATTTTATACGACCTTCGCCGCACATTCAACACCCGCTGCGTTGAGTGTGGCGTAACCGATATGGCGCGCAAGCTTTTCATGGGCCACAGTCTGGGCAAGCTCGACAGTGCATACACCGACGTTTCTGATGATTATTTGATGGCCGAAGGCGAAAAACTCAAGTATGATTTGCCCCCAATTTTGCCCCCAATTTGATAATTTGTTTGTAATTTAAACAATTTATAGCACCAAAAAAGCCCGTTTTTGGGCAAAAAATGCTCAAAAACGGGCGATTTTGGTGGAGCTAAGGGGAGTCGAACCCCTGACCTTTTGAATGCCATTCAAACGCGCTACCAACTGCGCTATAACCCCGAATTGCCTGCCGTGCAGACCAGTTGTGCGATTATTATACACTAAATTAAGCGCCCAATGCAAGCGTTTACGCGCCCGTGAAATAAAATAGCGCATTTATTTTTTTAAAAATTTTACAAAAAATTTGTCAGGATAAGGCGCGTCTGATTGTGTAATAAATAAAACAGGAGGTAACGGGAATGAAAAATGCATTCAAGAAACTTTCGTTGATTGCCTGTGCGGCTTTCGTCGGCGCGGTCGGCCTTGCGGCATGCCAGAATGCGGGCAAAAGCACGCTTCTCGCCTCGCCTGCCGAACATTCCGCCATGACATGGAGCGAACACAACGTTAAGGCGTACACGGATATAACCGACAGCGCAAATTCCTTTGCGGCTGATTTCTCTGATGCGGTATACTCGTCATACGACGGCTCGGAAAATCTGGCGCTCTCTCCCGTTTCGGTATATATGGCGCTCGCTCTGACCTCTGAATGTGCTTCGGGCGATACGCGCGACCAGATTTTAAACGCGCTCGGGCAGTCGGAACAAGGCCTTTCCGATGGCTTCGGTTATCTCTACCGCTCGTTAAACTATTCATATACGACGGGCGGGCTTGTTACCTCAAACTCTGTGTGGCTTCAGGAGGGGCTGGAGTTTGAAGAGGACTGCATAAACTCGCTTGCCGAAGATTATTATTGCTATTCTTACGCCGCAGACTTCCGCGGCGACAACGGCAATGCCAACGCGGCAGTGCGCCATTTCGTCAGGGAGCAGACCAATAAGCTCATCGATGTCGATTTCGAATTCAGCGAGCAGACCTGCTTTGCCCTCGTAAGCACGCTCTATCTCAAGGATGCGTGGAATCTCTTCGGCAGGGACATCGCCCTCACGGATTCCGATTGTGTATTTACGCAGTCGGACGGTTCCCAAAGCAGCGGTAAATTTTTGCAGGGCTCTTATCTCAACGGCCGCGCGCAGAAGGGTGAAAACTTCTCAACTTTTTACACGTCTACGCACAATGGCTTCCGCATTCATTTCATATTGCCCGACGACGGCTGCACCGTCCGCGACGCGTTCAACGCCGGGGCTATAAATTACGTTCTCGGCATAAGCGATTACGGTGGCACGGACGACGTCAACAGAGTTCGTTATCTGACCCGCTGTCTGTTCCCGCAGTTTTCGGCCTCGTTCGACGGCGACGTCAAAGGAACATTGCAAAACTCCTTTGGCATAACCTGTCTTTTTGACGAAAACGAGTGCAATCTCTCGTCGCTCATAAGCGGCGGAGTCAACGACTACGGCCAAAGGGTATATTGTCCGGAAGTCCGCCACATAACAAATTTAAAGGTCGACCGCAAGGGCATAGAGGGCGCGGCCGTCACGGTAATCCCCGGCGCCGGCGCGGCCGGCCCCGATGAGTACGAGGAGGTCTTCGAAGATTTCGTCGTCGACCGCGCATTCGGCTACGTGCTCACCGACCCTTACGGAACGGTTCTGTTTACCGGCGTCGTCAATAACATTTAACACACCCACCATAATCCATATAATGCGCGGCGGGGCGGCCATGCGGCCGTCCCGCCGCCACATTTAAGCGGTAATTCGGTATATTTAAAGGAATATCTTAATATCCTTACTTTCCTTACTAATTTTTTATATAAACATAAATAAAATCGCTTGATTTATAAATGTGTGTATGATAGAATAATCGAAAATCAATAATAATTTCTGCCACCGGGTAGTAGCTTTAATGCATTCGTCCGTTCGTCGTTAGGTCTTTGAAGACGTTCGGTTCGGGTGCTTATTTTTTTGCGGCGCAATAATCTCATGCGCTGAGCATACGCAATTAAAGGCGGAGGGTTTTATGAAAAAATTTTTAAAGTACTTTTCAGTCGGTGAATGGGTTCTGTGGAGCTCATCCGTAGCGCTCATTATAATTTCGTTCTGCGTATTCGACAGGGTCAATTATTTAACGCTCTGCGCCTCGATAATCGGCGCAACGTCTCTCATTTTCAACGCCAAGGGCAATCCCGTCGGTCAGGCGCTGATGATAGTTTTCAGCGTGCTCTACGGAATAATTTCCTACGGCTTTGCCTACTATGGCGAAATGATAACCTACCTCGGTATGACGGCGCCCATGGCCGTTGTCGCGCTTGTAACGTGGCTCAAAAACCCGTTCGGCGGCAAGCGCTCGCAGGTTGCCGTAAATAATATAAAGGCAAGGGAGTGGGGCATAATGGCGGTGGCGGCGGCCGCGGTGACGGCTGCGTTCTATTTCATTCTGAACGCCTTCAATACGGCAAACATTATCCCGAGCACAATTTCCGTCACCACAAGTTTTGTTGCCGTGTACCTCACTTTCCGCCGCAGCCCGTACTTTGCTCTCGCCTATGCCGCAAACGACGCCGTCCTCATCGTGCTGTGGGTCATGGCATCTATGGAAAACGCAACCTATATCTCCGTGGTCATCTGCTTTGTCATGTTTTTCGTCAACGATACTTATACATTCATAAGCTGGCGCGCCATTCAAAAAAAGCAGGCCGAAGCGCTTGCGGGCAATAAATAAATCAAATGCAGCAAAAGTGTTGACAATGTTATGCTATTAAGATATAATATCAATATGGAAAACAAACGCAATACAGAACAAAAGCGCGTGATTTTAAGCGCTCTCATGCAGGCCGACCACCCCACGGCGTCGGAACTTTATGAAAATATACGCCTGACCAACCCTCATCTTTCGCGTGCAACGGTGTTCAGGGTGCTCGGCCAGTTTGCCGACGACGGCGTCATCCGCAGACTCAATCTGCTCGGCAGCGATACCCGCTTCGACGCGCGCACTGCTCCGCACGCACATTGCCACTGCGTCAGGTGCGGAAGGGTGAGCGACGTGTTCGAAGGTGATTTTGTTCCATTGTTCTCTTCGGACGAAGTGGCGGGATATAAAATTCTGTCCACCGAAATCGAATTCAACGGCATCTGCCCCGATTGCCTCAAACAGGATAACTGAAAATGCAGCAAAAGCGCCGCGCGGTTTCAAAGCCGCGCGGCGCGTAGTTTTTTTCAAGTTGAAATAATTATTATATTATTACTCATCGTCCGGTGCGTCACAGCTGTCGTCGGCCGCCGCAACCTCGCCAGAAGCAGCCGGTTGCCCCGCATATATGCGGCGTTCAAGCCGTTTTTTGCGTATTGCGACGATGGCCGAATACAGCCCGCCGAATGCAAAAAACATGGCCACGTACACGGCGTACAAGCCGAGAATGTACAGCATGTTCAAATCATAATTCCATATCCTCAGCGTCCACACGGGCGGCACTTCGAAAGGCAGCGGATTAATCTGCGTAAACGCATAGTTGGGCAACAGAATTTCGCTTTCCGAAAGATAGTAACCGTCTTCCGTGTGCCACGTCATTGAGGCCGAAGTGACCAGCGCGCTGCACACCGAGGCAAGAATTATCACTATAAAGTAGTAAATGAGGGGTGCAACGCAGTCGCGCCACCTGAATTTATATTGACCCAGCGCCGTCGGCAGTACGCACAGCGCAAACAGCAGCGCATGCGTCATCGTAAAGTATAAAATGGAGTAACTGCAAAAAATTCCGTAGTTGCTCATGTCGTCGCGGCCGAAGTACACAAACACGCTCATCGCGCCCGCGGCATGCACGAAGAATGACGCCTCGTATAAAAACTTTCTGCGCATAAATACGGACAGCGAGGCCATATATACGCCTATATTGCATATAAACAGCGGCACGCATGCTAAAAGCGTGTGATAAACGTTGTAGCCGTCGCCTATCACCATGCTGTCCTTTGAATGGTATTGAATGAGGAGGACGATGGCTATCGCGCCGAGGTATGCGTTGCGGTTGTGCTCGCTCTTGTTCCTGATGAAATAATATGCGGCTAAGGTGAATCCCGCCAGCGCGGCTATTGCAAGGGCATGCCATACGCTGAAGTTTTTAAACCGCAGAAAGCTGTCCTCGGAGATCGAGGATATATCGAAAAAGTTTTCGAATATATTCAAAGGCATGCACGCAATCAGCGCGGGGAGTATGTAAACAAAGCTCTTTGCCTTTATTTTAAATCCGTCCCGGATAAAAAACAAAACGCATATGGCCAGCATAAACGCATTCTGCGCAAAGAATAAAGTCATGTTCAGCCAGCGCGGCATAAAAAGATTTATTGAGTTGTATATCTCCTGCGCAGGCGTCCCGGCGGGTATGGTTATGTCGAAGAATGTGCCGAAGGTAAAACAGCTTACCGCAACGAAAAGCGGCAATAAATACTTTACTGCGTCGGCGCAACTTCTTTTTTTATAGAAAACGGCTAACGGTATAAGCAGCAGGGCGGCTTTTTTTACCCATTGGCTTACGACGAACGCGGCGTTGAACTGTCCTATGCGGTTGAATATGTAATAGTCCGAAACAGTCAGCGTCAGCGCAAGCGCGCAAACTAGCGTCGCCGCGGCCAGTGCATGCAGCGCGCGCCGCAGATAAACTTCTTTCATGCAATAATTATAATATATATCGGCACATAAGTCAACAGCTGTAAGTGTTTATCGAGGGAGTTGACGAGTGGTGTTTAATTTTTATCCCCCTTGTCATCTTGAGCGGAGCACGGAGGGCCAACCTGCCCGACGTGCGCAGTCGAAAGATCTTGTTTGATTATAACCAAGCAAGATACTTCGACTACGCAGAGTTTCACCCTGCTTCGCTCAGTATGACACTGCGGTGCTGATATTTAGATTACACATCTTTCGGGAACACCTGTTTATCGATAAGGTGTTGATTTTTATCTGTGAATATGATATAATGTCTTATACACAAAATTTACAATTTTTTTACCGATATTTTATATTTCCTTAATAAAGTAAATATATTATAAAAAAGTGCGGGCGGTAATAAAAGTGGACAGAATAACGCGGTTCTTCAAAAGCCTCTGGCACAGGGTGATCAATCCATCTATAGTGCAGGCAGTAACAGCCATAATAATCGGCAGCATTTTTATTGCCGCCGCCGTTGTGCTGTCTTTGAGCGACACAAGCGATATAGGCGCGTACTTCTGCTATGCGTTTGCCTTTCTGTCCCTCGTTTATATCGGATATATAATATGTTATGGCTACCCGCGCGTAAAGCAGCGCACGCTCGAATTCGCCGCAAAGTACACTTTCACTTCAAATCTCGTAAAAAATTACGGCTACCGTACAATGGTAATGGCCTGCGCATCCATTGCTTTGAATGCGCTTTACGCCATATATAACGGAGCTCTGGCCATACATTACTGGTCTGTCTGGTGCTCGCTTCTCGCAGTATATTACCTTCTTTTGTGCATACTCCGCGGCGGATTGCTCACTGGAACGCGAGTAAAGGGCAACGAACATTTAACCCCGTCGGAGCGCGCAGAACAGAACATTAAACTTTACGTTAACTGCGGCATATTCCTTATCGTATTCACTTTTTTAATAATCGGCGCCATCGTCCGCATTGCCGTGGCGGAGGGCAATCCGCGCGCGGGTACGGGCTTCCCGATTTTTGTCTCCGGACTGTATACTTTTATTCGCTTCGGATTTTCGGCATACAATATCCGCAAAGCCAAAAAGTGGCAGGACTTCGGAACCAGAGCTCTGCGCAACATCAACTTTGCCGACGCGCTCGTCGCGCTTTTCTCCTTTCAGGTATCGCTCACGTCTGTATTCGGCGAGGGGCAATCAAACCGCGTATTGAATATGGCTACGGGCGTCGCGGTGTGCGGAATTATTGTTTTTATGGGGATATATATGATAGCTGCCGGCAGGCGCGCTTTGAAGCGCGGCCGGCCTTTGAAAGAGGATTGAAATGTCTAAAGATTACGCAAATTACGATTATCTGGCCGTTTCGGTCAAAAGCGACCAGCTCAACCGCATATTGCAGTGCTACCGCGCGCTCGGGTGGACGGAAGTCAAAACCGAGGACGACAGGGACTATTACGACATGAAGTACGTCCGTCTCCGCCGTCCGCATAAAATAACCAATAAGGACAGATTGCAGTATCTGCAGGTGCGCATGGAGCGCGCCATCAACTCGCTGGTGGAAATTTCCAATCGCGCGCATGCAAAAAGCAAAGCCGCGCTTTTCACGGCATTGCTTTTTGCCTTTGCTTTTATCGGGCCGGGGCTGTGGCTCGTTCTGGCATATGATGGGCTCATCAGCGCATTGGGCTATATCTGCTTCGGCCTTGCGGGCGTGATTTTTATAGCGGCCGCTATAACCTGCCCCGTCATGCGAAGACGCGAACAAAAGACAGCAAAAGGCAAAATAATCGAAAAACTCCGCCTCACGCAGTCGCTGCTCGAAGAAGCCGCCTTGCTGGTTCCCGACGAACCGACGGAAGAGGACGGGCTGGACGAGCCCGCGGGCGGGGAGGAGGTGCTCAATGGATAATGTGGTGCGCCCTACGCGCTCGCTCGAAGACAGGTCGCGCCGTCGCAGGCAACGCTTTACCGAAGATAAGCTTGTAAAAATCCGCACCGAGCACAACAACATAGGCGTCTTTAAAACTTTGCTCGCCGCATTTTTAATACTCGCCCAGCTCGGCATAATAATCGCTCTCGGCACGCTGCCTATATTTACGGCCGCGCTCGGCTGGTACCTTTTGGTGCTCATTCTTATAAGCATATTCACAGCTTTTTCAGTGCTCTCGTCCCACCGCAACAATCAGGCCAAGGCCGTGTGGGTAATCTTTATACTCGTCTTTTTCTTCTGCGGGTTCATTATTTATTTCATGTCCAACGATAAGTACATGTACGCCCGCGCCCGCCGCCGCCATAAGCAGATTTTCGCCCGCAGCGAAAAATTCATGCCAAAACATGACGGGGTCAACGTATCGCCCGATGCTTCGCAAACATGTTCATATCTCAACAACGCCGGTAATTTTTCGTCCTACAATAACACCCGCCTGCAATATTTTCCCTCGGGCGCGCAGCTCTTCGATGACGTTATAGAAAATTTAAAGAGCGCGCAGTCCTTCGTATTCATCGAATATTACGCAATATCCGACGGAGTCTTGCTCAACCGCATCTGGGATGTGCTCAGGCAAAAGGTCAAAAGCGGGTTGGACGTCCGCATAATCTACGACGATGTCGGCAGCCGCGCGTTCTCCCACGCCATGCGCAAGGAGATGAGGGACGCAGGCGCGCAGGTACGCGTGTTTAACCGCCTGCTGTCACGCTTTACGTTCGCAATGAATTACCGCGATCACCGCAAAATAATAGTCATCGACGGCAAAATCGCGTATACGGGCGGCAGCAACGTCGCCGACGAATACGTCAATGAAAAGCACATGCACGGCTACTGGAAGGATACGGGCCTGAGAATGGAGGGCGAGGCCGTCGACTCCATGACGCTCTTTTTCCTGCGGCAGTGGGAATTCATAACAAAACAAAAATGCGACTATTCGCCCTATTTCGGGCTCTATGACAGGTTCGAAAGCCCGGGCGCCGTTACGCCGTATGTCGACGGCCCCGAATACGAGCTGACCATCTGCAAGAGCGTTTTCGAAAGCGTAATTTCTTCCGCTCGCGAAAAGCTCTATATCATGACGCCCTATTTTATTCCCGACGACAGCGTCGTCCAGTCACTTATAAACAAAGCGCTTTCCGGTGTAGACGTGCGCATAATTCTTCCCTCCGTGCCCGATAAATATTATGTCTATCTCGTCACTCGCGACAACGCCGAAAAACTTATCAAATACGGTGTCAAGATTTACTATCTGCGCGATTCGTTCGTGCATAGTAAGCTGGTAATTACTGAAAATTGCGCTGTTGTCGGCACTGTAAATTTCGACATGCGCTCATTCTACCAGCAATTCGAAGACGCCGTTTTTACCGACGATATGTCCGTCGTCGCCGCAATTTCTCAGGACTTCGAAAATACTTTCCCCGATTGTGACAAACCTGCAAAGGCGGCGCGCAACGGCCTTGTAAAGACTGTGGCCATAGCGCTCTTGCGTTTCGTTTCGCCGCTCATGTAATTTTGCTTAAAACAGGAGAAATTCGTTATGCATAAAACAAAAGAGCTTATAATGGATTTTGCGCCCTTTGTGGTCGGGCTTATTTTTGGTATAGTCGCGCTCTGTCTTCATCCCGTGGCCTGCGCCGAAGTCAACCGCGTCGTCTATATACAGATTCCCGTTTGCGTAGTAGTGCCGCTCGTTTTCCCCGCGCTCAAAAAATGGGCAAAAATCAATGTGCCGTACTTTCTCATTGTGTTTGTTACGGTACAGATTATAATTTCCGTATACCTCGGCACCGCGCTCAATTTTTATTCCATTCCCCATTACGACAAATTTCTGCATACCTATTTCGGCGTGTGGTGCGCGCCCCTCGTGCTTTATTTTATCAACCGCTTCGGCGGCGCCGCAATGAAGGGCTGGTGCAAGTTCATTGTCGTTATGTTTTCCGTATTCGGTGTGGCGGGACTTTGGGAAATTTTTGAATTTTCCATGTCGCTTATTCTGGACAATTACGACCCTCAGCTATGGCAGGCGGCCGTCGCCGCGGGCGAAAATCCCTTGTGGGACACCATGTTCGACATAATTGTTGCCGGTATAGGCGCCTGCATATTCTATGTGACTTTATTTGTCGACGTGCGCACGCACGGCAAAATTTATCGCAGGACGCTCAATCCGTCGGCGCTTTCCTCGTCGCCAGACGGCGTTGCGCAGGCGGTTTCGGCCGATACCTTGGCGGCGGAATAATGTTAGATTATTAAATATTACATTTATATTACATCTGTAACTATTCAAAAGCTTGCCTTTTATGCCGCTTGGCAGTAAAATAAAAAAAATCTTTCAGAGGTAGCGTATGCAAGGAAATAACTTGCCTGACGGCGCAGAGAAGAAAAAGCTCCCTGAAGAGCACGATATTCCCCCCGCCGAAGAACGGGCGGAGCAACCCGCCGACGGCGGAGAAATGTCCCTCGAATATGCCGATAAAAAGGAAGTGGTCAAGGGCGGCGTGCTCGGGCTGTTTATCGGTCTCGCAATAATCGTCCCCGGCGTAAGCGGTTCTGCCGTGGCCATCATCTTCCGACTGTACGAAAAACTGCTTTACGCATTCGGCAATATCTTAAAGCAGTTTAAAAAATGCCTGCGTTTCCTTGTGCCCATTCTAATCGGCGCAGTTATCGGTCTCGTCGTCGGTTTTATCGGCGTTCAACAGCTTATAAACCTCATTCCATTTGCAATAGTCGCCCTCTTTGCGGGTCTGATGCTCGGCGCTTTCCCCGCCGTCACCGATCAGATAAAGGGCGAAAAAATAACTGTGCCGCGCGCTGTACTCTTTCTCGTCGGCCTTGCGCTGCCTATAGCCTTTTCTGCTATCTCGTGCAACATAGCCACGGGCGACGCGGTACTTGCCGACGCACAATGGTACCATTACATTCTGTTTTTGGTGCTCGGCTACATCGTCGCCATAACCCAGCTCGTCCCCGGGCTCTCGGCCACGGCTATTCTCATGATGTTCGGCTACTTCACGCCGCTCTTAAATTCAATAAGTATAACATACTGGGGCACCAATCCCTCAATTTTCATAATTTATGCCTGTCTCGTCGTCGGGTTCATCGCGGGGCTTTTAACCGTCTCCAAGGGCATGTCAAAACTTCTTGAAAAACGCCGCGCTCCCACGTTCTTCACCGTCGCGGGCATGTCGCTCGGTTCGGTCGTCACCATGTTCTACAACACAGATATCAACGCCGTTTATTCATCTTGGGGCGTAGGCTTTATGTGGTGGGAACTCGTCCTCGGAATAGTTCTCTTTATCGGCGGCATCGCCGCGGCGTACTTCTTTGTCCGCTACGAGCGCAAACATTCCCAAACCAAATAATTTTTTATATAACTGATTTGAAAATAATGCAATGAGGGCGCGGAAACTTTTAAGTTTCCGCGCCCTCGCAATTAATTGCCTGGCGGCTGAATATGCGCGCCGCTTTGTGGCTACAATTTTTGCGCGTTTATATTGCATGCTTTGCAAAAATAAGTTGACAATGCCGCGCGGCTTTGTTAAAATAATAAAGATTTATGCAGAGATGGCGGAGTGGTCGAACGCGGCGGTCTTGAAAACCGTTGATGGGCAACTATCCGGGGGTTCGAATC
>CALVWX010000024.1 GCA_944368215.1 uncultured Clostridia bacterium | reverse complement strand
TTTTGCGTGGCGCAGAGAGAGTGTAAAAAGAAACCCAAGCGGTGCGAACAGGCGCACGTGTGCGCCGACCCGCCGAGGGGACCCCTTCAGGGGTGTCGGCGGCATATCGCTCTGCGCAATGGGAGGCTCTTGTGGCCTCCCTTTTTGCGTGGCGCAGAGAGAGTGTAAAAAGAAACCCAAGCGGTGCGAACAGGCGCACGTGTGCGCCGACCCGCCGAGAGGACGAGTGCGGAGTTTTCAAAACGGTAGTAACCTACCGTTTTGCCGCGCGAGATGAGTGAGCGCATAAGTTGCTGCGTGAACAATGACCAAACAAACGACGGACATTACCGTTTGTGAGAAACTCTTCGGGGTGTGTCGGCTGCATATCGCTCTGCGTCAAACGATTATAATCCGAACCTCATCCGATTTTAGACGGCGGAGCACATTGTGCTCCGCCGTCGGCAGTATTTATCAGTCGTAATCGTAAAGCACCTCACCGCATTTGTAATTAGCGGAAGAGGGAACTTCGACATAATAAATCCAGTTGATTATGTCCGTATTGGCTTCCTCGCCGTAATAATATTTATGCCGCGAGATGACCGCGTAGAGTGCGCCGTCTTTTTCAAGCACTTTTGTAAACTTGTACTTATCGGAAGTACAACTCGTCGTAAGTAATACAAGCAGGTCGTTTTCTTCAAAAAAGCCTGCGCTGAACCCCAAGTCCAATCCGTAAGCGGTATATTCCTCGTATGTGTAAAATATGCTCAATTCATCCCAATAGTTGTGCTCGTATGAAAACTGACTGAAATCGGCTTGCGGGTCGTCAAAGTCAAAACAATCGTAAATTGATGCCGTCTTTGGCTCCAAATCCGTTTGATTGTAACCGGCGAACGGGTCGGCCGTGCATGCGCCCGCAAAAGTCATACAAAAGCCCGCTGCCGCAATAATGCTAGCCGAAATTTTTTTTATCATGCTGTAATATACCTCTTTTTTAATATTCTAATATAACAACAACCCAAAACCAATAAACCTGACTTTAAGCGGAAAGTTTGCTCTTGCTTGCGGTCATCAGAATAGGGAAGGGCAGGCGCAAAAAATAGATTAACTTAACTACAACTTATAATACAGATAAATCAGTAAATACAGATAATACATAATAAAATTCCTAAAAACGCCGTTTTGTTTGTTTAAATTATCAAAAATATAGCAATTTCCGAGGGAGTAAGGGAAACGGTCATTTTTCAAAGCTGCTCTGACTCACAGCGTCACAGTTAATTTTTTGCCTGCCCGCCGTGTGTAGGCATGCGCATATTTTCAATAATACAGATAATTCAGTTAATACAAATAATGCAAAATATAAGTCGTTCGGCGGCCCCGGAGAGGCAAGGGCAGGATAAAAAGTTTTTGCGGCAAATCTGATAAAAAAGTATATTCCTTAACGCTTTCCACATACTCTCTGTGAAAAACTTTTTCGGCGGGCGCAAATTTTTTCGCGCCATGCTGAATTTTTACGGAGGTTATTTTTTGCTATGAAAGCGACAGGCATTGTAAGGAGGATAGACGAACTCGGCAGGGTGGTCATTCCCAAGGAGATACGCTCGACTTTAAGGCTCAAATCGGGGGACCCGCTCGAAATATTCACCGACCGCGACGAGCTCATGTTAAAAAAATATTCGCCCATCGCGTCGCTCGGCCAGTTCTCATGCGGAACAGCCAAAAGTTTAAGCGACCTTTCCGGCCTCCTTGCCGTTATCTGCGACACGGATGAAATCATCTGCGCGTCAGGCAGCGGCAAAAGGGAGGTATCCGGCAAGACAATTTCGCGCGAGCTCGACGAAATTTTAAAAAACCGCAAAAGTTACATCGCCAATCTGTCTGAAGGCGGCGACGTCGTGCCCGTGACCGAGGACGAGCAATCCCCCGTCACCGCGCAGGTAATTGTGCCTATAGTCAGCGGCGGCGACTGTCTCGGCGCGGTTGCACTTTTATCTTACGAACAGGGCGCAAAGATAGAGCAGGGCGCTTGCAAGCTCGCCCAGCTTTCGGCAACAATTCTCGCCAGCCAGTTCGAATGAAATCTCAAAGCTATTTAAAGGGCGCATTCATCATTTCAGCCGGCGGGTTCATATCCAAACTTTTAGGCGCGCTTTACCGCATACCGCTCGTCGCCTTTCTCGGCGGTGAGGGTATGGGCATATACCAGATGGTCTATCCGCTCTACTGCATACTTTTAACGGTGTCTGCAAGCGGCATTCCCACGGGCATTGCCCGCATAATATCCTCGAACCAATGCCCTTTCGCCGAGCGTCCGGCCTTCAGACTTTACGGCGCGATAGGACTTGTCGGTTCGCTCATAATGTTCGCGCTCTCCGCGCCCCTTGCAAAAGCTCAGGGTGAACCCGCGGTCGAGCTGTGCTGCCAAATACTTTCGCCCGCGGTATTTTTCGTGTCTGTAATATCTATAGTCCGCGGATATTTTCAGGGCAGGGGCAATATGCTCCCCACGGCGGCAACCGAAGTGGCCGAACAGGCGATAAAAGTCGCGTTCGGGCTCATTTTGTGCTACATTTTCCGCGGCGACGCGCTTCGCGGCGTCGCCGCGGCCGTCCTCGCCGTCACTATTTCGGAAGTTTTGTCCGCCGTCTACGCCGGTCTTTTATATATGCGTTCAAAAAAGAGCGCCGCGCCTCTCTATTTCCGCCCCGCCGACTGGTATAAAACCATTTTAAAATATACCGTTCCGCTCACTTTCACGGCCATAGCCATGCCTTTGAGCCAGCTGATTGAAAGCATAGCGGTGGTAGCAATTCTTCGCGGCTCGGCAGACAATGCAACCGCGCTCTGGGGCGTGTTTTCGGGTTGCGCGATAACGCTCGTTAACCTGCCGGTATCCCTTACCTACGGCCTCGCGGCGGCGGGTGTTCCGTGCATTTCGCCCCTCGCCGAACGCGGCGACATATCGGCCGCAAAATCCAAGGCTGCAAGGGCGATGCTTATGACGTTGGCGATATCCCTGCCGTGCGCCGTCATTCTTTTTATTTTCTCGCCCCTCGCCGCCGATCTGATATTCGGCTCGCTGTCCGCTGCGGAGCGTTCTCTGCTCGTCAGCCTCGTCAGGATGATGAGCGTCAACTGCGTGACTTTATCCCTCGTGCAGACTTCGTCGGCCTGTATCACGTCGCTCGGCCGGCCGCTGTATGGCACAATCACGCAGTGGGTAACTTCTGTCGCGCGCGTCGTGCTTTCGGCCGCTCTCGTCGCCTTCACAAACCTTTCGGTAAGCGGCGCCGCAATCTCTTCAAACGTGTGCTATTTGGTTGCGGTTTTGCTCAATATATGGTATATTATGAGGGTAAGAGGTGCTAAAAATGAAAATAACTTTAGTGGGATTGGGAATAAAGCAAGGCGATTTAACGCAGTCCGCTGAGGCGGCTTTAAACGGCGCGGGCAAGATTATGGCGCGCACTTCTTCAGGCCGCGCTTACGCCCAGCTCGAAGGCCGCGAAGTGGAGTTCCTCGACGAGGTTTATAAGCGTTCGCGCAACTTCGACACTTTAAATAAAAATTTGGCGGCCAAGGTGCTGGCTCAGGCAAAGATTACCCCCGTAGTATATTGCGTCGACGGCGCCGTGAGCGAGGATGAGGGGTGCAAAATCATACTCGCCAAAGCCAAAGATTGCGAAGTATGCGAAGGCGTTTCCAAAATTTCCCGCATTAAGTCGCTTTCAGGCCTTAAAAATTCGTGCGTCACGGCCCTTTCGGCCTATGATATAGCCAATTTAAAGAGCTGTTCCGCCGCCGTCATATACGATCTGGACGACTTCGGCCTCGCCGACCGCGTCAAGCAAAAATTGACGCAGCTTTTCGGCGAAGAAAGAGAGTGCGCGTTCATAAACGGCGAAGGCGTTCATCGCATAAAGGTATACGAAATCGACCGCTTCAAAAATTACGACGCCGACTGCGCCGTGGCGGTTGAAGAAGCCGATTTTCTCCGCAAAGACAGGTACGATTATGCCGACCTTGAGCATATTATAAAACTTCTGCGCGCCCCCGGCGGCTGCCCGTGGGACAGGGTGCAGACCAACGATTCCATAAAGCAGAACATGATAGAGGAAGCCTACGAGCTCGTCGACGCCGTCAACCGCGGCGATGACGACGGCATAGAGGAGGAGTGCGGCGACGTCCTCCTTCAGGCTGCCTTCCATTCGGTCATGAAGGAAGAGCAGGGAGCTTTCACCGGCTCGGACGTGTTGACGCGCGTCGTCAAAAAGCTCATATTCAGGCACTCACACATATTCGGCGGCGATAAGGCCGCGGACGAAAATTCGGCCCTTAGCGTGTGGGAAAAGAATAAAATGAAGGAAAAGCATCAGACGACGTTTACGGAAAGTCTTCAGGCCGTGCCCAAAAACTTCCCCGCATGCATGCGCGCGCAAAAAGTAGGCAAGCGCGCGGCAAAGAGCGGCATGGACTTCTTGTCCCCCATATCTGCCTCCGAAAAACTGGGCGAGGAGGTAATAGAGCTCCTCAAGGCAGTTCAGGCGGGCGATAAGGACGGTACATTCGAAGAGAGCGGCGATTTGCTGTTTTCGGCCGTCAATACCTGCCGCCTCGCGGGCGCAGACTGCGAACAGGCTCTCGCCGCCGCAACCGATAAATTCATAAATCGCTTTGCCGTCTTTGAAAAACTCGTCGCCGCCGACGGCAAAAATCTGCCCGACCTCTGCGACGAGGAATACGACTGGTATTGGCTGCAGGCAAAAAATGCATTTAAAAACAATTAAAATAGGCAACTTACATACAAAAAACAATATCTTCCTCGCGCCGCTCGCGGGCTACACCAACTGCGTGTTCCGCCAGATGTGTTATGACCTCGGCGCGGGGTTGACTTTCTCGGAAATGGTCAGCGCAAAGGGGCTGTGTTACGACAGCCGCAACACGCGCGAACTTTTGCTGTTGCCCCCCGACTATGCCGGGGTTAAGGCCGTTCAGCTCTTCGGCAGCGACCCCTATTTCATGCGCAAGGCGGCCGAAAGCGAGCATATCGCTCCCTTCGACGTCATCGATATAAACATGGGCTGTCCCGTCCCCAAAATATTCAAAAACGGCGAAGGCAGCGCGCTTATGGCCAACATTCCTCTCGCCTCGCGCATCGTCAGTGAGGTAGCCAAAGCGGGCAAGCCCGTCACCGTCAAATTCCGCATTGGTCTGGACGAAAAACACTTAATCGCGCGCGATTTTGCCGTCGCCATGGAGGACGCGGGCGCAAGCCTCATAACCATCCACGGCCGCACGCGCGATAAAATTTATTCGGGCCCCGTCAATTTTGAACAGATTGCTTCGGCAAAGAATGCCGTAAAAATTCCCGTCATCGCCAACGGCGGGGTATTTTCTTTGAAAGACGCCGACGAGCTTATGCAAAACACGGGTGCCGACGGAGTAGCCGTCGCCCGCGCGGCAATGTACGACCCATTTATTTTCTGCCGCCTTTCGGGCACGCCCGAACCGGATAAAAAGGCGGTTATCCGCCGCCAGACGGAGCGCACGTTCCAACTCTTCGACGAACGCTTTTCCGTCGTGTACATGCGTAAAATGCTCGCCTTTTATATAAAGGGCATGCCCAACGCTTCGGCGTTGAAACTTCGTCTCTTCAAATGCAACTCCAAAGAAGAGATAGAGGACGGCTTCAACCAACTGACATTTTAAAAATACGACGCTTTTTTCTAAAAAGCGTCGTATTTTTACATTTCGCGACATACATTAAGTTATATAATACCTCTCGCAATGGAGGTATACGTCGAATACGCCCTCGCCGAAAATTTCTGCATGGACTTCTGCCTGCTGTATGCGGCCAAAGCGGCAACAAAAAACCGCGCGTCCGTATGGCGCGTCTCGCTCGCCTCGGCCGTCGGCGCATGTTTTGCGGTAATTATTCCGCTGTTCGGCCTCGTCGGCTGGGCGGCAATAGCCGTAAAGGTCATTTCCGGCGGCGCGCTGTGCCTGCTCGCGGGCAAGTTTCCGCACATAAAGGGGTATCTTAAATTTGCGGCCGTGTTTGCCGCTTTAACGTTCGCCCTCGGCGGCGCGCTGATTGCGCTCTTTTCGCTCGCAAACGTAAATTATTTAACGGGCGGAGGGGTAATACTTTCTTCCGTGCCCGTCGGCATACCGCTGTTTTGCGCGCTCTGCCTTGCGCTGGTAATAAAAAAACTGGCCGCAAAATTTGTGCATGCAAACAGCAAAATTGCCGTTACCTGCCGCATATATGCAGGGCAATCGTGCGTAAAAGTCCCCGCGTTTTTCGACAGCGGCAACAAAGTTTACCGCCGCGGCTCGCCCGTCAGCGTGTTGCCGCAAAACTTTGCAAAAAAATTAATCGATGCGCAGGGAATAAAAACCTTCGTATCCGTACATACTGTGGCAGGAGATAAAAAACTGCCCGTATTCACCGCCGATAAAATTGAAATAGACTATGGCCAAAAAGTAATTTCACTGCGGGGCGTGCTCTTTTGCATAACCGACGCGGGCAGTCGCGCCGTTCTTCACCCCGATCTTGCGGAGACTGACCCATGCTCAACATCATAAAGCGCATATTGCGCACAATTTTCGGCGAAAATTCTCTCGACTACATCTGCGGCACCGAAGCTTTGCCGCTGCCCCTTTCGGGCGACGAGGAAAAGGAGGCCATAGAACTGCTCGAAGGCGGCGACAGCAAGGCCCGCAACGAGCTCGTCGAACACAATCTGCGCCTCGTCGTGTACATAGCCAAAAAGTTCGAAGGCTCCGGCGTCGACGGCGACGACCTCGTCTCGGTGGGCACCATAGGTCTCATCAAGGCCATCAATTCTTTTCGCTCGGATAAAAATATCAAGCTCGCCACGTACGCTTCGCGCTGTATCGAAAACGAAATTTTAATGTACCTGCGCCGCATGTCCCGCCTTCGTCAGGAAATATCCTTCGACGAACCGCTCAATACCGACTGGGAGGGCAACGAACTTCTTTTATCCGATGTAATGGGCACGGATGCCGACGCGGTATATTCCGATATCGAAGGCGGTGTGGAAAGGGAGCTTTTAAAAGCTTCGCTTTCGCGACTTTCCCCGCGCGAACAGAAAATTATGCGCATGCGTTTCGGTCTGGACGGAGGGGAGGAGATGACCCAGAAGGACGTCGCCGACGCTCTGGGCATTTCGCAAAGTTACATATCCCGCCTCGAAAAAAAGATTATAATAAAACTTAAAAAAGACATATCACGCAAGATTTAGGGGTTAGGGTGTAGTGGTTAGGTACGGTGGGAGAGTATCTGAAGGAGTAATCCGAAAGGCGGCGATGCCGCACACATTCGTAACCTTCCCTATACCCTATCCCCTGCACCCTGTATCCTTTTATTTCCTTTGATTACATACATTACGGGAGGTGTAGTTATGTTATCAAAGGTAGTAATCTGCGGGGTGGACACGTCGGGTTTGCCCAAACTTTCGGGCAAGGAACAGGACGAACTTATGCGCCGCTTAAAAGCTGGCGACGAGGCCGCACGCGAACAGTTCATCGTCGGCAATATGCGCCTTGTTTTGTCGCTCGTGCGCAGGTTCTGGTCAAAGAATGCCAACGCCGACGACGTCTTTCAGGCCGGTTGCGTGGGGCTCATAAAGGCAATTGACAACTTCGATCTCTCCGTCGGGGTCAGGTTCTCAACTTACGCCGTGCCCCTCATCATGGGCGAAATAAAGCGGTACCTGCGCGACGGCAATTCTCTGCGCGTTTCGCGTTCGATAAGGGATACTGCCTACCGTATCTTAAAAGTGCGCGAACAGCTCGAAACCGAGGACGACGACGTCACCTACGACAAAATCGCCGATAAAATGAATATCGCCGTCTCCGAAGTCGCCTACGCCTTAGACGCCATTTCCGACCCCGTCTCGCTGTACGACCCCGTATACAATAAGTCGGGGGACGAGCTTCTTTTGGTCGACCAGATTTTCGATAAAAAGAACAACGACGAGGTCTGGACCGAGCGCGCCGCGCTTTACGAGGCAATCTCCAAACTCGACGAGCGTGAAAAAAGCATAGTCCTTCTGCGCTACTTCGAAGGCAAAACCCAGACCGAAATTTCCTCTCAGGTCGGTATTTCTCAGGCTCAGGTCTCCCGCCTCGAAAAATCCGCCCTCAACCGCATAAGGGAGGAAATAGGATAAAAAGCATAAATAATCTGCCGCCCGGCTGTGCCGTTATGGCCCAGCCGGGCGGCATGTTTTTTGTCAGTAAGTCATAAGACTTTTATATTTATCTCCCCAATCGGCCATAGCGTCAATTATGGGCAGCAGGGATTTACCGATGTCTGTAAGAGAATAGATAACTTTCGGGGGAACTTCCGCAAAAATCTCTCTCGATACAATGCCGTCATTCTCCATGGCTCTGAGGTTATCTGTCAAAACCTTTTGCGATATTCCGGGTATTCCGTTTTTAAGTTGCATAAATCTCTGCGAGCCTTTCAGAAGATTGCGTATAATAAGTAGTTTCCATTTATTGCCTATTAGCTGTACCGTCGAGGCGACGGGACATTCCGGCAGTTCGTTTTTTGTCAGCATATTTCACCTCTTTTTTATTATAACACGCGTTTTATATACTGTCAATTCACTAAGTATCAAAAATATACTAAGTTACAAATCTATTAGTTTATAATAAAATAGTGACTTTATTGCATAGTCCGCAATCATCGGTTATAATGCAGTTACAATAAGCAGGAGGTATATTATGACAAATTATGCAAAGACAAGTGTTTCCGATGAGGCACGCACAGAGCTTCATGACAAGCTCGGTCTTACCGGAGCAGAAATCAGTATCAACATTCTTCCCGCAGGGGCAAGCGTTCCTTTCGTGCACGCGCACAAAAATAACGAGGAAATCTATGGAATTCTCGAAGGCGAGGGAAAAGTTGTTATAGACGGCGAAAGCGTTGCTTTAAAAGCAGGCGACTGGGTGCGCATTTCACCTGCAGGCAAAAGGCAGTTCTTTGCGGCAGATAATTGTGCAATGAAGTATATATGCATTCAGGTGAAAGAAAATTCACTCGGCGAATATACCATGACTGATGCGATTGTTTAATTGGTTATAAAAGAGCGCCGCCCGATATATCGGGCGGCGCTCTTTTATAAATGCAACCTTTAATCGCTTTCTTTTTGAGTTTCCTTGTCGTTGTCTTTGTTTTCTTCGTCTTTTGCGTCCGCGCCTTCGGCTTTATCATCAGCCGAAGTTTTGTCTTCGGCCTTGCTTTGGCCGTCGTCCTTTTTTGCGGCAGCATTTTTCTGTTCGCCGTTCATGGCAATCACGCACATGGCTATGCCGCCTATCGCAACGATAACCGCAAAAATAATAAGGAACGTCTGTCCCGCGCCGTAACCTGCCATTAAGGCGAATATTGCCAGCATTACCGCTATGAGCCCCAGCATTATGCCGAACAGCATTTTCATTATGTTGTTATTCATAAATTTTTCCTCCGTTAAACTGTAAAAAGTATAGCACGCTTATCTTTGACTGTCAATACCCTTAACCCTTCAGCACCTCACAATGGTGCAGTCGTAAACCTCGCGCCCTTCGGCGGCGCCCCACACCTCGTTGGCAAAGCGGCTGCGCGCATACAGCGCGGCGTTAAGTCCTTCAAGCTTTTTCGCGTCGTCGCCCGTGATGACCATGGGGAGAGGGGAGGAAGCCAGCGCTTTGAGCATGTCGTCCGCTCTGTCGGCTTTTACGGCCAGCGGCTTTATATAACCGGCGTTTCCAAGCAATTTGTTTGTCTCTTCCGCACTGAAATTGAGTGCGTTTGCCGTCAGTGCGCGCCTTATTCTCGCGGCGGGGTAACGTTTGGTCGTCCCCTGCGAAATAATTTCCCCGAGCGGCTCGCCCTGCAGGCTCTTAAGTTTATTGCCCAATCCTTCGCCGCCGCCGTAGACGCCGCTTAAGGTTTCCGCGGAGGAGCGTATCAGGGCGTATTTTACAATGGCTTCCCAGCGTTCGCCGGCCGCGCTGTCGACTTTCAGGTCTTGCGCCACAAAATCGGGAACGAAGTCCTTTATTTTTTCTTCGCCGAGGTGCGCGCGTATGCCGCTCGCCGAGGCATATGTGCCGCCCAATCTGCTGTCGTTGTACCCCGCGCCGACGCGCTTTACGGGCGCAATTTCCATGTCGGGGCGGTATTTTAAAATGGCCTTCGCGTACTCCAGCGCGAGTATGTTGTTGGACTCGGCTATCCTTTCCCCGCACATTCTCTCAAGGGCGGCGGCGTAACTTTTCGCATAGCTCTCGCCCGCAGAAAGGCCTTTTAAAAGTTCTTCCATGAAAGGCCCGTTTTCGTCTGCGGAAATGCGCGCAATGCCCTTAAAGTCCAGCGGCCTTTCGCAGCCGAACGCCAGCGCGCACACGTCGGGAATTGATGAAGCGATTTTAACCGCGCCTTCCGCAAACACGGGCGCGGGCGCAACGGCAAAGGGGGAGGGGAGTTCGATAACGCAATCCGCTCCGCCCAGCACGGCATGGCGGGAACGCGTAAATTTATCTAAAATGGCTCTGTCGCCCCGCTGGGTAAAGTGTCCGCTCATAATGCAGAGCACGCCGTCGAACGCGCCTTTTTGCTTTACGCAGTCAATAAGGTGCCTGTGCCCGTTGTGGAATGGATTGAATTCACAAATTATTGCACAAATTTTCATTTATTGCCTTTACAATCGCCAAAATTTATTATATAATATTAGCGTCAAATTAAGTCGCCGCTTTTATTATACACGTTCGCGGCGCATAAATAAAGTGTTTTAAGGAGAATTTGATATGTCGTTACTTGATGAAATCAAGGCAAAAGCCGCAAAACTTGGCAAAACGATAGTCCTCTGTGAGGGCGAGGACAAGCGCGTCGTGCAGGCGGCGGCTGAAATTACAAAACAGGGCATCGCAAAGATAGTTCTCATCGGCAATGAAGAAGAGTGCAAAAAGGTCGCTCCCGAAGTCGACCTCACGGGCATCACGCTCGTCGACCCTCTCACTTCCGAAAAGACTGCCGAATATGCAAAGATTCTTTACGAAGCAAGAAAAGCCAAGGGTATGACCGAAGAAGAGGCCGCAAAGCAGGCTAAGGACAGAACAATGTTCGGCGCGCTCATGCTCAAAGCCGGCGACGTCGACGGCTACGTTTCGGGCGCATGCCACTCCACGGCCAACACTCTCCGTCCCGGCCTTCAGGTCGTAAAAACGGCTCCCGGCATCAAAACCGTTTCCAGCTGCTTCATAATGATCGCCCCCGAAGGCTCCGAAAATCCTTATAACCCCGACGGCGTCGCAGTATTTGCAGATTGCGCAATCAATATCGAACCCACGGCCGAACAGCTCGCCGACATCGCCATTTCTTCGGCAAAGACGGCAAAGGCCATCGCGGGTATCGAACCCAGAGTTGCAATGCTCTCCTTCTCCACAAAGGGCAGCGGCAACGACGATAAATTCTTCAAATCTGTTCCAAAGGTGCAGGAAGCCACGGCTCTCGCAAAGCAGATGGCTCCCGAACTCGCTTTGGACGGCGAATTCCAGTTCGATGCGGCAGTCGCTCCCGAAGTCGGCCAGCTCAAAGCTCCCGGTTCTGCGGTTGCGGGTCACGCAAACGTCTTCGTATTCCCCAACATCAACGCAGGCAACATCGGCTACAAAATCGCACAGCGCTTCGGCGGATATATGGCCATCGGTCCCGTTTGCCAGGGCTTCGCCAAGCCTTTGAACGACCTTTCCCGCGGCTGCAATGTGGAAGATATAGTTGCAACTGTTGCCGTAACCGCTCTTCAGGCCGAGTAATCTCCGCAAAATATATGCGTCGCAATACTGTGTTGCGCTGCGGCAACCTTCGGTCATTTACGTCTTAGTAAACTCCCTCAGGTTTTCCTCGCGCGCCTTGTCTTGCTCGCATCTATTTCACGGATAGAATGCGGTAGAATAAATTTTTTAATTTTAAAACAAATAACGTTTGCAAGCGAAACCACGCTTTCGCAAAGAAAACACGGCTTCGCTTGCTTTTGTTACGCAACTTCAATGCGTAAAATCTAAATCAAATAGTGAGAAAAATATTAGGAGTTCAATAACACGCAATGAAAATTCTTGTAGTCAATGCCGGCAGTTCGTCGCTCAAATATCAGCTCATCGACATGGAAACCGAAGGCGTAATCGCCAAGGGCAACGTCGAAAGAATAGGCATAGAGGGCTCTGTCCTCAAGGCTAAGGGCAACGGACACGAAAAAGTATACGAACAGGACATGCCCGACCATAAAGTGGCAATCGAGCTCGTCCTTCACGCTCTCACCGACGGCGAAATCGGCGTCATCAAATCCATGGAAGAAATCGGCGCCGTCGGCCACCGCGTAGTCGCTTCGGGCGAATATTTCAAAAAACCCACTCTCGTCAACGACGAAGTTTTAAAAACTCTCGAAAAGACCTTTGAACTCGGTCCTCTTCACAATCCCGCGGCCGCAACAGGCGTCAAGGCCTGCATAGAGGTCATGCCCAACACCCCCATGGTGCTCGTGTTCGATACGTCCTTCCACCAGACCATGCCCGAAAAAGAATATATGTACGGCATCAAATATGAAGATTACAAAGCTTACGGCGTGCGCAAGTACGGCGCCCACGGCACTTCGCATAAATTCGTCTCGCAGGAGGCGGCCAAATATCTCGGCAGGGACATCAAAACGCTCAAAACTGTCACCTGCCACCTCGGCAACGGTTCTTCAATCACTGCGGTAGACGGCGGCGTCTGCGTTGCAACTTCTATGGGCTTCACCCCGCTCGACGGCGTGCTCATGGGCACCCGTTCGGGCTGCATAGACGCGTCCGCTGTCGAATTCCTCGCCCGCAAAAAGGGTTACGATGCCGCCCGCATGGTAACCTACCTCAATAAAGAGTGCGGCGTTCTCGGTATTTCGGGTGTCTCCAGCGACTTCCGCGACCTCATCGCCGGCGCCGAAAGCGGCAACGCAAGGTGCAAGCTCGCCCTCGACATGTTCGCATACCAGACCAAAAAGTTCGTCGGCTCCTATGCCGCAGCAATGGGCGGTCTCGACTGCATAGTCTTCACCGCAGGCATCGGCGAAAATACCCCCACCGTACGCGAAGGCGTGTGCGAAGGACTCGAATTCCTCGGCGTAAAGCTCGATAAAGAGGCAAACAACGGCAAAAACACGGGAGCTATCCGCGAAATTTCCACCAAGGATTCAAAGGTTAAGATTCTTGTAATCCCCACCAACGAAGAACTCGTAATCGCAAGGGAAACGCTCGCTCTCGTCAAATAAAGCCCGGCGCATAAATTTTCAACTGTTTAAAATCAGTCCGGCATAAACTTTCCGCACGGCGCTCGGCGGCGCAGTCGCAGTCCGCGCTTTGTGCGCGGAAAATTATTGTATATTTTTATGCGCATTTAACTTTATCTGCTTTCAAAATAAGTTGACAAAGTTTAGCTCTTATAATATAATTGTTTAGTCAATTCGGGTATGGTATTAGAAGTTCAAAGACTTATAGCATTAAAAAAATACGTCGGTAACTTCACGGAAACCCTTCGTCCCCCCGTCGAAAAGCTCATTCTTCCGCTCGCGGAAGTCGACGGCGACGTGCGCGTGGAGGGAGAGTACGAAATTTACGAAGACGACAGCGTCGGCCTGAACATAAAAATTTGCTACAAATTAAAGGGCCAGTGCTCCTATTGTCTCGAAGATGCGTCGTGCAACGTTGAGTATTCATACGAAGCGTTGTTCGTCACCGACAGGGACGACGCCGATAATTACTGCTACAACGGCGTAAGGCTCAACATAACGCCCGCTGTAGAAGATGCGTTCGTGTTCAGTCAGCCCGAAGTTCTCCTGTGCGAAAAATGCGCGCAGTCACAGCAAGAATAAGCAAAAAATAAGAGAGGTATATAAAATATGGCAGTACCCAAGGGAAAACAGTCAAAGAGCAGAACAAATTCAAGGTTTGCAAACTACAAGGCAACGGCTCCCACATTAGTTGAGTGCCCTCATTGCCACGAAAAAATGCAGGCCCACAGGGTTTGCGCCAACTGCGGTTACTACGACAAGGAAGAAGTCGTAAAGCAGGACAGCAAGAACTAATCAAAAACCGTCAACTGACCGTAATTTACGGGCGGCGCCTTTCGCGCCGCCTGTTTTGCGTGCAAAAAATCCGACAAATTATGGCCTTTGCCTCAAAAGCGCGGTTTTGTGACAAAACATTATTAATTTAATTCGCTCGCGTCGTGCGGCGGCGCGACACGCAGCGAGGTTGCTGTCGTCATAAGTTAAAAAAGTTCAGCATTAAAATAAATAGTTGTTTTTTGTTAAATTTTCGGCACTTAAAATTCGCCGGGCGATATTTACGGCGGAATTAATCCGCCTGTATCGCCTCGTCATAATAGATTATTGAAGGTTTAAGGGCAGCTGTCGCACACGATAAAGTATATTGCCTGCCATTAATTCCTATTAAAATAGTAGGATTTGCTTGACATTGGAGTATACCTTGGTTATAATTATACCGTAATAAAAATTCAAGGTGTTTTTATGGTAGAAAATTACGTTGTGACGGGCATGACTTGTTCGGCCTGTTCGTCCGGCATAGAGCGCGCTGTCGGCAAAATGGAGGGGGTCAACTCTGTAGAAGTTTCCCTGATGGGCAAATCCATGAAGGTAGACTTCGACGAAACCCGTGTGACGGAGGATGAGATTTTTTCCGCCGTCCGCAACCTCGGCTACGGCGTGTATACCGAACAGAACGCTCCCGCCCCCAAGCAGGTGCGCACAGATAAGGTTCTTTTCATAAAATTCATCATATCCGTCGTCATTTTAGTGCCCTTAATGTACGTTTCGATGGGCCATATGTGGGGGGCTCCGGTTCCTCCGTCCCTCAATCCCGACTACGGAAACGAGCGCTGGTTCGCCCTCTATCAGCTCATTCTGGCGGCTGTAATAATCGGCGTAAACTACCAGTATTTTTCGCGCGGTTTCATGGCGCTCATACGCCGCGTGCCCAATATGGACACCCTCGTCGCGCTCGGCTCGGGCGTGTCGTTTGCATATTCGCTCGCGCTGACGATAATGATTTTCATGAATATCGACCCCATGCATAACGCCATGAATCTGCATTTCGAAAGCGCGGCTACCATTTTAACGCTCGTCGACGTCGGCAAATGGCTGGAAGAAAAGGCCAAGCACAAGACGGGCGACGAAATCGAAAAGCTTTTAAAACTCGCGCCCGACACCGTCACGGTAGAAAAGGACGGACAGCTTGTAACCGTGCCCGTGGGAAGCGTAAAGGCGGGCGACACCGTCGTCGTAAGACAGGGCGATTACGTCCCCGTCGACGGCAAGGTAATATCGGGCAGTTCGTTTATAGATAAATCTGCAATCACGGGCGAAAGCCTGCCCGTCGAAGTTAGTACGGGCGACTATGTAACCACGGCCGCATTGAACAAAAGCGGCGTCATAAAGGTGGAAGCCTGCAAAGTCGGCGGCGAAACCACCCTCTCAAAAATAGTAAAAATGGTGCGCGAAGCGGGCGCATCCAAGGCTCCCATACAAAAGCTCGCCGATAAAATAGCCGGAATATTCGTGCCCGCAGTCGTGGCAATCGCACTGCTTACGTTTGTAATATGGTTATTAATCGACGGCGCCGTCGTCCCCGAACACAGCGTAACTTACGCAATTTCCGTGCTCGTAATTTCCTGTCCCTGCGCGCTTGGTCTCGCCACGCCTGTGGCGATAATGACGGCCACGGGCAAGGGGGCGTCGCTCGGCGTGTTGTATAAGGACGCCGAAAATTTACAGCGCTTAAGCGACATAAACTGTGTCCTTCTCGATAAAACGGCCACGATAACAGTAGGCAAACCCTCTGTATGCGACGTGGTAACATTCGGTGGCGATGAGGATAAGCTGCTTTCGATTGCCTCGGGCATAGAGCAGCACTCCAACCATCCTTTGGCCAAGTGCGTGGTCGACTATCACCCCCAAAGCGAGGAAGTCACCGGTTTCGAATATATCGTCGGCCGCGGCGCAAAAGCTGACTGCGGCGGCAAGGCTTACCGCCTCGGCAACGTTCATCTCATCGACGGCATAAAAATTCCCTCCGCCGTCGAAAAAAAGGCGGAACAGCTCGCCTCTCAGGGCAAAACGGTGCTCTACATGTCCGAAGGCGACAAAGTCGCCGCGCTAATCGCCGTCTCCGATAAGTTAAAGGACGGCGCGGCGCAGACCGTTTCCCTCCTCAAAAAGCGCGGCATGCGCGTGGCCATGCTTACGGGTGACAACCAGACGTGCGCCAAGGCCGTGGCCGACAGCGTCGGCATAGACGAATTTGTTGCCGAAGTCCTGCCCGAAGACAAACTAAAAGCCGTAACCAACGTCCAGACGGTGGGCGGCGTAGTGGCAATGGTGGGCGACGGCATTAACGATTCCCCCGCATTGAAGCAGGCCGACGTCGGCATCGCCATAGGCTCGGGCACGGACGTAGCCATAGATTCGGCGGGAGTGGTGCTCGTCTCGGACGATATCCGCGCCCTCGACACGGCATTCGATTTAAGCAAAGCCACCGTCCGCAACATAAAGGAAAATCTGTTCTGGGCGTTCATTTACAACGTCGTCATGATTCCCGTGGCGGCGGGCGCGTTCTCGGCATTCAACTTCACATTCAATCCCATGATAGCCGCTGCGTGCATGTCGCTGTCGTCTTTATTCGTCGTCGGCAACGCGTTAAGGCTTCTGCTCTATAAAAACAAAAATTTAAAAGGTTTAAAACCCGCCGCACCCGTCGACGGGGAAAATGATAAAAATCAAAATAATATAGAGGATAATGAAATGAAAAAGATTGTTTCAATCCAAGGCATGTGCTGTGACCATTGCGCTTCGAGGGTGGAAAAAGCTCTTTCCGCCGTGCACAACGTCGTCTCCTGTGACGTCAAGTTAAAGAAGAACTGCGCCGTCATCCGCAGTCGCGAACCCGTCTCCGACGACGAAATCAAAAAAGTGGTCGAGGACGCCGGTTACACCGTCACCGCAATCGAGGAAAAATAAAAAACATTTAACGCAAATTAAGCGCCGGCGGCGTAATGAATTCGCCTTGCGACATTAATTTATTTATTCCGTCAAAAATATATATTCATCATGACGCATATGCACTTATAATACAATCGATACATAAGTATCGGGAGGTGCATTATGCAGGAAATGATGTTGTTGGACAAAAGAACGGCCGACCTCGTGCGCGAATACGTGCCCGAAGGCGACGTGCTCGACAGCGTGGTGATGTTCTTTTCAATTTTTGCCGACCCTACGCGCGTGCGGATGCTGTCGGCGCTGGCCATCTCCGAAATGTGCGTAACCGATTTATCGCGCGTTCTCGATATCAACCAGACTACCGTGTCGCACCAGCTCCGTCTTTTAAAAAACCTCGGCATAGTCAAGTGCGAACGGCACGGCAAAATAATTTTCTATTCTCTCGTTAACGACCTTGTCAATGATGTAATGTTGAAGGGCGTAGAATTTTTAGGCATGTAAATTTTTGCGTGACGGGGCGCGGGCGGCTGAGCTGCCCACGCCCGCATTATACGGCAAAATAATTTTCTATTCTCTCGTTAACGACCTTGTCAATGATGTAATGTTGAAGGGCGTAGAATTTTTAGGCATGTAAATTTTTGCGTGACGGGGCGCGGGCGGCTGAGCTGCCCACGCCCGCATTATACGGCAAAATAATTTTCTATTCTCTCGTTAACGACCTTGTCAATGATGTAATGTTGAAGGGCGTAGAATTTTTAGGCTGTTGAACTTTCAGTTTAAATAATGCTTAACGCGGCTCCGCGCACTTTTGTGCGCGGAGCCGCGTTAATTTTTACCTTGTCCGCGCGCATAGTACAAACTTCTCCCTTCATAAATTATTAAACTTATAAAAAAAGGGGGATTTTAATGTTTTTTGATGTAATCGGGCTGCTTTTAAGCAAAATTTTCGTATTTGCAGGCGCGGTGCAGGGTAAGGGGTCGTTTCCCAAACCTCTCCCGCCAGAAGAGGAGAAAAAATACCTCGCTCTCGCCCGCGCAGGCAATGCCGAAGCTAAAAATATACTCGTTCGCCACAACATGCGCCTCGTGGCTCACATTGCAAAAAAATATTCGGGCGCGGCCGAAACTGACGATCTTATGTCCGTCGGCTCGATAGGCCTCATCAAAGCCATAAACACTTATCAGGAAGGCAAGGGCACGGCACTCGCCACATATACCGCCCGCTGCATCGAAAACGAAATTTTAATGCTCCTGCGCGCAGGCAAAAAGCATAAAAATACCGTCTCGCTCTCCGACCCCGTCGGTTTCGACAAGGACGGTAACGAGCTAACCATAATGGACGTCGTTTCCGAAAACGAAAGCGTCTTTTCAGCTGTCGAACAATCCATCCGCCGCGAAAAATTTGTCAAGCTTTTAAAGGATATCTTAAACATGCGCGAATATACCATAATCACTTTGCGCTACGGCCTCGAAGACGGCGTTCCTCTGCCGCAGAGGGAGGTGGCAAAAAAGCTGGGCATTTCCCGCTCGTACATATCCCGCATAGAAAAACGCGCCATACAAAAGGCGCGCGAATACCTCAACCCCGAAGATTTCATGTAACAGTCGGTTCTTGTTTTATTCGCAAACACTACGGCACTGTATGCTTCTTAAACTAATAATGGCGCAAGTGAAGTCGCGCCTTCACGTAGCGCAACACAATTTGCGAACCCTTTCGTCTCAACGGGCGAAGTCGCGCAATTATACGATTGGAGGCGCTTAAGGATTGCGCGCCGAGGGGCTGGCCCCGTAAATAGCGGCAAGTTGGTGCATTCGGCCAATGCACAACGAGCGTTAATATACCTCAACCCCGAGGATTTTATCGGCGAATAACTTGACAGCGCATATGGCGCGTGTTATAATTTTTATATGGTTGGTTTACTTTTCGCACACCTTTATTACTGCGGCTATTCGTATTGCTTGAATAAGTAATGCGCGCTTTGCCGCGGGTAAAAATTTTGCTTGGTTTAAAAGGCGGTTTACCTGCGGGTAGCCGCCTTTATTTCTTTTAAATCATAATATTACAGGAGGAATCCCGGTATGGGAATTTATGAAGAACTCCGCGCCCGCGGTCTGATCGCGCAGGTCACCGACGAGGAGGAGATAAAACAGCTTATAAACAACGGCGGCGCACGCTTTTATATAGGTTTCGACCCCACGGCGGACAGCCTTCACGTCGGCCACTTCATGGCGCTCTGTCTCATGAAAAGATTGCAGATGGCCGGCAACAAACCCGTCGTTCTCGTCGGCGGAGGCACGGGTCATATCGGCGACCCCTCGGGCCGCACGGACATGCGCACCATGATGACGGACGAAGTCATCAACCACAACTGCGAATGCTTTAAAAAGCAGATGGAGCGCTTCATCGAATTCGGCGAAGGTAAAGCCATCATGGTCAACAATGCCGACTGGCTTTTAAAGCTCAACTATGTCGAACTGCTGCGCGAAGTGGGCGCATGCTTCACCGTAAACAACATGCTCCGCGCAGAATGCTACAAACAGCGCATGGAAAAGGGTCTTTCCTTCCTCGAGTTCAACTATATGATTATGCAGGCATATGACTTCTGGTATTTAAACGAACACTACGGCTGCAACATGCAGTTCGGCGGTGATGACCAGTGGTCAAACATGCTCGCGGGAACCGAGCTAATCCGCAAAAAGAGCGGCAAGGACGCCTACGCCATGACCATAACTCTGCTTTTGAACAGCGAAGGCAAAAAGATGGGCAAAACGGCAAAGGGCGCCGTCTGGCTGGACGAAAACAAGACAAGCCCCTACGACTTCTACCAGTACTGGCGCAATATCGACGACGCCGACGTAATGAAGTGCATAAAGATGCTCACCTTTATTCCCCTCGACGAAATTGCCAGAATGGAGGAGTGGGATGTAAGCCGCATAAACGAAAAGAAGGAAATTCTCGCCTACGAGCTTACAAAGCTTGTACATGGCGATGAAAAGGCGACAGCCGCCCGCGACCAGGCCAAAGCGGCCTTCGGCGGCGGCGCGAACCTGCCCGAAAAGACAATCTCCGTCGAAAATAAAACCATAATCCCCGTGCTTGTAGCGGCTGGAATATGCTCTTCCAACGGCGAGGCGCGCAGGCTCATAGCGCAGGGCGGCGTGTCCTTAAACGACGGCAAAGTCACCGATATCAACGCCCCCGTAGCCGACGGCGACGTAATCCACAAGGGCAAAAAGGTACACGTAAGAATAAAATTCAATTAACGCAAGTGGTGCCTTGTCCGTTATTTCTCCCCGTTGTCATCCTGAGCGCAGTCGAAGGATCTCGGAGTGAAACGACGGACAACGGGTATTAAACTATCATTTCACTCTGTTATGTCTAACTATTTATCCGTCAAAGGCGAGTGCCGCACAGAAAAAGTTATCGAAAAATCGCGCTTCATTACCACTTCTTCGCACGTCGAAGGCGAGGAGGAGGCCAAGGCGTTCGTCGCACGAATTTCAAAGAAGTTTTACGACGCAACTCATAATTGCTACGCATATATATGCGATTCAACGGGCAATTTCCTGCGTTTTTCGGACGACGGCGAACCATCCGGCACGGCGGGCATGCCCATGCTCGAGGTATTGAGGGCCAAAAAATTGGTTCAGGTCGCTGTAGTCGTCACGCGCTATTTCGGCGGCATAAAACTGGGTGCGGGCGGCTTGGTGCGCGCATATTCGGGCAGCGTTGCCGAAAATTTAAATCAAGCGAAAATTGTCTCTTACGAGGAATGCGCCGAAGGTGAATATTCGGTCGATTATTCCCTCGCCGAAATTGCAAAACGGTATTTTTCCGAAAACGATTGCTCGCTCATAAACACCGCCTACGGCAGCGGCGTAACCTTCACCGTTGCCGTGCGCGCGGCAGAAGAGGCGGCCTTTGACGGCGCGTTGATAAATGCCCTCAACGGCAAAGTGAAGATATCCCCCAAGCGCCGCTATCACTTTCCCTTTGGATTGGTCTGAGGTAGGGCTATGAAAATCTGTATAATGGGTTATTCGGGCGCGGGCAAGTCTACGCTTGCCCGCGCCCTCTCGCAAAAACTCAATATCCCCTGTCTGCACCTCGACAGCGTCTATTGGTACGGCGACTGGCAAAACCGTTCGCGCGAGGAAGTTAATCAAATCGTCGCGCAGTTTGCGGCCGAAAACAGCAATTATATAATTGAGGGCAATTACAGGTACGCCTATCCTCAGCGGTTTGAAGAGTGCGACGTGCTTGTCTTTCTCGCTTTCAACCGCTTTGTGTGT
>CALVWX010000023.1 GCA_944368215.1 uncultured Clostridia bacterium | reverse complement strand
GTTTTGCATTACCAAATACCACAAGATTTATTTGAGCTTAATCTCTCGTTGTGTTGCACTTAGTTTGACAATTCATCATTGCCCGAGAACGTAACAGATTATGGTGCGGAGGTGGCTTGCGGAGTGCAGATGCAACGGTACGTTGCCGCCGCCGCATTAACATTAATATTGTATAACGGGCCGATATCTTTGCCCTGCGGTTATCTTCCGCGGAAACCGCCGCCTCCGTGACCGCCGCCCCCGCGGCCGCCGAATCCTCCGCCGTGTCTCATTCCGCCCGAATATGAGCGGGACGAGGGCGCGCTGGGCCGCGCAACCATCCTTGTCGTCCACAGCATGGCGTTTGCGCGCAGGGCGCTGTTGATAAGCGCAAAGCTTACAAGCGTGCCGGCAGGGTCTGTAATCCATTCGGGCGGTTGCACCGTAAGATCCTTGAACTTGTCTTCCCATATGTCCGAAACTCCCATAACCTGCGCATAGGGCAGTATTTTATAGTAGTATTCGGGGTCGTCTTTAAGCATCATCTCCAGCCGGTCTTTTTCGGCGTGCAGTATAAAGTTTCTGAACCCGATAATTTCATTCAGGTTCGCCGTGTATTCGTTCGTGCGCGATATCAATGTCACCGAGCCTATGACTATGGCATATGCCACTATGCACACTATAATCTTGGGCGCAAGCTCCATAAGCGGCGAAGGCACCAGCCATGCATACAGCGCGGTGAACAGCGCGCACAGCAAGACTATTCCGCCTATCATAAGCGCCTTGGTGCCCTTTTTAAGTTTGTGCACCGTGTACGCGTACGTTTCCGTCACGCCGTATATTATAAACGCAGGCACGAGCGCAATGAAGGCGGGGTAGTAGAAGAGCGATGAATTTATGCTCACCATGCCGGTTATAATGGGCGCAAGCGCCATTAAAAGGCCGCCTGTGAGCGTGAACAACAGTGACGCGCATACGCTTCTGGTCGTGTACAGGCCGCGGTATTTTTCGTTTACAAGCTTTCTCACCCTGTCAATCGTGTTGTAAAAGCTTCCTTCAAGCTCGCTGGTCTTTACCATTTCGCGCCTCGCAAACAGCGCGTTGTACATCACAAGCTGGTGCTTGGGCGTGTCTGCTGGCAGCTCCTTGAAAATTCTTATCAGAACGGGGTCGTTCTCATCCGAAAGGGCAATTTTCAGATATCCCTTGGAAGCCCAGTAATATATAAGCGTAGTAACGTCGGCCGATTCAACTTTGTTGTCAATGAGCTTGCTCACCTCCACGGGGTCTAAACCGCGCGGTGCCTCAAAATTGACTACGGGCGTCAGCGATTTCTTGGGAAAGAGCAAAAATTTGACCGCCGCAAGCACGGCAAGCAACACGCAGCCCGCTATTATGAGAATATAGGGTACAATGTCGAACCTCGTCGAAAGCACGCCCTCGTCGAAAAACAGGTCTACGGTCGCCCCCTCGAACGCCGAAAGGGAGGAAAGGTCTACCGTAATCGCGTTGCCGGAAGTATGCAGAAGGCTGTTGCTCGCGTTTGACGAATTCCCTATGTAAAGGTCTGCCCTGTCGAATCCGTCGGGCAGGTTTATGGTTATGTGGCTCTGTTGAATGGGCGCTTCGCTGCCGAATCCCACTATGTTTAAAAACAGCGCATTGTCGTCCGCGGGGTTGGTCACTGCAAATTCATAACGTATTACATAGGTTATGGTTCTGTCGGTCTTGTTGGAGTAATCGCCTACGTCGAGAATAACGAGGTCGCTTTCGATATCCACAGAATAATCTACATCTGTCTCCGCGCCGCTTGCGTTTAGCTGTTTTACGTCCACATTGTGCACCCTGTCGCCGGCGTTCACGGGCAAATCTCTGTAAAAGCCCGTGCTCGCATAACCGGTGTAGTGAATGGTGATATGCTCCTCAACGTCGATAGTGCGGTCGGCATGCACGTCGTAATTCACGATGAAATTTTCTATCTCGAACGAATACGCTCCTGCGGCGTAGACGGGAGAGGAGGCGGACGGTGCAAAAATTGCGATAAGTACCGCCGCAATAATGGCAAAAAACAGCGCGATGCCGCATTTTTTTGTCGTGTTCATTTTTTCCCTCTGTTATCGTTATTGATTGTTCGTCCGCATATATGCGGCAGTTATTTATAAAGGAGCGGTGATATCACCGCTCCTTTGATTTCACCGTCCTGCGGCAAAAGCCATAACGGCGTCAAAAACTTACTTTTACGTTCTTTCTCTCTTCGTCGCTGTCCAGCTCGAAATAAGGGAACTTCTCCAGCTTCATCCTGTTTGCAATGATAGACTTGGGGAAGATGTCCTTTTGGGTATTGAAATTCTTTACCATCGCGTTGTAGTACTTTCTCGAATTTGCAAGTTCGCCTTCAATGCTTCTCAGTTCGCCCATAAGGCTCTGGAAGTTAGAATTGGCTTTAAGTTCGGGATAGCGCTCCGCAACTATGTTTATGCTCTTTATCGCGTTGGAAAGATTGGCGTTGGCTTCAATTTTTTCTGCGGTGGTGTTGGCGCTCGCCGCGTTGTTTCTCGCGCGGATGACGTTTTCAAGCGTCTCGCTCTCGTGCTTGGCGTAGCCCTTGACCGTCTCAACGAGGTTGGGGATAAGGTCGTACCTCTTTTTAAGGTAGACGTCTATCGTGGCAAAGGCTTCTTCGGTGCCGTTGCGCATTTCAACAAACTTGTTCCTGACCGAAATTGCCCAGCATGCAATAATTATCACAAGCAACACGATGACGGCCACAATGATTACCGGTATAACCCAGGGGGGCATAATTTTTTCCTCCTTAAATTCTGTTGTTTTTTATTTCGGTTACCGCGCTCTTCAAAAAGGCTTCGGCAACCGATTGCTTTCTCACGTTTTCAATGGCCTCGTCAAAGCCGAACCATCTGCATTCGGCAATCTCTTCGGGGTCGGCGGCAATTTCGCCGTTTTCGGCTATTACGAGGAAATTGAGCATAAGCACGTTTCTCGGCTCGTGATAGCGCGAGGACATGTACTTATATTTGACTACATTAAGCTTTGTCTCTTCCTTGAACTCGCGCGTCACTGCTTTTTCGGCCGTTTCACCCTTTTTAACGTATCCCGCAATGAGTATGTAATCTTCCTGTCCCACATGCTTTGCCAGAAGTATCTTGTCCTTGGCCCTGTTGGTTACGACCATGGATACTGCCGTGGCAAACTGGGGAAAACGGTATTCGCCGCAATTCTTGCAGTAGGGCACAAGGCCTTCCTGCTTATGCACGACTAACGCGAGTTTTTCTCCGCATACGCTGCAATACATTATCCCACCTCCTTATTAATCTAAGCATAGTTCTTCTTAAAATATACTTCCATAATATTATATACCAAGCATTGCAAAAATTCAAGACCCTGACGTTAAATTTATGTAAAATATATGCCGAATGCCCGCGCATATGCCGCCGCCCCGGCTTTTTTTATCTGTTTTTCACAATTTCAAAATGCGGTTGACATACTTTTTTGTATAATGTATAATGTTCATAGTAAAAAATGGCTTTAAAGGGGAGAAATACTATGAATTATACGCAGGCAAAACAGCTGCTCGAAAAGCACGGCCAGCTTCAGATTTTGGATTACTACGATGAGCTGACCGGAGAACAGCAGAACATCCTTTTATCCGACATAGAAAAACTCGATTTTTCCGTGCTCGATAATCTCCGCGCCGACAACTCAAAACAGCTCGGCAGCCTTTCTCCCGCCGACGCGCTGTCCGCAAAGGACATCGAAGGTAGCAGGGAGGAGTACGAAAAACTCGGTCTCGCCGCCATACGCTCGGGCAAAGTCGCCGCCGTCCTGCTTGCGGGCGGACAGGGGACAAGGTTGGGCTCAGCCCTTCCCAAGGGCATGTACAACATCGGCGTAACGCGCACGCTCACCATCTTCGAACAGCAGATGAACAATATAAAAGAGGTGACAGACAAGGCCGGCTGCATGTTCCACATATTCGTCATGACCAGCGACATAAACGACGCCGTCACGCGCGAATACTTTGCAAAGAGCAACTACTTCGGTTATGACCCCTCAAAAATACATTTTTACGAGCAGAAGCTCGCCCCCACATGCTCCAAAGAGGGCAAAATATACCTCGATGAAAAGCATAAAGTATCCTTGTCCCCCAACGGCAACGGCGGCTGGTACGCCTCGCTGATAGAAGCGGGTTACGGCGGCATGCTTAAGGAAGAGGGCATCGAATGGCTCAACATATATGCCGTCGATAACGTCCTTCAGCGCATCTGCGATCCCGTATTCGTAGGCGCCACGCTTAAAAGCGGTTGCGCCTGCTCGGCAAAGGTCGTAAAAAAGGTTTCGCCCGAAGAGCGCGTCGGCGTGCTCTGCAAGGAAGACGGCCTGCCCGCCATAGTCGAATATTACGAAATGCCGCCCGAACTGGCCGCGAAGCGCGACCCCGACGGCGAGCTTACCTACCGCTACGGAGTGATACTCAATTATCTGTTCTCGGTAGAGGTGCTCAATAAAATTTACAAAGACAAACTTCCCTGCCATCTGGCTTTCAAGGCCATACCCCACGTCGAAAACGGCGTAAGGGTAACCCCTTCGGAGCCATGCGGCTACAAGTTCGAAACCCTCGCGGTAGACATAGTCCGCCTCATGGGCACGTGCCTTGCGTTCGAAGTGGTAAGGGAAAGGGAATTCGCCCCCGTCAAAAACAAGACGGGCGTCGACAGCGTAGAAAGCGCCCGCGAACTTTTAAAACTCAACGGCGTAAAATTATAATTCTTTGCCGCCGCGCTTTTGCGGTCGGCAAAAGCAGAGGTTTTGCATGAAGATCCTTTTTAAAACACTTGCTGCAGTTGCAGTAACTGTCGTCATTGCATGCACTGCGGTGTTTGCCGGCTGCATGGTATCCCTCGGCGCAGACGGTAAGGACGGTCAGGACGTCTCAATTTACGATATTTACGACGCCACCAATCAGGCGCGCGCCGAACAGGGCCTCAGCGAGCTCACTTTCCTTGAATTCATATCCGAGTATCTCAGCTATGATTCCGAAGAGCTTGCCGAAATGACCTCCCTCCAGACGACGATAAACCGTTCGCTTCTTTCGTCCGTGCAGGTCACCGCGGCCTTTACCGAAACTTCGTCCAACACGGGCGGTTATCCTTTCTGGCAGCAGGGAGGTACCACACAGTCATATATTTCTCAGGGCTCGGGCGTAATCATCGATGTCAACAAGGACGAAGGCGACATGTACGTCGTCACCAACTGCCACGTCATCTATTCGTCCACCGCAGACGAAACTTACAGCACCGACGTAGACGTATATCTCTACGGCAACGGTTACACGGTCTATACGGGCGACGACGGCAACAACTACCTCGACGATACCAACGCCATTTCCGCAACCATAATCGGCGCGTCGCTCACATACGACATCGCCGTGCTTAAAGTTGATGACAGCGACGTTGTAAAATCGAGTTCGGTCGTTGCTGCAGACTGGAGCACCGACGAAGACGTATACGTCGGCCAGACAGTATACGCCATAGGCAATGCGGCGGGCGGCGGCATAAGCGCGACCGACGGCATAGTGTGCGTCGACAGCGAGGAAATCTCCCTCGACATGTACGATACGACTTCTACGAGCGACGATTTCACCTACCGCACAATCCGCACCAGCGTGCCCATTTACAGCGGCAACTCCGGCGGCGGACTGTTCAATACTGACGGCAAGCTCGTGGGCATAATCAACTCCAAAACTACGGCGGCCTCTTCGGGCGAATATTCGGATAACATCAGCCATGCCCTTCCCGCGGCAAACGTCCGCCGCGTCGTGCAGAGTATGATAGACCGCTATGAAGATTCCGGAGCGGCTACCTACGGCGTGTACAAGGCTCAGCTCGGCGTCACCGTTCAGTCGGAATCGAGTACGGCATATATGAACAACGACACAAATCTCGTTGAAATAGTCGAAGAAATAACCGTGCAGAGCGTTTCCGCAGGCTCGCTCGCCGACGGTAATCTTCAGGCAGACGACCGCATAGTCAGCATAAAAATAACTTCCTCGGACGATACTGTTAAGGAGGAAGCGCAGGTCACCCGCCTGTATAACGTCAGCGAAATTCTCCTCTCCGCGCGCGAAGGCGACACAGTCACGATAAAGGTCGTCCGCTCGGGAGAAGAAAGGTCGTTCTCCATGACGGTAACTTCAGACAGCTTAAAACTCAATCAATAAACATTGAATAAACGCAAAATGAAATGGGGCCGCCGCTTTTTAAAGCGGCGGCCCCTTAATGCAAAAAGCAGGCTTGCGGCGACTGCCGCATGATTTTGCTGGAGGGCGGGTTCTTATGTCATCCTGAGCGAAGTGAGCGTAGCGAACGGAGTCGATTGATCTTGTTCGGGATTTTAATATTGTGCATGTTATTTTGATCGCCCCATTGTCGGCCGCAATACGGCCAGATACGTTCGACTGTGCTCAGTATGACAATGGGGCGGCCGTTACCGCCGACATACTCCGCAATTCCTTCGCCGCACCGTAACCTGTCACGTTTTCGACCAATAACGAAGCGGCGGCGCACAAAAGTGCGCCGCCGCTGATTTTTTTAAAGTTTGTAAGGCGTAACCTGATATACGTAGTAGTTGAGCCAGTTTATGTAAAACAGGTTTGCCGTGGAAGACCAGTTCATTTTAACCTTGGTCATCTCCTTGTCGGCAAAATAGTTTACGGGCGGCTTTATATCAAGTCCCTTGGCCTTGTCGCGCTCGTATTCTTTTTTAAGCGTGTCGCGGTCATATTCCATGTGCCCCGTAACAAATACGCGCTTGTTGTCGCGGCTTTTTATTATGCTCGCGCCCGCCCTGCGCGAAAAGGCGAGTATCTTGAGTTCGGGTACCTTATTTATGTCGGAGGCATAAATGATGGTGTGCCGCGAGTGGGGCATGTGAAACTCGTCAGAAATGCCCCTCATAAGCGGTTCCTGCATGCCGTCAAATACGCGTTGGTGGGCGAATATGCCGAAGCATTTCTCCTTTAACGGGTGTTTTTTTATGCCGTAAAAATAGTGCAGCGCGGCCTGCGCTCCCCAGCATATGAACAGGGTGGAGGTGACGTTGGTCGTCGTCCAGTTTAAAATTTCTTCAAGCTCCTTCCAGTAGGCAACGCTTTCAAAAGGCATGTTCTCTACGGGCGCGCCCGTTATTATCATGCCGTCGAACCTGCGCCCCTTTATCTCGTCAAAGGACTTGTAAAATCTCTTCAGATGCTCCTGCTCGGTGTGGGTGGGGTTGTAAGTCGCCGTGCGCACAAGCGTAATGTTAACCTGCAGCGGCGAGTTGGAAAGCAGCCGCATGAACTGCGTCTCAGTCGTCTCCTTGGTGGGCATAAGGTTCAAAATGGCTATCTCTATGGGTCGTATTTCCTGCGAAAACGCCCTGTCGGTATCCATCACGAAAATCCTTTCGCCCGTCAGTATTTTAAAAGCCGGTATGTCTTTATCTATGACTATGGGCATGCTCTACACCTTAAATTTTATCCAGCGCGTTTGCAAGGTCGGCAATAATGTCGTCCGCGCTCTCAATGCCTATCGACAGTCTTACAAGGTTTGCGGGTACGCCCGCCATTTCAAGCTCGCGTTCCGAAAGCTGCCTGTGGGTGGTGGAGGCGGGGTGCAGCACGCTGCTCCTCACGTCGGCCACGTGCGTCTCCTGCGTTATAAGCTTTAAGCTCTCCATAAAAGTGCGGCACTTTTCAATGTCGCCCTTGACGCCGAAGCTCAGCATGCCGCCCTGTCCCTTGGGCAGGTATTTATTTGCCAGCGCGTGGTATTTGTTGCCGGGCAGCGAGGGGTGCTTTACCCACTCAACCTTGGGGTGCTTTGCAAGGAAGGCGGCAACTTTTTTGGAATTTTCCGAATGCCTCTCCATGCGCAGCGCAAGCGTGTCGCAGCCTATGAAAGAAATATAAGCATTCATCGGCGACATTATCGCGCCCGTGTCGCGTATCAGCTGCGCGCGGCATTTGGTGCCGAAGGGTACTGCCAAATCTGCATAAACAAGGCCGTGGTAGCTCTCGTCGGGCACGTTGAACGCAGGATATCTGGGGTTGTTTTTAAAGTTGAACGTGCCTGCGTCCACAATCATGCCGCCCAGAGCAGCCGCATGTCCTTCCATATATTTGGAAGTAGAATATATGATGACGTCCGCGCCGAAATCCTTGGGTCTGCACAGAACGGGGGTGGCGAGGGTGTTGTCCACCATTAAAACTAGACCGTGCCTTTTTGCCACGCCGGAAATTTTGCCGAAATCGAGCACCACCATCGAAGGGTTTGCTATGGTCTCGGCTATGATAAATTTGGTGTTGCCGTCGATAAGCTTTTCAATATTCTCCGCGCTGTCGTCGGGGTCGAAGAAGCGGCATTCTATGTCCAGCTTGGGCAAGGTGGTGCCGAACAGGTTGAACGTTCCGCCGTACACTGCCTGACTGCACAAAATATTGTCGCCCGAGCCCGCAAGCGTGAGCGCGGCCAAAGTCACGGCCGACATGCCGCTCGCGCAGCCAATCGCCGCGACGCCGCCGTCAAGCGCGGCAACCTTGCCTTCAAACGCCGCAACGGTGGGGTTTGCAAGGCGCGAATAAAAATATCCGTCGCTCTTTAAATCAAAGCAGTCGGCCATCGCCTGACTGTCGCCGTAAAAGAATGTCGTGCTCTGGCATATGGAAGGGATTCTGCTCTCTCCCGTGGCGGGGTGCCAGCCCGCCTGCACGCACAGCGTGTCAAGTGAGTAATTTTTCATATATTCAAAACCTCAAAAGTAAATTTTAATAGTTTTTAATCTGCCTGTCGGTGTCGCGCTTTATGTCTCGCTCTTTAATGGCGCGCTTTTTATCAAAATTCTGCTTGCCGCGGCACAGCGCCACTTCAACCTTTATAATATTGTCCTTAAAATACAGCGAAATGGGCACAAGAGTCATGCCTTTCGCGTGAATTTTGCCCGCAATTTTGTCAATTTCGCGGCGGTGCATCAAAAGCTTTCTGTCCCGCTTGCTGTCGCGGCTGTTGAACGCGCCCGACTTGTCGTAAAGGGGGATATGCATGTTTTTAAGGTAAACCTCGCCGCCGTCTATATAGCAAAAGCTGTCTTTAAGATTGCAGTTTCCCTGCCTTAAAGCTTTTACTTCGGCGCCTTCAAGCGCAATGCCCGCCTCAAATTTTTCCTCTATAAAATATTCAAATCCCGCCGAGCGGTTGTATGCAATCTGTTTCATGCTCTGTTATTTATTATACCCGTTTTGCATGGCAATGTAAAGTAAATGAATTGCAGGCTTTTGCGCTGCGTTAAATGCGGTTCGCCCCTCACCTAACAGAAAGTCTCAGGTACGACCTGCTGAAATTTGCGTTAATTTCAGAAATAATTAACGTTTGCAAGCGAAACCGCGCTTTCGCGCAGCAAGCCCCAATTTGCGAACCCTTTCGACTCAGCGGGGTGAAGGCTCACAATTATATAATTGAGGGCACCTGAAGATTGTGAGCCGAGGGGCTGGCCCCTCACCTAACGGAAAGTCGCAGGCGTCGCCAGCCAAGACTTTCGTTAAATTAGAACCGGCGCAAATTCAACGCGCATATTTCCGTAATCGCAGCCTGCAACTTTAATGCGTATCGGGTCGCCTATCTTGAATGAATGCTTAATGCCCTTGAGCAGGAACTTTTCTTCAATAAAGGCATAGTTGTCCTGCGGCAGAACTTCAAGCCGCATAATGCCCTCTATGGTGTTTGGCAACTCGGCAAACACTGCAAAGTTCGTCACGCCGGAAATTACGGCGTCAAACTCCTGACCGATCTTGTCCTGCATATAAACCAACTTGTACAGGTCGTCAACGTCTCTCTCGGCCATATCCGCCCGCCTTTCGCATTCGCTCGTGTCAATGCCTGCTTCGCGCGCGATTGCCCCGTAAGTTTTTTTTGCTCCCGCGTCGTCGCCGGCTAAAAGTTTTTTAAGCACCCTGTGCACAAACAGGTCGGGGTAACGGCGTATGGGCGAGGTAAAGTGGCAATAGCATTGCGAAGCCAAGCCGAAGTGCCCAAGGTTATCTTCGCAGTAGCGCGCCTTCTGCATGGAGCGCAGCATAACGCGGTTTACCACGGGCGAGAAGGGTTTGTCTTCGACTTCGTTCAAAATTTTCTGAAAATCCGAAGGGGTAAGGTCGTGCACGTTGCCTACGGGGCTTATGCCCAAATCGCGCAGGAAGGAGAAGAAGGATGAAGCCTTTTCGGGCGAGGGTTGTTCGTGCACGCGGTATAAAAACGGCGCCTTGCGCTTGAAGGCAAAGTCGGCCACGCTCTCGTTCGCCGATACCATAAACTGTTCTATTATGCGGTGCGAAACCGACCGCTCGTAATCGGGAATGACTATTTCGCCCGCTTCGTTGACGTATATGTGGGCCTCTTTGACGTCGAGGTTAATCGAACCCGCCGCCTTGCGCCTGCCTTCAAGCTTTAGGCACAGCCTCTCCATGTCCTTCAGCATGGGCGCCACGTCGGTGTATTTTTTGTTCAGTTCTTCGTCGCCGTCGAGTATGCCCGTCACTTGGGTATAAGTCATGCGGTGGTCGCTTCTTATCATGCTGCGGCATATGTCGTAGTCCAGCTTTTTGCCGCTCTTGTCGAACACCATAAAGCAGCTCATGGCGTACCTGTCTTCGCCTTCGTTCAGAGAGCACGCCCCGTTCGAAAGCGCCTTGGGCAGCATGGGCAGAACCATGTCGGGGAAGTAAACGCTCGTGCCGCGCGCGTATGCCTCACGGTCGAGCTTGCTGTTCAGCTTGACGTAGTGGCTTACGTCGGCTATGTGTACGCCCAGAATATAGTTTTCCCCGTCGCGCTCCAGCGATACGGCGTCGTCTATATCCCTCGTGTCCTCGCCGTCTATCGTCACGGTTAAAAGACTTCTTAAATCCCTGCGGTCGCCAAGCTTTATGGGTTGACCTGCAACCTCTTCGGCCTGTTTTTCAACCTCGGCGGGGAATTCTTCAATCAGTCCGTAACTGCGTATTATGGCAAGTTCTTCGGTGTAAAAATCGCCGCTCTCGCCCAAAACTTCCACAATTTTTCCGCCTACCATGGCGTTTTTGGGGTAGGAAGTAATCTCTGCCAGCACTTTGTCGCCGGGCTTTGCGTTCATGCAGAGGGAGAGGGGTACGTAAACGTCGCTGTCGAATCTCTTGTCGTCGGGAATGACGTATCCTGCGCGCTTGTCCTTTTCAAACGTGCCCACAATGCGCTTTTGCCCGCGCTCTATAATTTTTACAACGAAGGCTTCGTCCTCGGTCCCGCGCTTGTGCACGGCGAGCACAATGTCCTTGTTCATCGCGCCGTTCAAGGCGCGGCGGGGCACAAAATAGTCGCCGTTGTGCGCCGCCTTGTCCTCGGGCAGGATAAAGGCAAAGCCGCGTTCGTTTCCCTGAACTACGCCGCGGAAAGCCCCCAGCTGTTCGGGCGTGGCGTAGCCGCCCTGTCCGTCCTTAATGATTTCGCCCTCGTCCTCAAGTTCGTTCAGGGCCTTTTTAACGTTGTTGCGGTCGGAATACCTCACGCCCAGACTGTCGCAAAGCGCTTTGGTGTTTTTAAAGGTGCATTCTCCGCTTTTAATTTTTTCCAGTAATCTCGTCTTTAATTTCATTTTACTAATAATATTAACTTATCTTTTATTATTCATGCCGCATTTGCGGCTTTTGCCTTAAGTTTTCGTCCCGCTTCTCGCAAGGGTACAGCCTTAAGCGACGGTAAAAAAATGGGCGACTGAAAATATTCAGCCGCCTTATGTGTACGTGTTATGAGCCGAGCAAACTTGTTGCAATGAGCGCGATTGCATAAGCAACTATCGCCAGCACGGTAATAACCGCAAGGCAAATCCACGTCCATTTCTTCATTCTGCTTTCAAGCGAACGGCCCTTGTTCTTGCCGAAAAAGGTCTCGCTCGAACCGGTAATTCCCTGAATACCGTCGGAATTGCTCTGCTGGAAGAGCACAAGTATTATAGAAACGACCGCCGCAACAAACAGGCAGACGTATAAAACGACTGAACTTATAAGATACGCTTCGTACATAATATCATCCTTAAGCTATTTACTACTGCAGAATTATAACACAGCTTAAAACATTTTACAATTAAAAACGGGTTAATTTTTAAACTTTTTTCCGCCTTTCCCCAAATTTATTTATTATAAATATGCCGAGGCATACGAGCACGATGGCAATGATGGTGTAGTAGCTCAAGAGTTGTTCGCTCTCGCCGAGAATTATGGCCGAAAATACCGCGCCGAACAGCGGGTTGGCGCTCTTATATACGGCAAACTTGGATATGGGGTTGTATTTTACTATGTATCCCTGCAGCGTAAACGCCACCGAAGATATAAGCGCAAGGTACAAAAGCATGAAGTACGACCCCGCACCCGTCGGCATTACGTGCCCGCCGAATCCCGCGCCCACGGCTATGAGTATCAGCCCGCCTATAAAAAATTGCCAGCCGCACAGCGCCGTGGTGTCTTCATAGCGCGAAAAAATTTTAACCAGCCCCGCCGCAACCGCCGCCGAAAGGCCCGAAAGTATTACAAAGCCCTCGCCCATCATGGTGAATTCGAATGAAAAGTCGCCGCCGAGGTTTATCAAAATTACGCCGCCGAACCCTAAAACGCAGCCTGCAAGCTTTATAAGGTTGAATTTTTCCGTACGGAATACAAAGCAGGCTATGATGATTGTAAAAAATACTCCCAGCCCGTTTAAAACCGAACCCTTTACGCCCGAAACGTTTGCAAGACCTATGTAAAAGAAAATATACTGCGCCACGGCCTGAAAAAGGCACACAAGCAGCACGCGCCACCAGTTTTGTTTTTTCGGCAGCAGAAATCTCTTCTGCTGTATGCACCCGAATATTATTACAAGCAGCCCCGCTAAAGTAAACCTCAGCCCCGCAAAGAGGATGATGGAGGGGACGTGGGTCGTGTCCACCGAAAAAAGTGTGTATCCTATCTTTACGCAGGGGAATGCGCTGCCCCAAAGCAGGCAGCATATTATCGCGCCTACGCACACCACCCAGCCTTTTGTAAAAAACGCCCGCGCTTTGTCCGTCGGCTGCGGGTCTTTTTCGGCCTTTTCCATAATGTCGTTTTCCATTTTGTCTAAACTCTCTCAATTTAAAAATGTATTTCCGTATTATTATAAGCAAACCCTCAGATTTTTGCAAGCAAAAGCCGCGGCGGAAAAGTTTTCCGCCGCGGCTTGCTTTTATTCATAGCCCGTGTTTGTCATCTTGAGCGCAGTGGCGAGCGCATAGCGCGAGACACGCAGTCGAAAGATCTTGCCGGAAACGGCGTTAGTTTGTGGCTGTAAAGTCGGCTGGTTTTGACTTCGGGCAAGATTCTTCGACTTCACTCGTTCCCCTCGCTCCGCTCAGAATGACAGTAGAGAAGGGCAATTCTGCAAATTAAACAAAAGGCGCGGCCATCAGGCCGCGCCTTAATCATAACTTTTTAATTTATAATAAGCGATTTTCCCGTCATCTCTTCGGGAACGTCAAGCCCCATAAGCGTAAGAAGAGTGGGGGCAAGGTCGGCCAGAATTCCGTCCTTTCTCAGCTCGGCGTTCTTGTATTTTTCGGAAACGACTATCACGGGCACGGGATTGGTGGTGTGCGCGGTGAAAGGCGAACCGTCTTCCGATAAAAGCTTGTCCGCGTTGCCGTGGTCGGCAGTAACTATTGCCGCGCCGCCCATCGAAAGTATCTTGGCGCAAACCTTCTTCACGCACTCGTCAACGGTGTGCACGGCTTTTTCCGCCGCGGCAATAACGCCCGTGTGCCCTACCATGTCGCAGTTCGCGAAGTTTAAAATTATGGCGTCAAATTCGCCGCTGTCGAGCTCCTCAAGCACTTTGTCGGTAACCTGATATGCGCTCATCTCGGGCTGAAGGTCGTATGTTGCAACCTTGGGCGAGGGGATAAGGTCGCGCACTTCGTTTTCGTTGGGCGCTTCCACGCCGCCGTTGAAGAAGAATGTTACGTGCGCATATTTTTCGGTTTCGGCAATTCTTAATTGCTTTTTGCCCTTCTTTGCGAGGTACTCGCCGAGAGTGTTGTGCAGAATGGTCTTAGGGAAGGCAATTTCAACGTTCTCAAATTCGGCGTCGTATACGGTGAAGCATACGTAAACGGGTGCGAGGAAGCCAGTCTTTCTCTCAAACGCCGTGCCCTTGGGAACGACGAAGGGATTCTGCGAAACTGCGCGCGTAATTTCCCTCGCGCGGTCGGGGCGGAAGTTGAAGCATATAACGCTGTCGCCCTTTTCTATCAGACCTATGGGTTTGCCGTCTTCGCATACCTTTATGGGTTTGATGAATTCGTCCGTCACGCCCTCGTCATAGCTTTCATGCACGGCCGCAACGGGGTCGGTGCACTTCTTGCCTTCGCCGAGGGTGAGCATGTCGTAAGCCTTTTCAACGCGGTCCCAGTTGTTGTCGCGGTCCATCGCGTAATACCTGCCGACGACAGAAGCTACCTTACCGCAGCCGATTTGGGCCATGTGTTCCTGCAGTTCGGCGATAAAGTTCGCACCGCTCGTGGGCGAAACGTCGCGCCCGTCCATAAAGCAGTGAACAAAAACGTCTTTCACGCCGCGCTTTTTTGCCATGTCGAGCAGGGCAAAGATGTGGGTGAGGTGGCTGTGAACGCCGCCGTCGGAAACCAGTCCGTAAAGGTGCAGTTTTTTGCCGTTTTTGGCGTTGTCCATCGCCTTGATAAGGGCGGTGTTTTCAAAAAAGTCGCCGTCCTCTATGGCCTTGGTAATTTTTGTAAGGTCCTGATAAACAATGCGGCCTGCGCCCATGTTCAGATGTCCCACTTCGCTGTTGCCCATCTGTCCGTCGGGCAGTCCCACGGAAAGTCCGCTCGCGCCCAGGGTGGCGTGGGGGTATGTCTTTTCAAGTTCGGCAATATTCTTGCTTCCGTCAAGGGCTATCGCATTTCCCGCGCCTGCAGGCGCAATGCCGTAGCCGTCCATAATAATCAGTGCATAAGGCACTTTTTTGCTCATGTTATTGTACCTCAAAATTAAATTTTTCTTCGACATTATTATAAACTAAATTCAACCGCGTTAGCAACTTAATTGAGTGAAATTTTCAAACGCGGCGGGCAAATTTTTTGCCCGCCGCCTGAATTATCATTATTTTTAAGGTGCTTTTGTTACTTGTTGTAATTTACTATGGTCGCAAAATCGAGCTTTAACGAAGCTCCGCCTATGAGGCCGCCGTCTATGTCGGGTTGGGCCATAAGTCCCTTGCAGTTTTTGGCGTTCATTGAACCGCCGTACTGAATGATAACCTTTTCCGCGCACTTGGGGCAGAACAGCTTGCCTATCGTCGCCCTTATAAAAGCTATGGTCTCCTGCGCCTGCTCGTCGGTGGCGGTGCGGCCCGTGCCTATTGCCCATACGGGCTCGTATGCGATTACAACTTTGGTAACGTCTTCAACGCCCGCAAGGCCGCGTTCAAGCTGGCGGCCGATAACCTCTTCGGTTATGCCGCTTTCGCGCTCTTCAAGCGTTTCGCCGACGCATACTATAGGGGTAATGCCGTGCGCAAGCGCGGCCAATGTGCGCTTGTTTACGCCCTCGTCGGTCTCGCCGAAGTACTGCCTTCTTTCGCTGTGGCCTATTATCGCATACTTTACGCCGTACTCCAAAAGCTGTGCGCACGAAATTTCTCCCGTAAATGCTCCGCTCTCGGCCCAGTGCACGTTTTCGGCGCCTATCATTATGTTGCTGCCCTCGGCCGCTTTTGTCATGGCGGGAATTAATATTGCGGGCACGCACAGCGCAACGTCGCAGTTTGCATCCTTCACAAGGGGCTTAAGTTCTTCAATGAGCTTTGCGCCGCTCTCGGCGGTCATGTTCATTTTCCAGTTTCCTGCAATCAAAGGTCTTCTCATAATTTCTCCTTATCCATACATCTATATAAAAATTTTTACGACAACTTAATATTGCCGCGGCGACGTCGTCGCCGCGGCAAAATATTTTTTTCAGATAATTATGTTTTTCCTAAAACCACGCTTTTGGGGCAAAGGCCCCAATTTGCGAACCCTTTCGCCGTTTGAGACGCACAGCGATTACGACTTGAGCGATTATTTTTTCTCATTCAGGCACGCAATGCCGGGTAAAACTTTGCCTTCGAAAAGCTCAAGCGAAGCGCCGCCGCCCGTGGAGATGTGGGTCATCTTGTCTGCGAAGCCGAGCTGCTGAACCGCCGCCGCGCTGTCGCCGCCGCCGATGATGGTCGTGCACTTGCCGTGAACGTCTGCAAGAGCCTGAGCAACAGCTATCGTGCCCTTTGCAAGGGTGGGGTTCTCGAATACGCCCATGGGGCCGTTCCAGATTACCGACTGCGCGCTGTGAATTGCTTCGGCATAGAGCGCTCTCGTCTTTTCGCCGATATCCATGCCCATCTTGTCTGCGGGGATGGCGTTCGAAGGAACGGTTTCAACCTCTACGGGCGCGTCGATGGGATCGGGGAAGGAGGAGGTGACCACCGTATCTACGGGCAGAAGAAGTTTCTTGCCTTCCTTTTCGGCTTTTTCTATCATCTGCTTGCAGTATTCAATCTTTTCTTCGTCCAGAAGCGACTTGCCTACTTCGTAGCCCTTGGCCTTGAGGAAGGTATATGCCATGCCGCCGCCGATTATCATCGTGTCGCACTTTTCAAGCAGGTTGTTTATAACGTTGAGCTTGTCTGCAACCTTTGCGCCGCCGAGGATGACTACGAAGGGGCGCTTGGGGTTTTCAAGCGTGTCTGCCATTACGGAAAGTTCTTTTTCGATGAGGAAGCCGCATACGGCCGTCTTTATAATGCCGTATTCAACAATGCCTGCGGTCGAAGCGTGTGCGCGGTGAGCCGTGCCGAACGCGTCGTTTACATAAATTTCCGCGTCATAAGCAAGGGACTTGCAGAAGCCTTCGTCGTTCTTTTCTTCTTCCCAGTGGAAGCGGAGATTTTCAAGGAGAACGGCTTCGCCGTCTTTAAGCGCGTCGCGCTTGGCATTTGCGTCGGGGCCGATTACGTCGCGGGCAAATTCAACTTTGCCGCCGAGCAGTTCGTTGAGTCTCTTTGCTACGGGCGCGAGGGTGAGCTTTTTGGGCTCGTCCTTCTTTGCCTTTTCAATAATTTCTTCTTTTGTGGTCTGGCCGGCGGCAACTTTCTGCTGGTCCTTTTTGTTGAGCTTTACTTCTGCGGAGAAGATAGAGTGGGGCTTGCCCATGTGCGAGCAGAGGGTAACCTTTGCACCTTTTTCCAGAAGGTACTTTATCGTGGGCAAAGCGCCGATAATTCTCGTCTCATCGGTGATGACGCAGTCTTTCATGGGTACGTTAAAATCGCAACGCACAAGCACTTTCTTGCCTTTGAAATCTTTAATGTCTGTAACCGACATTTTGTTCATAAGATTTACTCCTTAAAATAAATATTTTATTATCGGTTTTATTATAAATAATAAAAATGCGCTTGTCAATTATTTGGCGGACAAAAAGCGCCGCAAAATGCCTTGCAAATTATCGTCCGCGGCTTTTTTACATTTTGCATAAAATTTGCACAAAATCATTGTACAAAAATGCACCGTTATGGTATAATTATCGTGTATAAATTTAAGTTCAAGGCGATATTATGAAGATAGCGGTTACAGGCATGGGTTTAATCGGCGGTTCGCTCGCGCTGGCTTTAAGGCGCGCGGGCTACTATGTCGTCGGCAAAAACCGCTCGCCCGAACCCCTTTTTTACGCCATTTCGCACGGGGTCATCGACGAGGCCTCGGGCGACGTGTCCGATTGCGACGTCGTCTTCGTCGCACTCCCGCCAAAGGCCGCGGCCGATTATATCTGCACGGCTTCGTTCAAAGAGGGCGCCGTTGTCGCCGATATCTGCGGAGTGAAGAGGTATATCGAAGAGCAGGTTCTTTCCCGCCGCCCCGGCATAAAATACGTTGGCACCCACCCCATGGCCGGCAAGGAGGTTTCGGGCGTGGAAAACGCCTGCGCAGACCTCTTCGACAGGGCCTCCATGGTTCTTACATATAATATATATACCGACAAATCCGCCTACGCTCTCATTAAAAAACTCGTCAAGGACATGGGCTTTCTGCGCCTCGTCGAGTGCTCGGCCGAAGTGCACGATAAAAAGATTGCTTACACTTCCCAGCTCGCGCACGTCGTTTCGAGCTGCTATGTAAAGGACGGCCAGATAGAAGGCTGTCTCGGCTTTACCGGCGGCAGCTTTCAGGACATGACGCGCATAGCCGGCGTGGACGAAAACGTGTGGACGGAACTTTATCTTCTCAATTCCGACAACCTCTGCGGCAACATCCGCACCCTCGCAAACCACCTCAATGAAGTTGCGGACGCGATAGGGGAGGGACGGCCAGAACATCTCAGGGCCATATTGCGCGAAGGCCGCGAACAGTTCGAGGACAGGAAGAACAATTCCTTTCAGGGCGACGACGTCAGAACTACTCTGCTAAAATAATTTCGCCGCCGTGTTGCACATATACATAAAGAGCGCGGCGCATATACATAAAATTTATCCGGAAGGTATTATGACTTTATCAATTTTCAAAAAAGACAGATATAATATTGAAAACCAGAAGCTGGTATCCGACAGGGCTTTCTACCTCGTCGTTGCGGCCGTGCTCTTTTTCGGCTTTATCGTCAACGCAATCGAGGTGCTGTGCTTTGCCGACGCCATATTTGAGTTTGTCGCCACGGGCGCAAACCTCGTCTGGTTCTACATCATCTATTTCGTAATGGCAATCGCGGGCGTGTGCATAAACGCCTTCAGCCGCAAGCCCTTTTTAAGCTTTATCGGCTACTGTCTCGTCGTGCTTCCCATAGGCGCGGTGCTCGCGCTGGTAGTTCCCGCTTACTCCTTCGGCGTCGTGCGCTCGGCGTTCGTCGTAACGGCCATACTCGCCGTAGTTTTCGGCCTGCTCGCCGTGCTCTATCCCCGCGTGTTCTATTCCATGTGGAAGGTGCTTTCCATAAGCCTTCTCGTCGCGCTCATCTGGTCGATAATAGCAATGTTCACGGGCGCATATTTCTCGTCCAGCTATGTCTGGCTCGACTGGATAGTCGTCCTCATTTTCTGCTGTTATATCGGTTTTGATATCTCCCTTGCAAAAACACGCCCCAAAACCATGGATAACGCCGTCGATTCGGCCTGCGGACTGTATCTCGACATTATAAACGTTTTCCTGCGCCTTCTTATAATCTTCGGCCGCCATGACTGATTGCCGCCTCACCATATCCTCGCGGGGAAAGGGGTGGGAGAGCAACATAGTCCGCCCCGCAAAAATGCACATAGAGGACGGGTGCGCGCGCGTCGAATACGACCTCGACGGCGACGCCTGCACGTTTACGTTAAGGCCCGGCCGCGCCGAGCAGGTGCGCAAGGGCGGCGTAAACCTGCGCATGACCTTTGTCCCCGGGCAAAAGACGGCGTGCATCATAGGCGACGAAGCCCTGCGCGGCGGCTATGCCATATTCACTTCGCGGCTCGACTGCACGGTGGGGAGCTTCGGGGTCAATGCCGAACTCGAATATTTTTCGGGCGAAGACAAAGAGCGCATAGTCGTAAAACTGCGCGCGCTCGCCAATAAAAAATAACGGCGAAATAGTTGTTGAGCCGTATATATGCGCCAACCAAAGCATAAAAAATTATAATTCAAAGGATTTTGAAATGAAAATAAAGTATCTCGGTCATTCATCGTTTCTGATGACGGAAAGCACTGGCATAAGCGTCGTTACCGACCCTTACGACGATTCCGTGGGCTATCACATGCCCGAAGTCGAAGCCGACGCCGTCACCGTTTCCCATCATCACTACGACCACGACGCCGTCGGCAAAGTCAAAGGCGACCCCGTTATTCTGGATAAAGAGACGGGCTATATTTTAAAGGACAGCGTCGAAATAAGCTCCATAAAGAGCTTTCACGACGATTGCCGCGGCAAAAAGCGGGGCGAAAACATAATTTTTAAGTTCCGCATGGACGGGCTTGACGTGTGCCACCTCGGCGACCTCGGCGAGGAGTGCTCGTCCGACCTCATCGAAATGATTCTGCCCGTCAACGTCCTTCTCATTCCCGTCGGCGGCAACTACACAATCGACGCGGGCATGGCAAAGGAATATGTCGACAGAATAATGCCCGATATCGTCATCCCCATGCACTACCGCGACAAGGGTTGCAAACTCGATATCGATAAGGTCGACGACTTTATCGACGAATTCGACGGCGAAAACGTCGCCATAATCGAAACGGGCGACGAAATCGAAATTTCGCGCGACGACCTCGACGGCGAACAGACGACCATATTCGTAATGGAGAGCCATCAGTAAGTGAGCGAAATTTTAGAAAATTTAACCAAAAAACTAAATGCAAGCGGCATTCATACCCTGCGCCAGCTCGGCAGGGCGGTGGGGGTCTACAGTCCCACCAACAAAAAAAAGGATGAGCTCATATCGGACATTCTGGCCATCGCATCCAACCGCGCCGACCCCGTTTCAAACGGCAACCACCGCGGCGCGCCGCCCAAGTCCGAAGATTACGACAGGGCTCTCCTTTCGGAAATAGAGCGCTGCCGCCGCTATTTTGCCGGCCTCACCCTCGCCGAAACTGAGGACGAACTGCCCGTAACTTCCGCGGCCGTCGCCTCGCCCGAATGTAATGAAGACGAGCAGGTTTACTCCGGCATTCTCGAAAACGCCGACAAATACTGGTTTATCCGCACCAAAAACATGCAGATATCCTCCAATGCCGACGTTTTTGTTCATTCAACTTTTATAAACCGCTTCAGGCTACGCACGGGCGACTTTGTCGTCTGCAAGGCCAAAAGGCGCAGCGAAAACGAATGTCCCGCCGCCACATATATAGTTTCCATAAACGGCGTCTCGCCCGATAATCTCCGCCGCGTTCCCTTCGAAAGTTTAACGCCCTGTTATCCCGACGAGCGCTTGACTCTGGAATATGGCGGCTGTTCCCTCACCGAGCGTCTAATCGATTTGTTCTCGCCCATAGGCAAGGGACAGCGCGCCCTCATAGTTTCTCCACCCAAGGCGGGAAAAACTACAATACTCAAGCATATTGCGCGGGCAATCATAAAAAATCATCCCGAAGTACGCGTCATAATCGCTCTCGTCGACGAGCGTCCCGAAGAAGTTACCGACTTCAGGCGCACAGTCGAGGGCGCCGAGCTCGCCTTTTCAACCTTCGATAAGGGCGACGCCCATCACATTCATACGGCCAATCTCGCGCTCGAACACGCCAAAAGGCTGGTAGAATCTGGCAAAGACGTCGTTCTTCTTCTCGACAGCATAACCCGGCTTTCCCGCGCCTGCAACAACTCTGCCGCCAATTCTGGCAAACTGCTCTCGGGCGGACTGGACGCCCAGGCCCTCGTCGAGCCCAAGCGCTTTTTCGGCGCGGCCCGCAACACCGAAGAGGGCGGCTCTCTCACCATAATCGCCACCGCGCTTGTAGACACGGGCAGCAAGCTCGACGACGTCATTTACGAAGAATTCAAATCTACCGGCAATATGGAAATTGTCCTTTCGCGCGCGCTCGCCGAAGAGCGTATATTCCCCGCAATCGATATAAAAGCTTCGGGGGCGAGGAAGGAGGAACTTTTATTGTCCCCTGAAGAGCTGGAGGCGGCCGTATCGATACGCTTCGCGCTCTCGCGCGGGCTGAGGACGGAGGCCGTCATAGCCGAAATGTCAAAAACTCCCGACAATTCAACCTTCGTCGGGCGCAGCAATCAATTTCTGGAAAATTTCAAAAGATGATAGATAAAAACGTATTCACGGACAAAGTCCGCATAACAATCAAATCGGGCGACGGCGGCGACGGAATGAACTCCTTCAAGTCGTTCAAGGGCAAGCCCGCCTGCGGCCCCGACGGCGGCGACGGCGGCAAGGGCGG
>CALVWX010000022.1 GCA_944368215.1 uncultured Clostridia bacterium | reverse complement strand
TCTTCGACTGCGTTAGGAGCATCATACATTGGCAACCCCAAATTACGCTTGACCTCCGCGATATATGCCGTATGCACTTTGAAGCCATAATTCTCTTCGACATATTTCTGTATTTGTTTATAAGTCGTTTTTGCTTTCGGTTTTGAATCTTCTACTTGCTTTTGTGTTTCAGCCAAAGAAATTTGCCCTTCTTTCTCGCCAAACTCAACTTTTACGCTGATACGACTGTCTGGTTCTTTGTGGGACAAAAGAACCAACGTCTCGACATGCTTGGTCTGGGGGAACATGTCGAAGGGGGTGACGGACTCAACAGCGTAGTAACCGGCCGTTGAATGAGGGATATATGCGGGGTTTTTGATAATTTTGTTGCCGTCTTCCGCGAGCGAGCCGCATAAAAGCCCCAAGTCGCGCGCGAGGGTTGCGGGGTTGCACGAAACGAGCACAACTTTATCGGCGCCGCTCTTTAAAATTTCCCTTATAACCGAACGCTCCATGCCCTTGCGGGGCGGGTCGCAGACGATTACGCGCTCCATGCCTTCGGTAGAAGCGAGAACTTCGCCTATTCTGTCCTCCACCGCGCCGCAGAGGTTGTGCATTTTATCCGAAAGGCCGTTGAGCGCAGCCAGCTCATCTGCGCACTTTACGGCTTCGGGCACGATTTCTATGCCGTAGGCCGCCGCACAGCCGCCCGCCAGCATGGCTGTGAGCATTCCCCCGCCGCTGTACAAATCTATGGCGACGGCTCCGGGCGAGCAGACTTCGCGCTTTACCGCCTCGTACAGAAGGGTGCGCACGCCGTCGTTGACCTGCAGAAAGGTTTCGGCCCCGGCGGTAAATTTTACGCCGCAATCTTCGCCCTGAAAGGTGCCTTGGCCGCGGCATATGTGCCACTCTTTGCCCAAAATGGCGTTGCCCGTGCTGCCGTTTACGTTGAGCCAGAGCGCGTAAGACGGGAACTGTTTGTCAAGAATTTTGGCGAGCCCGTCCGCATTTATTTTGTGCGCGGCGACGACGGTAAAAATGAAGTTATCCCCTATTTGCCTGCCTACTATGTGGCGGATATCGCCGCTGCGCGAAACTTCGTCGTAGCCCTTCAGCCCCGCCTTGTCCATAAAGGCGAGAAGGCAGTCTATAAGGCGTGCGCACCACTCCTTTTGCAGGGCGCAATGCGTTACGGGCACTATGCGGTGGGAGCGAGGCGCGTACACGCCTACTATATTTTTGCCGTTCCCGTCCCTGCCGACGGGCAGGGCGAGCTTGTTGCGGTAGCCGTACTGCTGCCCTCCGCAGACCGTTTGTCTGACTTCCGCAGAGATATTCCCCAGCTTTTTTAAACAGTTTTCAACCAGCCCGCGCTTGAAAGCGAGCTGGGCGGGATAAGACATGTGCTGGAGCTGGCAACCGCCGCACTTTAAAAAGACGGGGCAAGGCGGCACAACCCTATCAGGCGAGGGCCTCAAAACGGCGTTCAGCTTGCCGTATGCGACGTCGCCCTTTACCGAGAGCGCGGTAAAGGACACCTCCTCCCCCGTTATGCATCCGGGGACGAAAGCGCGGCCGTCGGTTAAATTAATGACGCCCTCGCCTTCGCTGCCGAGCGAGGCGACGACGCCGCTGTAAACACTGTTCTTTTGCATGATTTTTTGTTGAAGTATCTTAAATTTATTAACGGCGCAAGCGAAGTGGTGCCTAGCCTTCGGCGCTTAATTTACGTTACTTTTTTATTCGGTACACAAAGGCGTTGACCGCCATCTGAACCTTGAACATTATATAATCGTAAATAAAGAAAACTATAGTTCCGCCGACGAAGATAAAGACGAGGATATAATCGTTTATCACGCGGTAGATTTCGATATCGGGATTGCCTATCGTCGAGCCGAAAACGAGGATATACATTACCCACAGCGAAAAATCGAACCACACGGCCTTTATTATGTAGGCTATCCACCTGTTTATGTTGAAGCGCAGCTGGAGGGCGTTTAAAAGGGGATGCAGGCCGAAGAACATTATAAAAGGCACCAAAAGCCACGCCTGCCCGATTGCGCCGAGCAGGATTGTGAGAATGCAGGTGCCGATGTAAGCCAATGCGTCGCCGACGTAAAAGCCCTTTGAAAGGGGAATCATCAGACATATCTGCGCCATGATGTATCCCGTGGCGAGCAACACGTGGCTCAATGTTCCGACGAGCAGAAAAATAATCGCCAGCGCGCAGGATATGGCAGACAGCGCTATTTCGAATGATTTTGAGTTACGTTTTTTAGACATTTTTAATTGCAGCACATATTGCACATACAGTTGAGGCAGAGGTTTGCATAGCAACAGGTGAGGCAGTCCGTGCAGAAATTGCCGCCCATCTGATTGTCCTGCGCGGTGTTCATGTCCTGACCGCGGTAGGCGCTCTGATTGGCGCCCTCGTGCGTGTGGCGGGAAGCGTCGTACTGCATTTTATCGGTGAGCTTTTTGTAAGCGTCCTTATACTTCTGGTTGCCCGCATCGAGGTGCATGGCGATTTCCAGCTGTTTTTTGCTCTCGTTTACCCAGTTTTTGCGGTAGAAAACAACGCTCTGCAGATAGTGCCACTGGGCGGGGCGCTCGTTGAAGGAATCGAGGGCGCGCTGGGCTTCGTCGAGATTGCCGTTCTTTATGAGCTCCTCGACCTTTTCGTAAGCCGAGCCGCCGCCGTTTTCTTCGGCGTTTTCAGATTCGGCGAGTTCGGCTAAAAGCTCGGTGCGGGCCGTCTCTATTTTTGTGAGCATGCGCGCGGCGTTGTTGCCCACTTCGCCGTCGGCAAAGCGCTCCTCGAGATATTTTTCGCGGAGGGTGTTGTACGCCTCCTCTATCTGCTCGCGGGTGGCGTCCTCGCCGAGACCTAAAATTTCAAGATTGCGTTTGTTCATGGTGTGGCTTGTGCCTCCTTAATTGTATGTGCAACAGTTGCCGTTTTTTAAACTTTTTCCTGCTTTTTGCCTTCCCCGCACCTGTCGTATACAAGGCTGCGCGTCTTTGCGGGAATGCCGAGCAAAATTATGTTGTCAGTTAAATCGTGGTTGAAATGGAATTTTACGTTTGCGAGGTGCTCCCTCATGTCGGCGAACAGCGAATTGAAGATGAAGTTTATCTCTTCGCCGTTGGCTTGGACGGCCTGTTGCTTGGCCGGCAGGGAGAAAGCGTTGTAAAGGACATTGTACCTGCCTTTTTTTACATCTTTGTCGTAATCGTCGAGTGCGTCGGCGAGATAAATCCACTTGCCGATGTCATAGAACAGCCCGTCGGTATGTTCATCGGCCTTGTCGCCGAGGATATACGCCGAAAGCTTCTGCATCATGCGGGCCGTCGGCTCGCACGCTTCGTCTATGACGGTGCAACCGGCTTTTTCGAGCGCGCCCTGAAGGGACAGCTGCTCTGAAATTATCGCGGCTACCTCCGGGTGTTTTTTTACCACCCTCTTGTAACCCCTTTTATAGAGGAAGGAAAACAGTCCCTTTTTGTCGCCGTCCGACTTATCGTCCAGCAATTTATAATATGCGAGAACGGTATTGACGCAACCCAAAAGCACGGAAGTTTCGTCCGGGATTGCCATGTACCGCCTTTTTAAGGGGTGAAGTGCACACCTGCACTTTTTGACGACGACGTCGCAGTTTTTGAGGTTATGGACGAGGGCGGACATGAATGCCATGTCGTAGGTGAGCGCGGTGCGGGCCATCGCGCCGCTGCCCTCCTTTATAGATTTGCACATACCGCAATAGAGCGCCTTGTAGAGCATTTCGTCCTTGACGAACATGTGCGGCCTTTCGGGGTGAATGTATCCGAACATATATTAAAGCTGATAGAAGCCTATCTTTTTGTAGACCTTGGAAAGCGTTCTGTTTGCCCTGTGCGCGGCGCGTTCGGCACCGTTCTTTAAAACGCCGTCGAGGTAAGTTTTGTCGGCGAGCAGCTCGGCCTGTCTCTGCTGAATGGGGGCGAGTTTATCGGCCACGGCTTCGCCCACGGCAAGTTTGAAATCGCCGTAGCCCTTACCTTCGAAATCTCTTTCGCAGTCGGGCATGGCCTTGCCCGTGAATACCGAGTAGACGGAAAGAAGATTGCTTACGCCCGGCTTGTTCTGCGGGTCGTATTTAACGCAGGCTTCGCTGTCGGTCACGGCGCGCTTGAACTTGCGCATCACCGTGTCCCTGTCGTCCGAAAGGAATACAGAGCCGTTGGCGTTTTCAGCCGACTTGCTCATCTTTTTGGATGGGTCCAGAAGGTCGTTTATCTTTGCACCCACCTTCATGTATACGCCCTCGGGCACTGTAAACGTGGGGGAATATATGTTATTGAACCGCACGGCGATATCGCGCGTGATTTCGAGGTGCTGGCGCTGGTCGACGCCTACGGGCACGACGTCCGTCTGATATAAAAGGATATCCGCCGCCATTAAAACGGGGTAGTCCATGAGGCCCATATTTATATTGTCGGCGTGTTTTGCAGATTTATCCTTGAATTGCGTCATACGCTCCATTTCGCCGACGTACGTGAAGGTATTGAGAACCCAGGCAAGCTCGGCATGGGCGGGTACGTGCGACTGAAGGTAGAGCACGCATTTTTCGGGGTCGATGCCGCAGGCGATATATAAGGCGAGCAGGCTTAAAGTATTTTTGCGCAATTCCGCGGGGTTTTGCCTGACGGTTATGGCGTGCATGTTGGCGATGGCGAACACGCAGTCGTATTCGGACTGCAAATCGACCCAGTTTTTAACCGCGCCGATATAGTTGCCTATGGTTAAATTATTTGTCGGCTGGACGGCCGAGTAAAGAACTTTTTTATCTCCCTGCATAATATTTTCTCTGCAAAAATTATTCTTAATCATTTTAACATAACAATTTGCAAAAAGCAACACCTTAAGCCACAACATTTGGCCAATCACCAAACTAAGCGGAAATTTACACCCTCTTTTCACTTAGACAAATCATTCGCGCACCGGAAAAAACGAGGCAGCGCATATCAATGCGCCGCCCGCGGTCCCATCATTTGTAAATTTCGCGCAAAAGCCACGGTTTTGCGCGATAATGTTTTAGTAAGTAGGCACCCCCCTTTGTCCGTAGCTTACGCTCCGAGATCTTTCGACTTCGCTCAAGATGACAAAGGGGAAAAGTATTTCTGAAATAAATAATGTTTTCACCCGAAATCGCACTTTCGGGTGAAAGGCCACAATTTGCGAATCCTTTCGCCTCAGCAGTGGGAATTGCCGCGATAATATTATCGTGGGCCCTCAGGCCATCGCGGCAAGGGAGGCCGGCCTCCCAAACTAACGGAAAGCGGATGGCTTCGGCCAAGCCACCACTTTCGTTAACAAAGTTCCGTGCCGTCTTTAAGTTCGGGGAACTTTTTGCATAAAAGGCCGAATATGTAGCGCGCACATTTTTCCGCGCCGTAGTTGTCGCGCTGGGCCATGGCGTTGAGCCTGTAGGGTTCGAGCTTTGAAGGGTCGGCGACGAATTCTTCTACTTTGTCGGCGGCCTTTCTGACGTTGAAAATTTTGAGAGCGCTGCCCACCGTCTTTATGTAATACTTGCCTATCCACCGCTCTATATCGGTGGCATAGTGCGTTATTATCTGCGGCACGCCGAAAAAGCACGGTTCGGCCATCATGGAGGCGCCGCTCTTGCCGCACGTTATATCGGCCGAGGCAATTATTTCAAGCATATTGTCGGCCAGACCGAAGGGCTTGAAGGTAGTTCTGCCCTTTGATGTCAGCGTTTTGAAATGTTCGTAAAGTTCGGCATTCCTGCCGCAGACGGGTATCAGATTTATGGGAAGGTCGCGCCGCAGAAGCTCTTCGGTCATAGCCTGAAGCTTGCCTATGCCGTAGCCGCCGTCGGCTAAAACGACGGTGAATTTATCCTCGTCCACTCCTATTGCGCGGCGGTTGACCTTTTTGTCGGGGCTGACTTCGAAGGCCTCCTTGCGGATGAGGAAGGGAACGAGCTTTATATTGTCGTTATTATATCTGCGCCAATGCATGCGGCGGGCGCGCCTGTAACCCGTGGGCATGGAAGCGAGCGTTAAATCGCACTTGTAGCGGAAAAGCGTATTTATTTTTGCGTCGGGACAGTACATGGCGGTAAGCGGTCTGTCCTTCATGTGCATGGCGTAGTAGTTGGTCGCCCAGTGCGTGCTGACGACGAGGTCGGGCCTGAGCTCCTCCATGTGGGCAATACCCGCTTCGGCCGCATTCTGTTCTATGTACACCACCGCACCCCAGCTGGAGATGGTTGTGCCCCAGAAATCCATATTGAATGTAGCAAAAAACCCCATTCCGGGGTGACGGTTATAATTAACCACACTCTCGGCGAGATGTTTTTCGTACCTTATGAGGTCGGGATTGCCCGTTTCTGTAAAGAAATTGGAGCGCACGCATTCGACCTTGTCGCCGTAAAGTTTTTCAAACTCGTCGGCGATACTGTTCATGGGCATTATGTGCCCGAGGCCGGCTTCAGTATAAGGAAATACCACGCGCGGTTTGTTCATTTTTCTTCTCCATGCGGCGGTTGGGCCGTGCAAAAATTATTACTGCGTATATATTATACAACCAAACATCGATTTAGTCAATAACAAAAAAACGGGCGGCCTGCGCCGCCCGGAAAATATCGTTGATTGTGCCATATATGCCGCTCTATAATGTCAGGAAAGCAATTTCTCCAGCTCTTCGCAGTAGCGGACGGTAGCCATGGCGTCCTTGCAGTATACGTCCGCGCCTATGGCCGAAGCATATTCGGCATTCATGACCGCTCCGCCCGCGACGATTTTTACATCCGGGCACTGTTCGCGCAGAAGCTCTATGGTGCGCGCCATGGACTGGACGGTGGTCGTCATGAGGGCCGAAAGTCCGCAGACCTGCGCGCCCGTGCGCTTTACTTCGTCGGCGACCTTTTGCGGGTCGACGTCGCGGCCGAGGTCGAAGACGGTGAAGCCGTAATTTATGAGCAGAGTTTTGACTATGTTTTTGCCGATGTCGTGAATGTCGCCCTTGACGGTGGCTACGACGACTTTGAGCTTTTTGGACTGCGCCGCGCCCGAAAAACTGCCCTTTATTACGTCGAAAGCCGCGCCCGCCGCCTCCGCGCTCATTAAAAGCTGGGGCAGGAAGAGCGTCTTTTTTTCAAACTTGTCGCCCACGTCGTCGAGGGCGGGGATTATGTGCGCGTTAATTACGTCGAGGGGGGCGTTATCCTTTAAAAGCTGCGCCGCGCATTCGGCCGCGCGGGCCTTGAGGCCCTTTATTATAGCGCCCTGCAGATCGTCGTCCGCAGCCGCCTGCGCCTGAGCGGCGGTTGCCGTAACCGACGAGGTGACCGACGATGCGTACGCGATGTACCCGAGGCAGTTTTCGTCCCTGCCGGAGAGCGCGAGGAAGCTTTTATAGGTTTTTATCATCTCGTGCGAGTTGGGGTTGATTATTGCCGCAGACAGCCCGCGCGCGAGCGCCATGGCGAAGAAAGTTGAATTTATAAAATCGCGGTTGGGCAGGCCGAAGGATATGTTTGAAACGCCCAGCGAGGTGTTACACCCCAGAGTATGCCTGATATAACTCAGGGATTCGAGCGCGGCGACGGCGGCCGTGCCGTCGGCCGAAACGGCCATGGCTAAAGTGTCGAATATTAAATCGCACTTTTTTATGCCGTACCTGACCGCCTCCCTTATTATCTTTTTTGCTATAGCTGTTCTGCCCTGCGCCGTAGGGGGGATGCCCTCCTCGTCGAGGGTGAGCGCGATTACCGTGCCGCCGTATTTTTTTACGAGGGGAAAGATTGCATCCATTACCTCCCTTTTTCCGTTGACGGAGTTTACGAGCGGCTTGCCGTTGTAAATGCGCATTGCGCGCTCCATGGCGGCGGGGTCGGAGGTGTCTATCTGCAGGGGCAGGTCGGTTACGGCCTGAATTTCGCTTACGCAGGCCGAGAGGACGGCGGGCTCGTCGATTTCGGGCAGGCCGACGTTTACGTCGAGGATATGCGCGCCCTTTTCGGCCTGAGAGACTGCCTCGCCGAGGATATACGCCATATCGCCCGAGCGCAGGGCCTCTTTGAGCCGTTTTTTGCCCGTGGGGTTGATTCTTTCGCCGATAAGCACGGGGATAGCCCCGAAATAACGCGCATGGGTATACGAGCTGACGACGGTTAAATTTTTACGCCCGACGGCCTTTGCCTCCACGCCCTGAAGGGCGAGTTTAATCTTTTTTATATACTCGGGCGTGGTGCCGCAGCAGCCGCCGACGACGCGCGCGCCCAGTTTTACAAGGGAGGCTATGTCGCGGGCGAAGTCGTCCGCGCCGAGCGAATAGACCGTTTTTCCGCCCTCGTCGCGGGGGAGTCCCGCGTTGGGCTTGACGACGACTGGCGTTGAACTTACGGCGAGCATGCGCCTTACCGCCCCCTCCATCTGGGCGGGGGCGAGCGAACAGTTGAGGCCGAGCGCGTCGACGCGCAGACCTTCCAGCAAAGCCACGGCCGCCTCGGGCGAGGTGCCCGTCATGGTTTTGCCGTCCGCGCCGAACACGAGCGTGGCGAGAACGGGGAGAGAGCAAACCTCTTTGGCGGCGACTACGGCAGCCTTGAGCTCGTAGACGTCGTTCATCGTCTCTATGGCGACGAGGTCGGCTCCCGCCTTTACACCGGCAGAGATGGTGCGTTTGAAAATACCCACGGCCTCTTCAAAGGGCAGGTCGCCGAGGGGGGCGAGCATTTTGCCGAGCGAACCGACGTCGAGCGCGACGAGCGCGCCCGTGCCGAGGGCGGCGCGCTTTGCGCACAATATGCCTGCCCTCACCACTTCCTCCGTGCGGTCGCCGAATTTTATACAGTTTGCGCCGAAGGTGTTGGCGTAAACCACGTCCGCACCCGCGGCGATATACTGCGAGTGTATGTCCTCAATGACCTGCGGGCGGGTTATGTTCCACTCTTCGGGCAGCGCGCCGAGGGGCAGGCCGAGCTGCTGAAGCATGGTGCCCATGCCGCCGTCCATAAGGACTATTCCCTTTTTAAGCTTTTGCCTGAATGTCATATTTTTATTCCCACTATGGCCGTCACAGATTTTGTCGGGGTCATGAAACAATCGTCCGACAGCGTGACGCCTATCTTTTTTGTAACGTCGAGCGCGGAAAATATATCGCGCTGCAAACTGAGGGGCAAATCGCCGAACCCGCACGAAAAGCGCGCGGCAATCGCGCCATATTGCGCCATCAACGAGGCGTGAACTTTGTCGCACCACTCCTCAATCAAAGCCGCGCCGAGCGCCTGAACGACGGTCGCGCGCGCGGGCGAGAGGCGCGAATAGCGGGCGATTAACCTGTCGATGCCAGAACCGGCCGTAGCCGCGAACAGGGCGAGGCGGCCGCAGCCTTGAAGGTACTTTGCAAGGTCGCGGCTGTCTGTGCGGGCAAAGCCGAGGTCGAGACATTCGCCGCGCGAAATATCGAAGAGCGAATACACGGCCTTTAAATCCTGCACGGCGAGCACTTCCTCCTCGCACCCGTCAATTAAAGCCTGCGCGCCGCCCATGTCGGCCACGCTCTTTGTATAGCCGAGGTAGCGGAGCGTTTCGCGCCTGTCTATTTTTTGCAATCTGCCCGTTAAAACAGTCATACTATTTCGCTTAAATTTGCGCGGATTGCGGCGGCAACCGCAGGTTTGTTCATGGAGTACACGTGCACTGCCTTTACGCCGTTTGCATATAAGTCGATTATCTGTTCGGTGGCATACGCTATGCCGGCCTGCGCCATTGCGGCGGGATTGTCGCCGAAACGGTCTATTATGCGCCTGAAGCGCGCGGGGAGCGAACTGCCCGAAAGGGACATCATGCGCTTTATCTGTTTGCCGTTGGTTACGGGCATGATTCCCGCGATTACGGGCACGTAGATGCCCGCCTCCCTGACCTTTGACATGAAGGAATAAAAGGCGTCGTTATCGAAGAACATCTGCGAGGTCAAAAAATCGCAGCCCGCGTCCACCTTCTTTTTCAGATTGTCGATATCCGAAAATAAAGTGTCGCTTTCGGGGTGGCCTTCGGGATAGCACGCACCGCCTATGCAGAATGAGCCGTAGCTCTTTATTTCGGCGACGAGCTGGCAGGCGTATGTATAATCGAGGTTGCCAGCAAAATCCTTGGGAATATCTCCGCGCAGTGCGAGGATATTTTCGATGCCGGCCGCCTTAAGTCGCGCCAGTTTTTCGTGCACGTCCGCGCGGTTTGAGGAAATACACGAAAGGTGCGCGAGGGGCGTAACGCCCAAATCGTTTTTCATGTGCTCGGCGATTGCCGCGGAATATTCCGAAGTGCCGCCGCCAGCGCCGTAAGTCACGCTCATGAAATCTGGCCTGAGCGCGGCGATTGCGTCCACCGCCTTTACAACGCCGTCGAAGGCGTCGCCCGTCTTGGGGGGAAACACCTCGAATGAAAGCACCGTTTGTTTACCGTTCAATATGTCTGTTATCTTCATATCTATATTTTACCACACGCCGCGCGCGCATACAAGTATTTTGTTGCACAAAAGAAAAAGGCGGAACTTACGTTCCGTCTATGTGTTGCTATAGGTTTTGACTATAGTAAAATAAATTGCGCTTTGCGGCCCCGCTTTTGTCGGCGGGTGCCCCCCCCCAGATACGTTCGACTGCACTCAGTATGACAAAAGCGGAGCATACATTGCCGCCTTCCCTATCCCCTGTATCCTATTCCCTGTCCCCTTTCTTTTCAATCTCTATCCCGTCGAACTTGTCGTTGAAAGAGAAATATTCGCCCTTATACTTGAAGGCGGGGAGGGTGTCGAGCTGGACGTTGTGCAACGCCTTGAAGACCGACGCGTCGACGTCGGGATTGCGCGCGCGGAAGTCCTTTATGAGCTTTTTTACATCCTGCCGCGCCGATTGGCCCTGTTGACCGACGGCCAGCCCCGCCGTGAGCTTGCACGCGCAGGCTATGAAAGTTAAATTGTTGTACTGCTGCCAGTGGATAATGTCGTCTTCAAGCACGCAGTACAGGGGACGGATGAGCTGCATGCCCGCGAAATTGGCAGATTTTATTTTGGGCATCATGCCCTGAATCTGCCCGCCGAAGAGCATGGACATCAGAGTAGTTTCTATAACGTCCGACTTGTGGTGGCCGAGGGCGATTTTGTTGCAGCCGAGTTCCTTTGCGCGGGCGTAGAGAAAACCGCGGCGCATGCGCGCGCAAAGATAACAGGGATGTTCGCCGCCGATTAAATCGTTTACGTCGAATATGTCGGAATTATAAATGTGCGCGGGGATTCCGAGCTTTTGAAGGTTGGCCGAGATGAGGGCGGCGTTCTCCTCGTTATACCCGGGGTTCATTACGATATATTGCGCCTCGAACGGGATATCGGAGTGGCGTTTAAGTTCCTGAATGCACTTTGCGAGCAGCATGGAATCCTTGCCGCCCGAAACACACACGGCGATATTATCGCCCGCCTCTATCAGGTTGTACGCCTTTACGGCCTCCAGAAAGCGCGACCATATCCCCTTGCGGAATTTGGTTATTATAGAGCGCTCTATTTTTTGCTGTTCGGTAAGTTCTTTGGACATATTTTATCCTCCGCAACGATTAATTCAAACATATTGGCGGGTCAACTGCCGAATTTATCGCTGTTTTCCTTAAAAAAACGGTACCACTCGCGCACGTTTTCAAGCTCCGTCCACTCCTTTACGTCCACAGGATCGGCATCGAGATCGTAAATTTTCGCGCCACGCATGGATAGGATAAATGGCGAATGCGTGGCGATAACTAACTGACAACCGTAAAAGCGCGCCGAATCGGACAAAAAAACAGCGAGTTCCTTTTGCAACTGCACAGAGAGGCTGTTTTCGGGTTCGTCCAGAAGATAGAGCGCGTCGCTCTTTATCTTTTGGGTAAAGTACGCAAAGGCGCTTTCGCCGTTAGAGCGCTCGCGCACGTTCTGCCCAAGGTTGCGCCGCACATATTCCGACTGCGTACACCTGCGAGCGTCCACTATCTTCTTGAGACGTTCGAAATCCTCGAGGGAATTCACCTGCGATTGCTCGCACCTGAGCCTTTGATACTATTCGAAAAGCTCCTCCCTGCGCTCGTCCACGCCCGCATTTACGCCGCGGACGGAGAGCATGTAGTCGAAAACGTCATCGCTGGTAATTATTTCGCCGGTCACGCTCTTTTCGCGCGAGCACGAACACATTTTTATGTAATCTTCAAAGAAATCCGAGCGGTTATGTAGGCTTGAGCGCTCCAGCCTCAGCTTTTCGGCGATTACGTTGAGAGCAGTCGATTTGCCGCTGCCGTTGCCGCCGTACAAAATGGTGACAGGCTCGAAATCAATGCGTGAAAAAGCGCGCGCCGACAGCACGAAGAAGGGATACATCGTGTTGTAGCACGTGCGCTTTACTTTGTTCAACCTGTAACTGTACTCCGCATCCCACCCGGGGAACGCAAACGAGGATAGATACAACATTTTGTGTTCAACGCGGCATATATACCGTGTAACGCCGCCGCGGGCGGGTTATGAGTGCTCCTCTTCGGAAGGTTCGGGGAAGTCTGCGGGGTCGTAAGCTATGCTGTTTTTGTCGTAATAGTCCTTGATTGCGGCGCGGATAGCTTCCTCGGCGAGCACGGAGCAGTGCATTTTGTGCGCGGGGAGCCCGTCCAAAGCTTCGGCCACGGCCTTGTTGGTGATGGTGAGAGCCTCTGATATGGGCTTGCCCTTTATCATTTCCGTAGCCATCGAGGACGAAGCGATTGCGCTGCCGCAGCCGAACGTGTTGAACTTCACGTCGGTGATTATGCCGTCCTTGACCTTGATATAAATTTTCATTATGTCGCCGCAACGGGCATTGCCTACCTCGCCTATGCCGTCGGCGTCGTCGAGCTTTCCGACGTTGCGGGGGTTGGTGAAATGATCCATTACTTTTTCGCTGTAGAGTGCCATATAAAATCTCCTTAACGCAAGTCGCGGCTGCGGCTTAGCGCCATTTTATTAAATTAATCCGACCGCGCTTTACTGATAGATTTCTCCGCTGCGGTCGAAATGACGGAGAAGAAAAATCGAGCAAAAATTTTTCGCGCCTTTGGCGCATAACAACACGTTGCAAGCGAAGTCGCGCCTTTGTGCAGCAAGCCCCAATTTGCGAACCCTTTCGCCTCAGCGGGGTGAAGGCGCGCAATTATATTATCGGGCGCCCCTAAGCATTGCGCGCCGAGGGGCTGGCCCCTAAAAATAACGGCAAATCGCAGGCACGCCCTGCCGAGATTTGCGTTAACTATATGAGATGCGGCCTCTCCCCTTTTTCCAGCTCCTCCCATACGGGGGAAATGGAGCGGAGGTATTCGACCACCTTGGGAACCTGTTCGACAATGTAGCGCATCTCCTCCTCGGTGTTGTCGGGGCAAAGCGAAAGACGCAGGGAACCGTGCGCGACTTCGTGCGGGAGCCCCAAAGCCAGAAGGACGTGCGAGGGGTCGAGCGAGCCCGAAGTGCAGGCCGAACCCGACGAGGCGCATATGCCCTTTGCGTCCAAAAGGAGCAGAAGGCTTTCGCCCTCGATACCTTCGAAGCACATGTTGACGTTGCCGGGGAGCCTTCTTACCCTGTCGCCGTTGAGCTTTGAGTGGGGTATTCTTGAAAGGCCGTCGATTAAAATGTCGCGCATGAGCTCTTCCTTGGCCATGTTTTCGTACATGTGGTTGACGGCGTCCTGCAAGGCCGCGGCCATCGAGCATATGCCGGCCAGATTTTCGGTGCCCGCGCGCTTGCCGCGCTCCTGTGCGCCGCCTTCGATAAACGTTCTTAAGGGAATATTCCTGCGGCAATACAGCGCGCCGACGCCCTTGGGGCCGTGGAATTTATGCGCCGAAAGGGAGAGCATGTCGATATTGTCCGCCTCCACGTCTACGGGAATGTGGCCGACGGCCTGAACGGCGTCGGTGTGGAAGGTGACCTTTTTTTCGCGGCAGACGGCGCCTATCTCCCTTACGGGGAGAATGGTGCCCACCTCGTTATTGGCGTACATTACGGTGACGAGGGCGGTATCGGGACGGATGGCCTCCTCCACCTGCTTTGCGGTGATGAGCCCGTCCTTATCCACAGGCAATAAAGTAACCTCGAACCCTTCGCCTTCGAGCTTTTTAAGCGTGTGCAGAACGGCGTGGTGTTCGAAATTTGTCGAAATTATATGCTTTTTGCCCTTGGCCGCGCCGTTGTGTGCGGCCGAATATATGGCCTGGTTGTCCGATTCGCTGCCGCCCGAAGTGAAATAAATTTCGCGCGCGTTTGCGCCTATGCATGCGGCGACGGCCTCCCGGGCCTTTTCAAGCTCTTCCCTGGCCTTCTGCCCCACGCTGTGCAGGGACGAAGGATTGCCGTAAATACCCTTCATATACGGCTTCATCGCCTCCACCGCGACGTCGCTCATAGCGGTCGTGGCGGCGTTATCTACATATATGGTCTTTGCCATGTCTGTGTTTCCTTTTAATTCCTACCTTTTTAGTATGATATGATTATAAGCGCATATTGCTCTTTTGTCAACGGGAATTGGCGGACATTTTAAAAAAAATTTCACGCTGTTGCGGCGGCCGCGCATGTTTGGCAGGGCGCGCCCTTTATACGTTAAAAATGGCCGACAGTTTTTTGACATATTATATTTTTTGTATTATAATAATTGTACATTGCGCCAACAACAGTTTGCGCGCCAACAAGGAGAAAAATTTATGCTGGAAGTAAAAGACCTTGTAAAGGTCTACAAAACCAAGGGCGGCGCGGAGGTGCGCGCGCTCGACGGCGTCTCAGTACAGTTCGAAGAAAGGGGCATGGTTTTCATACTGGGTAAGTCGGGCAGCGGCAAGTCCACCCTTTTAAACGTGTGCGGCGGGCTCGATTCGCCCGATTCGGGCGAAATAATCATAAAGGGCAGGAGCAGCAAGGACTTTACGCAATCCGACTTCGACAGCTACCGCAACACCTTTGTGGGATTCGTATTTCAGGAATACAACATTTTAAACGAGTTTTCGGTTGAAGACAACATTGCCCTCGCTTTGGAGCTTCAGGGCAAGAACAAGGACAAAGAGCGCATAAACGAAATTTTAAAGCTTGTAGAGCTTGAAGATTTTGCCAAGCGAAAGCCCAACACCCTTTCTGGCGGACAGAAACAGCGCGTTGCCATTGCGCGAGCACTGGTTAAAAACCCCGAAATTATAATGGCCGACGAGCCGACGGGCGCGCTGGACTCGGCGACGGGCAAGCAGGTTTTCGACACGCTGAAAAAGCTTTCTGAAGAAAAGCTGGTAATAGTCGTATCTCACGACCGCGAATTCGCCGAAATTTACGGCGACAGAATTATTGAGCTTAAAGACGGCAAAATAATTTCCGACGTGGTAAAGACAAAAGTTGCCGCCAGACCCGCGAGCCAGAATTTAAGCTTTATCGGCGACGACATTATAACTATTAAAAGCGGCTCCTCACTTACAGCCGCGGACGTGGAAAAAATAAACAAATTTTTGCGTTCCTCGCCCAAAGACCTTATAATATCATGCGGCGAACGCGAAAATGCCGACTTTAAAAAGGCGGCCAGAATCGACGAGGAAGGCGCGCGCGAAAAATTCAGGGACATAACCCCCGCCGATATAAGCGAAAAGGAGTACACCCCGCAGGACAGCAACTTTATACGCTCCCGCCTGCCCATGCGTCACGCCGTAAAGATAGGCGCGAGCAGCCTTAAGGTCAAGCCCTTCCGCCTGTTCTTTACCATACTTTTATCGTTTATAGCATTTGCGCTGTTCGGACTGTTTTCCACGCTGACATTCTACGACCCCGTGGAAACTTCGCTTGCAAGCTACGCCGATTCCGACTACCGCGCGCTACCTGTATACAATTCTTACAGATACACGAACGTAAGCTACCAGAACGGCGAGGAATATTCGCGCTACGAATCCTCGAACAGAACCGAATTTACCCCCGCCGACGTTGAGAGCATGCGCTCGGAATACGGCGACAAGACGCTGGGCATTTACACCTACACTCAGACGGGATATTCCGGCATGTATTTCACCATATACAACACGGGCAACCTCAATTCATCCTACTATGATGCGACGGTAACGGGCTTTGCGACATTTGAACCCTCCGCATGGCAGGGCGACATGCTGACCGACACCGACCTTTCGGCCATCGGCGAAGACGATATAGTAATATCTTCCTATACCTTCGACGCCATTAAAGAGGCGGGGCTGTACGACGGAGACAGCGAGCGCATTGCAATAGAAAACTACGCAGACATAGTTGGTAAAACGCTGACCTTAACCTCACGCAATTCGGGCAGAAGCGCAGAGCTGAATGTGGCGGGCGTGTTCAGATACAACCTTCCGGAGAAATATGATTCCCTGAAGGAAGCCGAGACCGACCGCGACCTTGCAGATGAACTTTCTACCGAGCTTGCAACGGGCATATACCGCACCGTTCTGGTCAACGACGACTTTTATGACGTGCACAAGGGCGATTTCGGCTACTACGATACGGACTACACTGATTACGGTTTCCGGTATCTGCAACAGATTATTTACGTAAAGTCGTCGCCCGAAAACGATTACTACTCGTTCGAATTCAATGCAATAAACAGTCTGCCCGCAGCTCAGGGCGAAACGCCTGAAAATCTTGCCTTCTTTGACGGCAGGACGGACAAAACTCTTTCCGACGGCGAAATCGTCGTGCAATATAATGATGTGCAAACTAACTTCAATGATATGTTTTATACCGAATACCAGCGCATGTGGGACGAGGCCAACAACGAGACCGACTTTGACAAGCAGCAGGAAATGTTCGCCGCGGCAGACGAGTTCTACAACGACATGAACCGTAAGGTGAATATGCTCGGCATGGGCGACTACTACGATGACGAGACGGGCGAAATAGTATACGCCACGGACGAAGAAATTGCCGACGCTCTGGCCGACGTGCTTGAACTCGCAGACAAATATTCAGGCACGGAATATGCCGACTTCGATTACACGCTTTATCTTGAAAGCTCCTCCGCGGAGTACGGCACGTTCAAGGTCGTCGGATTCACCTATAACGACCGTCAGAACGAAATGGACGGCGTATACTTTTCGGCAGACGACTATCAGGCGCTGATAGACGCTACTGGGTCCGAGGAAGAAGAAAATTCGTGGTGGAGCGAGCAGATTACCAACTACGTAAAGCCCGAGGATGCGATTTACACCTCGATAATTCTCCCCTTCCCCGAAAGCGACGGCCTTTTGAAAACTCTGCTTTCGCACGAGGGCACAGCCGACGCCGACGACACGTTCTTTACCATAGACACTCCCCTTTCGAACCAGCTGAACATGGTCAACTCCATGATAGGCACGCTTGAACAGGTATTTTTGTGGGTGGGCGTTGTGATGGCCGTATTTGCAATGCTGTTGCTTTTCAACTTTATCTCGGTATCCATTACCTACAAGAAAAAAGAGATAGGCATTTTGCGCGCGGTAGGCGCGAGGAGCGCGGACGTGTTCAAGATTTTCTACTCCGAATCGATAATTATAACCGCCATATGTTTTGTGCTGGCGATGATTGCAAGCTTCATCGTATGCAACGTGCTCAACACCGAAGTTGCGGGCGCGCTGGGCGCAAGCATATTCGTGTTCGGGCCCCTTTCGTGGCTGGTGATGCTGGCCATTGCAGTGGTTACGTCCTTCATAGGAACATTCCTGCCCGTATACAGCATTGCCAAGCGCAAGCCCGTGGAGAGCATACGCGCGCTGTAATTTTTGCGCTGTCAACCACATTTACTTTTTAAAGTGCGCCGCGCGGCCATATTTTATGGCCGCGCGGCTTATTTTACCGAAAATTGGCGGCGCAATACCAAAAAATTTAAGTTGACCGCGCAATTATTATGTGTTATAATCCCTACAAGTAAAATAGGATATAAAAAAGTTATGACAGTAAGAGAACTTCAGGATAAAATTTTACAGCTTAAAACGGACACAGACACGTGTATTCTCGCCCACAGCTATATGAGCGAGGACATATGCGAGATTGCTGACTTTACGGGCGACAGCTACGCCCTTGCCGTAAAGGCGAAGTCGACGCCCAACAAAAACGTAATTATGTGCGGCGTGCGCTTTATGGCCGAGATGGTAAAGATGCTCAACCCCGAAAAGCGCGTGATGCTTTCCAACCCGATAGCTGGCTGCCCCATGGCGGAGCAGATGGATAAAGAGCTTATCGAGCAGGTAAAGGCGCAGTACCCCGGTTACGCCGTAGTTGCATACGTAAACACCACGGCCGAGCTTAAAACGGTGGCCGACGTGTGCGTGACGAGCTCCTCGGCGGTAAAAATCTGCCGCGCCATGCCCGAAAAGAACATTCTTTTCATACCCGATATCAACCTCGGCACTTACGTAAAAGAACATCTGCCCGAAAAGAACTTTAAACTGCTTTCCGGCGGGTGCCCCACCCACGCAAAGATAAACGAAAGCGAAGTGCTCGCCGCGAAGAAGGCGCACCCGAATGCACTGTTTTTAGTACACCCCGAGTGCCGCCCCGAAGTGGTAAAGCACGCCGACTATGTCGGTTCTACGACGGGCATCATGGACTATGCGGCAAAATCGGAAGCGAAGGAATTTATAATCGGCACCGAAAATTCTATAGTCCAGCACCTTCAGTTCGCCCACCCCGAAAAAGCCTTCTATCCCCTCTCCAAGGACCTCGTGTGCAACAATATGAAGGCCACCACCCTTTCGGACGTGTACCGCTGTCTGACGGGCGAAGGCGGCGAAGAGATAACCATGAGCGAAGATTTAAGACGCTCGGCAGTAAAATGCATTGAAAAAATGATTGAATACGGAGGCTGATGCCGCGCGGTGAATCGCGCCGCGGCGCAAAGCCGGGGCGCTTTATAAGGTAAATTATTATGATGATAACGACAAAGGGCAGGAATGCCCTTAAAGTAATGCTTGATCTGGCACAGCACGACGACGGAAGCCCCGTTTCGCTTACCGAAATTGCCGAGCGCGTGCACGAATCGCAGAAATATCTGGAATCGACCGTATCACAGCTTTCGCAGAAGGGGCTGATAACATCTTCGCGCGGGAAAAGCGGCGGCTACCGCCTTGCGAGGACGGCGGACGAGTACACGGTGGCAGAGATAATAACCGCGGCCGAAGGGTCGCTTGCGCCCGTTTCGTGCCTGGAGCCCGACAAGCCGTGCGAAAATGCCGACAAGTGCCTCACCCTGCCCCTCTGGCGCGAGCTGGACGACGTTATTATGAATTTTCTCAATTCCAAGTCGCTCGCAGATTTACTTAAATAATTGAAATTAACGTGCCGCGGCGCCCGTACGGGCGCCGCGGCCTGAATTTTTATTCAGCGGCATATATGGCCCGCCGGACGCACCTTTTTAAAGCGCGTCCGGCGGGCTTTTTAATTGCGTTTTATTGCTTTCAATCGCCGTCTTTTTTTACAGCTTTTTTAGCTGAAGATTTGTTAGCGGTCACCTTTTTTGCGGTCGTCTTTTTCGCGGCGGGCTTTTTGTCTTTTGGCAGGAGTTCCGCGGGGATTTCAATTTCGGGCGCGTGCCGAGTGGTTTTGACCAGTTTATGTTCGCGCTTTATGCGGTTTTTAACGCGGCGCTCTTCCTTCTTCTCCTCTTCGGTGCTCTCGTGATAGGGAATTTCAAGGATTATAGCCTCATAAGGACGGAGGTCGAAGGTGAGCTTGTACGGTCTGCCGTTGCACAGCTCCTCCTTTGCCTCCACGTTAAATTCGCTGCCGTCGGGGTAGGTGGAAAATACGCGCTTATATGTGCCGTCCACGGGCGCGCCGACGCCGTAGTTGCTGTAGTCGACAGGGGTCATGTTTATGACGAAGACTAGACCGTCGTTATAGTTCCACGGGTTGCGCCTGATGAAGGCGAATATCGAGCGGGAAACATCGCCGCTCTCTATCCATTCGAAGGATGACGAGCCCGTGTCGTCGTGAAGCACGGGGCGGGACGTGTAAAGCTTTAAAAGAGCGCGGTAGCAATCCATTACGTCCCTGTGGCCGGAGTCGTCGCAGAGATGCCAGTCGAGCGATTTACGGAAATCCCACTCGTTTTCCTGCGCGAAATCCTGACCCATGAAGAGCAGTTTTTTGCCGGGGTGGCCCATCATCATGGTGTAGTAACACTTGAGCGAGCCGAACTTGGCCATTGCGTCGCCCGGCATTTTGCGCCACATGCTGCCCTTGCCGTATACGACCTCGTCGTGCGAAAGCACTAAAATATAGTGTTCCAAAAAGATATATTCAAAGGTGTGCGTCATCAGCCAGTGGTGATACTTGCGGTAGACGGGGTCCTTTTTGATATAGCGGAGGGTGTCGTTCATCCAGCCCATGTTCCACTTCAGGCCGAACCCGAGACCGCCCTTGGCGACGGGCGCGGTTACGCCCTCGATTATAGAGCTGTCCTCGGCGATAATGAACGCGTCGGTGCGGGTGCGGAGCATGGAATTGAGGTGCTTGAAAAATTCTATCGATTCGTAATTGAGGTTACCGCCGTCCTTGTTGGGGCGCCACTCGCTTCTGCCGAAGGAATTGTAAAGCATTGCGGCCACGGCGTCGGCGCGCAGCGCGTCGATGTGGTACTTTTCAACCCAGAAGAAGGCCGAGGCGATGAGGAAGTTGCTCACTTCCGGCTTACCCAAATCAAAGGCCTTTGTGCCCCATTCGGGATATTCGGCGCGAAGGGGGTCGGCGTATTCATACAGCGGAGTGCCGTCGAAATTGGCGAGGCCGAAATCGTCCTTGGGGAAATGGGCGGGAACCCAGTCGAGTATTACGCCGAAACCGTGCCGGTGCATGTAATCGACAAAGTACATGAAATCCTGCGGACTGCCGTAGCGGGCCGTGGGGCAGAAGTATCCCGTAACCTGATATCCCCACGAGGGGTCGAATGGATATTCGCAGATGCCCATTACCTCTATGTGGGTATAGCCCATGTAGCCCATATATTCGGCCAGTTCGTGCGCGAGGCGGCGGTAGTCGAGGTACTGGTCCTCGTCCCACCACTTCGAAGTATCCTTTTTCCAGCTGCCGAGGTGAACTTCGTACACGGCCATGGGCTTCTGAAGATAATTTTCGCCTTTTTTGGCCTGCATATACTCGCCGTCGCCCCACTCGTAACTTTCGAGATTGGTGACTACCGAGGCGTTGGCGGGGCGCTTTTCGCTGCCGAATTCGTAGGGGTCTATTTTGTAGACTTCGCTGCCGTCCGCGCGGACGATGAGGAATTTATACTTTACCCCCTCACACATGCCGGGAACGAAGAGTTCCCATATGCTGTCGTCCACCTTTTCCATAATATCGCGCCACGGCGTCCAGCCGTTGCCGTCCGACACGACGCACACCGCGCGCGCCGAAGGCGCCCAGAGCACGAAGTGAACGCCGCGCACGCCGTTTATTTCGCGGATATGCGCGCCCATTTTGTTGTACAGCTCGTAATGCGTGCCGTGATGGAACAGGTATCTGTCCAAATCGCCGAAAAATCTGTTTTCCATTTTCATCCCCCGGGTTGAGCCGCTTTTGCTTTGCGGCAATTTTTTAATTGGATGGCACATATGTGCCGTTTAACGGGATTTTCACCCGATTGTTTGCGTTGTGTGTTGCTGCCGCGCGGGCGACGGCGTTAAAAAGTTTTGCCGTAGACGCAGCCGCTCTTTGCGGGCAGAGTAACGGTCATTCTGCCGAACTTTACGTCGAGCATGTGTTCGGGCTTGAAGCCTTCGAAACCGACGCTGAAATAGAGGCCGAGTCTGTCCGTCCACGTGACGCCCATCTCCCAGACTGGCACGGAAAGGGTTATTTCCTTATCGTTATTGTTGATGACGACGACGGCGCAGTCATTTGAATCGAACCGTCCGTAGACTATATATCCGTTGCCCGAATCGAGGGGCTTGAGCGAGCCGAGCTTTAAACAGCTGACCCTCTTTCTGAGCGCGATTGCCGCCTTGTGCGCAGCTATCATTGCGGCGTCTTCCTGTCCCCAAGGGTATGTGCGGCGGCAGTCGGGGTCGGTCCAGCCGACCTGACCGGCTTCGTCGCCGTAATAGAGCGTGGGGCTGCCCGGCCACGTCATCTGTATGAGCACGGCCAGCTTCATCACGCGCTCGTCCACGCCCTGCGAAGCGGCCTCGCCGCCCTTGTCCTTTAGTTTGCCGGGCGTGCGGTTGGTGCGCGTTAAAAAGCGCGAATGGTCGTGATTGGAAAGCTGGTTTATGGCGCTGTCGAGCGAGGGACGGGGCAGGCGGGCCATATTCTGGGACATTTCGTCGAAGAATGACTTGCCGTTGTTGTATTTGCTGCCGTCGAAATATTCGGAATGCTTTTCCATGCCCGTGAGGAACCACGTGACAGGTTCCATAAAGGCGTCGTAATTCATGACCGAGTCCCACTCCCTGCCGTTGAGCCAGGGCGAGGGGTCACCGTAGTGTTCGGCGAAGATGAACGCCGAAGGGTTGGCCTGTTTTACGCGGGCGGAAAAGGCCTGCCAGAACTTATGGTTGAAGGCCGCGCTGTGGCCGAGGTCGGCCGCGACGTCCAGCCTCCATCCGTCGACGTTATAGGGCGGAGAGACCCATTTTGCACCGACGTCGAGTATGGTCCGGCAGAGTTCGGGGCTCTTTTCGTAGTTGAGTTTGGGCAGAGTTTCGAAACCCCACCAGCCTTCATATCCGGCGGGAGTAAACCCCCTCTGGAAGTTGAAATATTTGCGGTAGGGACTGCGCGCCGACTGATACGCGCCCTTGACATATCCGGGCTTGTTGAGGTAGATTCCCTCCCTGTCCATCCACTTGTTGAACGAACCGCAGTGGTTAAATACACCGTCGAGTATTACGGCAATACCCCTTTGGTGCAGTTTTTCGACGAGGGAGGCAAAATAGCTGTTGGACGCCTCAAGATTGCGCGGCGAAGTTACGCGCGTTATATAGCGCGCGGCAAAGCCGTTGTGCTTTTCCCAATGCTGCATGGCATGCTCGCAGTCGTCCTCTATGACGGCGAGATGGGGGTCTATGTTGTCGTAATCCTGCGTATCGTACTTGTGGTTGGAGGGCGAAACGAAGAGGGGATTGAAATATATGCCCTCGACGCCGAGGGAGGCAAGGTAATCTATCTTGCTCTCCACGCCCTGCAGATCGCCGCCGTAGAAGTTGCCCACGTCGAGCTCGTAGGGCAGATTGCTCCAGTCGGCAATCCTTTTTACGTGCCCACCCGTGTAGTAATATTCGTTGTCCGTTACGTCGTTGCGGGAGTCGCCGTTGCAGAAGCGGTCGGTAAAAATCTGGTAGAAAACCCTGCCCTTGGCCCAGTCGGGCACGTCGAAGCCGGGAAAAAAGGAAAAGTTGTGTTCTTCCTGATTGTTGGTAACCGCCCCCGTGCGGTTGTAAAACACGAGGTCGTCGCTGTCCGAAAGCTGATAATAATAGCTGACTTCGGCGCAGTCGGGGCAGGTAAATTCAAACCTGTAAAAATCGAAGGTTGCGTCGTCTTCCTGCCTTTCTTTGTACATTTCGTGGCGGCGGCCGCCGAAGCATGCATAAACTTTTAATACGTCGTTTCTTAAAGTTCTTATTCTTATGACTACGTTATCGCCGGCTTTGGGCGCGTAGGGATATTTAAACTGTATGGTTTCATCGCTGAAAAGCGCATTTCTGTTAATCATTACAACACTCTCTGAAAATCTGGCCGCGCAATAGCGCGCGGACGGCGGGCAGAATGCCCGCAGGTACTCTCATCTTTTGCGGCGCGCACCTTTCAGCGCAGTCCGAAAGCCAAAAATCGCGGCCGCCCTTACTCTCACATATGATTATTCACTAAAAATTGTACCATATGCAGGGGATAAAGTCAATATCAAACTTTTAAATTGAGGGCAAATTAAAGGGGGGCGCGGACTTTAAGTCTGCGCCCCCGAATAAATTTTCGGGTTATGCAATGAGTTGCTTATTTGCCGTTGACGAGCGCAACAGCTTCCTTGGTGGTCTTTTCGATTTCTTCGGGCGTGCCCTTCATCATCCAGCTGCCGCCGCAGGCGATGATTTTATCGTATGCGAGGTATTCGAGGATATTGTCGATATTGATGCCGCCGGTGGGCATGATGTGAAGATAAGGGAATGCGGCGCAGATGGCCTTTATGGTCTTGAGTCCGCCGTAGTTGGAAGCAGGGAAGAACTTGAGGGTGGTGAGACCCTTTGCGATTGCCGCCATAGCTTCGGTGGGGGTTACGATGCCGGGAAGATAGAGCATGTTATGCTCTGCGCAGCAGTCTGCAACTTCGGGAGAGAAGCCGGGCGATACGATGAACTGCGCGCCGGCGACTATAGCCTGTTCGCACTGGTTGCGGTTGATTACCGTGCCCGCGCCGATGAAGGCATCGGGGAATTCTTTGCAGGCGAGGGAGATAGCTTCGGCAGCGCAGGCCGTGCGGAAGGTTATTTCTGCGCAGGGAAGGCCGCCGTTTACGAGCGCTTCCATTTTGGGAATAACTTCGTCAACGCTGTTGAATACTACTACGGGTACAATCTTCATCTGTTTGATGAGATCAAGTTTCTGTTCATTTGTCATGGTTTTTCAGCCTCCTGAAAAATAATATGATTTATTTGCGTGTATAGTATATCACACTGCGCGCAATATTGCAATATTAATTGCAAAAATTATGCACAAATTTTACAGCATAACCCATATTAAGGAATTCCTTATAATTAAGGAATCTGTATGGTATGCTGTGATTTGCGCGGGATTTTTCGCGCTTTTTTTGCATTTTTCCGTAATTATGGTTGTTCCGGCAAAAATAAAGGCGCGGGGCGCAAAACTTAAAAGTTTTGCGCCCCGCGCTATAAATTTATTTATCCGAAACGAAGGACATTACCTCGCCGAACATTTTATCGGCGGAGACAACCGTGCTGAAGCGGACGGGTTTGTCCCTGAGGCCGGAAAGCGAGGCGGGAACCTTCATGGCCGTTGCGGCGTGAAGGCGCTTGATGCCCTTGAAGCTGTCCCTTACGTCGTTGCCCGTGACGGCGTACAAAACGTCCTGGGGAAACTTGTAGGGGCTGGCCGTAGCCACAACTACCATATTGGTAGTATCTTTTTTGTTCTTTTCGAACCAGTCGACGGCCACCTTCATCGCACAGCCCGTGTGGGTGTCCATGGTGTAGCCGGTGTCGCAGAACACGTCGTATACCGTTTCCACCACTTCATCTTCGTTCGCGAAGCCGCCGTCGAACGTCTTGGCTATTTCGGCCTGCTCTTCGGGGGTGATTTTATACACCTTGTTAACCTTAAGCTCTTCCATGCGCAGCGCGGTCAGCTTGCCGTTCCTGCCCGAAACTTCAAAGAGCAGCCTTTCGAGGTTGGAAGATATCAGAATATCCATCGAAGGCGAAGTCGTCTTGTAAAAGTCGCGGCGGGCGTCGTATTCGCCCTTGGCGAGGAAGTCGCTCAGAACATTGTTCATGTTGGAAGCGCAATGCAGTCTGCGGACAGGCAAACCCATGCGCTTTGCATAATATGCTGCCAGAATGTTGCCGAAGTTGCCAGTGGGGACGCAGAAATCTATCGGCGTGCCCATCTCTATCTGACCGGAGGAAACGAGGTCGAGATAGGACGAGAAATAATAGACAATCTGCGGCGCCAGTCTGCCGAAGTTTATGGA
>CALVWX010000021.1 GCA_944368215.1 uncultured Clostridia bacterium | reverse complement strand
CTTGCGCCGTTTGAGAACGTGGGTGTAACCCGCGACCTTAGAATTTAACTTAATATACCATATCGAGGCGTAGCGCAATCAGGTTTCGCGCATGGTTCGGCCATGAGGACGAGCGCGGATTTCTCAAAACAGCAGACAGCTGCTGTTTTGCCGCGGGAGATGAGCAAACGCATAACTCCCTGCGTTTGCGGTGACCGAAAACGGCGATATCCTTGCGCCGTTTGAGAACGTGGGTGTAACCCGCGACCTTAGAATTTAACTTAATATACCATATCGAGGCGTAGCGCAGTTGGTAGCGCGCATGGTTCGGGACCATGAGGTCGTGGGTTCGAATCCCGTCGCCTCGACCATGTCGCCGCAAGGCATATTTTGCGACAAGCCGAGTACACCTCGGCTTGTCTCTTTTAATGCCTGCGGCTCCTTTTTCGCGCAAAAGCCACGGTTTTGCGCGACGCTGATGGAAACTGATTTGTAACGGGAGGGGGATGCGTAAATGTCTGAAAATTTAATTATTATTGTCACAATTTTTTCTTGACAGATAATATAACACTGTTATAATAACATCGTTATAACATGAAGCGAATTCATGGAAAAGGGCTTTGCCGAAAGCTCCATGCGCACCATTGCCGAACGTGCGGGCGTCACCACGGGAATGCTCTACAGCCGCTTTGCAGACAAGGACGAAATGTTTGCCAGCCTCGTAAAGGAGGGGGCGGAAAAGTTGTACGCATATTTCTCCGACGTGCAGGAGAACTTTGCCGCATACCCCGCCGAACGCCAAAAGGGGGAGATGCATACTTACACTTCTGACAAAATGCGCGTTATGATGGATATCATATACGATTATTTTGACAGCTTCAAGCTTATTGTCTGCCACAGTGCCGGTTCAAGCTACGAGCATTATATCGACCGCATGATTGAGTACGAAACGGACAGTACCGAGCGCTTTATGCGCGTTTTGCGCGAGAGCGGCGCACCCGTAAAATATGTTCGCCGCGACCTCAACCACATGCTTGCGAGCGCGCTGTTCAACGGCGTTTTCGAAGTCGTTGCACACGGCTTTGCCAAGGACGACGCAATAGAGTATGTCGACGCGGTTTGCGAATTTTTCTATGCCGGCTGGGATAGGCTTATGGGAATTTCACATTAACGCAAATCTCGCCTTGGGGCGGCTTGCGATTTGCCGTTATCCGAGGGCGCTGCCCTCGCGGGCGCAATCCTAAGCGCCCAACAGTTATAAAATTGCGCCCGCTTCACCTGCTGAGGCGCAAGTATGCGCAAATTGGGGGCTTTGCCTTGAAAGCGTGGTTTCAAGGCAAAACATTAATTATTTTAGAAGTTAACGCAAGTCTTGGCTGGCGACGCCTGCGACTTACCGTTAGTTTTAGGAGATTTGCTCCTCTTGTTGCGATTTATAAGGGCACTCCATTATATAATCGCAAAAATTCACCTCAGATGAGCCGCAGGTATGCGCAAATTGAGGCCTGCGGCGCGAAAGCGCGGGTTCGCTTGCGACGTCAGTTAACAGATAGCGTTATTTCAACGAAAAAGACAGGGGCAACGTGCCCCGTTCTTCAAGGGCATAGGTTCGCTTATGCGAACTTAAAATAATTTATAAAGGAGATTTTTATGTCAAAAGGCAAAAAGGGGAAGGGCAACCTTTCGGTGCTGATGAATTTTGCCGGGCGGCACAGGTTTTTAACCTACACTTCGTGGGTGTTGTCGGGCATAAGGGCTCTGCTCGCGCTTACGCCGTTCGTATTTATCTGGCTTATAATACGCGACGTAATATGGGCCGGCGGAAATTATTCCGGGCTGTCCGACCTTATCTATTACGGCTGGATGGCCGTGGGAAGCGCGCTATTGTCCATGGTCATATATTTTGCCGCCCTCATGTGCTCGCACATCGCGGCGTTCCGCGTCGCAAGCAATATGCGCAAGCGCACCATGCCAGAACGCTCTGGAGGACATGAACAATGAGGCTGTCGAATATGTCCGCGGCGTGCCCGTCGTAAAGACTTTCGGGCAGACTTTATTTTCCTTCATGCGCTTCAAGAGCTCGATAGACAGCTATCATAAGTGGGTAATCGCCTACACCAGGAGCCTTATGTGGCCCATGGTGGCATTCACCACGGCTATAAACTGCGTGTTCGTTCCTCTCATCATGGCGGGACTGTGCTTTACTTCGGGCGGCGTGGAACCGCAATTTCTGTTAAACCTCATATTCTACATAGTTTTCACGCCCATAATATCGGTGACGCTCATGAAAGTTATGTTTATGAGCGAGAATAACATGATTGTTGGCGATGCCATAGAACGCATTGACGGGCTGCTCTCCATAAAGCCCATGCCCGAGGCAGCCTCTCCCGCGGAACCCAAGGACAATTCCGTGGAGTTCGATAACGTAACCTTCGCCTATGAAGGCGGCGCGTGCAATGCGCTCGACGGAGTGTCCCTTAAAATAGGGGCCGGTCAGACTGTCGCGCTTGTCGGTCCGTCGGGCGGCGGCAAGACGACTGCGGCGGGGCTGATTGCGCGCTTCTGGGACGCGCAGAGCGGAGCGGTGAGGATAGGAGGCGTAAACGTAAAGGATATTTCAAAGCAAAAGCTCAACGATACGGTTGCATATGTCTTTTAGAACAGCCGCCTCATAAAGGCGTCAATCTTCGACAACGTGCGCATGGGCAGACCCTCGACGCCGAGAATGAAACGCTCATTCAACGCGCCATATCCCGCCTCGTAAAGGGCAAAACGGTGCTCATCATAGCCCACTGCATGCGCACGGTTGAGGGCGCGGATAAACTCGTTTTGCTCAAGGACGGCAGGGTGGCCGAACAGGGCAGCCCCGCGGAGCTTTCCTCAAAGGGCGGCCTGTATGCAAAAATGTGCGCGCTCCAGCAACAGTCGGGCGAATGGCGCATATAAAATGCGCGGCAAGCGCGGCGTGCCGCGCTTGCCGCGGTAGAATAAAGGAGGAGATTATGATTATAATAACATTGGATGTAGAGGGCATGCACTGCGGCATGTGCGAAACGCACGTCAACGACGTCGTCCGTCGCGCGGGCGGCATCAAAAAGGTAAAATTGTCCCATATAAAGGGCAAAACGCGGGTCGTGGCCGAGGACGGGACGAGCGCGGAGTTGATAAAACTCGCCATAGAAAAACAGGGCTACGGCGTCGGAAAAGTAGTAGTGCAGCCCTGTGAAAAGCGAGGCCTGTTCGGGCGGCGGAAGCAGTAAAGTTTGTGAGCGCCACGGCGATTGTCATACTCGGATTTTCAATAATATTTATATCCACCGCGGCGGGGTCGGCTCTCGTGTTTTTCTTTTAAAACAGCATTCCCGAAAAGCTGAATACCCTCTTTCTGGGCTTTGCGGCGGGCGCGATGATATTCGTCGTCGCCGAAGATTTAATCCCCGACAGCAAGCTTGAAGAGCATCCCCACCTCGGAACGTGGGGAGTTATGCTCGGCTTTGTCGCAATGATGGTTCTCGACATCGCTTTGGGATAAAATTCAAAATTTTGTCGCCGAACGGTTGACAAATCAATACCAGATGCATATAATATCAAGTGAGTTCGCATAAGCGAACTTTAATTCAGGCACATAGTTCGCATATGCGAACTTAAAAAGAGGAGCAATGAGCGAAACCGAATTCATAGTTGGCAAACATTGCGGCATAACCTTTGCAGGGCTCAAACCCGCCAGCCTCGTCAGCGTAAGAAAGTGGGACGGCGATACTCTCCGCCGCCTTGAAAAGAGCTTTAAGGGCAAGGGATATTTCTTTGTGTCCCTCGGCGATTGCGGTCAGAGGGAGCTGGTGTACGTCTATCACGCCCAAAGGCTGGAAGAGGTGCTTTTTTCCGACGACGTAAAGGATTTTCTTCATTCGTTCGGTTATTTTTATGACAGCGCCGAAGAGGCCGTCGCCCGCCTGAAGAGTCGGATGAACGGTAGTTTTCCGCACGAAATCGGCGTCTTCCTCGGCTATCCTCTTTCCGACGTCCGCGGCTTTATCGAAAATCCGCACGGCGGCGTGCTTTGCGGCTGCTGGAAGGTCTATTCCAACGCGCGGGAGGCGGCAAAAACATTCGAACGCTATAACCGCTGTTCGGCGTGCATCTGCCGCCATATGCAAAAGGGCAGGACACTCACGCAAATATTTAATGTAGTTTGAAAAACATTCATCGCCAGATACTGTGTCGCCCTTGCGCACTCCTCGGTCACTTACGCTTAAGTAAGCTCCCGTCGTCGTTTACGCGGGCTCCTTGTCTGGGGCGCGACTGTTTTCCAAAATAATAAATTATTTATAATAATAAGGGATTTTTCGGAGGTATTTTTGTATGAAAATTTCAATAATATATTGGTCTGGCACAGGCAATACGGAGGCGATGGCGAATGCCGTTGCCGATGGTGCAAAGGCCGCGGGAGCGGAAGTCGCACTTCTGCCCGTATCCGCCGCGGACGAGGGCGTGCTCAAAAGCGACGCCGTTCTTTTCGGTTGCCCCGCAATGGGCGCGGAACAGCTTGAAGAGAGCGAGTTCGAGCCCTTCTTTACGTCAATCGAGGACGGCCTTACGGGTAAAAAAGTGGGGCTGTTCGGTTCTTACGACTGGGGCGACGGCGAATGGATGCGCACGTGGCAGGAGCGCGTGCAGTCGGACGGCGCGGTAATGCTCGCCGACGGCGTCATTGCCAACAACGCGCCCGACGACCAGGCTCTGGCCGCATGCAGGGAGCTCGGCGAAAAAGCCGCGCAAAGCTGAGCTTAAAGGGGCTTAAGCTCCCTTTTATGTCGCTCATGTACGCGGGTATGCTATTTCTCTTTACATTTTGCCGCAAACGGGGTATAATCTACTAAAATACTGAAGGGGGTGCGCCATGTCGGTAAAGAGGACGAGAGAATCGGAGGAGATGTATTTAGAGACAATTCTGCTCCTTCACAAAAAAAGTGCAAGCGTGCGCGCGGTGGACGTTTGCGAAGAGCTCGGCTATGTAAAGTCCAGCGTCTCCCGAGGAATTAATCTTTTAAAGGACAAGGGTTACATAACCATAGATCACGCCACGGGCAACATAACCTTTACGCCCGAGGGCAGAAAGAAAGCGGAGGGAATTTACGAACGCCACCAGACGCTTACCGAAGCTTTAATAAAGCTCGGCGCAAACCGTGAACTTGCCGAAGAGAACGCCTGCCGCATAGAACACGTCGTCTCCGACGAGATGATGGAAGTGTTCAGGGCGTTCATCAAAAATTGAATTGTTTCATAAGCGGAAGAGGGCAAACGGCCCTCTTCTTTTTTTGCAGTAAAATTTATATTTGCGTTATGTTTATGGCGTTAAATGTTATGGTAAAAAGCTTGTAAAGCGGGTTGAACGTAAAATGACTAAGAAAAAGAAGAAAATAATTATTATCAGCGCTATAAGCGCGGCGGTAATCGCTGCGGCGGCGGGCACCGCGCTGTGGCTTCTGTTCGGCGGGCATGAACATTTTATGCTCTCCGTAAGAGCAAAGAACGCCACCTGCACGGAGGACGGCAACACGGCATACTGGCGGTGCGAAGACTGCGGAAAATATTTTTCCGATTCTTTGGGTGAAAACGAGATTTCCCTCGGAGATACCGTAATCCCCGCCACGGGTCATCACCCTCAGCTTGTTGAAAGGGTGGAGGCGGCCTGCACTGTAGCCGGCAATATCGCATACTGGCATTGCGAAGGCTGTGACGGCAACTTCGCCGACGAGGGCGCAACTCAGCCGCTCACGGAAGAGCAGATTGCCATTGCCGCCTCCGGCCACGCGTGGGACCAAGGAGAAGTTACAAAGGAGCCCGATTGCGTGAATGTGGGCGAAAGAACGTACATCTGCGCTAACTGCACGCAGACAAAAACCGAGAGTATAGCCGCGCTCAATCACGATTATTCGGTTACGGATTATTCTGAAACCGAACATTGGAAAGAATGTTCGCGCTGCGGCGACGAAGAGAATGGCTCACGCGCGTACCACGCGTTTGTCGCGGACAGCTCTATAAACGCCTGCGATTGCGGCGCGGAGATAGTTTATTCGCAGGGGCTTGAATATACTTACAGCGCTGAAGACGAAGGCTATATGGTCACGGGCGCGGGCAGTTTCAGGGGGCAAAATCTGTTTATCCCACAGACATATAACGACGGAACTAACGGCGAACATAATGTTGTGGGAATATCTGCAACGGCGTTCAGGTATGAGTCAGCCCTTGTGTTCGTAAGGTTGCCTGACTGCATAACAAAGATAGAACAAGATGCGTTTTTCTATTGTACTGGCATTGAAGTTCTTTCTTTGCCGGACGGTCTTGAACGCATTGAAGACAATGCGTTCTACGGTTGTCAGAGTCTTGTTCAGATTACCATTCCCGCAAGCGTTTCATATATTGGGGAAGGCGCGTTTGCCCAGTGTCTTTCCCTGCAATCGGCGACGTTTGAAAACCCCGTCGGCTGGACGGGCGGGGGAGAGACTGTCGATTTCGGCGACCCTGCGGCTGCGGCGGAGCTCATTATTCAGGGCAAAGCTTTTTCAAAGGAAGAGCGCAACTGAAGATATTAAATATGCGTCGGGCGGCACATATGTGCCGCCCGACGCCCGTATAAAGAAAGCGCGGCGCGCATTTTTAAATGCGCGCCGCTGTTATTTTATAAATTTATCAGTGCATTTTGGTCAGTCTTTCGGCTGTCTCTTCGAGCTCCTTTGGCGGAATCTTTTCCTCCGAAGATTTTACGCTCATATCTACGAATACCTTTGCTTTTGCGGGGTCGATTATCGTTCCCACGCCGGCAACGCAGCCGCCGGGGCAGCCCATGCCCTCTATCATGTATCCGTTGAGTTTGCCTGCTCTGGCCAGCGTAAGCGTCTTTGCGCAGTCGGCAAGGCCTTCGGCGTGCTGAATTTTAACTTCAGTGTCGGGGTAGTATTCGTTTATGCACTTTTCTATGGCCGCCGCAACGCCGCCGGCAACCGCATATCCGCGGCCAGCACCCGATGCGTCGGTGTTCAAGGTGTCCTCCTCGCATGTTGCAAGGTCTATGTTTCTGGCCGCGAACATGCCGTTTAGTTCCTCGAAGGTGAGCACAAAGTCTACAAAGCTCCTCAAATTCTTGCGCGAGGCTTCAAGTTTTTTTGCCGCGCAGGGGCCTATGAACACAACGCGCGCGCTTTCGTCCTTTTCCTTAATCTTGCGCGCCGTCGCAACCATGGGGGTGAGTTCCTGCGAAACCTCGGGTGCAAGGTCGGGGAAGTGTTTTTTTGTGAGCGACGCCCATGCGGGGCAGCACGAAGTGAAAAGGAAGGGCAGCTTTCCCGTGACGACTTCGTTTACATAATGGTGCGCTTCGGCTATGCAGCCCATGTCGGCGCCTTCGGCAACTTCGTAAACGTCGGCAAAACCGAGCTTTTTAAGGCCCGTCTTAATCTTTGCAAGGTTTACCTTGGGGCCGAATTGTCCTGCGATGGCGGGGGCTACTGCGGCGACAATTTTATCGCCCTGCTTTATTGCCTGAATAAGCTGGAATATCTGCGATTTATCTGCAATCGCGCCGAAGGGGCATGCCGACATGCACTGTCCGCAGGCCACGCACTTTTCGTTGTCGATATGTGCCCTGCCGTATTCGTCGGAAGATATGCAGTGAATGCCGCACGCCTGCGCGCAGGGGCGGATTTTGTGCGAAATTGCGTCGTAAGGGCATGCTGCCTTGCATCTGCCGCACTTTATGCATTTGCTCTGGTCGATGAACGACTTGCCGTTGACGATTGAAATTGCGCCCTTGGGGCAATTTTTTATGCATGAGTGCGCCACGCAGTTGCGGCACATATTCGTAACTTCGTACTCGTTGTCGGGGCACTTGTCGCACGCCGAGGGTATTACCTGCATAAGGGGCGGTTCATAATATTTGTCCGCGATGTTGCTGTCCGCAACGCCCGCGGTTATGTGTACGGGCTTGTTTGCGGGGCGGAGCGAAAGGCCCAGCGCAAGGCGCACGCGCTCTGCGGCAATCTGTCTTTCGCGGTATATGCTCTCGCGGTAAATAGGTTCTTCGTCGGGGGTGATTACGTAGGGAATTGCTTCGATATCGCTCAAGATATCCGTCGACTCGTACGCTACGCGGGCGATTTCCGTGAATATCTTTTTGCGTAAATCGGTTACAACGCTCTGGCTCTTCATATCCTGTCTCCAATTTTTTATTCTGCGTAGAAATTATAACATAGCATGTATGTATTTTCAACTCATTTTATCAATTTTTTCGCCCTTCCACCCATAAAAATTGATTAAAATTCTTCGTATTTACAGGTTTGTTCGGCTTGTTACAATTTTATTACACATATATTGCCACTGTTTTACACTTGTAACTTGTAAAAGTTCGTTTAACGCGGACGGCGGCTTGGCTGAAGCCGCCGTCCGCAGTTACCTTCAGCGGCTCTGCCGCTCTTGCCGCGATTTGTTTTTGCTCCCCAATTTTATAATCGCGGCAATTCACACCGCCGAGGCGAAAGGGTTCGCAAATCGGGGCCTTCCGCCCGAAAGCGAGGGTTCGGGCGGAAACGCATTTTGTGCACATTTTCGCGAATATTACAACTTTATTACATATATATTGCCATCGTTTTACACTTGTAACTTGTAAAATTTTTCTGCGCGTGGTAAAATGTTGGCAAAGAGGAAATATTTATGAAGAATATTGTTTACATTCTCGAAGACGACGCAAGCATATGCGGACTCATCCGCGTAGCGCTTGAAATGAACGGCATAGCCTTTGAATCCTTTTCGAGCTGTGCCGAGTTCGAGGCCGCGCTTTCAAAGGAACAGCCCGACGTGGCGCTCTTGGACGTAATGCTGCCCGACGGCAACGGCTTTGACGTTTTGAAGAAAGTCAAGGCCGAATATCCTTCGGTCTGCTGCATAATGCTTTCCGCCCTCGGCAAGGAGGAGGATAAGGTAAACGGACTCAACCTCGGCGCGGACGATTATGTGTCCAAACCCTTTTCCGTGCTCGAGCTTACCGCCCGCATAAACGCCGCGCTGCGCCGCAGACGCCGCGACAATCTTCTGAAGGTGGGAGACCTCGCTTTGGATTACGACAGCATGGCGATATCCTTAAATGGGCAGGCGCTCGACCTCAACCGCAAGGAGTACGAACTGTTAAAGTATTTTATGGAAAACGCGGGCAAGGTTTTAAAGCGCGAAACGCTTTTAACCGAAATCTGGGGCTATGAATCGGGCGAAACGCGCACGCTCGACAACCACGTCGCCCGCCTGCGCAAGATGGGCATAACCAATCTCGAAACAATTTTCGGCGTGGGCTATAAGCTCAACGTCTGATGTCTTTTAACGGAGAAGCGGCGGCGCGCGGCGTGCCGCGCGCCGCCGCGCTTTTTTATTATGCGTAAAAGGATTCTCATCATAACTCTGCTCGTGACGGCGGCAGCGATAATAATATATTCGCTCGTTTCCACGCAGCTTTATTACAATTTGTCGGTAGAGGACGAAAGGCATACGCTCGAAGTGTACGTCAATCTTTTCGATACCGAAAAGTACTCTCCCGACGACGACGGCGCTCACGCGTTCGCGGGGCGCCTCGGCGGGGCGAGGGTGACGATTATGGATGCGGAGGGCAACGTGCTCGGCGAAAGCGATGCCGACATGATTGAATCCGACCATTCGGACAGGGAAGAGGTTCGCGAGGCTATATCCTCGGGCGAAGGTTATGCCGTGCGCTCTTCCGAAACGCTCTCGCAGGATATGATGTATTATTGCAGGACTGTGGATATCGGCGGCACAACCTATCTCGTCAGGGTTGCAGAATATTTGCAGAGCAGCTGGTCCATGTATGCCCGCCTGTTGCCTTCGCTGGCCATATATCTCATCATTGATATCCTCGGTTGTCTTTTGTTTACGTTTGTGGCGACCTATTTCATTCTGCGCCCCGTAGAGTCGCTTACGCGCGAGGCGGCGGGAGGCGGAATGGTGCAGACTCGCTATCCCGAACTTTCTACCCTTGCACAAATTCTTAACGAGCGCAACCGCAACATCGAGTGGAAGATGCGCGAGGTGGATGAGGAGAAGAAGCTCGTCGAGCGCGCCCAGGATTCCAAAAACGAATTCATCGCCAATATCACACACGAAATGAACACTCCGCTCACATCGATAAAGGGATATGCCGAGCTCCTGACTTCGGGCATGCTCAACGAGGAGCAGACAAAAGTTGCATACAAGACCATAGCCTCGCAGAGCGAGAGACTCACCAACCTCATCGCCTGCATTATTAATTATAATGAAATAGACGACGACACTCTTCCGCCCTACGACGTCGATCTTTCCAAGCTCGCACGCGAAATGATGGCCGTCGTTCAGCCGGAAGCAGACAAGCGTAACATAACTATCATTGATAAGATAGAGGACAACGTCATTGTGCAGAGCCGCCATGAAAGGGTAACGCAGCTTTTGGGCAATCTCATGCGCAACGCTATACGCTATAATAAGCCTGGCGGAACGGTGACGGTGGAACTCAATTACAAGCACTTTGTAGTCAGCGATACGGGCATAGGCATCGCGCCGGAGAATATGGATAAAGTATTCTCGCGCTTTTTTACCGTCGATAAATCGCACAGCGGCAAAAACGGCGGCTTCGGTTTAGGCCTCGCCGTGTGCAGAAAAATCTGCCGCCGCGCGGGCTGGCGCATTTCCGTGCAGAGCGAGCTCGGCAAGGGCAGCGCGTTCACCGTGGATTTCGGTTTGCGCTGATTAAGAATAAAATAATTAATTGAAAAATGCAAGAGGGCCGCGGCGTACGCCGCGGCCCTCCTTATGTCGTGAGGGGATACGGGACTGCTGTTTGCACCGCGTGCGCGCACGCGCGCCTACATAATAAAATGGCGTTTTTCTGCGCATGCTTATATTGCCGCGGGAGAAGCGCGAACGTATTCTGTCACTATTTTACATTTGCGGAAAAATACACTCATTTTAGTTGAAATTATCAAAATATTTTCATGAATTTTTTATTTTATTACAACTTTGTTACAACTTTGTGTAGAGATTTATTACAAGTGGCTGTTACAATGTAAACAGTAACAAGGAAAAATAAATTTTTGTTTTAAGGAGTAAAACTAAATTATGAAAAAGTTAACCAAAGTAATCATGAGCGGCGCAGCAGTGGCTGCACTCGGCGCAACAATGGCATTCGGCTTTGCAGCCTGCGGCGGCGACAGCGAGACGATAACCATCAGCGGTTCCACGTCCGTTCAGCCCCTTATGCAGAAGCTCGCAGATGCATATATGGAAGAGAATCCCGATGTAACCATCAACGTCGGCGCAGGCGGTTCCGGCGTAGGTATTTCCAACGCTCAGGACGGCACTGTTGACCTCGGCATGGCTTCCGAGGACGTATCCGGCGAAGAAGGCATCACCGGTATTCAGATAGCTACCGACGGCATCGCGCTTATCACCAGCGCAAGCTGCACTGTTTCAAGCGTAACTAAGGATCAGGTTTACGGCCTCTATGTAAATCATACGGCTATTCAGGACGTCATCACCGACGCTATCTCCAGAGACTCCAGCTCCGGTACCCGCGGCGCATTCGAAGATATAATGGGTATTGAAACCATATACTCCGGCATGCCCGAGCTTTCCTCGCAGGACCAGGTAATCGAACAGGTTGCTGCAAGAAATAACGTAATCGGCTATTGCTCGCTCGAAGCTCTTGCCGGCAACACCAGCATTAAGGGCGTAAATTACGAAGGTATCGCTCCCACAACCGAAAACGTTGCAAGCGGCGCTTACACTCTGGCCCGTCCTTTCAACATCATGTACAACACCGCAAACGGCATGTCCGAAGCAACCGCTGCATTCGTAGACTTCATCTTCAGCGATGCCGGCGCGGCTATCATCGAAGCGAACGGTCAGGTAGTTGTCGCAAGACAATAATCGAATAGGTATAAACATGGCTGAAATAACGACTGAAGAAAAACAAAAACGTTCTTTTAAGGAAGTTCTTGCAGCCGCATTCACCAAAGAAAGTATCGCAAAGGGGGTTTTCACCGCCTTTGCGGCATTTTCTGTTATAGCGGTTTTTGCAATAATATTCTATATACTGTACGACAGTATACCCGCCTTCCGCGAAATAGGTTTCTTTAACTTCCTTTTCGGCTCCGTATGGAATCCCAACGCCGACCAGTACGGCATACTGCCGATGATACTGACTACGCTGGTGCTTACCGTGCTTTCGGTGGTCGTCGGCTCCATACTCGCTATTTTTACGGCGGTATTCATCGTATACTATTGCCCTAAAAAGCTCAAAAAGGTATATACCCAGATGGTCAACCTGCTCGCAGGCATCCCTTCTATCGTATACGCATACTTCGGCTTCGAGATGATAAAGCCTGTAATCGAACAGATGTCGGGCAGAACGTTCGGCTACGGCATTCTGCTGAGCATGATAATCCTCAGCATAATGATACTTCCCACAATAGCTTCGATATCCAAGAACAGCCTCGAAAGTGTGCCCGCCCAGTATTACGAAGGCTCTCTGGCGCTCGGCAACACCAAGAATCAGACTGTATTCAAGGTAATGCTGCCCGCAGCCAAAAACGGCATACTTTCGGCAATCATTCTCGGTATCGGCCGCGCCGTCGGCGAAACCATGGCCGTGCAGTTCCTCTTGGGCGGTTCGGTTACTTTCCCCACCGACTTCATTACCCCGATAAGCTCGCTTACCTCCAAAATAGCGCAGGAATTCGGCGAGTCATCCGGCCTTCACAGGCAGGCGCTCATAGCCATCGGCTTTGTGCTGCTCGTAGTCATCCTTATAATCAACCTTGCTTTGTGGTTCGTAAAGCGCAATAACGCCGTTGCGGGCAACAGCTTCTTTACGCGCAAGATCAAAGAGACTGATATCGAGCACACCGCGCCCAACTACAAGCGCACGGGTACGTTGCAGGACGCGCTGCGCATTATCTGTTACGTCATTGCCATATTTGTTGCCGTGGCTCTCATATCGGTTGTATTGTATGCGCTGATTATAGGTCTTCCCGAAGTCACGTGGCACAACATGTTCGGCAGGAGTTACAACTCCAATCCCACGCTTGCCCCTGCGTTCGTTTCTACGGCGTATATAATTTTAATATCCCTTCTCATAGCGCTGCCGTTGGGTATCGGCGCGGCAATATACCTCAACGAATACTCAAAACGCGGTTCTAAATTTGTCAGCGTGCTGAGACTTTTCATCGATACTCTCGCGGGCGTTCCGTCCATTCTGTTCGGCTTGTTCGGCTACATCTTCTTTGTAAGACTGTTCGGCGGAGCATGTATTCTGGCAGGTTCGCTTACGATTGTTCTGATGATACTGCCGACTATAATAAGGTCTACGGAGCAGTCGTTGTCTGAAGTTCCCGACTCGATGAGGGAGGCAAGTTACGCGCTCGGCGCGGGCAAGCTGCGCACCGTTTTCGTCGTCGTTCTTCCCCAGGCCCTGCCAGGCATAATCACGGCTGTAATTCTTTCGATAGGCCGTATCGTCGGTGAATCGGCGGCGCTCATTTATACGGCCGGCTCAAGCTTCCTTATGCCTAACGGCATACTCAGCCCCGGCAGCACGTTTGCGGTGTTCATGTTCAACCTGCAGAACGAAGGTCTCGAAACCAAGTACCTCGCTCATGCGGCGGGCGCCGTGCTCATCATTTTCGTGCTCATTCTCAACATACTTATAATGGCGGTGGAAAGCCATTTCAACAACAAGGCAAACAATAAAAAAGGCGCTATAGCAAAGCTTGTCGATAAACTCATTGATAAAGTCAAACACAGGAAAACAGAGGTCATAGATGAAAAAGATTGAAAATTTTAACATATCGGGAGATATTGCCATCTCCGTGAAGGAACTAAACCTTTACTATGGCAATTTCCATGCCCTTAAAAGTATCTATATGGACTTCCCCGTCAATCAGCTGACGGCGATGATAGGCCCTTCGGGTTGCGGCAAGTCCACGCTTATAAAAACGCTGAACAGAATGAACGACCTCATCGAAGGATGCAAAATTACGGGCGAAGTGCTCGTCGGCGACACGAACATCTACGAGAGGAAGACCGACCTTGCGCGCCTGAGAAAAAATGTAGGCATGGTATTCCAGCGTCCCAATCCTCTGGCCATGAGCGTGTACGACAACATCGCTTACGGCCCCCGCACATTCGGCATACGTTCCAAAAGCGATCTCGACGGCATAGTCGAAAAATCTCTCCGCGGCGCGGCCATGTGGGACGAGGTTAAGGACAGATTGGGCAAATCGGCCCTCGGCCTTTCGGGCGGCCAGCAGCAAAGGCTCTGCATAGCCCGCTCGCTCGCGGTTGAGCCCCAGATATTGCTCATGGACGAACCTACGTCTGCACTCGACCCCATCTCTACGGGTAAGATAGAGGAACTGTGCGTGGAGCTTAAAAAGAGCATGACCATAATAATGGTCACGCACAACATGCAGCAGGCCTTCCGTATCGCCGACAAGACGGCGTACTTCCTGTTGGGCGAGATGATCGAAATGGACGATACGAAGGTTATCTTCTCGCATCCCAAGAACAAGAAGACGGACGATTATATCAACGGCAGATTCGGTTAATGACAGGGTAACGCAAGTTGTTTACTGGGGGCCGCAAACTAGCTTGCGTTAGGTTAGCGCCACGCGCTCTTGCCGCGACCTTAAGATAGCCCACATATTATACAGTCGCGGCAATTCACTGTGCTGAGGTTGCTGACCGCAACAAATAGGGGCTTGCGGCGCGAAAGCGCGGTTTCGCTTGCAAACCTAATTATTTAAAATCGTGCGCATAGCGTTTATGCGGAAAAGCCGCCCCGCTCCCGAAGAGGAGCGGGGCGGCTTTTCCATATTTAATTGCTTTTTCCGGCAATAGACAAAAATTTTACAAAAAAATTGATAAATTATTATCAATATTTTTGACAAAGTACTTGAAAAGTTTTTTAATATGTATTACAATATAATGGTTGAAAGAAAAAAATGATAAAGGTTTGGGAAACAACAATCCACAGGAGGAATAAATAAACATTTATGGCTAAGAAGTATTGCTATCTTTTCAGCGAAGGCAACGCATCAATGAGAGAATTGCTCGGCGGCAAGGGCGCTAACCTTGCCGAGATGACAAAAATAGGCTTGCCTGTTCCGCAGGGATTCACCATTTCCACCGAAGCCTGCACGCAGTACTATGAAGACGGCAGACAGATCAATCCCTCGATTCAGAAAGAGATTATGGAATACATCGACAAGATGGAAAAGATCTGCGGCAAAAAGTTCGGCGACAAGGAAAATCCCCTTCTCGTCTCCGTGCGTTCGGGCGCTCGCGCCTCTATGCCGGGCATGATGGACACGATATTGAACCTCGGCCTCAACGAGGACGTAGTCGAATCTCTCGCCGCAAAGTCCGGCAATCCCCGCTGGGCTTGGGACTGCTACAGAAGATTCATTCAGATGTTCTCCGACGTCGTAATGGAAGTCGGAAAAAAATACTTTGAAAAACTCATCGACAAGATGAAGGAAGAGAAGGGCGTCACCTACGACGTCGAACTCACCGCGGATGATTTAAAGACGCTTGCCAACCAGTTCAAGGCTGAATATAAGGCGCAGATAGGCAAGGACTTCCCCGACGATCCCAAGGAACAGCTTTTCGAAGCCATAAAGGCTGTATTCCGCAGCTGGGACAACCCCCGCGCAAACATCTACCGCATGGACCACGACATTCCCTATTCGTGGGGCACGGCCGTAAACGTTCAGATGATGGCCTTCGGCAACATGGGCGACGATTGCGGCACGGGCGTTGCATTCACGCGTAACCCCGCCACGGGCGAAAAGGGCCTCATGGGCGAATTCCTTATGAACGCTCAGGGCGAAGACGTCGTTGCAGGCGTCCGCACGCCCATGCCCATCTCCGAAATGGCAAAAATTCTTCCCGACGTTTACAAGCAGTTCCTGAATGTCTGCGACATACTTGAAAAGCATTACCGCGACATGCAGGATATGGAGTTCACCATCGAAAAAGGCAAGCTCTATATGCTGCAGACGCGCAACGGCAAGCGTACCGCTGCCGCCGCAATAAAGATTGCATGCGATCTTATCGACGAGGGTATGATAACCGAGCAGGAAGCGCTCATGCAGATAGATGCAAAGTCGCTCGACATGCTCCTTCATCCCCAGTTCGACGCCAAGGCTTTGGCCGAGGCCGATAAGAAAAACGTGGTCGGCAAGGGTATAGCCGCTTCCCCCGGCGCGGCCGCGGGTCAGATAGTATTCACCGCCGAAGAAGCGGTAGAGCAGGGTAAGAAGGGCAAAAAGGTCGTTCTCGTCCGCCTCGAAACTTCCCCCGAAGACATCGAGGGCATGAAGTTCGCGCAGGGTATTTTAACCGTGCGCGGCGGCCAGACTTCCCACGCCGCCGTCGTCGCCCGCGGCATGGGTACGTGCTGCGTATCCGGTTGCGGCGATATCAAGATGGATGAAGAAAACAAGTGCTTCACTCTGGCAGGCAAAGTCTTCCGTGAAGGCGACAACCTTTCGCTTGACGGCTCTACGGGCAATATCTACGATTGCCTCATCCCCACGGTTCCCGCCGACCCCAATTCCGGTTACTTCGGCAGAATAATGGAACTTTCCGATAAATATAAGAAGCTGGGAGTAAGAACCAACGCCGATACTCCCAAGGACGCAAAGCAGGCCGCCGCATTCGGCGCGCAGGGAATCGGCCTCTGCCGTACCGAGCACATGTTCTTCGACCCCGCCCGCATCGGCGCATTCCGCGAAATGATCTGCTCCGACACGAGGGAAGAGCGCGAAGTCGCGCTCGCTAAAATCGAGCCCATGCAGCAGGCCGACTTCGAAGGCCTCATGGAAGCCCTCGAAGGCCAGCCCGTAACCATTCGTTTCCTCGATCCCCCTCTGCACGAGTTCGTGCCCACCGATGAGGCGGATATCGAAGCGCTTGCAAAAGCTCAGGACAAGACTGTCGCGCAGATAAAGCAGATTATTTCCGATCTGCACGAGTTCAACCCCATGATGGGTCACCGCGGCTGCCGCTTAACCGTAACTTATCCCGAAATCGCCGTTATGCAGACAAAGGCCGTAATCAAGGCGGCTATCGCCGTGCAGAAGCGCCATCCCGACTGGAAGGTCGTGCCTGAAATCATGATTCCTCTCGTCGGCGAAGTCAAGGAGCTCGCGTTCGTAAAGAAGACGGTCGTTGAAACTGCAGACGAGGTAATCAAGCAGGCCGGCGTCGGCCTCAAATACGAAGTCGGCACCATGATTGAAATTCCCCGCGCCGCTCTTACTGCCGACGATATCGCAAAGGAAGCCGATTTCTTCTGCTTCGGTACAAACGACCTTACCCAGATGACCTTCGGCTTCTCGCGTGACGACGCAGGCAAGTTCCTGCCCGCATACTATGCGAACAAGATTTACGAATTCGATCCCTTCTCCAAGCTCGATACGACAGGCGTCGGCAAGCTCATGGATATGGCCGTTAAACTCGGCAAGGGTGCAAACTCCAAGCTTCACTGCGGTATCTGCGGCGAACACGGCGGCGACCCTTCGTCCATCGAATTCTGCCACAAGATAGGCCTCGATTACGTTTCCTGCTCGCCTTACCGCGTGCCCATCGCACGTCTCGCCGCCGCGCAGGCGAATATCAAAAATCCCCGCAAATAAATTTGCGCATTTTTAGCAGAAAATCAATAAAATACAGTCAATTTGGGGCGCGTTCCGCATGGAACGCGCCCCTTAATCTTGTCCTTAAACTGAAAATTTCGTCGTTTTATCGCCGTGGCACACCAAATTCCGCACAAGTTGAACACTTGATTTTGCGGCTGAAATGTGCTACAGTATAGCAAACATGATATTGCATATGGCAGGCAAAATCAGCAATTAAAATTTAATGAGGAGATTTGCAAATGATAGAAGTCGGAATGAAAGCGCCGCAGTTTACTCTGCCGGATAAAAACGGAAATATGGTTTCTTTGTCTGATTTTCTAGGAAAGAAAGTGGTTTTATATTTTTATCCTAAGGACAATACGCCCGGTTGCACCAGGCAAGCGTGTGCATTTGCGTTGAAAAATAAAGAAATTGAAGATAAAAACGCGGTCGTTATAGGCATCAGCAAGGACAGCGTCAATTCTCACCTGAATTTTGCGGCTAAGTATAATCTGCCGTTTATTTTGCTGTCGGATACCGGGCTTTCAGCAATTCAGGCGTACGGCGTCTGGCAGGAGAAAAAGTTGTACGGAAAAGTGAGCATGGGCGTTGTGAGAACGACGTTTTTGATTGACGAGCAAGGCAATGTGCAGGCGGTTATGCCCAAAGTAAAGCCGGACACCAACGCCGATGAAATTTTGGCGCTTTTGAATGGCTGATGGCGCATAAAATAATTATGCGTAAAATGACGCCTGGTCTTATATACAGGCATGTCGGAAATTTGCGAAATTTTAAAGCATCATTAATGGCATAATATGCCTGAATGAATGCGCGCAAGGCAAAGGGTCTTGCGCGCAAATTTTATGCGGGGGATTGAATTTGTGCCGGCATTGCTGTATAATAATAGCGTAAAGGAGGAGAGGTATGAGTGAGCTCAGAAAAATCCCCAATATCGGCATACAAACAGAAAAAGACCTAATCGCAATGGGTTATACCACGATAGAGTCGCTCAAAGGCAAAACGGGCGAAGAGCTCTATGCCGAGGAGTGCGCCCTGCGCGGGTTTATCCTCGACAGGTGCCAGCTGTATTTGTGCCGCGCCGTTGAATACTTTGTCAACACGCCCGAACCTGACCCCCAAAAACTTAAATGGTGGTTCTGGAAAGACGAATTCGTGCAGCCCTCGCCCTGCGGTGCCGTCTGCGTTGAGTGCGCGCTTTATCCCTCACAGTGCGCCGGGTGTGCAAAAATTAAAGGCAAGGTGCACTGGCTTAAATATACCGGGCAATCGGTTTGCGCGGTATATGATTGTTGCGTAAACGGAAAAAAGTATACAAACTGCGGCGCGTGTCAAAATCTGCCCTGCGAAAAATTTACCAAAGACCCCACAATTTCCGACGAGCAGAACATGGAAAATCTCCGCATAATGGTTAAAAGATTGAGGGGTTAACCGCCGCGGTCTGCCCATACCTGCTACTTAAACAGAGGCATAGTGAGCTTATTCGGTGCGTAGCCGCTTGCGGCTGCGCATATATATTGTATTGTTGACAGTAACAGATCGCGGTGATATTATATTGACATGATGCAGATTTTCAATGGCAGGCCGTGCAATGCCGACGGCCGCACTCCGCGCGAGATGGCCGTTTACGACTTTTTGGATAAACTCAATATTTCTTACGAGCGCATAGACCACGCCCCCGCGCAGACGGCGGAGGTGTGCGCGGAAATAACCGAGGCGCTTTCTCCCGCCACGGCGTGCAAAAACCTCTTTCTTACAAACTCCAAGGGGGATGAGCTTTTCCTTCTTGTAATGCGGGCGGACAAGCACTTTACGGGAAGGATAGTCGCGCATCAGATAGGTTCAACCCGCCTCTCCTTCGGTCCGGAGGATAAACTGATAAAGTACCTCGGCACGCCGTCCGGCTCCGTTAGCGTTATGGGGCTGATGAACGATAAAAATTGCGCCGTTCAGTTGCTCGTCGACAGGGACGTGTATTATAGTCCCTTTATGCGCTGCCATTCCTGCGTCAATACCTCAAGCCTGCGCCTCAAAACGGCCGACGTGTTCGGTGTATTCGTGCCTGCAACGCGGCATGACGTGCGCATCGTCAGAGTGTAAATATTTTTGCGGTATATATAGCGGGGCAACTGTTATTTTTTTCTCAGGGGTTGCAATTACGGGCGGCCTGTGATATAATTTATGCAACGGGGGGCATGCTTTCCGTCCCGTTCAGGAGGTCACAATTATGGGATTATGGGATAAGCTCAAAAAAGAATTTTCGTCCATGGTAGACGAGATAAAAGAGGACGTTTCGGGTCTTGCCAAAGACGTTGCGCGCGAAAAGGCGGAAGACGCAGCGCAAAACGTCGCCGATAAGGCCAAGGAAGCGGGAGAAGAGCGCAAGCAGAACAAACAGCAGCAGGAGGAAGCCGATAGAAAGGCGCGCGAGGACGGCCGCGTATGCTCCAAGTGCGGGAGAAAAGCCGCCGCCGGCGAAAAGTTCTGCCCCGAGTGCGGCGGAAAGATTATCGTGCGCCTGCGCGTATGCTCCAAATGCGGCAAAATCGCAACCGACGGCCAAAAGTTCTGCTCCGACTGCGGCGGCGAAATAGTCGAAAAGATAGAAGAGTAATTCTGCGGGTTTTCCGCAAAAAATAAATAACTGTAACAAAGCGGCCCCGCCGCGGATTTTAAAAGTCCGCGGCGGGGCCGTATGCGTGTAAAACGAAAAAAATTGGCTATAACATCTATATGCTTATCATCGGGAGGGAACAAAAATGTGCACGGCTGTAAGTTTCAGAAATCGCGGATTTTATTTCGGCAGGACGCTCGATAACGACGCTTCATACGGAGAGGAGGTGGTGGTCGCTCCGCGCTCGTTTAAGCTTTGGCGGGGCGGCGGCGAACATTACGCAATAATCGGAATGGCGGCGGTTGCGGACGGATTGCCCCTGTACTATGACGGAATGAATGAAAAAGGTCTGTGTATGGCCGGTCTCAATTTTATAGGTAACGCGCGCTACGGCAAGGAAAAAGCTGGCGCCGTCAACGTCGCGCAGTACGAATTTTTGCCGTATATCCTCGGCACCTGCGGGAACGTGGGGGAGGCGGAGCGCGCGCTTGAAAGTCTGAACATAACCGACAGACCCTTCCGGCCCGATATGCCGCCCGCGGCCCTGCACTGGATGATATCCGACGGTGCGCGCGACATAGTAATCGAGTGCACGGCTTCGGGCACGAACGTGTTCGAGAATCCCGTCGGCGTGCTGACCAACAACCCGCCATTCGGCATGCAGCTGTTCAACCTCAACAATTATATGTCCCTCTCTTCGGGCGAACCTGTAAATGCATTCGGCCGCGGGGTAGAGCTTACAACCTATTGCAAGGGAATGGGCGCGCTGGGACTGCCGGGGGATTTTTCCTCGCAGTCGCGCTTTGTACGCGCGGCATTCCTGCGCAACAATTACTCGCCCGATAAAGATGAGAGCGGTGATAACGCCCTGTTCAATATCCTCGGCGGAGTTAATGTTCCGCGCGGCTGCTGCCGCTCGGGAAAGGGGTGGGAGGTCACCCTGTATACGTCGTGCATGGATGCAGAAAAAGGCGTTTACAGTTATTTCACCCATGCCGACCGCGCGGTTAAAAGCACGGGGTTCGACGGCATTTTCGAAGGGTGCGAACTCCGCCGTTCGGCAGGCATTTTTTAATGCGGCGCAATTATGCTGTGTACAAATGGGTGCGGAGGGCGGCGTTGCCGCTTTCCGTTTTTAATTGCGCCTGCTTTCCTCCGTGCGGGTGCGGCTGATTTTTTTACAATAATTTTACATAAACATGCGTGACTGAAAAACAGCTGTATAGTATAATAAATGCCGTGTTTGGCAATGCAAAGCGCCGCGCTTTGTTTTGCCAAAAATTTTACAATTTAAATTGCGTTTATAACTTTTAATATGTCTGCAAATATGCTATAATAGTGCCGTAAATAAACATTTCGGGTGAAAAAACATGAAAATCGGCATATTGACGAGCGGCGGAGACTGCTCGGGACTCAACGCCGTCATACGGGCGGCGGGCATTTCGTTGTTCAATAACATAAAGGGTGTTCAGCTCATCGGCATACCCGACGGCTACGGCGGCCTTATCCGCGGCGAGGGCGAAATTCTCGGCCGCGACGACCTTGCGGGCATACTCGACAAGGGCGGAACCATTCTCGGTTCCTCCCGCCAGCCCTTCAAGCAGATGGAACTCGTCGGCGACGACGGCGAAAGCAAGCTTGCAAAAATGGTGCGCAACTACAAGGCCATGGGGCTCGATTGCCTGATTGCAATAGGCGGCGCGGGCACGCACAAAAACGCCGCCCTTTTAAAGCGCGAAGGCTGCAAGATAATAGGCGTTCCCAAGACCATAGATAACGACATATACGGCACCGACGTCACTTTCGGCTTCCAGACGGCGGTGGAGGTTGCCACCGACTGCATGGACAGAATACGCACCACGGCCGAAAGCCACGCGCGCGTAATGCTCGTCGAGATTATGGGCAATAAAGCGGGCTGGCTGGCCCTTCATTCGGGCCTCGCCGCGGGCGCGGACGCTATTCTCATTCCCGAGATCCCCTTCTACGAGGACAGGCTGTGCGACTTCGTCGCCGAAAAGAAATCGGTCGGCGCGCGCAGTGTTATAATAGCCGTGGCCGAGGGCGCGCATATCAGGGCGGAAGCCGGTCTCAAGCGCAAAAAGCGCTCGTTCGCCCGCGCGGAGCTCAACGAGGTTACTGTAACGCCCCATCTCGCCGAATATATCGAAGAAAAGACGGGCTACGCCACGCGCACTTCGGTACTCGGCTACGTTCAGCGCGGCGGAGCGCCCTGCGCCTACGACAGGCTGCTGTGCACCCGCCTCGGCGAAGCGGCGGCAAATTACGTTGCCGAAGGTAAATTCGGCGTCACCGTCGCCGTCAAAGGCAACAGGCTGGTTGCAAATCAGCTCGAGGATATCGCCGGTAAATACAAGTATGTTACGCGCGGCGACAGAATGGTCAAATGCGCTAAAGAGCTGGGCATTTTCCTCGGCGAGTGAACGTATAATACTCATTGAAAATGTGCGCGCCGCGGGCGCGGCGCAAAATTATTCAACGGGACATATTCCCGCACCAAAGTAAAAAATTATTACGGAGAGTATATATGGCTTCGGAAAAAATCAAGGCAAAAAGAGCATTCGTAAAAGATACCTGCATAAACAGGGAATACAGCTGGCTGCTCTTTAACAAACGCGTTCTCGACCAGGCTGCGGACGAGGGCAACCCCGTTCTGGAGCGCGCGAAATTTTTGGGCATTTTCGCCTCCAACCTCGACGAATTTTTCATGGTAAGGGTGGGCAGCCTTTACAACGAGGCGGCTTCCAACCCCGAGGAAAAGGAAAATAAAACGAGTCTCACGGCGCAGAAACAGCTCGACGGCATCTGTCAGGTCGTATCCGAACTGTACGAGGACCGCGCAGACTGTTACGCTACGCTCGTAAAGGACCTCGCGCTGTGCGGCGTAAAGCTTATCAGGGCTTCCCAGCTTTCGCCGAGGCAGTTAAAGGAATGCCAGCACATATTCCAGATAAACATTCTTCCGCAGATATCGCTCATGGTTCTCGACGCCAAGCACCCCATGATGCAGTTCGAAAACAAGCGCAACTACATGCTTTACGATCTCGCCAAGGGCGACCGCTCGATGATAGGCGTCATGGCGCTCAACGAAAACCTCAACAAGCTCTACCGCGTCGGCACGGGCGACTCGGTAAGGTTAATCGCCCTCGAAGAGGTAATACGCGCCTGCGGCGCTTCGGCTTTTACCGGCTACGACGTAAAGGACAGTCTCCTCGTGCGCTGCACCCGCAACGCCGATTTCGATACGTACATAGACGACGCGGATATGGAAACAGACTTTTCGCAGATAATGAAAAAGAAGGTCGCCTCCCGCGCGAGAATGAATATCGTGCGCGTAGAGGTGGACAACGACAGCTCCAAGCTCAAGGATTTCGTTTTAAAGCTTTTAAAGGTAGACCCCAAATACTGCTTTACGGACAAACGCTTCTTCGACTATAAGTTCCTTTTCCAGCTCGGCCAGTATATTCCCGCAGACGTTGCGGAGCGCCTCAAATATAAGCCCTTCAAAGGCAGGGTGGACGAGGAATATTCGTCTGCGCCGTCCATGATACAGACCGTGCTCGACCACGACGTGTTCCTTTCGTATCCGTACGATGCGATGACCCCGCTCGAAACGCTGCTCGAAGAATGTTCGCGCGACGACCGCGTTTCGGCCATCTCCATAACCATATACCGCCTTGCGCATCATTCGCGCATAGCCGACCTTCTGTGCCGCGCCAGCGAAAACGGCAAGCTCGTCACCGTCGTTATAGAGCTCTGCGCCCGCTTCGACGAGGAAAACAACATGTATTTCGCCCGCAAACTGCAGGAGGCGGGCTGCACCATAATTTACGGCATGGAAAATTACAAGGTCCATTCCAAAATAATTTCCATAGTCCTCAACGAAGGCGACGACGTGCGCTATATAACCCACCTCGGCACGGGCAACTATAACGAATCTACATCCAAGCAGTATACCGACCTCAATATTATAACGGCCGACAGGCAGATAGGCGAGGACGGCGCGGCGTTCTTCCGCAATATTTCCATCTGCAACACGGAATACCGCTACAACAAACTGCTCGTTGCGCCCGAAACGCTCAAATCGGGCCTCATCGCGTACATGGACCGCGAGATAGAAAAGGGCACCGACGGGTATATCCTCGCAAAAATGAACAGCCTTACCGACAAGGTCATAATCGATAAACTGCGCGAAGCCAGTTGCGCGGGCGTAAAGGTGGAACTAATCATCCGCGGCATATGCTGCATTCTCCCCGAAGTGCCCGGCAAGACGGAAAACATCTCTGTAATTTCCATCGTTGGCAGATTCCTCGAACATTCGCGCGTGTATTCCTTCGGCAAGGGCAAAGACAGGGTCACTTACATATCTTCGGCCGACCTGATGACGCGCAACGTCGATAAGCGCGTAGAAATTGCCGCGCCCGTGCTCGATAAATCTATCGAAGAGCGCATTTTAAAGATTCTCCGCACAATGCTTTCCGACAACGTCAAGGCTAGAAAACTCTGCGCCGACGGCAAGTACCGCAAGGTCACCGGCGAACCGCCCATGGACGCGCAGGACTATCTTTTAAACCATAAAATTTAAGTTCCGGCCACGCTCCGGCAGGGTGCGGCTGATAATTGAATTAAGCTTTTTAAAGCCGCGGCATATGCGGCGGGCAATCGGCAAATTATAAAAAAATTGTGCTATAAATGCGCAGGCATGGCAATAATGTATATTGCCTGCGTGGCTGTTAAAATTTTTCCGCCAAAAAATTATGCGCAATTATTATTTACTTTTTAATCCGCCGCGTGATATAATGTATATGTAAAAAGTTCAATCAGGGAGGTACAATTCCATGCTCTTGGCTGACTGGATAATGCTCGGCGTAATCGCCGTCGTAATAATTCTGGGCCTCGTCGCGGGTTTCAGCGGCGGACTTAAATTTTTCACGGGCGGCATTTTCGGCATAATAATTTCTGTTATAGTCACTTATTTCCTGCTCGGCGTCGTCAATTCGTGGGGATTTGTCAACGACCTCATGGATAAGCTCAACGGCGCAATGGGCCTCGGCGAAGGGATTTCCAACGCCATCGACCAGATTATCATCGCCGTCGTGCTGTTTATCGTCGTCCAGATACTCCGCATAATAATAGTTAAAATTCTTGCGGAACTGTTCGAAATAAACAACGTCTTTTTCAAGGTAATCAACCGCGTTCTCGGCATAGCGGTAATGGCCGCTGTGGCTGTTATTGTCGGGCTTCTCGTTTTCCAGATAATCTACTGGGTGGGCGGAAACACGGCTTCAAGCGTAACTTCGGCTCTCGACGGCAGCGTGTTCGGGCTCGACTGGCTGTATGCAAACAACCCGCTTCGTTCTCTGCCCGATATTTTCTCATAAAGCATGCGCTTTATATTCCGCCGGTTTTGCAAATTAAAAATTGTGTAAATAAAACAACCGCGGCGCGCCATTCGGCGCGCCGCGGCTTAATTTGTTACGGGAGCTTTAAATATGCGTGGAAATTTACTTTAAAATTTCTTTCACTTGTGCGTTTTTTAAAAGTGCGGTAAATATATCGGGACAGCGCGTGCTTAGTTTAATGTGCATTGAGCCATCGGCCGTATTGTATGTTATTTTGTACTGATAAAATCCTGATGTGTAGTATTTAAGAAATTCGTATTCGGTTATGTCGGCAACGGCTATCGTTTTACGGCCGAAAAGTGACCTTAATATAATTTTGTCGGCATATCCTTCAACTTTATATTTTGTGCTGTATAAAAAAGCATACAGGCTTACGGCAAATAAAATAAAGAAAAAAACGGCCGCAAGAACAATTTGCCACAGAGGATAGCCGTCCTCTATAAAAGTAAAATATGTAGGAAAAAATATGGCGAGTATAGCGCATAAAACCATTGTTGCGCCGAACATTTTGCTTTCCTTTTTCATGTCGTCGGCAAATAGCATTTTTTACTCCGGTAAAATTTGTTTTTTCTGTTCGGGTTGTTGGTTATATCTGGGCAAACTCACCACTCTATTGGCACATTTGTTTTTATATATTTAATAAAATTTTGTTCGCTTTCAATATAATCTAAACTCGTATAATAAATAAAGCCCCATCTTATAGCTTTTTGGCCGTCGTTGAAGGCTATAAAAGCCCAATCGCTGGGATAAGGACGCATGTATTCAGGTTCAAGTCCGGATGCATGCATGTCCAAAAAATTTAATTGGTAATTTCCTATATCTGCGCTTGCAAGCGTAAGTAACTCATCTCCATCCCAAATATCTTCGGACAAAAAAGAGTACTCAGCGCATAGCCTGCATGATAGTAGAAGTGCGCTTGGGTGGCGGTGCCTTCATACTCGCTGTATTCGGGCAAAAATTTCATATACAAATCGTCCATGTCAAATTGACTGTAATCTCCGTTTTGCCACAAACTTAAATTTTCTTTTACGTGCAAAGTACAGCTGTAAACCGACAAACAAACTAATGCTATTAAAAGTACGGCGCAAATTATCAGCGCGGTTATTTTTTTATTTCTCTTTTTGTCATAAATTTAAGCCTGTAAAAATATCCACGATAACGGAAAGGATTGAGGTTGCCAATATGATTGGGGGCGGTAATTTCGTTACCGTTGTTATCTACAACCTTATGGTTACCCCATGCGTCATACCAGTATTGTACCACCTCGTTGCCGTTGCTGTCAATAAGGGCAATTACATTTCCCTGTCCGTCGGTGATATAAAGATACAACTGGTTATTATATTTGCATGCCGCAATA
>CALVWX010000020.1 GCA_944368215.1 uncultured Clostridia bacterium | reverse complement strand
CGGGTGCGGTCGAGGTCGGCCTTGGCCTTGCGCATCTTCGCCGACGAAATGAGGTACATTGCGTTGGTTATCTTGCGCGTGTCGCCTATCGAATTTATTCTCTTTTTAATCGACTGAAGGTCGGACATGGTTTAGTCCCCTTAATATGTTATGCCTGCGCCGGCTGACGGCGGGACGAGATATAATTTTTGGCCGCGTCTATAATCTGAGCCTTGAGCTCGGGCGTAAGAGAAGCTCCCTTTTTGATTTCCGCGACGAGGTCTGCGTGAGCGTCGTCGAAATAATTTAAAAGCGGGTCCTTCAGCGCGGGTATTTCGTCCGCGGAGACGTCGGCAAAGGCGTGGCCCGTCGCCGCGACGAGCAGTATAATCTGCCTGTATTCGGCGACGGGGCTGTACTGGGGCTGGCGAAGGAGCGCCATAAGCCCCCTGCCGTATTCGAGGGTGCGCTTTGTGTTATCGTCGAGGTCGGAGGAGAACTGCATGAAGACTTCCATCTCCCTGTACTGGGCGAGGTTGAGCCTTATTGTGCCCGCGGCCGACTTCATGGCCTTGGTCTGGGCGTCGCCGCCGACGCGCGAGACGGATATGCCGACGTTGACGGCGGGGCGCTGGCCCGAATAGAACAGATCGGCCGAAAGGAAGATCTGTCCGTCGGTTATGGAAATGATGTTGGTGGGTATATATGCCGAGATATCGCCCGCCTGCGTTTCAACTATGGGCAGAGCAGTCATGCTGCCGCCTCCGCGCCCGTCCGAAAGGTGCGCGGCGCGCTCCAAAAGACGCGAATGGAGATAGAATACGTCGCCGGGGTAAGCTTCGCGGCCGGGCGAGCGGCCGAGCAATAAGCTCAACGCCCTGTACGCGACGGCGTGCTTGGAGAGGTCGTCGTAAACTATTAAAACGTCCTTGCCGGCGTTCATAAAAAATTCGCCTATGGCGCAGCCCGCGTAAGGGGCAATATACTGCAGTGAAGCGGGGTCGCCGGCCGTGGAAGAAACGACTATGGTGTAATCCATGGCGCCGCGCTTTTTGAGGTTTTCGACGAGGTGGGCGACCGAGCTCTCCTTCTGACCGATGGCGACGTAAATGCAGATTACGTTCTGGCCCTTCTGGTTGAGAATGGTATCTATCGCGACGGCCGTTTTGCCCGTCTGGCGATCGCCGATTATGAGCTCGCGCTGGCCGCGGCCGATGGGAAACATGCTGTCTATGGCCAGTATGCCCGTGCGCAGGGGCGTGTTGACGGGCTGGCGGTCGATTATCGAGGGCGCGGGGGTCTCTATGGGCATGTATGCTTCGGCCGCTATGGAGCCGCCGCCGTCAACGGGCGAGCCTAGCGCGTCGACTACCCTGCCTATCATGGCGTTGCCTGCGGGAACGCCAGCCGTTTTGCCCGTGCGGTAGACGGCGGAGCCCGCCTCTACCTCCCTGTCGCTGCCGAATATCATGCAGCCTACGCCGTCGGGAGCGAGCTCCTGAACCATGCCCTTGAGGCCGCATTCGAACCGGACGATTTCGCCGTAGCTGACGAGGTCGAGGCCGCTCAATTTGGCTATTCCGTCGCCGACGGAGATAACCTTGCCGGCTTCGCGCGCACCCGCGGGCATAGACCAGTTGCCGACGGCGTCCTTGAGGTTGCCCATTACGTCGCGCAGCAGCGTGGTGACGCCCTTGGAGCTGTTTTTAACGTCGTCTTTGAAGCGCTCTATCCTGCTCTTCGCCGACCAGTCGTATACGTTGTCGCCGTACTCTAAACGGAAGCCGCCGACGACAGAGGGGTCTTTGATGACCTGAATTTTGGGGCGGACGCCGTATGTGCGCTTGAGAAAATCTGCAAAGCCGTTCATCTGGCGCTCGTCGGGGGGAGTAACGCAGTAGAGCTTTGCGCACGAGTTGTCGCCCAGACGGGCTTCGGAAGCCTTGAGCTTTCCTATCCAGTTGCTCGCCGACCAGTCGTACACTCTTTCGCCGTATTCGAGGCGGAAGCCGCCGACGACGGACGCGTCCCTGATTATTTCGATTTCGGGGCGGACGCCGAAGGAACGCTCCAGAAAGTCTTCAAGACCTTTGAGCTGGCGTTCGTCGGGCGGGGTTACGCAGTAAAGTTTTGCCTTATTATTGTTTGCCGTCATCTTTATTGACCTCACTTAAGAACTGGTCGTAGACGGCGCTGTCGCTCGCCGCCCCCTGAGCCATGATGGCAGAAGCTGCGGCGTCGCCGATGATGTCGACAACCTGTTCGCGGCGGCATGCCTGCGCGTCTTTCGCATTTTCAATGCTTTCGGCAACGGCGGCTTTGCGCTCGTCGGAAAGGGGTTTGACCTGCCCTGCGAGGGCGAGGTATTTATCATAAAGCGCGCCGTCGGTGGCAGCGTTGCTCCCGGCGGCGAGCAGCTTGCCCGCAGAGAGAACCACCGTTTCGGTAATTTCGTCGCCGAGGCCGGCTATGTACTTTGTACGTTCGGCTTCGGCGCGCTTGCGGCCGTCGCTGATTATTCTTTCGGCCTCCTCGTGCGCTTCGGCGATTATGCGGTTTTTGCGCGTTTCGGTGACGGCCAGAGCCTGCTTTTCGCGTTCGGCGAGGTCGCCGTCGAGCGCGGCGATTTTAACCTGTCTTTCCTTGTCCAGCGCTTCCATTTCGGCAAGTTTGCGCGCGTGTTCGACGGCAGCCTTTTTGTAGCCCTCTTCGCGCGCGGACATGAATTTTCTGACGGGCTTGAAGAGGAGAAAGGAAAGTCCCGCCGCCAGAATTATGAAGTTGAACATGTGCAGCAATATTTGCTGCCAATCTATGTTAAGTGGCATAAATATCTTCCTTTTACCGGGCGGTCGGGCCGCGGAGCCCGCGCCGCCGTAAGCCGCGGATTTACGGCCGCTTTGCGGCCGCGGCTGTAAGCCCCGTGAGGGGCAAGCGTTTTGGCGACAAATTGAAGGCCGGGCGGCATTTAAAGCGGCCGCGCCTTCAGAAAAGATTGCAGAACTTATACAACGAACAGTATAAGAATTGCAATGATGAGCGCGTATATGACGACCGTTTCGATGAATACGAGGCCGAGCATCAGCACGCTGCGGATTTTGCCGTCGGCTTCGGGCTGGCGGGCAATGCCCTCCATGGCTTTGGCTACAGCCATGCCCATTGCTATTGCGCCGCCGAGTGCGGCGAGGCCGATTGCGATTGCCGCGCCGACCGACGTGAGAGAAACGCCCGAGGACGCTGCGTCTTCGGCGGCGGCCGCAACTTCGGTCGTTGTGTCCGCAAGGGCGATTGAATTGCCGCCGAAAGCAGACATTAAAACTGCTGCGAGGGCCGCTGCAAATGCGAGGGCAAGGACGATGAAGAGAGTTTTCTTAGCGATTTTCATAAAATCCTCCATAATTTTCTTAAAAGTTATAAATTTTGAGGCGGCCGTTCAGGCGGCCTTTTTTACTTTTTTTACCCGCTTTTCAGCCTTTGGCTTGGGCGGTTCGGTAACTTCGCCGAAATATGTGGCGGTGAGCATGGTCAATACGTATGTCTGTATTATCGCATGCAGCAGGGTGAAGAGCACGCCGACTATGACGGGCACGCCTATGCTCAGATATATCGCGTAATAGACGAGCTCGGTTACGAGCAGGCCCGAAAGGAGCGCGCCGAACAGACGGAAGCTCATTGATATGGGGAGGGAGAATTCCTTTAAGGCCCTGCCCAGTCCCCTTACACCGTTTGAAATTATGCCGCCGCCGAGTATTACGAAGTAGGACAAAAAGCCCATGGCGATGGCCGCGTTGATATCCGAAAGGGGAGCCGGCATGCTGACCGACACGCCGCCCGCGGCCGTCATCTGAACGCCGAGCAGTTCAAACAGAGTGCCAACAAATATATAACAGCCCGCGGCGAATATGTAGCAGCCTAAAAAGCCGTTTTTTTCGGGGCTACTAGTCTTAGCCATGTTGTCGAAGAAGCCGACGGCCTGTTCGATGAGCATCTGGAACTTGCCGGGCACCTCCTTGAAGCGGGGAATGGCGAATATGCGCACGCACGCCGCAAAGATGAGCAATACCGCCGTGACGATATACGCCGAAATGAGCGCGGGGTTGACGTATATCAGCCCGAAGAGCGAAAACTGCTTTTCTTCGTGCAGAACGGCGTCGTTGAGCTCTTCCGAAAGGCTGCCCTTTTCGGGCGCGCCGATGAGAATGGCCCCGACGAGCAGCGCCGCCAGCACGGCGACGAGCACGGCGACGATTATTATTTTTTTGTTTACAGACTTTTTAACCGTTTTCATAGTAACCTCTTCAAACGGGTCGGGCAATGCCGGTGCGCCTTGCCCCTTGCCGCTTTTTAACAAATTGTTACTGTTATTAAATAAAAACGCCGACACAAAAAACTGTGTCAGCGGCCGTTGCGATGCGCGGAGCATCGGCATTATAAAACACACGGGGAAAGACCCGGACGCGTGTTAAGACCGCTCCCTCAATCTATATGCGCGCAAATTACAGCGCGCTTCCCCCGCTCATCATTGTCGCGCTCATTTTATACCCATTTTGCCAAACTGTCAACTCAATGACGCTACTTTATCAAAAAGTTTCCCCTTAAAATAATTTAACCGGGCAATCAATTTAATTAATACATTATATTGTCGCGCGGGCGAAGGAGACGCGCGTCAAAAATTTTCTTCAGTCAACCCCGGCGTCTTCCGTTTTGTCAGCCTGCACAGCCGATTACCCGCCATATATGCCGCAGCGAACAACTTTTGATCATGATTTTGACAAAAATAAATGATAACTTTGACAAATTACCCGCATTGAATAGCACATATACTATAACGAACGCATTTTTGCAGCATAGTAAAAGGCCGCGTGCGGACGCATTGAGCGTCCGCACGCGGCTGTTTTATTTTACACAATTTAAAGCAATCCGATTGGTTTTTTATACTAATCCGTCGCCGTCTGCGCCGTCCGTGCTGCCCGGACTTTCGCCTGCACTTCCGCCGGCATTCCCGCCCGGGGAAAATTCGTAAAGAATTATATTTTTCGCGGCGAGGTATTTTTGATATGACCTTTCGTACCCTTCGGGCAACGCCTTAAAGCGCGTTCTGTCCATGTTGTGCGCAAGGTCTGCAAGCTTGACTTGCCTTGCTATAGGATTTGCGGCCGCACGGCGTATATAATCGAAATAGCCCTCCCCCTCCATGTGCGTCATGGCGGCGACGGCCTCGACTATGTCGCGGGGGAAGGTCTGTTCGAGCAGGCAAAAATCTATATCCGTATCCTCTAAAAGATCGTGCAGGAGAGCTACGATTTTGCACTTTTCGTCCGAAAGCGCGCGGCTGACGGCGAGGGGATGATTAATATAGGGCGCGCCCGCTTTGTCGCGCTGATATTTGTGATAGTCGCGCGCGAGGAAGAGAGCTTTATCGTAAAGGGTATTAAGACAGCGCAATTTATGGGCGCGGTTGAATTCAACAAGCTCTTCAAACGCGGCGGGCGCAAAATCGGTTATGTCGGCGCCCGCGTTGAGCGCATGAGAAGAAAGAAACAGATTTCTGTATTCGGGCAGATAGTTGTTGTGAATGTGACCGTAAATATGCCAGCCCAGCTTTTTTGAACCTTCCTTGCGACAGCCGTCCCATTCGACCAAGGGATAATGGCAGAGCGTGATATCCTTGCCGTCGAGGCGGATTTCCTTGAAGAAAGTGACTTCTTCAAAAAACTGACCGCCGTATTTTTTGAGCCACTTTTTGTCGTGATTGCCCGCGATGAGAATTTTTTTGCCGTTCAAACGGGGCAAGAAGTCTTCCGGGTTGCAAGTCTCCCACAATATATCCCCGAGGATATAAACCGTGTCTCCGCCATTTACGCGGGCATTCCAGCGCGCAATCAGCTCTTCGTCCATTTCCTTAAGCAATGAAAAAGGCCGCGAACAAAGCTTTATTATATTTTCGTGCCCGAAATGCGTATCGGCAATAAAATATACCATTCTCCCCCTCCTTCAATCCGCCCAGAGAACCGTCAAACCTGCGCATCCGAAGCGGATTTGTTATCCTTACTTTCCTTACTATAAAGTAAATCCTTATTTATGCACGGCAAACTGATTAAAATTTTGCCGCATTTTTTAGCAATTTATGCGGTTGTGCGGCAAAATTCGGCATTTTTTGCCCGAATTTATTATATTACAGAAATTTTAAAAAAGTCAACGGGAAACAAGTATTTCCGAAAGATGTGTAATCTGAATATCAGACCACAGTGTAATACTGAGCGAAGCAGGGTGAAACCCTGCGTAGTCGAATGTATCTTGCTTGGTTATAATCAAACAGGATCTTTCGACTGCACACGTCGGGCAGGTGGGCCCTCCGTGCTCCGCTCAAGATGACAGAGAGAATTAAACACCTTTCAGGCACTCCAACGGGAAATTCAGGCATTGAGCATTTGTTGCAGGACTTCGGTTATGTCGCCGTCTATGCAGATTGAATTTTTTTGAATTTCTTCGGGGGCGAATGCCTGATTGAGATTTATACAGATATAGCTGAAATTATTTTCGCGCGACATTTCCCAGAAGGGGTACTTGATGATGACGGGCGTATTTGCACCGACGCCCAGCTCCAAAAGCACGGTATTTTTGCCTTTGCAACCTTCGACGAAAGAAGAGTACCTCGCCGCGGCGGCGCGCCAGCCGTCGTCTTCGACAAAGCCGTCGTCCACGCGGAGATTGCACGTCATCGGCCGTCCGCACACGGGACAGCGGGGAATCAGTTCGTCCGGAACTTTCATATCGCGCTGCTCTGCGACCATGCGCCTTACCGCATCTTCGTTATCGTACGTTTTGTTGCAGCAGGGCTTTGAGCACTGAAAGAGCCCGTAATCGCCCTGCGTGTAGAACAGCCTCTGCTTTGAAAAGCCCGCGCGCTGAAACTGGTGGTCGACGTTGGTGGTGAGCACGAAATAATTTTTATCCTTCACAAGCTGCAACAAAAGCTGATAGGGGCGGCCGACGGGGCAGTCGTACCTGTTGACGAAGATGGAGCGCGACCACCACGCCCAGAATTCATTGAGCGTTTTAAAGGGATAAAAACCGCCGGAGTACATATCGCGGATTCCGTACTTTGCGGCGAAGTCGGAAAAATATTTATAAAACCTCTGCCCCGAGTACGAAAATCCCGCCGAGGCCGAAAGCCCCGCGCCCGCGCCGATTATTATGCGGTCGGCGCCCGGAATAAGGCGGGCAGCTTCAGCCGCGATCTGCGAGCAGCCGTTTGTAAATTTCATAGTCGGCCTCCTTGAACACATTGAAAATTATCCTGATTTTTCCGCCGCCCTTTAAAAATTTGTCCACGGCGGCGACGGCGATGCGCGCCGCCGCCTCGTTGGGGAAATGAAATTCGCCCGTTGAAATACAGCAGAACGCCAGCGTCTTTAAATTATTCCGGGCGGCGAGGTTCAGGCAGGATTGATAACAGCTTTTAAGCTGACTGACGTTCTCTTCCGTGAGCTTTCCGTAAACTGTCGGCCCGACTGTGTGGATTATATATTTTGACGGGAGATTATAGGCGGGCGTAATTTTTGCGCGGCCTACGGGCTCGGCGTACCCCTGCGCTTTCATGATTCGCGCGCACTCCTGCCTGAGCTCTGCACCGGCAAAGGTGTGAATGGCGTTGTCGATACAGCCGTGGCAGGGACAAAAGCACCCTAAAAGCGCGAAATTTGCGGCGTTGACAATGCCGTCGGCCGCAAGGCGGGTAATGTCGCCCCGCCACAGCGCCACGCCGCCGTCATATTCAAGGCTGTCGACGTCGACTACGCCGCGCTCTTTTAATTTGCCCGCAAGATATTGCCTTTCGAGCGACAAAAACTCGTCGCTTAAGGGCGCGGGCGGGCGCACGTTGACGAGGGAGCGAAAATAGTTATCCTTTTGCGATTGAGGGCACACTATGGGCCGCTGACCGCGTTCGGCACATAAAATATTTATAAGTTTATCCACAGTTTTCATAATCAGACGACCTCCGCTATTTTATTTGTTGCCCGCGCACTATGCCCTGATTACCGCGCCTACGGGGCAGACGGAAAGACAGTTGCCGCAGCGCAGACAATGTTCCTGCGCGATATGCGCACCTTTGCCGTCAATCTTTATGCAGTTTTGCGGACAGACGGACAGGCATTGTCCGCAGGATATGCAGCCTTTACCCACTATATATCTGCCTGCAGGCGCGGCGGCTCCGCCGAAGGAAAACGACGCCCTTTCCACGGGTTTTTTGGACAGGTCGAACCACTCGGCCTGCCCCTCGTACAAACAGAAGGCGCAAAGGGCGCTGCGAGCCTCTTCGGTGGGGTATATTTCGCGCATATATGCATTCTTTTGAATGAGACGGGCCAGAACTTCGCCGCTCTCTATTCTTACCCTTCCGCGCACGGAGGCCGCCGCGCGGGTCATTGTGCTGTCGCCCTTTACGCCCGTGAGCGCGACGAAGGGGCGGACCGTCAGGCGCGAATAAAAATTTTTTCCCTTGGCGGTGAGAAAGTACAGCCCGCAATCATCATAATCCATAATATCTATGGCGCAGGTGACGGGCAGGCCGTCGCCGTCGGCCGTGGCCATTATGACCGTATGCACGTCGTTTGCCAGAAAGGAAAAGATGCCAGCAATATCCATTGAACCCTCCTTAGGCGCGGGCGCATTTTTTGCGCCCGCGCCCCGTTAATTAAGGCATATATGCCGTCCAACGGCCATGCAGATTAAAATTTGCCGTTGCTGTTCTGCCATGCGGATTTATCGGCAATGGTCTCCATTACATCCCAATGTTCGGCGATTTTGCCGTTTTCAACGCGCCATAAATCGTAGTACGAGGTGGGCTTACCGCCGAAGGTACCTTCGGACACGCCGAGCACGAAATTGCCCTCCGCAAGAACCATGTGCGTTTTGTCGTAAATCATCTGCACTCCCGCTTTGGCGAGTTCAGCGAGGGCTGAGCCCAGACCGGAGAGGCCGTCGGCAATGCCCGTGTTGTGCTGAATGTATTTGTCGCCGTCGAAATACGAAGGGGTCTTTTCGGGGCGCTTGCCCTGCATTACGTCGTAAAGGAAGTTGGTGACTATTTGACGGTTGGCCTCGGTTTTGTCGAGGTCGCAAAGCTGCGTAGTTCCGTCAATCTGCGTTCTGCCCGAGGGATTTGGCGCAGCTTTTGCAGCTAAGTTATCCCAGTGTTCGGCGATGAGACCGTCCTCGAAGCGGAAAATATCGAACGCAACCTGTTCGCCCGCGCCGGCAAAGTTGTATACCGTCTGCATGAACACCTTGTCTCCGTCCTCGAATGCGCGGATTGTGTTTACCGTAGTTTTAACGGGAGCCGAACCGAGATATGCGACCGAGCCGCAGAACGCCTCCCTGCCCGTGCCGTATGCCAAGTTGTGCTGAATGTAGTCTTCCTTCAACAGCGATTTTGCCGTTGCAACGTCGCCGCTCGCGAAGCAGTTAATTAACGCCTTTGCCTTTTGAATGTTTGTCATTTTGATTTTCCTCCAAAAAATTTTGTCAAATTGTTGTAACCTTTCTGATTACAACTGAAGTATAACACCCATTTGTTGTAATGTCAAGTGTTACAACGAAATTTTTTAAATTTTTTTGAAGAAATTTTTTTAGGCAAAGACGGCCGCAGGTTTTACGGGTCTGAAAAATAAAGCGGCGCGGGCAGCCGCCCGCGCCGCGGTAATATAAAATAATGTATGCCGCGTGCGCACGCGCAGAAAAACGTGCGCGCACGCGCGATAATTCCGGCGGACTTAAGCGGGGGCGAAAGTTTTTAAAATATCGGCGAGGGTGGTTTGGGAAAGGCTTTCTTCCATCGCCTGCTGGGCTTTTGCAAGACTTTTATCGAGTGCTTGGTGAATGCGCCCGCCGACGGGGCAGTCGGGGTTGGGTTTTTCGTGAAAATGAAAGAGCCCCCCTTCCTCCACGCAGTCGACGGCGCGGTAGATGTCGAGCAACGTGATATCGCGAGGCTGTTTTTTCAGCGTTGCACCGCCGCTGCCCCTTGCCACGTCTATAAGCCCCGCATCCTTGAGCTGAAGCAGAATGCGGCGGATGACTACGGGATTGACGCCCACGCTCGATGCGATAAAATCGGACGTCACTTTGGCGTTTTTAAAATATTCTATGACGGCGAGCGTGTGCGCGGCCACCGTCAGCCTTGATGTTATCTGCATATATACACCTCTTATACGATATTATTTTACGCTCATTTTGTTGTAATGTCAATCATTACAATAGCTTTTGCTTGCAACTTTTAATTTTTTTGCGCAAGCGGCAATATTTTTTATATTTACCCTTGCATTGTTGCGCGCGGTATGATATTATTATTGCGCCGAAATTGATTTTTCCGGAGGCAGTTATGGCCGATAAAAAAGCCATTTTTCAGACGGTTAAATACTGGGTGGTGCTCAACGTGGGCACGCTGGCGCTTGCAGCCGGCGTTTACTTTTTCAAAACGCCCAACCATTTTGCGACGGGCGGCGTAAGCGGCCTTTCGATAATCCTTGAACCTCTTATACCCTTTTTGTCGCAATCGGAAATTCTGATGATTATAAACGCGCTTATGCTCGTTCTGGGATTTATATTTCTCGGACGGGGCTGCACGTTTAAAACAATATACTGCAGCGCCGTGTATTCGCTTGAAAACTTTATGTTTGAAAGGCTTGTACCCTTGAGCGGGCCGCTGACAGACCAGACTTTTTTAGAGCTTACATTCGCCATTCTTCTCACCGGCGTGGGCAGCGCGATAATTTTTAACTGCGGAGCGTCTTCGGGCGGAACGGACATAGTTGCACTCATACTTAAAAAATACACGTCGCTCAACGTCGGCCGCGCCCTTCTCATAACCGACGTGCTGATAGCCGCCTCGTCGTTCTTTGTATTCGACATACAGGCGGGACTGTTTTCCATGCTCGGCCTGTTCGCGAAGGCCTTCCTTATAGACGGCGTTATAGAGGACATAGGCAAGAGCAAATACGTGACCATAATCACCGATAAGATTGACATGGTGGGCGATTATATAATAAAAGACATGCACCGAGACTACACCGCCTATATGGCGCAGGGCGGATATACGGGAAACGACAAGCACGTTCTTATAACCGTATGCAGCCGCCCCGAAGCGCGCAGGCTGAGAGTTAAAGTAAAGGAGCTCGACCCCGCCGCCTTCACCATAGTAACCGATGCCACCGAGATACTCGGCAAAGGCTTCCGCGACCCGGGCTGATAAATGTAACAGACCGCCACATATGTTTCAACCAACGCAAACTGACGCCGCCGCACTTTATGTGCGGCGGCATTAGTTTTTGACAGGATAATACAGATCGGAAGCGTGCGCGCGCCCGCAGGAAACTGCAGGCGCGCGTTTTTTGAGAAAAAATGCGCAAAGTATTCCAATCGTCGGATATATGTGATATAATAGTCAAAAACAGACACGACATAATCAAATGAAAATAAAAAACATTGCGACAAAAATTAAATGCGCCGCATTGATTACACTGTGCGCGGCGTGCGTACTCCCCTTTGCGGCCTGCGGAGAAGAACAGCCGGTAAAATACGGTATCGAAATAACCGCTCCCTCCGCCCCGGTTTACACACAGGAGAGCGTCGGGCGGATAAGCGACGGAATTTATGCACTGATATACAAGGTCATGCAGCGGCAGACGGGCATAGTCAACCTGCCGCAGGCGACTGAGCAGAGGCTGCGCGGCTATGCCGAAGGCGCAACGCAGGCCATAACCAGTGTGCAGATGAGCGCGGACGATCTGAACCGCCTTGCCGGTCTGCTGAATTCGGAAGATGCGCTTTCGGCCGCGGAAGAGCTTTCCGGCCAAGCCGTCCTTTCGCTGTACGGAGATATTTCCTCGGCGGTAGGTTTTGTCAATGCGGGTGCGCTTTGCTACCGCCTTGCGCTATATTATTATGATTTAAGCTATCTCATGACCATGGACAGATACAATTCATACGGCGGCGCAAATCTGCTTGAAGAGGCGCAGTCCCTCGCCCAAGAAAAAGCCGACATGCAGAATCTTGTGGGGCAGAAAAATTTTACCACGGTGCTGCGCACGGCGTGCGCGCTGGGTTCACTTGCTCGCGACGGACTCAACGAAGGCGCGGCAAACCTGCTGACCGACGGCGAAATACTTTCGCTTATCAAGGCGCAGCCATTTGACCAAATCGATATCGGCGACGGCGGGCGGCTTACGCTTTTAAGCTTTGCGCGCAGAATATGCGCGGGAAGCTGTGCGGGCGACCTGCTGGAATGCGCCTTTGAAAACGGCGACGCGCCCGCTCTGGCCGAAGGGTTGGACGGCCTTTTGCAACTGCTTTGCTGCGCGCAACAGCGCATGACGGCCGCTCAGGCGGCCCTTTTGCGCGCAGACGACGCCGACTCGTTTATTTCGTCCGTATTCGCGCAGTTCGGCGCAGACGACTGGCAGCTTTTTGAAGAGCTTACCCCTGTTACCCTCTCCGATAGATACGACGAGATTATGGCAAAGCGCTTCGGCGCGGCCTACGAAGAATACCGGGGAAGCATTGAGACGCACACGCTCTCGAAGCTCGAACGCGCCGCGGGCGAAGATAATTTTTTGCAAGTATTCGAAGGATATGTGGCTGGCTTTGCGCCCTGCATCGCATTTTTGGTGTTCGCATGATAGAGCTAAAGAACATTACAAAAAGTTATAACGGCGAACGCGTGTTAAAAGGAATAAACCTTGAAATACGCGACGGAGAATTCCTTTCCATAATGGGCGAAAGCGGCAGCGGAAAGAGCACGCTTTTAAACGTTATGGGCGGTTTTTTGCCGCCCGACGAAGGATTCGTGCTATGGAACGGAGAAAATATAAACGCCTTCGACAATGCGCGCACTTCGGCCTTCAGGTGCGGCGAAATGGGCTTTGTATTTCAGTCTTTCCGCCTTATCTCCACGCTGACGGCCGAGGAAAACATCCTCCTCCCCGCCATGCTGGCTCACAAGGATATGAAACAAACGCGCGCATATATGGCCGATTTATGCCGCACGCTCGGCATAGACGGCATGATAAAAAAATACCCCGACCAGCTTTCGGGCGGACAGCAACAGCGCGCGGCGATAATCCGCGCCCTCATCTGCCGCCCCGCCGCCGCGGTATTCGACGAACCGACGGGCGCGCTGGACAGCGACATGCAGAAGAGAGTCATGGAACTGCTCCGCCGCATAAACGCGGAAGGCACTACGATAATTCAGGTGACCCACAGCCGCGCGATGGCAGAATACGGTTCGCGCATAGCAGGCATTAAAGACGGTATGATATGTGGATAAAACTTTTTTTCAGGCACATTGCCCGAAGCATAAAACTTAAGCCGCTTCAGCCCGTTCTGAGCGTGATAATACTCACGCTGTCGTTTGTCATAGTGGCCATGTCGCTCAACGCGTACGCGTGGCTTACCGAAGAAACCGGACTCAGGCAGGCGGCCGCATACGGCAGGGCAGATATTGCAATAACCCTAAACAGCAGAACGCAGAACCGTTTTGTCAGCCCGGACGAGGTTTATAAAGTGCTCGGCGACGGCGTGAACGCCGCGGGGTGTTTTGAGTTGCCCTTTTACACTGCCGACGGCGGCGTTGCATTGGGTGTTGCCACTGACTTTGACGATATAGGCGGCGTTTTTGACCTTGAGTTTACGCATTACGGACAGATAACTTATGATACGCTCGACAACTCGGCGCTCGTATCGCGTTCGTTTGCAGAAAAATATTCTCTCGGAATAGGCAGTACATTTTCCGCCGAGGCGCTGGGATACTCGCTTACGTACACGGTGCAGGGCATATCGCCGCGCGAATTTATGGATAAGTTTTCCGTGATGGTAGGAATCGGCGGAATAATGCGGGCGCTCGCCGCGGACTCGCCGTTCATTGCCGCTCTCGGCGACGACTTCGGCCTGTGCAGCAGCATCTATATAGCCGCAAACGGGCAAGACCCCGCCGCTTGCGCGGAATTATTGCGCGATGCGCCCGATTTTGCGGACAAGACAGTATCGGTAGTCGCCGAGACAATGGCCACTCAGACCAATACCGGCATGCTGTCTTCAATGATATACGTGCTCGTAATATTCATAGCTGTAGTTGCGGCCGCCGTGGTATTCTGCTGTTTTTACATTCTCTCCGCACAGCGCTCGGACGAAAATACGCTGTTCGGGCTTGCCGGCGCAAATCCGCGCGCACTGTTCGCCCTGCAATGCACGGAGATTGCCGCCTACTGGCTGACGGGATGCATCCTCGGCACGGCAATATCGCTTGCCGCCACCCCCGCCTTTCTGGCGTTGAGCGGCTTTTCATATATAACGGCGCCGTTTACAGGCGCATTTGCGGCAAACTGCGCTCAAGCGCTGGGCATAACGTTTATAACCGCCCTGCTTACAGCAGTCGGATTTTATTTTTTGCGCAGGCCAAAGACGGATAAAAACAATAAGCGGCGCGGACGCACGGAGATTATCGCCGTCTCTCTTATCTTTGCCGCTGCCGCGGCCTGCTCTGCCGCAGCGGCGCTCTCGCCCGCGGCCATGCACGCGACGTTTGCCGTAGCGGCCTGCTTATGCCTGCTTTTTGCGGCATTTCTTGCCATACCCGCATTGTTCGTCCGCGCGGTGCGCGCGGCCGACGCATTTATGAAAAAACGGGACACCGGGCATATCGCCTTATGCTATGCGCTTAAAAATGCGCGCAACGTAAAAACTTTGCATAACTCCTGCAGACTGCTTGCCATACTCGTCGCCGTGTGCGCCGCGCTGGCCGCAGTCATATGGTCGGGAAACGTTTACATACGCGCCGCACAGAACATGTTGCCCGCAGACTATATGCTTTTGAACACGGGCGAAGAGACTATCGCGCGCATTGAGCAATGCGAGGGCGTGGCGAGTGCGGAGCCTTTATACTGGGGTGCGGTAGAAACCGAACATAAAGATTCTTTGTTGATTATTTCGGCCGAAGATTACAGCGCTCTTGCCGGGCCGTTCAGGCCCGACCTGTCGCCGCAGGGGGACGAGGCCGTCGTTTCACAGTCGTACGCGCTCCTTTACGGCATATCTGCGGGCGATAAGCTTACCATAACCGTGGACGGAATGGAATGCACTCTTACGGTCAAAGCATTTATACGCTCCGGCATAAGCACGTTGTATTTCGACAGCCAACACTTCGGCATATATCCAAACGTAATCGCCGTCCAAGGCGACGGCAGCCTGAGTTTCGACGAACTGAAGGTAAGCCTTGCGCGGGCGATGGTGCTCGACATGGCCGTTATAGCCTCCCCCGCCGAATTTTTCGAACAGAAAATTTCGCTCTTCAATGTCTATCTGACGTGCGGAAACATTCTGTTCCTGTGCATGCTCTTCTTTTCGGCGACCGGCCTTGCCGACAATCTTTACGAAAGTTACCGCGCTCGGCGCGAACAGTTTGCGCTGTATGCGGCGTGCGGAATGTCCCAAAGGAATGTGCGCGCAGTCAAACTTTGGGAAATAGCCACAGCCGTAATCACAGGACTCATAATCGGCTCGGCTATGTCATGCGCGTTGATTTACCTTATCAGCCAGTGGATGCAGAGCTATGCAATAGACTTGTTCGGACTGTTTGCGATATCTCCGCTTTTATAAACATGCGCTGCTGAACGCATCAGGCGCGGCATATTGCCGCGGCAACCGATAAAAAGTAACCCCCGCGGCAAGGCCGTGCCTTGCCGCGGGGGTGTTTTTGCATTATTTTGAAATTATCTGAGTTCGCCCTTTGCACGGGGGAAGACAATAGTATCGCGTATGTTGCCCATGCCCGTGACATACATTAAAATGCGCTCGAGTCCGAGACCGAAACCGCTGTGCGGCACCGAGCCGAATTTGCGCAGATCGAGGTAGTTTTCGTAGTCAGAAAGTTTCATGCCCCTGTCGTTTATTACCTTTATCAGCTTGTCGTAATCTGCTTCACGCTCGCTGCAGCCGATTATTTCGCCGACGCCGGGAACCAAAAGGTCGGTTGCGGCAACCGTCTTGCCGTCGGGGTTCTGCTTCATGTAGAAGGACTTTATGTCCTTTGGATAGTTGACGACAAAAACAGGCTTGTTGTAAACCATATCGGTCAAATAACGTTCGTGCTCGGTCTGTAAAGCCAGTCCCCATTCAACGGGATAAACAAATTCCTTGCCGCTCTTCTTTAAAATTTCGATGGCTTCGGTATACTCCACCCTTGCAAACTCGTCGTCGACGACCTTCTGAAGCTTGGCGCGCAAGCCGGGCTCGTAGAATTTTTCGAGCAAAGCGAGCTCGTCGGGGCACTCGTCAATGACGGCCTTTATTATATACTTTATGAATTCGGTTGCGATTTCTATTATGTCGTCGAGTTCGGCGAAGGCGACTTCTGGCTCAATCTGCCAGAATTCTGCGGCATGGCGGGTGGTGTTTGAGTTCTCGGCGCGGAAAGTGGGGCCGAAGGTATAAATTTTGCCGAACGCCATTGCCATAACTTCGCCTTCGAGCTGGCCCGAAACGGTGAGTCCGGCGCTCTGCCCGAAGAAGTCTGCGGCGTTGTATTCCTCAACGCTCTTATATTCGGGGGCATAGCCCAGAGTAGTTACATGAAAAATCTCGCCAGCGCCCTCGCAGTCACTGCCCGTGATAATGGGCGTGTGGGCGTAGATATAGTTGCGTTCCTGAAAATAGCGGTGAATGGCCGCGGAGATTTTTGAACGGATTCTGAAGACGGCGTTGAATGTATTTGTACGCACGCGCAAGTGGGGAAGCGTGCGGAGATAATCAAGCGATGTTTTAGCCTTCTGAATGGGGTAATCGAGGGGGCAGTCGCCGAGCAGGGTTACCGTTTGGGCGTTGACTTCGACCGCCTGATTTTTGTTGAAAGACTTGACGGCCGTGCCCTCGATTTTAACCGACGAGCCGACGCGCGAAGCTCCCTCGGGCAGGGAGACGGAAGATTTGTCTATTACTATCTGCAGGTGATTGAGGGTTGTGCCGTCGTTCAGGGCGATAAACGCCATGTTCTTACTGTCGCGGAAGGAGCGTATCCAGCCGCAGACGGTGACGGGCTTGCCGAAGTATTCTTCGGGTTTGGAGGCGATTTGTACAATATCGATATGTTTCATGAAAAGTTACTCCTTTGAATGCAACTTTAATTATACATAAATTGACGGATATATGCAAATAAATTGCGGGCTGCGTGCGCATAATTTGGGTGGGCGGGTTCCTTAGTGTCATCTTGAGCGAAGCGAGTGAAACGAGCGGAGTCGAAAGATCTTGTCGGCATTCATACCTGGCAGGATACATTCGACTGCGCATGGCTACAGCCATGCTCCGCTCAGTATGACACTTTGGTGGGATATATGCGCAAAACTTTGGTTTTGCGCGGGAATATATGTTACTGATAGATTTCTCTGCTTCGCTCACTTTCGTTCGCTTCGGTCGAAATGACAGGGCGGAAAACATTCGCGCTTTTAAAATAAATAACGTTTTCACCCGAAATCGCACTTTCGAGTGAAAGGCCCCAATTTGCGAACCCTTTCGCCTCAGCGGGGTGAACGGGCGCAATTATATAAATGTAGGGCGAAATTGAATTGCGCCCGGAGGGGCTGGCCCCTGAACTAACGGCAAATCGCAGCCGCCACAAGGCAAGATTTGCGTTAACATGCTTAGATTCCGCTCGCGCCGTAGTTTTTGAGCACGCGCGCGGAGGGGTCGTTTACGTCGCAGTTTTCCCAGTTTTTGTTGGGCATCCAGAAATCCTTTATAAGATGGCCCTGGCCGGGATAAAATTTTTCGAATATCTCGCGGTACAGTAGCGATTCCTTTGTGAAGGGCTGTGCGTGAGTATATTTTTTGCGCAACCTTTCAAACTGTTCGTCCGTATATATGCCCTCGGCATACTCTTTGAGATAATCGACCATGGAGTGGCCGACCGCGTCCGAGAAGGCCGCCTTCTGGCGGTACAAAATGTCGCGGGGAAGATAATCGCCTTCGAACGCCTTTCTTAAAAGATACTTGCCCATGTTGTATGTATTGAGCTTTTTCTGCGGGTCGATGGCCATGACGTACTTTACAAACTTTAAATCGCCGAAAGGAACGCGGGCCTCGAGAGAGTTTTCGGATATGCACCTGTCGGCACGCAGAACGTCGTACATATACAGCTCCCTTATCCTCTTCTGGCTCTCCTTCTGGAACTCTTCGGCGTCGGGAGCGTAGTCGGTGTATTTATATCCGAAAAGTTCGTCCGAAATTTCGCCCGTCAAAAGGACGCGGATGTCGGTCTGCTCGTGAATGGCCTTGCAGATGAGGTACATGCCCATTGAGGCACGCACGGTGGTTATGTCGTACGTTTCCAGCACTTCGATTACTTTTTCAAGGCTTTGAAGAACAATATCCTTATTGATATAAATTTCAGTATGTTCGCTGCCGATATAGTCGGCGACCTGACGGGCATACTTTAAATCTATGGCGTCCCCGCTCATGCCGACGGCGAAGGTGCGTATTTTTTTACCCTGCTTTTTGTAATACTTGGCGGCTATAGAGCACACAAGCGAGCTGTCCAGCCCGCCCGAAAGAAGGAAACCTACGGGGGAGTCGGAATCGAGCCTCTTTATGACGCCTTCGGTGAGCAGGGAGTTTATGTTTTTATAAATTTCCTCGTGACTGTCTGCGACGTATTTATCGACGTGCGCTATGTCGCAGTAACAGACGAACTGGCCGTCCTTGTAGTAGTGGCCCGGGGGGAAGGGATAAATTTTATCGGCGAGGGGCATTAAAACCTTTGCCTCGGAGGCGAACATTATTTTGCCGCTCTTCGAATAGGCGTAAAAGAGCGGGCGTATGCCTATGGGGTCGCGCGCGGCGACAAACTTCTGGCTCTTTCTGTCGTATATAATTATGGCAAACTCGGCGTCGAGCATTTTAAACATATCCACGCCGTATTCCTCGTACAGGGGCAGGAGCACTTCGCAGTCGGAATTGGAGCGGAACTCATAGCCCTGTTCTATGAGCTGGCGGCGGATTAAGCGGAAGCCGAAAATTTCGCCGTTGCACACAACCTGATTGCCCTTTAGCGAGAAGGGCTGCATGCCGAGGGACGATAACCCCATTATGGCAAGGCGGTTGAAGCCGATATATCCCCCCGCGAGCGTCTGGATACAGCGCGCGTCGGGACCGCGCATATATGAGCGCGCGAACGCTTCGTCAAGTTGTTGCAGGGATATATCCCTGCCTTCGTAACCGATTATTGAACACATAATTTATCCTCCTAAACGATTAACCAAAGTGTTGCCTTGGCCGAAAGCATCCACTTTGCGTTATTTTGGGAGGCCAGCCTCCCTTGCCGCGATTTGCTTTAGCCCACGATTATATAATCGCGGCAATTCCCTCTGCTGAGGCGAAAGGGTTCGCAAATTGGGGCCTTTCACCCGAAAGTGTGATTTCGGGTGAAAAAGTTATTTGTTTTGAAAGCGTGGTTTCGCTTGCAAACATAATTATACTATATTGCTCGTGTCGTACTCGCCGCAAGCGCTCCGTGCGACACGAGCACGGTCGACAATGACGATTAAATCCAAACAACAACGAATCTGTCATCTTGAGCGAAGCCGAAGGCGAAGTCGAAAGATCCGGCAGGATTTCGTTACCGGCAAGATACATTCGACTGCGCTCGTCGAACACAAGTTCTCATCGCTCCGCTCAGTATGACGCGGCGAAAAATTTCCTGCGGGCAACAATAAAACTCAATCAAAAACCCCTGTTCGTCCTAAGATATATTAGGACGAACAGGGGTAAAAATGTCCGTGGTGCCACCTAATTTACTGCAAAGCAGTCACTTTGAGGGCCGCATTTCGTTCGGCCGTACGGCAACCCTACTGCCCGCCGCACGAGGTTCGGATTGCGCGCTCCCGAGGGTTTTTCGCAGCAGCTCTTTTTGCGGAACTTTCACCGTCATCCGCTCGCTTTAAACAGTTTTCCGCTGTTACTCGCTCGTTCATTGCGCCTGTATAAATGTTTACCGTGAAACTTTTTTCGTCACTTTCCGCCGGATTTCAAACAAACCGAGCCGAAAGTTAAGTTATTATATATTATATAGTACGTTTTTTGATTTTGCAAGCGTTTTGCATAAAAATTTTAAAAATATTCAAAATTGGCCCCAAATGCGGTATTTTATGCGTTTATGCAAAGCCATGGATACTATTTTATCCCGACTCCCGAAAGGCGGCAGGCAACCGGAAGAATTTACATTTGTATTACGACATTGTGCGTAATTTTAATACATTTTTGTGTTACGCTGAATGTAGTTTTATAAAGTGAGGTAAATAGTTAAATGAAGAAAAGACAGCTTAAGCGTATTTTTGCCGCATTCATAGCGGCGGCTTCCGCGCTGACAGTGGCGGCAGTTTCCGCGTGCTCTAACGACGCGGGCGAAGCGGGAAACGACAACAGCCAGATTGAAAACCCTTCCGATGACGGCGACGGAAACGAGAACGCGGGAAACGGCGGCAATCAGGACAACAACCCCGACAATAACCCTTCGGGCGGAGACGGCAATCAGGGCAACGATTCCGGCGACAACCCTTCGGGCGGCGGAGAGGAAAGCAAGGACATATACCTGAACAAAGCGGCCGGGTATTCGACGGGATTTTTCGACCCCGAAGGCGGCGTAGCGGAGATTGTTGAACACAACGCCGACAACAACAAGCTTTACCTTGTAAACGGCAAGACGCAGACAGTGGACATAGTCACCCTATCCTCCTACGGCGAAAGCGGGTTACAGACGACATTCGACGCAAACACCGACAGAATAAGCTTTGACACGCTTGTGAGCGGGCACCAGGGCAGCTTCGCGCCCGGCTTTGAAGTGGGCGACATAACCAGCGTGGCCGTAAACACCGACCTCGACGTCGTGGCCGTAGCCGTTCAGCACAGCGATTACAAAGCGAGCGGCGCGATAGTAATACTCAATTACGACGGCTCATTCAAAGCCGCATATCCCGCGGGCGTTCAGCCCGACATGGTAACTTTTGCGGGCAACATGGCGCTTACGGCAAACGAAGGCGAACCGCGCGAAGGCTACGAAGGCGACGCAGTCGACCCGCAGGGCAGTGTGACGGTTGTCGACCTTTCGGCGGCGGAACCCGCGGCACAGACGGTTACGTTTGAAAGTTTCGACGACAAGCGCGACGAGCTTGTGTCCGACGGCGTGCTTTTAAAGAAGGGTGCGCGCCCTTCAGACGACCTTGAGCCCGAATATATAGCAACATACGGCGATTACGCGTACGTATCCCTTCAGGAGGCAAACGCGATAGCTGCGCTCAACTTAAAGACGCTGGCGTTTGAAAGCGTAAACGGGCTGGGATTCAAGGACCACAGCGCGGAGGGCAACGGGCTTGACCTGCTTGAAGACGGCAAAGCAGAAATTGCCGCGCAGGACGTTTACGGCGTATACATGCCCGACGGCCTTTCCACATATTCTGCGGACGGAAAAACTTATATAGTCTCCGCAAACGAGGGCGACGCGCGCGAATGGGCCGACTATTCGGGCGTAGATAAATACGAAATCGACGGCACAAAAGTAGAAGTACTTGTAAACGAAGAGTTCGACGGACTTGAAGAGGGCAAACATTACGTGCTGGGCGGCAGGTCGCTCTCCGTATGGGACGCTTCCGACATGTCGCTCGTGTTCGACAGCGGCGACATGATAGAGAGCTACATAGCGGAAAGCGAAGATTATGCGCAATACTTCAACTGCAGTAACGACGACGTTGATCTGGACAGCCGCAGCAAAAAGAAGGGTCCCGAGCCCGAGGCCGTGAACGTGCAGACGATAGACGGCAAAACTTACGCCTTTGTGGCGCTTGAAAGGCAGAGCGGCGTAATGATGTTCGACATAACAGACCTCGGCGACGTCAAGATAACCGCCTACGCCAACAGCCGCGACTACAGCGGACTGATGCGCGGCGACGTAGCGCCCGAGAGCGTAGAGTTCATCCCCGCAGCCGCCTCGCCCGACGGCAAAAACCTGCTTGTAGTCGCCAACGAGAACAGCGGCACCGTGGCGATATATGCCATGGAAAACGAGCAAAAGACCTACGAAATGCATTCAACGTTCACTCCCGCTGCCGTGCAGAGCGCAGACCACCTGCTTATCTGGTCGGTATTCGGCAACGGCGGCAAGGACGACGGACAGACTTCGAACGACTTTATAACCATATATAATCCCACGGACAGCGCTGTAGACCTTACAGGATACAAAGTGCGCTACTCCACCCTTCGCGACGGCGGAGAGAGGGAATGGACGGAAATCGGCCTTTCGGGCACTCTGAAGGCCGGCGGTTATTACGTCATAATCGGTTCGGACACGGGCAACGAAGAGCCCTTGATTTCCTTCAGCCAAGGCGACTACGACGTTAAAGAAGAGTTTGAAATAGACAACAAACAGTATTCTGTAGAACTCGTCGATGCGGACGGCACAAAGATAGACGCGCTGGGCGTAGACGATGACGCAGACGACGCAAACGACGAACTTTATGAAGGTTCGCCCGTGGCTTCGGGGCTGAACAAGCACAGCATAGTGATAAGGACGGACGCCGAAGATACGGACGATAACTCGGCCGACTTTGTGATAATCGACCTGCGCTATGCGCCCGACCCTGCGGTCTACAAGCCCATAAGCAACGTAACGTTGCAATAAAAAATATGAACAGTGGCGTAATAATCTTTGCCCTCGCCGCATGTAGAAGGGCTTAAAGCACGATGGCGCTTAAGCGAAAGTATCTTGTCTGGCGCAAAACACGACGAGATCCTTCGACTCCGCCTGCGGCTTCGCTCAGGATAACATCGTTACCCGATTATGTGCGCCGGCGCGCAGGAATTTTAAATTTCAGCCACTATGCAGACATTATTGCTTCTGCGCAAGAAACAGGGGCGGGCGCGGCATTAAGCCGCGCCCGCCCTTAAATATTTTTATTGGCTTTTCAGTTTTTTCTTCTGTTGCGGATGGCCCTGCCGCCCGTGAGAACTATCATCTTCACCGCCTCCAGCGAGAAATCGTCCGCGACGACAATGAGAGGTTTGTCGAGCGTGCCGCGCGCGAGTACCTTGACATATGTCGCGTTCTTTGCGAAATTGGGCACGCGCTTTTTAATCTCCGCAAGCGTAACCTTTTCGCCTTCTTCAAAATATTTGCCGAGCGTATCGATATTGACGACGGCCGATTTTGTCCTGTCGGAAATACCCTCGCCCTGCTGAACGCGGTTCTTGGCGCTGTCGTCGGCCATGAGAGCGCCCACATCCGAGGCGCTGACCTCTTCGAGCTCGTCATCGTCGTCGGCAAAGTCTTCGCCGTCGAAATCGTCGTCATCTTCGTAAATCTCGACGGTCTGCGCGGGCTCGTCCGAAATGGAAACCTCCTCGTAGCTGACGACCTTTACGAGGCCCTTTTCGACGAGCGCGGGCGTCTCTTCCCAAGGGATGGAGGCAAAGTCCTCTTCCTCGTGCCCGCTCGGTTCTGCGTTTTCAAACAGCTTTGCTATGAGTTCCTTTGCGTAGCGGCAGCGCCTGTCGTTTTTTATCCTGTATAAAAGGGGCGTACCGGCAAACTTGGCAAAGCGCGACATGTCGTCGACTATGTATTTGCTTTCGGCGTAGTCTGCGGGATTTAACGCCAGGCACAGGCAGAGCGTTTTGCCGCGTATTACAAATTTTGCCACAGACGGCCTGCCGTACCTGAACGATTCGTGCTGCCAGCTCGTGCGGGACGCCACCTTTTTATATGAAAGGAGCGCGTTTTTGATCTGGGAATAATAACCTTTCACCCTTTCATCCGACTGGATGAGTTTTGCGGCGAAGCTGCGGTTATAGCGGTACCTTATGAACATGCCGGGGCGGGGTTTTATGTGCATTATATTGACGCCCGCCGCTTCGGGCTTTACAGTTTCCGGCTTAATCTCAGCTTCGGGAGCAGAGATTTTTTCGTCGGCTCTACTTGCCGCCTGACTGTCAACAAAAGTTTGGGCGGGCTCTTCCGCCTTTTCTTCAACGGAAAGCCAAACATTTTTCTGCTCTTTTACAGGCTCTTCAACCGCGTCTGCAGGGAGCGCATTATCCGCGTTCCCGTCGGCGGAAGGCAGGTCGTCGGCGCCGCGAAGGCGCTGTTTCTCTTTGCGGATTTTTACCGAGCATACGGCGATTATTATAATGGCAAGCACCGCGATGACGATGCACGCCGCTATAAGCACGTACAGCAGATTTTCTGAAAAGAACTCCGATATGCCGGACGATGCCGACAAAATATAATTTCTCATAACATATGCCGCTATATGCGGCCCTCCTTTTAAACGGGTTTTTGCGCGGCTTGAAAGACTTTGCGCGGCGACGGAACTTACCCGCTTTCACCGGGCGCCGCCAAGCTGCTACTATATTAAATTGTACATATATGCGGGGCTTTTGTCAACAGTCTGAAAAAAGTTGCCTTTCCGCGTGCCGACCGACCCTCTGCGATTATACCATATATTAACTCAGATTTTATGGCGAAAACGGTCATTTCTTATATAAAAAAAGCCGGCCGCCCCGCAACCGACTTTTAAAAAATTTTTATAAAACACAAAACTTATAACCCTTTAAAATATTTTTCTCGCCGTATGTTTTCTTTTTTCAATTCTGTATGATATACTTTAATTGCAATGAAAATTTATAAAGTCACAAAAGATAAAAAACGTTATTTGGACCTCCTTCTGCTCGCAGACGAGCAGGAGAGCATGATAGACAGATATTTAGGCCGCGGGACAATGTATGCTCTGAACGATAACGGGATAAAGGCCGCTTGCGTCGTAACGGACGAAGGCGGCGGGATTCTGGAAATTAAAAATCTTGCAGTTCTCCCTGTCTTTCAACGCAAAGGCTACGGCAGGCGCATGGTGGAATTTTTAAAAGAAACCTATCGAGGAACATATAAAATTCTGCAGGCGGGCACCGGCGAAAGCCCTCTTACTGTTCCTTTTTATGAAGCTTGCGGATTCAAACGCTCGCACATAATTGAAAATTTTTTCACCGACAACTACGACCACCCCATTTTCGAGGCCGGAGTACAGCTTAAAGATATGGTTTATCTGCAATTAAATCTATAAATTACCCCGCTATGCGGCAAATATTTTAACAACATAAATGCGCCGCCGTGCAGAGCAAAATATGCTCTGCACGGCGGCGCGCGGTAAATACTTTGCAACAGACTCACATAACTTTTGATGGCACACAATGAAACGTATTGCTATCGCTTAAAATTGTATTTTATAATGTTAGTTGACTTTCAAATTGTTTTAATGATTGTATAAATAAATTTAACTGTCTGTCAATATCTTCACGTGCTTCTTCGAAATCGAGCTCTCTTCTGTCGGCTTTGAGCAAGACAAAGTTTTTCAACGTCAAATACTTTCCGCTGTTAATTTTATTCGGCGCCATCCTATTTATTATTTCGCGCTGCACGCCGCTCCACTCCGTCTCCCTGCCGCCCTTCTGCAAACCGAAGCCTATTGCAATATCAGATTTTTGCGCGGACAGCCCCACACGTAGTTTTAATATATCCCCATCCCTTATCTGTTCGCCGCGCTTTACAAACGCTTCTTCCATTGCGGGCGTGTAAAACTCAAAGTATTTGTCGCTGTCTTTAAAGGTAACAACCGCCTGTAACTTTTCTATGAGTTTCTCTTTGCTGTACTTTATAACATCGTTGGCGTTGTCGGAATTATATCGCAGCAGAAGTTCTATTTCCTTTTCATAGGCTCTGTATATTTCCCGGCATTTTGCCCTGACTTTCTCGTCCTCTTTTAAAATATTTTTCTTGACCATAGTCTCATAGTCCTCCATTAAAAACAGCACCCTCTGTTCAGCGCAATATTTTTTTACCCTCTCCAAAATGTTCAATATTGCCTTATAGCTCAACAGACAATACATATTGTGCGCTTCATTATGTTCCTGCCTGTCATCAGGAGGCGTTCCGAGCGGGGTTAGATATACGAATATCCTTCTTTCAATCAGATTGTATCTATTCTTGCTGTATGTATCCAGCTGCTTGATATATCTGTATAACTGGTCGTCGTGGTTACCCGTAAAAACCTTATTTTCTATCACGACGGCCGTCTTCGTCGCCGCCGATTCTATGTAAATATCTATGCGGCTTTCGCTGTCGACGAGAACCCGCTCGCGAAAGACCTCAAGTTTTGTGTCGTTGATAAAATCGCTCAAATCATCAATGGAATGTATTCCGCCCATTGCAAGAGCATTCAGATTGCGCCGTTGTACGCTAACGCTGTCGCTGACAAACAGCCGCCTGCAAAACTCCGCCAAAAACCTGTTACCCAGCCCGTGAGGTTTCCCCGGATCGAGAAGCAAGCCAATGAACGCAGAATGTTTGACTTCCTGCCGCTCCATACCTACGGCGTCGAAGATATTCACCTTTATATTTTCAATCGATTTGATTTTATCGAGCTCTGCACATAAGCCTTCGAGTCTTTGTAAAGTATCCATTTCCGCCTTTTTCTATTAGTAAACTAAACCATAAATATTATAACATTCTCTAATTTCTCTGTCAATATCGCAATAATAGATGATTGCGTCTGCAGATACCACCACAGTAGAATGATTCTTTGTGATATTTTTATTGGTTTTCTGCCAAAAATTTTAAGGCAAATGCACCTAAAATTTGTTAAAAATTAACATAGCAAAAATTATCAAAAACGGGCGGTTTTGAGCCAAAACCTGCTCAAAACCGCCCGAAATTGCAACTTTTCAGTCCGCGCCGACTTTGTTTAAAATCAACATCTTCCTTCAACTTCCCAAATGTTAACATAACCAAGTCAAAGTAAAATGAACCTGATTTAAAGCGGGCAATATCGCAACATCTGCTGTGTTAAAGCCCTTGGTAATACGTCTTTGTATTGCCTGCGGGCTTTGCCTTGCATCTGCCGCAATCTGCCCGCTTTAAATTGCTTTGCACCCCCAAAGAGCGTATTTTGCGATGAATTGGCGCGAAGAGGAGGCAGCAATACTCTCTGCGGTATTGCAACGACGATGAGCGTTAAAGCGCGCAAAAGCCGCCTTTGGGGGCTGGTTCTATTTGCTTTGACTTGGTTTAACACACCCGTCCCCCAGAATCCCTGGCGGACGGGTTTTGTTTTAATTACCTTTTTATAAGTTTCAAGTCCTCCTCGCGAACAGGCACAGCCGCAAAATCAGCACCCGTTTCATCGGCAAAATAAACCTGCCAGCATCCGCGTATTTTTTCAGGATTGAGAATTGTGCCACGCATGCCCTTATGCACGCCTTCGTCGGCATACTCTTTCCGATCAACGGTGAGCTCTACAAAGTCATATTCCTGCAACTCCGTCTTAGAGAACGATAGCTTTTTCGCAGGATCATGTGTCTTAATGAATTTAATAAAGTCGTTTAACAGCCATTCCGGATATTTACCTGAATAGTCCAAATCCTCATCTGCTACCCAGG
>CALVWX010000019.1 GCA_944368215.1 uncultured Clostridia bacterium | reverse complement strand
TGCGTTTACTTCTGTGCTTTTTTCTTCCATCTTTAAGAGAACCTCCCGGTTTTGCGCCATCGGGGTAGATGCCCCCGATACAATACCTACACTTTTAAAATTTTTGATTTTATCAAAATCCAGGTCTTCTGGACCTGAAAGTCTGAACACGTTATTGCAATGTGCGGAGCAAACTTCGAAAAGCTTATTTGTGTTGCTGCTGTTGAGCCCGCCTATGACGAGCATGGCATCGCACCTGCGCGCGAGTTTTTCCGCCTCAAGTTGCCGATCATAAGTAGTATAACAAATTGTTTTGAAAACAGCAACTGTTTTTTCACACAGATTTTTAATATTTTCTATTATTTTTTCAAATTTTTCGACCGAAAAGGTAGTTTGAGCAACTATACACACATCCTTGTCCTTTATGGCCGTAAAATCAAACTCGGGATTTTTTACGACGAGTGCCGGCGACGAGCACCAGCCTTGCAGACCTACGACTTCCGGATGTGTGGCCTCGCCGACAATTACTATAAATTTTCCCTTTTCGGACTGCTCTTTCACAATCTTTTGTGTATTGCGGACAAAGCTGCAGGTGCAGTCGATTATTTTTATTCCGCGTTTTTCGCACTCATTATAGTATGAAGCGGGCACGCCGTGCGAACGGAAAATAACGGTTGCACCATCGGGGATTTCATTAAGGCTCTCGACCGTCGTTATCCCCCGCGCCTTGATCTGATCGACGACGTGCGAATTGTGTATAATTTCGCCGAGCACATATGTGTTTTCGGCCGGAACGCTCATTGCGGTGTCCACCGCGCGCTGCACACCCCTGCAGAAACCGCTGTTTTTTGCGATGGTTATTTGCATTACTTTTTACTCTTTTCTTTTTTGGGCTTTAACGGCTTTAATTTCGGGTGATGTCTGTCTATGAACGCCTGACGCATATTCATCATAACTTCGCGCAGCCACTCATCAACTTCTTCAATCTGTTCGGCGGTAAGCTTTTTGCCGTAAAACTTTGTCAGATAAATAGGGTCGCCGTAAATGACGTCTACCTTGTGCAGAAATCTTATCCTTTCGACTTCTATTACGGGGACTATCGGCGATTTTGTTTTAATCGCCAGCGCCGCCGCACCGCCCTTGAAAGGAAGAAACTCATTGTAAGAATGATTGCGCGTGCCTTCGGGGAAAATATTGATGACTTCCCCGTTTTTGAGGTACCTCAAGGAAGTTTTTACGGCCTGAACGTCACTGCCGTCGCGCTTTACGGGTATGCACTGCAACCAGTTGAGTGCGGCTTCGCCGATTTTCCATTTGCCGATTTTTACCTTCGCAAGCTCGTTTTTGGCCATGAAATGCACTGCCCTGTCCGTAGCCATTGCGGCGGGAATGACGTCCCAGATGCTGTAATGGTTGCCGACGATAATCAACGGTCCGTCGTTGTGACGGGTGAGATTGCCGTGCTTTCTGTAAGGAAAAAACGGCCTGAACAACACTTTTTCGAGTTTTCTGAGCTTATCGAAAGTTTTGCGCAGCTTGGATATGCGCACTTTTTCTTCATCGCTTATCATATTTTCTCCTGTACTTTTTCGCATACGGCCACCGCCACCTCTTCCGCCGTCATTTCGGAGGTGTCGATAATTACGGCGTCTTCCGCGCACTTCAAAGGAGCCACAGCGCGGTTTTTATCCTGTTCGTCGCGCTCGTTGATATCCTTCAGAATGCTTTCATAAGTCTGAGTCGAACCCTTTAAGCGGTCCTCTTCATATCTGCGCCGGGCGCGGATTTCCGGCGCTGCCGTAAGGAAAAATTTAAACGGACAATCGGGAAGTACGTTTGTGCCGATATCCCTGCCGTCGAGAACACACGAAACTTCGGAAGCAATCTTGCGCTGCAGAAAAACCATCTTCGCACGCACCGAAGGATAGGCCGATACGTAAGAAGCCAGCATTGAAACCTGCGCCGTCCTTATCTCCCCGGAAACGTCTTTTCCGTCAAGCAACGTCAGCTGTTTTCCGTCGCGGTATTCGACGCGCAGGTCGATATTTTCTATGATGCGTTCAACCTGACTTTTTTCGGCGTAATCGACGCCTTCGCGTATGCATTTCAGCGCGGCGGCGCGGTACATGGCGCCCGTATCAAGACTGAGAATGTCGAGCTTTTTGGCGACAATTTTAGAAACAGTGCTCTTCCCGCTGCCCGCGGGTCCGTCGAGTGCGATATTTATTACCTGACTCAAATCCTTGCGCAAAACGCGGGCGCCATGGAGATAGACGTGCTTTATCGCCCTGTCTGTATCGGCAAGAATCATTACACGGACGCACAGCGCGAGCGAGCCTTCCATATCGGGTTCGAGCGACGAATAGAGCGCGCAACCCGAAAAACCTGCTTCTCTCGCCGCTTTGGCGGGATAAAGCGAGTGAATATCGCCGGTTGACGACAACATGATGCATATCATTTCATGCGCTTTGAGACTGTTGGCGTCGGCAACGGCGTTTAACAGTTCTTTTACCTTCTCTCTTACTTCCTGCGGGGTATCGCTAGCAAGCGTCGTCGCCCCTCTGATAGCTTTCATAACTTATGTAAATCAATCCTTTATTGAATTTCCCGCGGCAAATCCCGTAGCGAAGGCAATCTGGAGATTGAATCCGCCCGTAAAGGCGTCAACATCGAGCACTTCGCCACAGAAATACAACCCTTTGACGAGCTTGCTTTCCATTGTTTTGGGATTAATTTCTTTGACGTTTACTCCGCCGGAGGTAATTATGCTCTCTTCAAATCCGCGGAGTGACGCCATTATCATATCAAAATTTTTTATGCTTGTCAATAAAGCGGCACGTTCGGCGCGCGTTATGCAATTAACTTTCTTATCGGGCGAAATTGCCGCGCGTGATAACACCTCGTCAATGACGGAAACAGGCAAAAGATTGCGCAGGCAGTTATGAATGCTCTTATTGGCCGCGCCTTCAAAATCACGGAGAATACGCCTGTCCAGAGTTTCGTCGCCGAGCGCGGGTTTAAAATCGAGCGAAAGTTTTATTTTTCGCGGCTCCAGACGATTGATAAGGCTTGACAGCGATAAGACGAGCGGACCCGAAATGCCGAAATGCGTAAAAAGCGTCTCCCCCATCTGCGAGAAGACAACTTTATCATTGTATACGGCAGTAAGCTTTACATTTTTGAGCGTGAGGCCCTGCAGTTTTTTATAAAAACTTCCCGCAAGGTTTATCCCGCACAACGCCTGCTTAGGTTGCGTAATTGTATGACCGGCCTTTAATGCGAATTTGTATCCGTCGCCCGTAGAACCGGTCGACGGATAGCTGAGCCCTCCCGTGCAGACTATAATTTTATCGACCTTTTTAGTGCCTTTTGAGGTTATTATGTCTGACACAGTACTGTCTAAAATTGTATAATCAATCACTTCTTCATCGAGACAAATGTCCACGCCGACATTTTTACAATAATTTTCAAGGCATTTCGTGACATCGCTCGCCTTATCTGAAACCGGAAAAGCACGGTTGCCTCGCTCTACCTTTACAGGCATTCCGCCGTCTTCGAAAAACTCTATGCAACTTTGGGGTGAAAATGAATAAATTGCCCCCGTCAGAAATTTAGCATTATTTACTACGTTTTGCAGGAATTCGTCGGGAGGGACGTTGTTGGTAAAATTGCACCTTCCCTTTCCCGTTATATATATTTTTTTTCCGCATTTGGAATTTTTTTCGTATATGGTGACTTTATTGCCGTTGCGCGCCGCCGCATGTGCGGCCATAAGACCCGCCGCGCCTCCGCCTATTACTGCTACATTCATTTGTTTTCTCCGTCGCATAACACAAAATTCAACATTAAATGCGCCCGCAGAATACTGCGGGCGACAATATTTTATTTGTCGTTATCCTTCTTCCCTTTCTTTTTGCGCATAAATTTAAACTTGCTTTTGATAAAAGCATCGATTTTATCGGAGTATTTGCACACAAGGTAGAACGCAAGAACTACAAGCGCCAATATTACAATCCATGTGAGAATTCCCCACCATGTATTGAACGGAATAATATCCAGCGATAACGACACCGTAAAACAAGAGATCAGCCTTGTAATAAATATCATCACGAGGAAATACGGCCATGTCATAGAGGAAAGGCCCGACACAAAGCACAGCACGTCGTCCGGGAACATCGGCAAAAGAAACATCAATGATAAAATCAGGTAATCCTTGCCCTTGATTTTATTCAGCCATTTGTCGAGATCGTCCTTTCCCACTATCCAGCAGACGGCTTTATATCCTACGAGCCGCCCTATCGCAAACGCGGTAATTGAGCCTAAAACTATGCCGATAAAGCTGTAAAGCGCGCTTTCGACCCAGCCGAACAGCAAAACGCCGGCCGCAACCGTAACAGACCCCGGAACGGGAAGAATTACGACCTGCAGATATGAGAAGACAATATATATTATGACCGCCCACGCGCCGAACCCGTCGATATATTCCTGAAGAGCTTCGACGCTCGTAATTTTCTGTATAAACCCCGTCGCGCAAATTGCGTAGAAAATAATTGCAAAAATGACAGCGCATACAACAGCGCAAAAAATCAAGCGGTACCACGCCTTTTTTTTCAGAAGGAAAAATACGACGTACAACACGAGAACGATAAAGGTCAGCGCGGCCAGCGACCACGCCAGCACTTCATAGTAATCCGCTATGAATTTAAGGCTCCTGTAGTTGAGGCCGAGAAGCGCGAAAAGCAGAGCGACAGCGCCCAAAGCGATAGTCAACAGAATATTCGCGACATCTTTCAGAACGGCAAATACTGCCTTTTTATCTTTGCTCATTTACTTTATATTATATCGTTTATGCGATAACTTTATAATCCTTGCGTGAAATTTTTGACGGCATCGGTAGCCAGCTTGTCGCAGATATTGTTATACTCGTTGTCAGCGTGGCCCTTTACCTTTATAAACTTTACTTTGTGCAGGCGGGTGAGCGAAAGCAGTTCCTTCCACAAATCGTCGTTCAGAACGGGCTTATTGTCCGCTTTTTTCCAACCCGATTTTTCCCAGCCATAGATCCAGCCGTTGTTGAAGGCGTTGACGGTATAAGCCGAATCGCTGTAGACATCTACCTCGCAAGGCTCCTTCAGGCATTTCAGCCCGGTTATGACGGCGTACACTTCCATGCGGTTGTTTGTGGTATCGGCAAAGGCCCCCGAAAGGCGCTTTTCGTGCCCGTTATACATAAGAACGCACCCGTAACCGCCCACGCCCGGGTTGCCCGAGCAAGCTCCGTCCGTATATAATGTTACTTTCTTCATTATTTTGAAAGCTCTTTCGAACGGTTGACGCAGGCTTCCACTGCTTTATCCACTATGCCGCGCATATTGTTTTCTTCAAGCACTTTAACGGCTTCTATTGTCGTTCCGCCCTTGCTGCATACGTTCATTATAAGTTCGGAAATAGGCTTCTCGCTATTCTGCACCATCTCTGCGCCGCCCAAAACGGTCTGAACGGCGAGCGTAGTCGCCTCGTCCTTTGTCAGGCCCTGCTTTACGCCGGCATCAATCAGACTGTCTATAAACAGAAAAACATACGCGGGCCCGCTGCCGCTTATGCCCGTTACTGCGTCAAGCTTTTCTTCGGGAAGGCTGAGCACGGTACCGAGACAACTGAACAGCATTGTGATAAATTGCGTATCGTCGGGATTTCTGTTAAAATCCGACATATCCACGCCCATCGCGCCGCTGCCTATAGAGCAAGGCAGATTGGGCATGCAACGGGCAACCTTTATGAGTCCGACGCCCAATGCGTTTTTAATCGAATTTTTCTTTACGCCCGCCATTATTGAAATTACTTTTTCGACCTTTGCGTCAGAAATGGAACGGGCAGCTTCGTCAAACGTCTGGGGTTTGACTGCAAAAAGCACAAACTCGCTTTCTGAAGCCACTTTGCGGTTATCGGTAGTCGTATCTACGCCCAACTCGTCGCTTACCGCATTCAGTTTGTCCATGCTCGGATCGCTGACGATAATCTTTCTTGCACTTAAAAAATCGGATAACACAACGCCCTTCAAAATGGCGTTTGCCATAAACCCGCAACCGATTACGCCGAGTTTATATCTTTTTTTCATAATTAATCTCCAAAAAACAGTTGACTTAAAACGACTGATATTATATACTAATTAAGCTAACTTTTAGGGGAATAGCTCAACGGTAGAGTCGCGGTCTCCAAAACCGTCGGTTGCATGTTCGAATCGTGTTTCCCCTGCCAGACACCTAAGCTTTTTGCTTGGGTGTTTTATTTTTTATGTGCCGGCTCCACGGCAGAGTTGCGTTTCCCACCAAAACCACCGTTTGCATGGTTGAATCGCCTTACCCTGCCAGACACCTAAGCTTTTTTGCTTGGGTGTTTTATTTTTTATACGTGGAAATTACTTTTGCCAGCCGTATTCTATAAAAGGTTTACCGTTCAGAAAAGCACGGTAAGCCTCCCTGCGGTCGGGCAACAAATCTTCCGGCAGAGCACTCTCGTCAAACCACTCGAGAGCGGAGCATTTATCAGGCTCGTTTATGCGCGGTTCGCCCGCATATTTTGTCAGATGAAAATACGGATTGACGTATGATATTTTGCCGTCACGCTTGTATATTATGGTAAAGAAGCTGAAATTTTCTGCTTCAGCCGCTATCGACAGTTCTTCCGAACATTCGCGCGCACAGGCGCGGGTCATGCTTTCTCCATCTTCCACGTGTCCCGAACAGGAAAAATCCCACATCCCGTCGCCGAAGCCCGTATTTTGTCTGCGCTGAAGCAAAACTTCCCGCCTGCCGCCGCGCATGCGCGTTATCAGCACGATGACGGCGACGGGCGCTCTGAATTTATCCATTAAACTTTAACTTCGCCCTTAAGTCCGAGGCAATCCGCGTTTTCCATTAAAATAGGGTCGATTTCGTTTGCAATGAATTCCTCAGTCTGAGCGGGTGCACGGCCGATAAACTTTGACGCGTCGAGAATATCGTCGAGCTTGTCGTGCACGGGAGCAAACATTTGGTCGGCCTTGATTAAATCGATAAGGTTGTTGTCCAACCCCTTCTCTTTTACGTTTCTGCCTGCTTCCATGGAGAGCACCCTTATTCTTTCGTGCAGTTCCTGACGGTTTCCGCCAGCCTTGACGCACTCCATCATGATATTCTCAGTAGCCATAAAGGGCAGCTCTGCAGCAATGTGCTTGGCGATTACCTTATCGTATACGACGAGATTCTCGCTGACGTTGAGATAAATATTGAGAATGCCGTCGAGCGCGAGGAAAGCCTGTGCGTTGACTATTCTTCTGTTCGCCGAGTCGTCGAGAGTGCGCTCGAACCACTGCGTGGAAGCGGTTATCGCCGAATTCATGGGAAGAGAAATGACATAGCGCGCGAGCGAGCCCATGCGTTCGCTGCGCATGGGATTGCGCTTGTAAGCCATGGCCGAAGAACCTATCTGCGATTTTTCGAAAGGTTCCTCTATCTCCTTCATGTTCTGTAAAATTCTTATATCGTTGGAGAACTTATACGCGCTCTGCGCAATCTGCGAAAGAACGCAGAGAACGTTATAGTCAAATTTTCGGGGATAAGTCTGACCGGTTACGCCGTAAACATTGTCGTAACCCATTTTCCTGACTACGCGCCTTTCAAGCTCCTTGACCTTTTCTCCGTCGCCGTTGAAAAGTTCCATAAAGCTCGCCTGTGTACCGGTAGTACCCTTTACGCCGCGCAGCTTGAAGGATTTTTCGAGATTTACGAGGTTGTCGTAATCCATCATCAGATCCTGCAGCCAGAGAGTTGCACGCTTGCCGACGGTGGTAAGCTGCGCGGGCTGAAGGTGAGTGAAACCGAGCGCAGGCATGTCCTTGTACTTAAGCGCAAAAGCCTTTAGCTTGTCCATAACGTTTACAAGCTTGGCCTTGATTATTTTGAGCGCGTCGTGCATTATTATAAGTTCGGAGTTACAGTCGACAAAACAGCTTGTCGCGCCAAGATGGATGATGGGCATGGCCGATTTTGCCTGCGCGCCGAATGCTTTGACGTGCGCCATTACGTCGTGGCGCACCTCTCTCTCATACTTTTCGGCAACATCGTAATTTATGTCGTCGGCGTATTTTTTCATCTCTGCAATCTGTTCGGGGGTGATGTTGAGCCCGAGTTCCATTTCAGACTCGGCAAGAGCTATCCACAGCCTGCGCCACAGCTTAAAGCGTTTGTCGTCCGAAAAATTTTCGGCCATTTGTCTGCTTGCATATCTGGTTATCAGGGGGTTTGAATAAACTGAATTATCTGTCATCTTACACTCCGTTATGTTATTGTTTTTGAGTTAATATAAATTTAAAGGCGATTGCTGCGCAAATCAGCGCAACGAGCGACAAAATAAAGCACGAACAGCCGACAATCATGGCAATCATGCCCGTCTGCATTAGCGAAGCCCTCTCTTCGGCCAGCACAACGTAATCGGGGTCGGTTGACGCAGGAAGGGAACCGAGCGCGGGAAAATACATGCACATTCCCGCAATTATGCATGCGACGGCGGCAAAAGCCACGCCTGCCATCACAAAAAGAAAGGTTCTTTTGGCGCTCATCAGAATTTAACGGGCTGAGGATACTCCGTGCCGAAGGTTTCGACCTTCATGCACTTTATAACCTGCGGTTTTTTGGGTTTGTCGTTGAAGTCGGTCGCCACTTCGGCTATGCGGTCGACGACTTCCATTCCCTTTATGACCCTGCCGAAGGCGGCATACTGACCATCGAGGTAGGAAGCGTTGGCGTGCATAATGAAGAACTGCGAACCCGCGCTGTTGGGAGACATTGCCCTCGCCATAGAAATGACGCCGCGGGCATGTTTTATGTCGTTGCTTTTATAGCCGTTGAGCGAAAATTCGCCCTTTATGGTATATCCCGGGCCGCCCGTCCCCGTGCCGTTGGGGTCGCCGCCCTGAATCATAAATCCGCTTATTACGCGGTGAAAAGTAAGTCCGTCGTAAAAACCCGAAGACGCGAGGCTTAAAAAATTATTTACGGTATTAGGCGCCTTGTCGGGATAGAGTTCGAGGACAATCTCTCCTCCGTCTTCCATAACTATAGTTACATTGGGATTGGTCATTTGAGTTCCCCCCTTTTATTATAATTGGTCATATATTATAATTGGTCATATTTTTCTATGCGGACGCCCGCTTCATCGAAGAGCTGCATAGAAAACTTATCTGGATATCCCTCTTTATAGACGACGCGCGAAATGCCCGAATTTATAATTATTTTGGCACATATGACGCAGGGCTGGTGCGTGCAGTAAAGGGTGCATCCTTCTACGCTGCAGCCGACCCTCGCCGCCTGAATTATGGCATTCTGCTCGGCGTGGACGGCGTAGCAGATTTCCTGCATCGTGCCGCTGGCGATGCCCAGCTTCTGCCTTAAGCACTCGCCCTTGTCCACACAGCTTTTTATGCCCTGCGGCGCGCCGTTATAGCCCGTGGCGATTATCCTCTTGTTTTTGACTATTATTGCGCCCACATGGCGGTTTTCCTTATAGCAGCTCGACCACGAGCCTATAACCTCGGCCATTTCCATGAAGCGCTTATCCCATTTATCCATTAAAAGCTCCGCATAAAATTTTATTACAATTAAATATTAGCATATCTTTTTGCAAAATGCAATTTTATATTTCCCGAGATTGCGCGATTATCTGAAATATTTTTTATTTTATTGTGTTTGACTTGCTTCAAGTCAGTTTATAAATATCTGTGAAAAATAATATAACTTTTCCGGAGGAAACAAGCAATGAATATAAAGCCTTTATTCGACAGAGTTGTTGTCGAAGGTCTTAAAGCCGAAGAAAAGACCAAAAGCGGCATCTATCTTACCGCTGCATCGCAGGAAAAGCCCGCTACGTGCGTAGTCGTAGCTGTCGGCCCCGGCGGAGTCGTCGACGGCAAAGAAGTAAAAATGCAGGTAAAGGTCGGCGATAAAGTTCTCCTTTCCAAATACAGCGGAACGGAAGTAAAAGTCGACGGCAAGGAATACACAATTATCCGCCAGAGCGACATTCTGGCCATCGTTGAATAATAAAGGAGATTTATTTTTATGGCTAAACAGATTAAATACGGCGACGACGCCAGAAAGGCGCTTGAAGCAGGCGTTAACGTGCTCGCAGACACAGTTAAAATCACTCTCGGCCCCAAGGGCAGGAACGTTGTTCTCGATAAAAAATTCGGCGCACCCCTCATCACCAACGATGGCGTGACGATTGCCAAGGAAATCGAGCTTGAAGACCCCTTCGAAAATATGGGCGCACAGCTCGTTAAGGAAGTTTCGACAAAGACAAACGACGTAGCCGGCGACGGCACCACCACCGCCGTTGTACTTGCACAGGCCATCATACGCGAAGGCCTTAAAAACCTCGCCGCCGGAGCAAACCCCATCATCCTTAAAAAAGGCATTGCAGCCGCAGTCGACACAGCAGTAGAAAAGATTAAATCAATCTCCAAGCCCGTCGAAAGCAAACTTTCCATTTCGCAGGTTGCTTCCATATCCGCAGGCGATGAAACGATCGGCAACCTAATCGCAGACGCTATGGAGATCGTCGGCAAAGACGGCGTTATAACCGTTGAAGAGGGCAAGACCATGAACACCGAACTGACAACCGTCGAAGGCATGCAGTTCGACAGGGGTTACGCTTCCGCATACATGGTTACAAATACCGATAAGATGGAAGCCGTCCTCGATAACCCTTATATCCTCATCACAGACAAGAAAATTTCCAACCTTCAGGAAATTCTACCTATAATCGAACCCATTGCCCAGCAGGGCGCAAGGCTCCTTATTATTGCCGAAGACGTTGAAGGCGACGCCCTCGCTTCCCTCATCGTCAACAAACTCAAGGGCGTACTCAACTGCGTTGCCGTAAAGGCTCCCGGGTTCGGCGACAGAAGAAAGGCCATGCTCGAAGATATCGCAATTCTGACAGGCGGCACAGTAGTTTCCTCCGACCTCGGTTATGAATTCAAGGACGTAACGCCCGATATGCTCGGCAGAGCCGCCCAGGTTAAGGTAGACAAAGAAAACACTACCATCATCAACGGCGCGGGTTCTTCCGACGACATCAAGGCGAGAGTCAACTCTATCAAGGCGCAGATTGCCGAGACGACATCAGAATACGACAAGGAAAAACTTCAGGAACGCCTTGCAAAACTTGCCGGCGGCGTAGCCGTTATCAACGTAGGCGCAGCAACCGAAGTTGAAATGAAGGAAAAGAAGCTCCGCATAGAAGATGCGCTCGCCGCTACGCGCGCGGCCGTAGAAGAAGGCATTGTTCCCGGCGGCGGCGTGGCACTCCTCTCCACTATCCCCGAACTTACCAAACTCGTCAAATCGCTTTCCGGCGACGAAAAGACAGGCGCAAGCATAGTATTGAAGGCTGTTGAAGAGCCTCTTCGCCAGATTGCAAAGAACGCAGGCCTTGACGGCTCTGTAATCGTCAACAACATCATCAACTCAAAGAAGCCCAACTACGGCTACGACGCACTCAAAAATGAATACACCGATATGGTCACAAGCGGCATTATAGACCCCACGAAGGTTTCGCGTTCGGTTCTCCAGAACGCAGCCTCGGTTGCAGCAACCCTGCTCACTACAGAGAGCATCGTAACCGACATCCCCGCTCCCGCACCTGCAGGCAACGGCATGGCCGGCGGTCCCGATATGGGCGGTATGTACTAATTTAAAATTAAATGCGCAAAAATGCGCAAATAAAAAAAATGGTCTGCCATGCGGCAGACCATTTTTTTATTGTTTTATATTTTCTTCGATAAGCTTTGTCAGAGAAAGATGAAAGGTCGTGAGTATCATCCCCTGCTGTCCGTCCGTACGGAAATCGCCGCACTCGAATAATATTGTATTTTCCGCCTGGCCATAGTCTGTTTGGCCCGCCTCGGCGAGATAATTAATAAACTGTTCTCCCGTTTCAAAGACGAGCGCGCCCTTCCCAGCGGCATTATCGTTTTCTTTGGGGAAATGTTCGTCGAAAATGTCCTGCCTGAACATCAGATTATCATAATAATTGCCTTCGATTCCATCAATGTAATATGCGCATTGAATATTATCTTGGTTTAAACTTATATATCCTCCATATTGCTTTTCGTAAGTGAGGTCAAGCTCGACAGAGAGAACAACCAACACATTTCCCTCTGCGGGCATATATTTTACTCCGTCCAAAATAATTTCCCCGGAGCAGCTTACGTCGTTGAACTGAATAAAATTGCCGTATCTGTCTTCAGCGCGCTCGCCTAAACCGAACGCGGCTGCCTGCTGCGGCGAGCCGCCGGCGTTATCTGAATAGTTCGGATCTTCGGAGCCGGCAGGCTGCACGGCAACGGCTACGGGAATGACAACTAAACAGAGCGCCGCCGCGCATGCGGCAGAAAGAGCCGCGTTCAGGGCTATTCTCCTCCGCTTCGGGCGTTGTTTACGCCTTTGAACGCGTTCAGTCTGTTCACCGCCGACAAACGTAGTTTCTCCGCTCGTTTCCTCCGCCGCCTTTGCGCGCATCTTTGAAAGCAGATCGTCTTTAAAAGATTTATCGACGGTGAGATTTTCAATGTAATTTTTATAAACGCTCATATCAATCCTCCTCCGTCAGAAATTTTTTCAATTTTCCCCTTGCGCGCGAAAGGCGCTTATGTACCGCGTTTTCTTTCATTCCGAGAAAATGGGCTATATCTTTAGCTGCATAACCTTCGTAATAGTGAAGATAAATTATCTGCCTGTCGCCGGGCGCAAGTTTTTCAAGCTGCTCATTGAGTTCTGAAATGTCGCCGCCGCCTTGTGACGGGCAGTTATCTATATTTTTAGCGCGGCGTCTGGCGTTATATTTTGCCGCGTTGATGCTCTTGTTCACGGTCACTCTTATGAGCCATGCCTTGAGGTGTTCGCTGTCGTTGAACGGGCACTGCTTCAACCTTTCGACCAGCCCGAGAAAAACTTCCTGAACTATATCCTCGGCGTCCTGCCTGTTGGAAACATATTGGTACGATACCCTGAAAATCATGTCTGTATATTTTTCGATACACTCTTTCAAAAGCTCGTCGCTCAGCGCAACATTCCCGTCCAAGACTTTCACCTCCTTATACAGTTTCTCTTATTATAAAACAATTAAAAAATCAAAAACCTGACTTAAAATATAAAATTAAAAAGAGGGCGACTCAAACCGCCCTTTAATGATTATTTCTTTAGCTTGGATAAAATTTTCGCAAGGGCGTATTTGCCGTGTTCATATGTCAGCCCGCCCTGAAAATATGCAATGTAAGGCGGCTTCACGGGACCGTCGGCCGAAAGTTCTATCGATGCGCCCGAGACAAAAGTGCCCGCAGCCATTATTATATCGTCACCGTAGCCGGGCATGTCCCAAGGTTCGCACGTAACGTAGCTGTCAACGGGCGAAGCGTACTGAACTTCCCTTATAAAATTAATCATTGCGTCCCTGTCGTCAAACTCGATGCAGCGCGTTATGTCGCACGGCATTTTATCGATGGAAGGATAATTTTTATACCCCAGATCGGTCATCGCAAGGCCTATTAAAAGCGAGCACTTCAAGGCCTGAGCCACGGTGTGCGGAGCCATAAAAAGCCCCTGATAAAAATATCTGTATCCCTGTTCGTAGGAGCCGACTTCGAGCCCTATCGACGGCGCGGTAAGTCGTCTGCCGATTTTTTCGATATAATGTTTTTTTCCACAGATATAACCGCCCGTGGGCGTAATTCCGCCGCCCGCGTTTTTAATGAGCGAACCGACGATGAGATCGGCTCCGCAACCGGTGGGCTCGACCTCTTCCACAAATTCGCCGTAGCAGTTATCTACGAAAATGCAACCTTCAAAGCCTTTGTCGCGCACAAACCTGCAAACTTCGCCTATCTGCGCGCATGAAAAGGCGTCGCGCAGTTCATATCCGCGCGAACGCTGAATGTAAACGACTTTTACGCTTTTATCCGTCAGCGCACGGCCTATGGCATCAAAGTCAAACACTCCCTCTTTTTTTATATCAACGCAACCGAACTTAACTCCGTAGTCTTTAAGCGAACCTATATTTTCGCCGAATATTACGGGGCGGATTGTATCGTAAGGCATGCCGCTTGCGCAAAGCAATGTATCGCCGGGCATAAGCAGTCCGAACAGCGCGACCGAAAGCGCGTGCGTGCCCGAAAGAAGGTGTGGCGTGACAATGCCCGCCTCTGCACCGAACGCATCGGCATATACGGCGCCGAGGATATCCCTGCCTTCATCACCATACCCGTAACCGGTTGTGCCCGAAAAATGGCGCACGGCAATTTTATTATTCTGAAAAGCTTCTAAAACCTTGCTTTGATTTTTGAAAGCTATTTCGTCAATGAGTTCAAACTTATCCTTTAATCTCTCTTCACAATTTTTTATATATTCAGGAAAATCAGTCATTCAACAGCTCCAAAACTTTGCGCGCCGAAACATTTTTGCTGTCCAGCCATACAATGCCGGGCAGTTTTTTAAAGAAAGTTATCTGCCTTTTTGCGTAATGGCGCGTATTTTTCTTGATTATGTCCCGCATAGTACTTTGCGAATATCCGTTATTGAGACAATCTATTACCTCTTTATAACCGATAGCCTGCATACTTTGGCACTTTGCGCAAATTCCATGCGACAATAAATTTTTAACCTCGTCCACGAGGCCGTTTTCAAACATTACATCTACTCTTTTATCTATGCGCGCGTACAGCTCATCCCGCGGGTAATCAATAGCAACGGCCGCATAGCTGAAGCTGGACTTATCGCCGTCGCGCAGGTCGGACTTTCTTTTGCCGCTGACTTCATAAATTTCCAGAGCGCGGATAACGCGCTTGACGTCGTTGGGGTGTATCTTGCGCGATGAAGGTCCGTCCACCTCTTGCAGGAGTGAAAACAGGTAATCCCTGCCTTTTTCCTCTAAAATCTGCTGATATCTGGCGCGTACGTTTTCATCACCCTGCGCACTGCCGTACGAGTAATCAAACAGCAGCGAATTGATATAAAATCCCGTGCCGCCGCATATGACGGGAACTTTGCCGCCGTCTATGAGACTTTTTACGACGGGGAAAGCGCGTTCGCGGTAATCGGACACGGAAAATTGCGCGTCGGGAGCGACGATATCTATCATATGATGGACGACTCCGCCCATCTCTTCTTCAGTCGGCTTAGCCGTGCCGATATTCAGCCCCTTATAGATGAGCTGTGAATCGGCCGATACAACCTGACTATTGAGCAGTTTTGCGCATTCAACCGCAAGCGCAGTCTTGCCCGTCGCCGTCGCGCCGCAAATTACAAGTACCTGCTTCACGCTATACTATCCTTTTAAACATTTTTTCTATCTGCGACTTGGTCATTCTGACGCAGACCGGCCTGCCGTGTGGACATTTGAGTCCAACATCGCCCTTTAACATCTCTATAAGTTTGCTCTTTTCGGCATCGGTTAGTTCCATTCCGCCCTTTACGGCGTGCTTGCAGGCCGTCATTGCAATTTTGTCGCGCAAAACATCCTCAAGCTTTATGGCCTTCAGCCCGTCGAGGTCGGACAATAAATCGTCGAAAAATGCTTTGATATCTATATCCTGAAGATCGAGAGGCACTTCGTTGATGCGGAAAGCCGTCATACCGAAGGTCTCGATATCAAACCCCATGGAGCGGATAAGCATAAGGTTATCGGAAATAAAAGAAGCTTCGGCCGCGTTGAGATCTATGATGTACGGAACGAGCATGCCCTGGCGGGGCACAGAAGTGCGGTTTTTGATTTTTTCGATGAGACTGTCAAAAATCAGCCTTTCATGCGCGGCATGCTGATCTATAAAATAGACTTCGTCGCCCGTTTCGTAAATGAGATACGTATTGAACAGATTGCCCTTATATTTCCAGCTTTCGTATGCGATTTTTTCCTGTTCGGCTTTAACCTTCTCCTGTTCTGCAACGCGCGCGGGCAGCGGCTTTATTCCTCCGCACACAACCATCTTGTTTTCTCCGCGCAAAGGCGCAAAAGCTTTGTATGGCGGAAGTTCTGCTACGCTTTTGGGTTCAACATGCTCGCGCTCCATTTTTTCAAACATTGAATAATCGGGCGCCGGCGGCTGACTTTTTACTGTCTCTTTATCCTCACCCTTTTTAATCTTTCCGTCGGGCGTAAACTGAGGAATCTTAACGTCGTCAAAATTCTTGTCGTACACCTTTTCAGATTGGGTGAAATCCGCCGCGTAGACGGCATTCTTTGAATTTTTTTCAGCAAAAGTAGACTGTATTTCAGGCACGACTTTACTGTCTATGACGAAATCTGCCGCCTTGGCTGTACCGTCCAGAACGGAAGAAATAACTTTATATACCGTGCCGAAAATCAGCTGATTGTCGACAAAGCGCACATCGGCTTTATTGGGATGAACGTTTACGTCCACCATGTCGACGGGCATGTCTATAAAAAGAGTGTATACGGGGTAATTCCTCTTCATGGCATAGGGCGCGTAGGCCTGCAAAATTGCCGTTGAAATTACGTTGTTTGAAATGCACCTGCCGTTGAGGAAGATATTCTGATAGGATTTATTTGGCTTAAAAAAATTCTGGTTACCGATAAACCCGTATATTTTTATATCGTTTCTCTCAGCACAAATTTTAAAGGACTGAGGCAGATAGCTTGCGCCGTACACCTGCGCTATGGCCTCCTCGAGCCCGCCGCCGTACGACTGGAGGGTAAGTTTTCCGTCCACAAAATACTTGAAAGCGACGCGCGGATTGCAGAGAATGTAGCGCGTAACGAATGCCGTTATGTCGCTTTCTTCTTTTTTGTCCGTCTTTAAAAACTTGCGCCTTACGGGAGTATTGAAAAAGATATTGCGCACGGTAATCTGCGTGCCCTTGTCCAACGCCGCAGGCTGAACTTTGCCTATGTATTCGCCGTCGCACTCCACCTTCCACGCATCGTTGCCCTCGGTTACGCTGATAAGCTCGACCTGCGATATGGCAGCGATTGTGGCGAGCGCTTCGCCCCTGAATCCGAGAGTATGAATATTATCGATATCTTCGAGAGTAGAAATTTTGCTCGTCGCATGCGAAAAGAATGCGGCGCGCATGTCGTCCTTTTCTATTCCGCAGCCGTTGTCTGTAATCCGTATAAGGTCCTTGCCTCCGCGCTCAATATAAACTTCGATTTCCGTCGAACCCGCATCGAGGCTGTTTTCTATCATCTCTTTTACTGCAGAATAAGGCCTGTCGATGACTTCGCCCGCCGCTATGCGGTTGCAGATTACTTCGGAAAGAATGTTGATTTTTGCCATTTACTTCACCTTTTCCACAAGGTCGCCGAGCACCATGAACGCCTGCATGGGCGACATGTTATTCATGTCGATTTCCATAAGGATTTTTTCGACTTCGCTTTGATTTTGCGGCTCCTGTTCCTGCACGCTTTCCGCAGCCGAAACGGAAACGGCGCCGCTTTCGATAGACTTGAGTATTACTTTGGCCCTGTCGGTGACGGACGCGGGAACGCCCGCGAGCGAAGCAACTTCTATGCCGAACGAACGGTTGGCACCGCCGCGCATGATTTTACGCAGGAAGACAATTCCGCCGTTGATTTCGCGCACGGCAATCTTGTAATTCTTTACGCCGTCAAGCTTGTTTTCAAGCTCGGTAAGCTCATGGTAATGGGTTGCAAAGAGCGTTTTTGCGCCGATATTTTTGGTTATTTCCTCAACGACGGCCCATGCGATGGACAAACCGTCGTAAGTGCTCGTGCCCCTGCCGACTTCGTCCAGGATAATAAGACTGTCCTTGGTTGCATTGCGCAGAATGGTTGCCACCTCTATCATTTCAACCATGAACGTGCTCTGGTCCGATATGAGATTGTCGCTTGCACCCACCCTCGTGAAAATGCGGTCGATTATGGGAATTGACGCGCTCTTTGCAGGCACAAAACTGCCTATGTGCGCCATCAGGGCGATTATCGCTGTCTGACGCATGTACGTGCTCTTGCCCGCCATATTGGGGCCAGTGATAATCATGGTACGGTTTTCACCCTCGTCCAGAAGGGTATCGTTTGCGACAAACTTTTCTTTTGAAATCTTTTCGACGACCGGGTGCCTGCCCTCGCGGATCACCATGGGACTGCCGCTGCCGACAATCTGCGGGCGGCAATACTTATTTGATTTTGCCACCTCGGCCAGCGACGTGAGCACGTCGAGCTTTGCCACGGCCGTAGCTATGCTCTTGAAGGCGGGAATATTCTGCGAAAGGATATCCTTCAGATGCTCATAAATCGAACTTTCGAGCTTTAAACACATATCCTCACTGTTTAAAATCTTATCTTCGAGTTCCTTTAATTCTTCGGTTATGAACCTTTCGGCGTTCGTTAAAGTCTGCCTGCGCTGGTATGTGGGCGGAACCTTATCCTTAAAAGATTTGCTGACTTCGATATAATAACCGAAAACGCGGTTGAACCCCACTTTCAATGTACGGATACCCGTTCTGTCGCGCTCACGCGCCTCCATGTCGGCGAGAACGTTCTTGCTGTTCTCCTTGACAGAGCGCAATTCGTCGAGCTCGGCATTGAAACCCGTGCGTATGTATCCGCCGTCCTTCAACGTCGCAGGGGGATTTTCGGCGATAACGCTGAGGATGTACTGGGCTGTCTCCGTCATGTCCTTCAACCCTGCGGAAATATCCTTCAGCGCCGCGCTGTTGAAGCCCGTCAGCTGAAAACTTAGGTTTGGCACGGTTAAAAGCGACTGCGCAAGCACAAGGCAGTCCGCGGGCATAATGTTGCCGTTGGCAATTTTACCTGTCAGCCTTTCGATATCCTTTACCTGCCTCAGCATATCGGCGACGCCGACGCGCACCACGGTGGAATCGAAAAGCTCCTCCACCCCGTCGAGGCGGTAATTTATGCTCTCCGCACTGCCGAGCGGTGAAAGAATTATATTATTGAGAAGGCGGGCGCCCATGGCGGTCTTTGTTTTATCAAGGAGCCATAAAAGCGAGCCGTATTTTTTGCCTTCGGACATGCTCTTTACAATTTCGAGGTTGCGGACGGCCGAATTGTCGAGCTGCATGTACGAGCGGTCAGAAACATATTTTACATCGTCGATATTGGGAAGGGCGTGCTTCTGCGTCTCCTTGAGGTATTCAAGAAGGGCGCCGCAGGCACACACGGCGACGGGCTTCGAGCCCACGTCGAGCGACGAAAGAGTTTGTATATTGAGTTGATTTTTAACGTTGTTTTCAGCGGCTGAATAACCGAAAGTCCATGCGAGGTAGCTTGAAAAGCGCGGCAAAACTCCGCGCGTGACCTCGGGGATATCTTTGCATGCAAACAACATCTCGTCGTTGCAGATAATCTCGCTCACAGACAATCTTACCATCAGCGAAACAATGCGCGACAAGGCGTCGTTTCCGTCGTACTGCGTACAGCAAAGCTCGCCAGTGGTGATATCCGCCCACGCCGCAGCGCAACTATCCCCCTGTTTGCACGCACAACAGATATAGTTATTCGCGCGCGCGTCGAGGAAATTCTCGTCTGTTATGGTGCCTGCGGTGACTACCCTAATTACATCGCGCGCGACCATGCCTTTGGCAGTTGCCGGGTCTTCGAGCTGTTCGCATATGGCCACTTTATAGCCCGCCGAAACAAGCTTTGCAATGTATGTATCGGCCGAGTGAAAGGGCACGCCGCACATGGGGGCGCGCTCTTCAAGCCCGCAGTCGCGGCCCGTCAAAGTCAGGTCGAGCACCTGCGAAGCCGTCTTGGCATCGTCGAAAAACATTTCGTAAAAGTCGCCGAGACGGTAAAAAATTATACAGTCCTTATACTTTTCCTTGACGGAAAAGTAATGTTGCATCATAGGTGAAAGAGCCATTTTTTATCCCACTATACTGCCTGTCAGCGAAACGCCGTTCGCCTGCTCTACCTTAATATTGACAAATTGTCCTACCAAGTTTTCATCGCTCGCAAAATATCCCATCCTGCCGTATTCGTCGCGGCCGAGGTAAAGTCCGCGCTTTTCGTCGTAATCTTCGCAGAGAATTTCTATGGTTTTTCCGATATAAGTCTGCGAAAGAGCGCGCGTCTGGGAATTGATGAGATCGACGAGTTGCATTATGCGCGCCTTGGAAACTTCTTCGTGGACCTGATTTTCCATCTTCGCCGCCACGGTGCCTTCCCTCTTGGAGTAAACAAATGTGAACGCCGAGGAGAAATTGACCTTTCTGGCGAGTTCCAGCGTGGCCTTGAAATCTTCGTCCGTCTCACCAGGGAAGCCGACTATCAGGTCGGTAGTTATTGCGCAGTCGGGAATTTTCGCCTTTAAAGCGGCGACCTTTTCAAGATATTGTCCGGCCGTGTATTTTCTGTTCATTGCCTTTAAAATTGCGTCCGAACCGCTCTGCACGGGCAGATGAAGGCAATGGCAGATTTTAGGATACTTTGCCATTACATCTATCAGTTCCTGAGAAAAGTCTTTTGGATGCGAAGTCATGAACCGAAGGCGGAATTTGCCGTCGATTTTTGCAATCTCTTCGAGGAGCCGAGGAAATGATAAATCTCCTTTATACGAGTTAACGTTCTGGCCGAGGAGAGTTATTTCCTTATAGCCGTCGGCGACGAGCGAACGCACTTCCTCTATTATCTTTGCAGAATCCCTGCTGCGTTCCCTGCCGCGGACGTAAGGCACTATGCAATACGAGCAGAAATTATTGCACCCGTACATTATATTTACCCACGCATTGGGGTAACTCGTCCTTAACGGCTTGTCCTCTTCGCAGATTTCACCCTCGCTGTCGTCAATTTCTATGACGGCTTTTTTCTGTCTCTGCTTCTTTAAAATAAGCTCCTTCAGACGGTGAAGATTATGCGTGCCGAAGATAATGTCGACATAGGGGAATTTTTCGTGCAGATTTTCAGCCTTGTTCATCTGCTGGGGCAGGCAGCCGCCGACGGCGATTATCATATCCTTCCTCGCCGCCTTCAATTTTTTGAGCATGCCGATATTGCCGAAAGCGTGATTTTCGGCATTTTCCCTTATGCAACATGTATTGAAAACGACAATATCTGCCTTTTCGGGACTGTCGCAGCTTTCATAACCCATGTCGGAGAGAATGCCCGCAATCTTTTCAGATTCGTGAACATTCATCTGGCAACCATAAGTAACTATGTGATAAAACTTGTTCATACATAACAATTATATAATTATTCGCATTTTTTTTCAATTAATTTGCAATAAATTATTTATTTTTAAAATACTAATTTTAATGAAAACGCTCGGAAAAATTACGCTCACGATACTTGCTGCTCTGGCAATCCTCACTCTCTCTGCGCTGACCGCCTATTTTGCAATAACGGCGGACGCAAAACTGGATAAAAGCAGGCTGATTAATTACGGTCAGACAATAACAATTTACGACGGCGACGGTCAGAAAATAGAAAGCTCTTCCATTGAAGGCAACCGCAGTTCGGTGCTCATTGAAAATTTGCCCGAACACACGAAAAATGCCTTCATCGCTTCGGAAGACAGGACATTTTACAGCCACCACGGCCTCAACTACAAGCGCATGGTGAAGGCTCTGTTCAAAAATCTTGCAAGTTTTTCCTTCAAAGAGGGCGCATCGACCATAAGCCAGCAACTTATTAAAAACACCCATCTTTCCAACGATAAGACGCTGAAAAGAAAATTGAAGGAAATACGGCTGACGAGGCAGCTTGAAAGGCAATATTCCAAGGATGAAATTCTAGAAATGTATTTAAATACAATCTACTTCGGCCACAGCTGTTACGGCATAGAGAGTGCGGCGAGATTTTATTTCGGCACCGAAGCGGAAGAACTGACTTTATGCCAAAGCGCCACCCTGGCCGGGCTGTTGTCGTCGCCGAACAATTACTCCCCCTTTAAAAATGCCGAAAAATGCCTGCAAAGAAGAAATATCGTACTGAAAAGCATGCTCGAATGTTCATTTATAGACAATAATCAGTATAGCCAAGCAATAAACGAACCTTTGAATGCAGTAGAAGGCGGCTCTGCAAGGACGTGGGGAAGTTATATCGAAGCCGTCTTTGACGAGCTGGACGAATTGAATTTTGACTGCTATGCCCAGCTTTCCGGCTGCAAAATATACACCGGCATGAACAGCGGTATTCAGAATTATCTGAACAATCTGCACATATCGAGCGATAATGCGATAATAATCACCGACGATGAAAACGGCGTATGCGCATATGTAAACAGCATAGGTGCAGCAAAAAGACAGCCGGGTTCGACCATCAAACCCCTTCTTGTATACGCCCCCGCAATCGAGGAGGGAATTATACACACTTTTACAAAAATCGATGACGGCTATATAGATTTCGGAGGATATTCGCCCGAAAATTACGATAAAAAATACCACGGCATGGTTACCGTGTCCGAAAGCATTGCGCAGAGCTATAATATACCCGCCGTAAAAACGCTGAACGCGCTGACGACCCAAAAGGCGGCCGGATACGCACGGAAAATGAATATTCCGCTCGACGACGAAGACAATAACTTATCGCTCGCCTTGGGCGGAATGAAGTACGGCACGGATATAAAAAGTCTGAACGACGCATATTCGGTATTCAGGAACGGCGGAACGTATTACAGATCCCACTTTATTCAAAGAATAGTCGATAAGAACGGTAAAACAATCTATTCGGCGCAAAATAACGGGGAAAAAGTGTTCTCGCGCGGTACCTGCTCGCTCATAAACGAAACGCTGATAAATACGGCAAAGACCGGCACAGCGAAAAAACTTAAAAATCTGCCGTACGATATAGCGGCAAAAACAGGCACTTGCGGCGACGCGGACGGCAACACCGACGCCTACGCAATAGGCTACACCTCTTCTCACACATTCTCCGTCTGGCTGGGCGACGCAAACAACAAAAAGAGCGATATTACGGGAGGCGGGGCGTGCTGCAATATTTTAAAAGATATTCTGAATAAATTTTATTCCTCACCACCCGCGCCGCTCGATGTATCGACAGGCACTACGACCGTGCAGATTGACAGGCAGGACTATAGCGCGAGCGGAAAAATAATTTTAGCCGACGATATTTCACCAAAACTGAACAAGCTACCCGTTAAATGTCTGGAAGGAAAAGAGCCGTCAGAAAAGAGCACAAAATTTACACATCCGACCATTGAAAAACCGACGGTCAATATCAATAATGAAACAACTTCAATAGTACTATGTCAAACAGAATACTATTCATATTTGATAAAATGTGACGATGAGATCATATATGACGGGCCTTTTTCTCAAAAAATAGAACATTCTCCGGGAGAAGGCAGCCATATATACTCCGTTACCCCCTACTACTCAGACGGCGAGAAAAAATATTTAGGCGATACAATTACTCTTAGCAAAATTAACATTTCTTCAAACGACGGTTACTCGCGCTTCGCGCCTCCGCCGATCACAGAAAAAGATTGGTTCAACAATTAAATTTATTTTCATATAATTTAAAGGCCTGCAAAAGACTGCAGGCCTCTTCTTTTAAACTTTATACTTTATAATTTTACAATTTCCAACGTTCCGATAGCTTCATCGACAAGCGATTGGACGTCGAGCTTTGCCTCTTCAGCGAGAACATCTTCCATCTTGGGCTTTGTTACGGGGTGCTTGGGCAAAAATACGGTACAGCAATCTTCATACGGCTGGATTGACGTATCATAAGTTCCTATATCTTTACTTCTTTCGATAATTTCGTTTTTATCGAACCCGCAAAGCGGCCTTAAAACAGGTAATTTTTCAATAACGGCATTTGAAGATGTCATCCCTTCTATAGTCTGGCTGGCTACCTGCCCCAAGCTTTCGCCCGTAATAATGCACTGCGCACCGCACCTTTGGGCGATACGTTCGGCTATGCGCATCATAAATCTTCTTAAGAGCGTAACCATGTACTCGCTGTTGCACTTTTTATGAATTTCTTCCTGAATATGCGTAACCTTGATTATATGCAACGTTGTGCCGCAGGTGTATGAGGAAAGTATTTTTGCAAGGTCGATAACTTTTTCCTTTGCCTGCATATTGGTATACGGGTAGCTGTGAAAATGCACGCAATCTATACTCATTCCGCGCTTTGCTATCATGTGTCCGGCGACAGGGCTGTCGATGCCTCCGGAAATCAAAAGCAAGCCCTTTCCTGCACTGCCGACGGGCATGCCGCCTGCGCCTTTGAAAAATTTTCCGAATATAAGCGAAGTTCCGTCCTCGCGCACATCTATATTCACCATGTGCTCGGGATTGTGAACGTCGACAGAAATTCCCTTTATGTCGTCGAGGAGCCTTCCGCCTATCTGCGCGCTTATCTGCATGGAGTTCATGGGGAAATTTTTATCGGCGCGGTGCGTTTCAACCTTAAAAGTGCCCGACGCGGGACAAACGAGCTTTGCCGCCAAGTAAATATCGCCCATATCGCTTTTTACTTTATAGCCGACAGAAATCGTATGAATGCCGAAAACTTTATTGAGCTTGGACAAAATAAGCTCGATATCGTCATCTTCAAATCCTTCGATCAGGTATCGTCCGCTCCTTCTGCGGATTTCATGCTTTATGCCCTTTAAGGCTCTTTCCATATTTACGGCGAACAGCCTTTCAAAAAAACCGCGGTTTTTGCCTTTTAAGTGCAGTTCGCAATACCTTATAATTATTACCTTTTCCATAGATTAAGACATTATCTCTCTTCTGTTTTTTACTACTTTGTTGAGAATGCCCGCCGCCGCTGCAATCTCTTCAGTCGAATTTTCGGGACTGAATGAAAGCCTTAAAATGCCGTCGGCATCACCTTCTGCCACGCCGCAGGCCAAAATTACGCGCGAATAGCGCTTTTTATCGTTAGACGAACAGGCCGAACCCGTGCCGACAATAAGGCCGTGGTCGTCGGCTTCGTGCAGAATAGTTTCGCCGCGCACTCCGTGCGCACTGACGGTAAGAATATACGGCGAGCCGTTTTCCGGCGATATGACGCTGAAGAGCTCTCTGTCGAGCGCGCCCTTCATCATGTCGTTGAGCGAACGGACATAAGCATAATTGTCCTTGAGCGAGGCGTATCTCTTTTTTGCCGCGAGCTCGAACATTTTTATGCCGAATACGTTTTCCGTTCCGCTGCGCATGCCGTTTTCCTGTCCTCCGCCGTAAATAAACGGTTTAAGCACAAGACTTTTGCGCTTTATCAATGCGCCCGTGCCCTTCATGCCGCCTATTTTATGAGCGGAAATGCTGTATAAATCAATATTTTTGCTCAGCCTGAAGGGAATTTTGCCGAATGCCTGAACGCCGTCCGAATGAAACAGTGCATTGCGGTTTATGGCCTTTACGGCTTCGGCAATCGCATTGATATCGTTAACCGCGCCCGTTTCATTGTTGACGTGAATGACTGAAACGAGCGAAGTTTTATTGTCGACAAGCGACAACAGCTTCTGCACATTTACGCTGCCGTCTGAATTGAGAGGCGCAAAGCGCACTTCCAATCCGCGCTGTTTAAGCTCGTTTGCCGCCGCAAATACGGCCGAGTGTTCGCCGTAAGTCGTTACGACGTTGCCCCTTCTGCCGCCGCAAAATAAAGCGTGGTTGTCAGCTTCAGTGCCGCATGAGGTAAATATTAGCTCGAAGCTTTCGTCGGCAATGCAAGAGAGAAGTTGCGCGCGCGCATTCTTTATAAGAAGGTGCAAATTATAACCTTCCGCGTAGAGCGCGGAAGGGTTATAATACTTATCTGAAATAAATTGTTTTGCCTGTTCGAAGCAGCCGTCGTCGGGCCGCGTCGTCGCGGCGTTGTCGAGATATATCATTATATTTCAATTATGCCTTTGAACGCCTGTTTTACGGGACCGTCAATTTCAACCGTGCCGTCCTCGTTAATCTTCACGAACAGGTCGCCGCCCTTGAGCTTGACTGTGATAATCTGCGTTCTGTCACAGTCGCCGCGGACTATTGCGGCTATAGCCGCCGCCGCGGCAGCCGTACCGCACGACCATGTTTCACCGTTAACCTTGCCGAATACGCGCATGCGCAAAGTGACGTTGTTGACCACTCTTACGCACTCGACAAAATCCGTACCTTCATATATGGCGCCGTTTGCAGCAAGCTCCTGAGTGAAATCTTCAAAATCCACGTCGTCAATCTTATCGAGGAAAGTTACAAGGTGCTCCTTGCCGAGCTTAACTTTGTGCGCTACCGTATCGTGCCCGCCATACTTTGCATATGTTGCGAGCGCGGGCAATGCAACATTCTCCGTCTCCGCACTGTCGAGATATACGCACACCGAGCTTGCCTCGTTATTGAAGCAGGAGACTGTAAGTTTTGCAACCTCGCCGCCGCAATCGAGCGTTACAGTGTCGTCGGAAACCATGCCGTTGTCGTACAGGTATTTTGCCGCAATCCTCATGGGATTGGCCGCCATGCCTGCATCCGAACCGTCGCGGTTGAATACCCTTACCTTTGCATCGGCGATGTCTGATTCTTCAATGAGAATAATGCCGTCGCCGCCTATCGCATAGTGCCTGTCGGCAAAGTTTATGGCAAGAGATTCGGGGCAAGTGATGCGGTTGTCCATATTGTTGAAGAAAATATAGTCGTTGCCGCACGAGTGCATCTTGTTGAACTCGAGCTTGAGCTTTTCAGTTCTCAGGTGGTTGATATCGACGAGCTCGGTGTTGAACTGGTTGTATCTGCCCGCTATAACGTCGGCGAGAGCGTTCGTAGTGTCGAGCGAAGTGAGCACCGTAATTCCGAGCAGGATTGCGTGGTGATGGAGCGAAATATAGTTGGTTATCGACTCCATATCCGTCTTGCCGGTATATACGATATAGTCTATCTTGCCCTCGTCCATGAGCTTGAAAATATCGTCGTTCGTCGAAAGCCTTGCTACTTCCGTGCACTCTATGCCGAGGCTCCTTATTACGTTGGCCGTGCCCTTCGTAGCATAGAACGTAAGGCCGAGGTCGGCAAACTTTTTGACGATATTTACTATTTCAAACTTATCCTGATCGTTTATGGTAAAGTAAATACCCGAAGGATTCTGCTTTGTGGGATGCTTCATGTTGAAGCCCGCAGAAACGAGCCCCTTGAAGAGCGCTTCCTCTATCGTCTTGCCTATGCCGAGCACTTCTCCCGTCGACTTCATTTCGGGGCCGAGCTGCGAGTTGACGTCGTTGAGTTTTTCAAACGAGAACACAGGCACTTTTACGGCGACATAGGGCGAATTTTTGTAGAGTCCAGTGCCGTAACCGAGGCGCTTTAATTTTGCGCCCACCATTATGCGCGTTGCAAGGTCAACCATGGGCACGCCCGTAACCTTCGAGATATAAGGTATTGTGCGCGAAGCTCTGGGGTTGACTTCGATTACATAAAGTTCGTTGTGATAAATGAGATACTGTATATTTATAAGACCCTTGGTCTTGAGCGAAAGCGCGAGGTTTGTAGAAATTTCCACAACCTTTTTGAGCATTGCGTCGCTCAGGCTGTAAGGAGGATAAACTGCTATAGAGTCGCCGCTGTGAACGCCCGCGCGCTCGATATGCTGCATTATGCCGGGAATGAGCACGTCCACGCCGTCGGAGATGGCGTCGACTTCGAGCTCGGTACCCATGAGGTATTTATCGCAGAGAACGGGGTTTTCGATATTCTGGGCGAGTATGACGTCCATATATCTTTCGATATCGTTCTGCGTGAATGCTATCGTCATGTTCTGGCCGCCGATGACGTACGATGGACGGAGCAGAACGGGATAACCAAGCGTTTCTGCCGCGTTTACCGCCTCTTCCTTCGTCATGACCGTGAGACCCTTCGGGCGGGCGATATGGAAGTGTTCAAGAAGCTCGTCAAACCTCTCCCGGTCCTCGGCAAGGTCGATGGAATCGGCGGGCGTACCGAGAATTCTGACGCCTTTTTTGTCGAGATAACTGCAGAGCTTTATGGCCGTCTGACCGCCGAATGTTACTACGACGCCGTAGGGCTTTTCGACATCTATAACGTTTTGTACATCTTCGGGAGTGAGGCTTTCAAAATAGAGCCTGTCGGCCGTATCGAAGTCGGTTGAAACGGTTTCGGGGTTGTTGTTTATTATAATTACTTCATAGCCGAGGCGCTTGAGTGCCCACACGCAATGAACGGAAGAATAGTCGAATTCGATACCCTGACCAATCCTAATGGGGCCCGAGCCTATAACTATAATTCTCTTCTTCTTATTCTTTCTGCTCTCGGAAACGTAGGGCAGAGCTTCGTCGTGCTCCTTTTCGTCATAAGTCGAGTAGAAATAAGGCGTCTGCGCGGCAAATTCAGCGGCGCAGGTATCGACCATTTTGAATGTTGCGTCGATGTGTTTGGGCAGAGGATTGCCCGAAATATCCGCGAGGGCCTTATCCGGATAACCCAGCCTTTTGCCCCTGAGGTATTCGGCTTTGGTGAGGCGCTTGCCTTCAATCTCCGCTTCGTAGTCGGCGAGATTCTTAAGCTTGCACAAGAACCATTCGTCAATCTTGGTTATATTGTAAATTTCGGCTATATCAAATCCGCGCTTGATGGCCTGATAGACGACGAACAACCTTTCATCGGTAAGTTCGTGAAGTTTTTCGCGTATTTCTTCGTCGGAAAACGCGGCCATCTTGGGCATATTGAGCGTATTTAAAGAAATTTCCGCGCCCCTTACCGCCTTCATTATCGCCATTTCGAAGCTCGTGCCGATGGCCATGACTTCGCCGGTTGCCTTCATGCGTGTGCCGAGGGTACGCTTCGCATAGAGGAATTTATCGAAGGGCCACTTGGGAAGTTTGACTACGACATAATCGAGCGTAGGCTCAAAGCAGGCGTAAGTTTTGCCTGTGACGTCGTTTTTGATTTCGTCGAGGGTATATCCGAGCGCAATCTTTGCCGCAACCTTTGCAATGGGATAACCTGTCGCTTTGGAAGCGAGCGCCGAAGAGCGCGATACCCTTGGATTGACTTCGATTACAGAGTATTCGAAAGAATCGGGATTGAGTGCGAACTGGCAGTTGCAGCCGCCCTCGATGCCAAGTTCGGTTATTATCTTGAGCGACGCCGTGCGGAGCATCTGATATTCTTTATCTGAGAGCGTGACGGCTGGCGCGATAACTATGGAGTCGCCCGTGTGTATGCCGACGGGGTCGAAATTTTCCATCGAGCAGACTGTCAAAACGTTGCCGGCGCTGTCGCGCAGAACTTCAAATTCAATCTCCTTCCAGCCGCCGATGTACCTTTCGATGAGAACCTGCGTTATGGGCGAGAGCATTAAGCCGTTGTGGGCTATGAGCCTCAGCTCCTCTTCGTCGTGAGCGACGCCGCCGCCCGCACCGCCGAGAGTGTATGCGGGACGGACGATTACGGGATAACCGCCTATTCTGTTGGCGACTTCTACGCATTCATCTACCGTATATGCGATATCCGAAGGAACGACGGGCTGACCGATTTTGTTCATCGTCTCTTTGAACAGTTCCCTGTCCTCGGCTCTGTCGATTGAATCGACGTTGACGCCTATGAGCTTTACGCCGTACTCGTCGAGGAAACCCTCCTTTGCGAGTTTGCAGCCGAGCGTAAGACCCGTCTGGCCGCCGAGCGAAGCGAGAAGACTGTCGGGCCGCTCCTTGATTATAATTCTTTTGAGCGTTTCAACCGTCAGCGGCTCGAGGTAAATTTCGTCCGCGAGCGCGCGGTCGGTCATTATCGTTGCGGGATTTGAGTTACAGAGAACGACGTTTAACCCTGCATCCTTCATGACGCGGCAGGCCTGCGCACCCGCATAGTCGAATTCAGCCGCCTGACCGATTACTATGGGGCCCGAACCTATTACAAGTACCTTTTTTATATCTTCTCTCTTAGGCATTATACTTTCCCTCCGTCATATTTTTAATGAACTTATCGAAGAGGA
>CALVWX010000018.1 GCA_944368215.1 uncultured Clostridia bacterium | reverse complement strand
CGGGGGCATCTACCCCGATGGCGCAAAACCGGGAGGTTCTCTTAAAGATGGAAGAAAAAAGCACAGAAGTAAACGCAACCAGTTCCATGGCTGATGTGGTTGCAAAGATCGACAGCGAATCGAAGTTCAAAAAGGGCCAGATTGTCACGGCTACCATTTCGGAAGCAACAGACGAAGGCCTGCAGATTCTTTTGCCATTCTCGAAAAAGGAAATTCCTTTGAGCAAGGATGAGCTCGACTGCGAAGAATACAACGCGGCCGACTATGCAAGTAAAATCGGCGAACCGATCGATTTGTTGGTCGTTGAGCTTAAGCCCACTTTAAAGCTCTCGCAGAAAATGATTAAAATTCTCGCAGAGGAAGAGTCCCTCACGGCAGAAATCGAATCTGGCAAGGAATTTCAGGTCGTCTGCACCGGTTACAACAAAGGCGGTCTCACAGCAACGCTCGGCACATATTCGGTGTTCGTTCCCGCAAAGGAAATCCGCCCCAGCTTTGTTAAAGATCTTACAAAGTATGTCGGCAAAACCCTTCGCCTTCGTGCTCTCGAAGTAAAGAAGGACGCAAGAAAGAAAGAAATCATCGCTTCCCAGCGCGTCATTCTTCAGGAAGAGAAGGAAGCAAGAGAAGCAGCTAAAGCCGCCAAGGAAGAAGAATTCTTCGCAAACATCAACGTAGGAGACGTCGTTGAAGGAAAAGTTGAAAGGGTAACGTCTTTCGGCGCATTCGTTTCCGTAAACGGTTTCGATTGCCTCGCTCACATTTCCGATTTGTCATGGACGGGAGCAAAGGCTGTAACCGACGTGCTTGAAATCGGCAAGACTTATGAGTTCAAAGTTCTTAAAGTAGACAAGGAAAACAAAAAGGTTTCCATCGGCTACAAGCAGCTTCAGCCCCAGCCTTGGGATCTCGTTGCAGATAAATATGCTGTCGGCGACGTTATCCACGGCAAGGTTGTCCGCATTGTTCCATTCGGCGCATTTGTTGAAGTAGAAAAGGGCATTGACGGTCTCGTTCACGTATCGCAGATCAGCTACGAAAGAATCGAAACTCCCGCATCCGTTCTTAACGTCGGCGACGAAGTAGATGCAAAAATTATTTCGCTCGACCCCGCCGCAAAGAAGATGAACCTTTCCATCAAGGCAGTTCTTCCCGAACCCGAAAGAAAGCCCAGAGCGGAAAAGAACAGCGAAGAGTCTCCCAGAAGGAGCCGCGCACCCAGAAGGTCAGACGATGAATATTCCGATTGGAACGAAGGTTCCATCTCCATCGGAACTTCCCTCGGCGATCTGCTTGCAAACGCTGAAAAGAATAACAAGTAATTATTAAAGTCAAAATGAGGCCGCAACTTTAGTTGCGGCCTTTATGCATTAAGGAGGAAGTTCTGTGAAACTTTGCATTGTATTTGCCGGAATAGTCTGAGAAAATAAATAAAAAAGGAGATAAAAATCTATGGCTATTCCGGATAGCAAAAAAATATATCCCCGCAGAGGGGACGATACAATTGTGTATCTGAAAAACGTAATAACAAATAGTAATATCGAAGTAGGCGAATTCACCTTTTATAACGATTTTGTAAATAACCCTAAAGACTTTGAAAAGAACAACGTTTTGTATCATTATCAAATCAACCACGATAAATTGAAAATCGGAAAGTTTTGCTCTATTGCCTGCGGAGCGAAGTTTTTGTTTAACAGCGCAAACCATACAATGCATTCGTTGTCAACATATCCTTTCCCGATTTTTTATGACGAGTGGGACCATGGTATTTGGGCAGATAAAGCGTGGGACAACAAAGGCGATATAATTATCGGCAACGATGTGTGGATAGGTTACGAAGCCGTTATTCTCGCCGGAGTAAAGATTGGCGACGGTGCAATTATCGGCGCGCGGGCAGTTGTAACAAAGGACGTTCCTCCTTATACAATTGTCGGCGGCGTTCCTGCAAAATTTATCCGCAAGCGTTTTTCTGACGAAGTCATTGATGCTCTGTTAAGGTTGAAATGGTGGGAGCTTCCGCCGGACAGAATACTGGAGCGTATAAAATATATCCAGTCAGGAAATATTCAGGCATTAATTGATATGACTTAAAAAATAGTTCCGCAGTCGCTTGATTGCGGAACTGTTTTTTTTGATGTGTTAAATGGTTGTGTATAAACTGCTATAATTTTAATGAAATATTGCTCAAAGTCCGGACAAAAAGGTTTAATGGGATTTTTCCGCGTTTATATATATTAATGTTATAATACGGAGGTTTAACATGAAAGAGGGTAATATACAAATTTCCAGCGAAAACATGATGCCGATAATCAAAAAGTGGCTTTACTCCGACAAGGATATCTTCCTGAGGGAGATTATCGCCAACGGCATCGACGCAATTACAAAATTTAAAAAGCTTGTTTCTATGGGCGCGGCCGCCGAGGCCGATGGTGAGGAATACTGCATAAAAATTTCCGTCGATAAAGACGCCAAAACGCTTTCCGTTGAGGATAACGGTATAGGCATGACGGAGGAAGAAGTCGAAAAGTACATAACCCAGATTGCCTTTTCGGGTGCTTCCGATTTCCTTGCAAAGTATGAAAAGGCGGGCGGCGACGGCATAATCGGTCATTTCGGCCTTGGTTTCTATTCGGCTTACATGGTTTCGGGCAACGTTGAAATATTTACAAAATCTTACGACGGCAGCCCCGCCGTGCACTGGCAGTCGGACGGCAACAAGACTTATACCATTGAAGAATGCGACAAGTCCGGGCGCGGCACCAGGATTGTAATGCACATTCTCGACGAGGAGAAGGAGTTCCTTGAAGAGAGCAAAATAAAAGAGCTCGTCAAAAAATACTGCTCTTTCATGCCCTATAATATCTATGTCGACTATAAGGGCGACGGCAAGGATAAACCGCTCAACACGACGACGCCGCTCTATTTAAAGTCCGCCAAGGACTGCACGGACGAGGAGTACAAAGAGTTCTACACCGATACATTCCTCGATTTCACCCCGCCCATCTTCTGGGTACATCTCGATATGGATTATCCCTTTAAATTAAAGGGTATCCTTTATTTTCCCAAGGTCAAGAACAAGGTTGAGCTTGAGCGCGGCAAGGTAAAGCTTTATTGCAATCAGGTGTTTATTGCCGACAATATAAAGGAAGTCATCCCCGAATTCCTTATGCTTTTAAACGGCGTTATCGATTGCCCCGATATCCCTCTGAACGTTTCGCGTTCCTTCCTTCAGAACGACAGGCAGGTTCAGCGAATTACCAAGTATATTACCAGAAAGGTTGCCGATAAGCTCGGTTCTCTCTTCAAAACTGACAGGAAAAAGTACGAAGAATGCTGGAGCGACCTTGCAAACTTCATCAAATTCGGCTGCATAAAGGATGACGACTTCTATCAGCGCGTCAAGGATATCATTATCTACAAGGATATCAACGGCGAGTATAAGAATATCAATGAATTCTTAGGACTCCCCGCCGAAGATGAAAAGAGTGACGAGGTCGGCGAGAGCGCAGAAAAAGAAGAAAAGAAAGAGGAAAAGAAATCCGAACCTTCCACGATATACTACGTATCAGACGAACAACAGCAGGCGCAGTATATCAAAATGTTCAAAGATGCGGGACTTAACGCCATAATCTGCGATAATTTCATAGACCCTCATTTTGTAAGCTATCTCGAGTATAAGATGCCGGATAAACTCAAATTTATGCGCATCGACGCCGATATTGCAGGCGCGCTCAAGGAACAGGACTCCGCGGACGACAGTGTGCTGATAGATATTTTCAAAAATGCAATCGGCGACGATAAGCTGACGATAAAGACGCAGGCGCTTAAAAATACAGCCGTTCCCGCCGTCATCAACGTCGACGAGTACATGCGCAGATACTCCGAAATGGGCGCATTCTACGGCATGAGCGACGGCGACGTTGCAAAAACAATGATAATCAACACGGCCAATCCCGTTATTTCCAAAATAAAAGAACTCGACGACGAAAAGCAGAAGTTTGTCGCGGGATACGTATACTCGCTCGCGCTGCTTTCCTTCAAAAAGCTTACTCCCGAAGAGTTCGATAAGTTCATGAACGAGAACATGACCCTCCTCGGCGAATATGTAAAATAAATAAAATTTTTAAAAGACCGCCTTTTGGCGGTCTTTTTTTATGCCCTTTTAAATATTTTAAAGTGTGAACCTCAAATTTTTGCCGATGGAACTGAAGAGGGCGATAGATTGCCTAAATATCAATTTCCTTACGGAAATAAGGATAAGGCGGGGACAGCCTGTCATAATTGAATACCGCGGGGAATATGAATATATAAATAAATTCGGCGCATGTAAAAATCCGTCCGAAGCCCTGCGCGTCTACGATGTGGACGGGCTGCTGTCTTCGGCAATTTCAGACGGCGTCTACGCTTATACGGAACAGCTGAAAAACGCTTACGTCACACTCGACGGCGGCGTGAGAATAGGCGTTGCCGGGCAGTATGTCACTCAAAACGGGAGCATAAACGCAGTCAGGTGTGTAACTTCGCTCAATATCAGAATACCGCATGACATAGTCGGATGTGCGGACGATATTTTTGGGACAACCCAGAAACCTGGCGCCAGGAGCGTGCTCATCTTTTCGCCTCCAGGGTTCGGGAAAACGACAATGCTGCGCGATCTCGCGCGCAGGCTGGGCGCGCGCTACAATGTTCTGATATTTGACGAACGCGACGAAATTTCGGCCGCCGATTGCGACGGTGATGGCTACAACTTAGGCGAGAGGTGCGATATAGTGCGCGGCGGGGACAAACTTTCCGCCTTTGCCTGCGCGATTAGGGCCATGAAGCCGCAGGTCATCGTTACGGACGAGCTCTACGGGCCGAATGATATCGCGGCGGTCAGGTATGCCGCCGACTGCGGCATCGCGGTGTGCGCGTCTACCCATGTGACGGACGAGAATATTTTAAAAAGCATGCCTTTCGATTATTTCTGCCGCCTGACGGGCATCGGCAAAAAGGTCGTAATTTATGATAAAAATTTTGATATTGTGCGCGATAATTGCGGCGACGACGGCGATAGGGGTGCTCCTTTCGTCCGATAAAAAGAAGCGCGCTGCAGTCTTTGCCGAACTGTATGAATTCAACGAGCGCATGCTTATAAATTTAAAGTTCGGGAAAATGCGCTTGTCGCAGGTTGCGGCGGATTTCAAATTCATACCGGATATTTTGGCCGGCAGACGCGTGCTTGGCGGGGCCGACGGGCAGTTTTTAAGCGATTACGTAAAAAATATCGGCGTGAGCGACAGTGTATCGCAAATCGATTATCTCAACGAGCGCAAGCCGGCCATAAAAAAAATGATGGAGGAGAGCGGGGAAAACTATAAAAAACACAGCTCCCTGTACATTAAAATAGCGTTGATGATAGGCATTCTCATAGCCGTTTTACTTGCATAATGGATATCAGCATAATTTTTAAAATCGCCGCTGTCGGCATAATAATTACCATAATCTGTCAGATTTTAAAAAAATCTGACCGCGACGATATTGCAACTATAGTCAGCCTTGTAGGGCTTATTATAGTGCTTACAGTGGTAATTTCAATGATAGCCGACCTGTTTGAGCAGATTAAAACGCTGTTCGATACTTTCTGATGATAGCAAAAATTTGTTGCGTGGCGGTAATCACAGCCGTTTGCGCCACCATTCTTAAAGCAAACAAGCCTGAATTCGTGCCGATGTGCCTTACGGCGGGCGGCGTCATGCTCGTTCTTTTCGGCTTCGATTATCTGTCGGTCAGCGTTGAGTTTATAAGGCAGTTCACCGAACAGACGGGAATCGACAGCTCTGTAGTTCGGCTTATTTTCAAAGTGGTCGGCGTGGGGTATCTGATTGAAATAACTGCGGGTGCGGTAAGAGACCTCGGTTTCGACAGTCTTTCGGACAAGCTCGTCATGTGCGGCAAACTCATAATTTTTGTGATGGCCGTGCCAATTCTTCAGGCAATGTTCGAGGTGATATTATCGCTTATAAACAGCGTATGAAGACAAAAATCAGAATTTTAGTCATTCTTGCAGTCGCTGTCGTCGCGCTCATGCTTTTTTGCGGCACGGCGTTTGCCGATGATGCGGAGCAGGAACTTAACGACAATATTTCCACGATTTTAGACGGCCTTGACTTATCGGCTCTCCAGAATTACCTTGAAGAGCACGGTAACGACTTTCTGTTTACTTTTGGTGACAGCGCAAGAGAAATTGTCGAATACCTCATGCACGGCAATCTCGGCATAAATTATTCAAGCTACTTCGGCGAACTTTTTTCCGTGCTGTTCAGCAACGTGCTGTCTCTTGTGCCCGCTTTCGCGCAGATAATTGCGCTCGCCATTCTGTGTGCGATAATAAAGAGTGCGGAAGACGGACCCATGAGCAGAAGCACCGCCAAAGCCGTGCGGATAGCCTGTTATGCGCTCATAATAACCATCCTCGTCGCAATGCTCGGCGGTCTTATTTCTTCCGCGACGCAGAGCATAAACAACATAAAGGCACAGGTGGAAGTGGTGACTCCCATACTTGTCACTCTCACCGTTCTGACGGGAGGCAGCGGGGCGGGCGCAATTTACCAGCCTTCGGCGCTCTTTATATCCGGCGGCGCCGTCAGCATCGTCAGCGGCATAATCTTCCCGGCGACTGTTGCAATAATAGTTATAAATTTTATATCCAAACTCTCACCCGATTTATCCTTTTCGGGAACGTCTAAGCTTTTAAAAAGCATTTTAAAATGGGTGATAGGCATAACGCTGGCTGTATTTTCGCTCTTCATCACCGTGCAGAGCACCGCGTCATCCATTTTCGACGGTATCTTCTTCAAGGCCACAAAATATCTCGTCGGAAGTTCGGTACCTATAGTCGGCAACTTTCTTTCCGCGGGCGTCGATATGGTGGTAGCGGCGGGTTCTGTCATAAAAAGCTCGGTCGGCGTAGTAGGAATAGTCCTTCTTATTGCCGAAGTGGCTTCTCCGATAATTTCTTTTGCGGCGTTTTCACTGATTTTAAAACTTGTTGCCGCCGTGGTCCAGCCGCTCGGAGAGGGCACTTTATTTTCGCTCTTTTCCGACCTCGCGTCGGATATAGAATATTTTATTGCGGGCCTGTGTACTGTTGCGTTTATGTACGCTCTCGTCGTCATGCTCATTATAAGCTCGGCAACAAATTTCATATGACTGCTTATATTTCGCTCGCGGCCGGCGCGGTTTTTCTGACTGTAGTTGTCGGCATGATAATTCCGGAAGGAAAACTCAATAAAAGTGTAAATTTTGTGTTGCGCATCGCCTGTATATTTATTCTGATAAGCCCTGTGTTCGGCATATTCAATCTCAAACTTCCCGAGGAGGACGGCGGCATCGTCGACTATGATTATGTATGTTCGGTTTATTCGCAGAGCCAGAGCGAGCAGCTCGAGAAAATGATAGAGGAGAATATCGGCGTGCAGTGCGACTGCGAAGTGAAAATTATCTACGAGGACGGATCTTTCAGGGAAAACGGCGTTACAATTTACACTAATAATGTCGAAAGCGGACTAATCGAAGATATCTTATCATATTTGAGCGAACTCGGTTATATAAATATAAACGTACAATGAAAAAACTTATTGAAGCAATAAAGGCCAACAAAACGCTTTTAATAATACTTGTCCTGGTGTTCGCGCTGATAGCCATAGTCGTAATATTCTACGACAGCGGCGGGGACGTTTCCGCCGGAACGGTGACGGATAAAACTCAGACGGAAATCAGGCTTGAGGCAATCCTTTCATCGGTAGAAGGCGTGGGCGAAAACCAGGTATTCGTAACCGAAGACGAAGACGGGATAGAGGGTGTTGTGATTGTATGCCGCGGCGCCGATAATATAATGACGCGCAACGACATTTTAAACGTCGTCTCCACAGCCCTCAATATAAATAAAAATATCATAGCTGTTTACGCTATGAATTAATAAGGAGAGGTTTATGACCAAGAAGAAAAAAATTATCATTATGTCATCGCTGGTATTTTTACTCGCAGTAACGGCCATTCTCAATGTATTGCTCGTTACCAACAATGCGTCCGCGGATGCTGACGCCGTGACCACTGCAAACTACTTTACGACCTATCGCTCCGAGCGTACCACCACGCGCAGCGAAGAGCTTTTGCAGCTCGACAGCGTTATCGAGCTGTACGACGAGGGAAGCGAAAGGTATGAGCAGGCCGTCGACCTGAAGTTGCAGATAATCGAAATCATGGAAGACGAACTTGTGCTCGAGACCATGATAAAGTCTTTGGGCTTTTCCGATGCCGTAGTATCCATAGGCATGGATTCGGAAAACGTAAACGTTTTTATCAACTCAGACGAACTTTCGACCGACACCGCCCTTTCAATATACAATCTTTTGAGAAATGAAGCCGGTGTTGCGCCTACAAACATAATAATAATGCCCGTTTATTCACAAATTTGAATTTAGGTGTTGCAAAATGGTAAGCGTTGTGCTATAATTATAAAGAAAGCAGAATTGCTTTTAGGAGAACTTTATGGCACATATCAGACCTGACAACACCCAGAAGGGTAAAATTTCATACAATGCAGGCATTGTGAGCGGCATAGTTTCGCTGGCTGTCTCGGAAGTTGAGGGCGTAAGTCTGCTCAACTCCAAGAATAAGGGCATAAAGCTTTTGTTCGAAAAACAAGGCATCGTCGCCGATATCAGCGTAAAAGTGGATTACGGGTATAATGTGCCTTCGCTGGCTTTCCGCATCCAGCAGTCAATTAAGCACAACGTTGAATCCATGACTAAATACAAGGTTGATAAGGTGGACGTTCACATTCAGGACGTTAATTTTCCTGAAAACGCAATTATTTAAAATAATTTCAACGTATTCCCTTAAATTTTTTTAAGGGAATATTTTATGTTTTTTATTTACAGGTTACTTTATGAGGACGATAGCAAGAGAAACGCTTTTTAAAATTATTTTTTCGTCGCAATTCGGCAACGGTGTGGACGAAACGCTCAAAAACAGCTTGTACAGGATAAACAAGCTCGATGAAAACGACAGGGAATACTGCAACAAAGCGCTCGGCATCATTGCCGAACATTCAAACGAGTTCACCGCGCTTTTGGACGAGCATTCTATTTCCTTCCCGGAAAAGCGTATTTTCCCCGCCGACAGGAGCATTATGCTGATTGCTCTCGCGGAAATTCTCTATATGGATGACATCCCCGATAAAGTGTCTTTAAACGAGGCTGCGAACATTGCCTCGAAGTATTCGTCAGAAAAGAGCGCTTCATTCATAACGGGCGTGCTTTCGGCGATAAGCGGAGGGAAAAATGCATAAAATTATCGACGGAAAGGCACATTCACGCGGAATAAGACAGGAAATCGCGCAGGGCGTTCAGCAATTCAAGCAGCAATACGGCAAGGAAATCGGTCTCGCCGTCGTTCTCGTCGGAGACGACGGTGCGTCACAGGTTTATGTGCGCAATAAAATAAAGGGTTGCGAGGAAGTAGGGATAAAATCCTTTGCATACTATCTCCCCGCCGACGCTTCGCAGGCGCAGGTGGAGGAGCTCGTAAGCGAACTTGCAGTCAACGACGCCGTGCACGGCATACTCGTCCAGTTGCCCTTGCCTGAGGGACTGGACGCACAGCGTATACTCTCGCTCATTCCTGTGAGCAAAGATGTCGACGGCTTTTGCGAAAGCAATATAGGCAGCCTCTGCCTGAACCGTCCCTGCCTCGTCGCGTGCACGCCAAACGGCGTTATGAAAATGCTTGAACGCGAAGGCATAGAAATCAAGGGCAAAAATGCTGTGGTAGTGGGCCGCTCGAATATTGTCGGCAAGCCCATGGCCATGCTTCTGCTCAATGCCGACGCAACGGTTACCGTCTGCCACAGCAAGACTCAAAACCTCAAAGAAATATGCTCTAAGGCCGATATACTCGTTGCGGCAATTGGCAGGGCAAAATTTATAACCGCCGATATGGTAAAAGAAGGGGCCGTTGTAATCGACGTCGGCATGAACCGCGACGAAAACGGCAAGCTCTGCGGCGACGTCGACTACGAAAATGTCAGGGAAAAGTGTTCGTATATAACGCCCGTTCCCGGCGGCGTAGGCCCCATGACTATAACCATGTTACTCTACAACACTCTTGAGGCGGCAAAAAGGAGCGTCTGACTTTGGCTGAATTCGATAAGATTTACCAGAAATATTTGTCTGATTTCAATGAGTACCTCGATAAATTCTGCGATGAACTCAACTGCAGACCGGATATTTTAAAACAAAGCTTAGTGTACAGCCTTAAGCTGGGCGGAAAGAGAATCAGGCCCGTGCTTATGCTGTCGATAGCCGATATAATCGGAACGGGGGCGGAAAAGGTTAAAATTTTTGCGCTCGCTCTCGAGCTTATCCACACTTATTCGCTCATTCACGACGACCTGCCGGATATGGATAACGACGACTTCAGGCGCGGAAGACCTTCCAACCACAAAGTTTTCGGCGCGGGTAACGCTATTCTGGCGGGCGACGGATTGCTCAATACGGCGTATTCCATATTGTTTGACGAATGCTTCAAGGGAAACGAGTACATTTCCGCCGCAAAATTTATCTGCGATTGCGCCGGAATCCGCGGCATGATAGCCGGACAGTCGGCCGACCTTCTCCATGAACATGACAAGGACGTCGACGAGGATGTGCTCGAATTTATCTATGAGAACAAGACGGCAAAGCTCATTACTGCGGCAACCGTAGTGCCCTCGATACTCAACGGCGGGAAATTCTATCCCGAACTCAAAGCTTTGGGTAAAAAGCTCGGCTATCTCTTTCAGCTTACAGACGACATACTCGATGTCGAGGGCAACTTTGAAAAGCTCGGCAAGAGTCTGGGCAAGGACGAAGAAGAGGACAAGCTTACGGGCGTTAAAGTATACGGGCTTGAAAATTGTAAACTGCGCGTCGACATTATGGGCGACGACTGCATAAAGATAATTGACGGAATTGACGGCGACGCGTCATTTTTGTATGATTTCGTCAATTTTGTTAAGACGAGACTTGGCTGATAAACTATGCTTGACGGTATACCTGATTTGAAAAGCATGTCTGCAGAGCAGCTTAATGCGCTCTGCGACGAGCTCAGAAATAAAATTATAGATACTGTAATGAAGAACGGGGGACACCTTTCCTCCAACCTCGGTATGGTAGAACTTACCGTCGCGCTTCATTATGTCTTTGATTTTCCCAAAGATAAAATAATTTACGATGTCGGCCATCAATGTTATACCCATAAACTTCTTTCGGGCAGGGCCGATCGCTTCGATACCCTCCGCAAATTCGGCGGAATTTCTGGCTTCCCCAAGAGAGAAGAGAGCGAGTACGACTGCTATAATACCGGCCATGCGGGAACTTCCGTTTCGGCCGCGCTCGGCATAGCCAAGGCAAGGGACATAAAGGGCGAAGATTTTAAAGTTATTGCAGTCATAGGTGACGGGTCTTTCAACAACGGCCTCGTTTATGAGGCGTTCAACAGCGTAAGCGAAATCAATTCCAACATTCTGATAATCATAAACGACAACCACATGTCAATTTCCCCGACCGTCGGTTCGATGCATGAGTATCTTGAAAAACTCAGCGCGGAGAGCGAACAGCGCGCAAAGAAGAAGAGACACGAAACCATCTTCGAGCGCTTCGGCCTCAGCTATGAAGGTGTGTATGACGGCAACGATTTGCTGTGCATGATAGAAAAACTCACCGAAATCAAGCAAAAACTTCAAACGAAGTCGATAATATTGCACGTTGTCACAAAGAAGGGCAAGGGATATTTGTATTGTGAGGAGAATCCGCAAGAAACGCACGGCATATCGGCGGGCCACGTAAAATCTACCGAATATTCCGCTGTTTTGGGTCAGACGCTTACTCAAATGGCGTTGACGGACAAGCGCATTGTCGCAGTTACGGCGGCGATGACTCCCAGCCTCGGACTTTCTCATTTTTTTGAAAAATATCCCGAACGTTCCATAGACGTCGGCATCTGCGAGTCGCACGCCGCCGTCGTGTGTGCCGGGCTTGCCACAGAGGGATTAAAACCCTATTACGCCGTATATTCCACATTCCTGCAGCGCGCTTTCGACCAAGTCGTCGTAGACATTTGCAGCCAGAATCTGCCCGTGACTCTGTGCATAGACAGGGCGGGCATATCGGGTACGGACGGCGAAACCCATCAGGGCGAATTTGACCTTTCATTCTTAAGTCTTATACCGAATATCACCATCGCGGTGCCGAAGGACGTTGAAGAATTCAGACAGATGCTTATCGAATCGGTAAATTTCAACGGTCCGCTCGCCATAAGATATCCAAAGGACGGCTTCAGAATATTTGAAAATACCTCTTTTGATTTCGGCAAATGGGAAAAGCTGTGCGACGGCGGCGACGTTGCGATTATCGCCTGCGGCGAAAGAATGATAAGTCTCGCCCTTTCCGCGGCGCAGATTGCGGCGGAGGAAGATATCGGATGCAGCGTTATTAACGCACGCTTTGTAAAACCGCTCGATACTCAGATGCTGTCGTCCCTCACACAAAAGCACATAATTACCATGGAGGATAACGCACTCATCGGCGGATTGGGCTCCCTCGTGGACAGCTATTTCAGCGAGGGCGGTAAAATTATAAAAAATTTTGCGTATCCCGACGAATTTATTCCGCACGGCAGCGTAAAGGAACTCATCGCAAAATACGGCATTTCGGTTAAAAATGTCAGCGATTATATAATCAGCAATGCGCATAGATAAATATCTTGCCCGTAAATACGGTTCGCGCACGAAGGCGGCAGAGGCTGTGGCCGGGGGACATGTTCTCGTAAACGGCAAAGTCGTAGCTCCGTCGTATGAAGTGCGCGAAGAGGACGACATAACTTTTGCAGAGCTCGGTCAAAGCTTTGTTTCGAACGGCGGCTATAAGCTGGCCAAAGCGCTAAATGATTTCAACCTCGATGTGTCGGGCGGAGTGTTTGTCGATATAGGCGCCAGCAACGGCGGCTTTACCGACTGCCTGTTTAAAAACGGCGTCCGAAAAGTTTATTGTATTGATGTCGGCGAAAATCAGCTCGACAGCAGTCTGCGCAGTAAGAACATTGTAATTTACGATAACTTCAATGCGCGCAACCTGACATCGGAAATGTTTGAAGAAGAGCTCGACGGTGCTGTGATAGACGTCAGCTTTATATCGCTCACGTATATTCTCGATAAGGTCAGCGAAATACTCGGCGACGAAAAATGCGTGCTCGCCCTTATAAAGCCTCAGTTCGAGTGCGACGGCGGAAGGGTGGGTAAACGCGGCATCGTAAAGGACCCTGCCGTTCATAAAAGGGTTATAAAAAAAATATACGATTTTGCCATGCAGTATTACCTTTCTCCCGTCGCGCTGACTAATGCTCCGATAAAAGACGGGAAAAATAAGGAATATGTAATATACCTTGTTAAAAATGGTAAATCAACTTCATTTTTTGATATAATAAAGTACGTTAAATTATAAATATTTAGCGTACTTTTCTTGCATATTTGTATATTTGGTGGTATAATTATTCATATGATTAAGGTGGGTCTGTATTTTAAAAAGTCGTATTGCGGCAAAAGGGATTATGTTGAAAACGTAATCGCCGCGCTCCGCAACAAAGTAAGCGACTATGTAATCGTCAGAGGTCCGACTGATCTGGACGGGCTCGACGTTCTGATGGTGTTCGGCGGTGACGGGACAATTCTGAACATGGCTTCGGAATGTGCGCGCCGCAACGTAAAGATTATCGGAATAAATTACGGACACACGGGGTTCCTCGCCGAGTTTGAACCGGAAAAACTCGACGCCGCAATAGACATGATTTGTACTGGCAATTATAAGCTTGAGGAAAGGAGCATGCTTAAAATTGCTTACGCCGACAAGCAGTATTATGCCTTAAATGATCTTGTTATCCAGCGTTGCACGTCTGGAAACCAGTTTTCCAACACAATTAATCTGCGCGCGGCGATAGACGGCGCGGTGGTCGACAATTACACGGCGGACGGGCTTATCGTCAGTACGCCTACAGGTTCAACGGCCTATTCTCTCGCTGCGGGCGGCTCTATTCTGACTCCCGATATTGAAGCGTTTATCATGACGCCGATATGCGCACATTCGCTGCATTCCCGTCCCGTGGTCTATAGCGACAAGTCAACTCTGACGCTTACTCGTACCGACAGCAGGGGAGCAATCAACGTGGTGGTGGACGGAATCGCCGTCGATTGCGTTTGCGAAATTGACAATATTTCGGTCACCAAAGCCAATTTCAAAGTAGGTTTCATAACCTCGTTCAATAATAATTTCTTTAATAAATTACTTATCAAACTCAACATCTGGAGTAAATAATTATGCACAGAAATGCCAGACAGGCCACAATTCTCGACATTATTTCAAAAAAGGACATCGAAACACAGGAAGAGCTCTGCGCCGAGCTCAACAAACTCAATTTCAACGTTACTCAGGCGACCATTTCGCGAGATATAAAAGATTTAAAGCTTTACAAAGTTGCCGGGACGACAAAGAAATACAAGTATGCATATATTGAAGGCGAGGGCGACGTCGTTACGAACAAGATGCGCAATCTTTTCCGCGAGTGCGTTCAGAGCATCAATTTTGCCAACAACATAATAGTCATTAAAACTATGAGGGGCAACGGTTCAACTGCGGGTGCGTTCGTAGATTCACTTCAGTTTTCCGAAATAATAGGTTCGGTTGCAGGCGACGATACCGTTTTAATTGTCGTCGACAGCAACGAAAACGCGGCGCTTATTGTCGACAGGCTCAAGGAATACGTAAGATAATTTCTCTTTTATATGTTAAGCAGATTGCATATAACAAATATCGCGCTCATTGACAGCGCGGATATTCAATTCGACGGCCGCCTGAACGTGCTCTCCGGCGAAACGGGCTCGGGCAAATCGGTAATACTCGATTCTATAAATTTTGTGCTCGGTTCCAAGGCCGATAAGAGTATGATTCGCTACGGAGAAAGCGAGGCCTCGGTGCGTGCGGAATTTGAAGTTGACCCCGAAAGTCCTGCGGCAAAAGCCGTTGAAGAACTCGACATCGAATGCGGCGGACAGATAATAATTACGAGAAAATATAACGCTGAGGGCAGGGGCAGCATAAAACTCAACGGCAACACTGTTACCGCGGCCATGCTCAAAACGGTTACGTCGCGACTCGTCGACGTCCACGGCCAAAGCGAACATTTCTTTCTCATGAGCGAGGCTAATCAGCTTAAAGTCATAGACGGTCTCTGCGGCGGTAAAGCAGATAAAATAAAGGAAGAGCTCAGCGCCGTAATTGCGCAGAAAAAGCAAATTTTAAAGAGCATTGCAGAGCTCGGCGGCGACGAGCAGGAGCGCGCCAGACAGCTCGATCTTCTTGATTATCAGATTAAAGAGATTGAGGCGGCGGACATTCGCGCCGGTGAATACGAGGAGCTTATCGCAAGGCGTAACCTTATAAATAATACAGAAAAAATTCTTACCGCTCTGAGCGGGGCTTCCGACGCACTTAGCTCCGACGGCGGATGCGTCGACCTTATTTCCATGGCCCAAAGGCAGGTTGGAGGTGTTTCGGAACTGAGCGAAGAGTACGAAAAAATATATAACCGCCTTGAAAATCTCTATGCCGAAGCGGACGATATAGCGCAGAGCCTTGGCGACCTTGCGGACGAACTTACCTTTGACGAGCGCGAAGCGCAGTACGTGGAAGAGCGCATAGAACTTTTGCGCGGACTGATGAAAAAATATGGTGCTGACGAGGAAAGTATTCTTGCTTACCTCGAAAGTGCAAGAACGCGCTACGACAATCTTTTGAACAGTGCGGAACAGCTTGAAAAGCTCAACGCCGGATTGTCGCAGATTGACGATAAAATTTTTGCGCTGTGCAATAAATTGTCGCAAGAGCGGAAAGAATGCGCAGATAAATTGAGTTCAAATGTTGTAGAACAGCTTAAAAGTTTAAATATTCCCGATGCAAAATTTGTTGTTCAGTTTACACCGCTGGATAAAGCTACGGCAAATCTTAATTCGGCGAACGGTTCGGACAGCATCTGCTTTATGTTTTCGGCCAACAAGGGCGAGCCTTTGAAACCGCTCAGCAAAGTTATATCGGGTGGCGAAATGAGCCGCTTCATGCTTGCGATAAAGACTCAGCTAAAAGGTATAAACGGTATTTCGACGTATATCTTCGACGAAATCGACGCTGGCATAAGCGGAATGACCGCGAGGACGGTTGCGCAGAAGTTCCTCGATATAAGCCGGGATACCCAGATTATAGCGGTATCGCACCTTCCGCAGGTTTGCGCGGCAAGCCATGCGCAGTTTCTTATCTATAAAACGGAAGAAAATTCCAAAACTGTAACGCGCGTAAAGCGGCTTACCGACGGGGAAAAAGTAGACGAAATTATAAGATTGACAGGCAGCGTCGTTTCAACCGTGGCGCGGGAACATGCAAAACAGCTTATTGCTCAATTCAATAAATAATCGAAAGCCGGCTTGCAAAGCCGGCTTTTTTTATTTTAAATTATTATTTGCGTTCTGAATAGTAAGCGGCGATATGCACACAATAACTGTATGCATTATTCCGAAAAGTTCAAAAGGGCGTTGCTCGTGCTGTTGTGCGTGCTTGTCTGCTGTATTTCATTTTCTACCGTTACAGTCTATGCTGACGAACGTGAAATTTACCTCGGCGGATTTGCCGCAGGTTTTGTTCTGAATACAAAAACTGTAGAAGTGGTGGGGCTCTGCGACATCTTGTCTGACGAGGGTATTTCCAGTCCCGCCCGCGATTGCGGCATAAAGGCAGGCGACATAATCGAAAGTATAAACGATATAAAAATAGACGCCGCCGACGATTTAAATAAAGCGCTGTCCGCGCCGTACAAAAGCTATACCATTACAATAACGCGCGGCGGCGAACAGCTTGCATTGCACGCTACGCCCGTAACAGACAGGGCATCGGGACAGAAAAAGCTGGGAATGCTTGTCAAAGACAGTGTAAACGGAATAGGTACTGTAACTTTTGTGGATAAAACAAAAGGTGTGATAGCTGCGCTCGGCCATCCGGTTACGGATAGTTCTAAGAACATTATGCAGATAAACGGCGGCACAATTTACACCTGCGCAATTTATGGTGTAAAAAAGGGGTTGAGGGGCAATCCAGGAGAGCTTAAAGGCAGTATCGAGAGCAATTATATGATAGGCGCGGCTTCAACAAATTGCAGTTGCGGCGTGTTCGGCAAGGTGTCTTCAGAACTCGATACGGAAGGCCTCAGAAAAATTAAAACGGCAAACATCAGCGAAGCTGAAATGGGCAAAGCCACAATTTATTCCACTGTAGAAAATAATAAAACCGTGGAATACGATATAAGTATTGTAAAAGTCGATGCGTTTAATAAGGAAAACCGCAACTTTGTTATAAGAATTGACGACGAGGACTTAATAAACCTTTCAGGCGGAATAGTGCAGGGAATGAGCGGCAGTCCCATCGTGCAGAACGGTAAACTGATAGGCGCCGTGACTCATGTCTTTGTCAACGACCCGACGAGGGGATACGGAATAGCTATAGATAAAATGTTGAACTCATATTAAATAATAAATCCTCATATATTTTTATATGAGGATTTTGTCTTTAAATAATGTAAAATGGGATAAGAACTACTTTATATGGCTGATTTGTACATTTATAGCAGCAATTATATGTGGCGTAGTACTATATAAAATCGCAAATATCGGCACATTCTTTGTAGGATATGCCGAAGACTATGTCGTTTGCGTGTTTGAATTTAATAACGGCAGATTGTTTATCTCCCATCTTCTGAAAGAGCTGTGCTACATTTATGCCTTTTTTTCAATAGCGTATTTTACCAAGTTTAAAATTCTGACCTGCATAATTGCATTTTTCAGAACGCTTATATGCGTATTTTATTGCGCCGTTCTGTTCGGCTGTCTCGGATTCAGCGGTGTAATGGCCGCCTTGATTATTTTCATTCCCTGTTTTATCGCTTCTTTTATAACGTGCTGGTTTGTTGCCGAAACGTGCAGATGCATAAATAAAAAGTATGTATTTTTTTATCCGGCAGTTGCCGCGCTTGCAAATTGCGCGCTTTTATTAATTCTTTTGAATATTATTTTCAGAATACTTATCGTCATTGTTTAAGTATGTTTTTACAATTTCTAATCATGAAAATGCTTTTTTAGAATGTGCGCATAATTTGCCCGTATTTTCCCAAAATATTAGCATGAAAAAACTTTTGGCTATTACACTCGCCGCGGCATCTTGCACATATGCATTTATTGCGGCAAAGGCTCCGCAGGCAAATGCGGACGCTTCGCTTACATCGGGATGCAAAAGCGCTTGCCTTATGGACGCCTACTCGGGCGAAATAATTTATGAAGAAAACGCAAAGGCTCATATGCCTATTGCCAGCGTCTGCAAAGTGATGACGCTTACTCTCATTCTGGATGCCGCCGATGAGGGGAAACTGGATATAGACGGAAAAGTTACCGTTTCTGACCGCGCGGCGGGAATGGGCGGTTCGCAGGTATTTCTGGACGGCGGGCTCGAATACCCTGTCAGCCAGCTTATAAAATCTATCGTTGTCTGCTCAGCCAACGACAGCTGCGTTGCCTTGTCGGAAGCTGTCAGCGGTAGCGAGGAAAGTTTTGTCGCCGCGATGAACAAAAAAGCGGAGGAACTCGGCTGTGCCGATACGCTTTTTGCAAACTGCACTGGTTTGCCCGGCAGCACGCAATATTCGTGTGCGAGGGATGTTGCCGTAATGTTTGCCAACCTCATCAACCACGAAAAGTATTTTGAATACAGCAGGATTTGGCTTGAAAATTTCGAACACCCCGACGACAGGGTGACGTCGATGACCAACACAAACAAGCTGATAAGAAAGTATTCTTTCTGCGACGGCGGCAAGACGGGTTTCACGAATGAGGCGGGGTTCTGTCTGGCTGCGACGGCGATAAAAGATAACTTAAGGCTTGTATCGGTCGTGCTCGGCGGCAATACGAGCGACGACAGATTCGATTCGACGGTCAGCCTTTTCAACTACGGCTTTGCCAATTTCATGAATAAAATGGTTCTCGACAGGAACGTCAACCTCAACGATAAGCTGTCTGTAAGCATGGGAAAGAAGGACAGCGTAAGCATAAGACCCGAGCGCGACTGTTTTGTGTTCTGCCCGCGCGGAGAAAATCCTGATATAACATTCAACGTGATAACTTCGTCCGCAAAGGCTCCGCTTGATAAGGGCGATGAAGTAGGAAAAATAGAAGTATATAAAAACGGAGTTCTGTGCGACAGCGTTGCCCTCGTCTGTGCAGAGGGGGTTGAAAAAGCGGGTTATGCGGATAACTGGAAAAAAATAGCCGACAACTGGTGTCTGTAAAATAACCGTCCATACTATATGTTGTGTAAATCATTTGACTAAATTTACGACCTTTGGTAAAATAATTATATAATTATTTTTCCAGAGGTCTTTTTTAATGAACCAAAGAAGCACGCTTAAAGTCAACTCGCTCGGCCATCTCGAAATAGGCGGCTGCGACGCGGTTGAACTTGCAAAGCAGTTCGGAACGCCCCTTTATGTCTTCGACGAGGCGTATATCCGCAAAATGATGAACACATACACAAAGTCTCTTGCAGAAAATTATGACGGAAAGGGCATAGTTCTTTACGCCTCAAAGGCGTTTTCGTGCAAGGCGATATACAAGATAGCAAAAAGTGAAGGAATAGGCGTGGACGTCGTGTCGGGCGGCGAGCTTTACACCGCATTGTCGGCTGGTTTTCCCGCAGATAAAATTTATATGCACGGCAACAACAAAACGCCCGAAGAGCTGGAATATGCAGTGCAAAGCGGCGTCGGTACGATAGTCGTCGATTCTTATCTCGAAGCGGACAGACTCGAAAAGATATGCGGTGAGAAGGGCGTAAAGCAAAGCGTGCTCATCCGCATTAACCCCGGCGTCGAAGCTCACACGCACGCCTACGTGCAGACTGCCACCCCCGACAGCAAATTCGGTTTCTCCATCGCCAACGGAACGGCCGAAGATATCACAAAATACGTACTTTCAAAGGAAAATATCGCTCTTAAGGGCTTCCATTGCCATATCGGCTCTCAGATTTTCGAAAAGCAGTCCTTTGTGCTCGCGGCCGACAAGATGATGAACTTTATAGCCGCAATCAAAAATTCGACGGGTTTCGAAGCGGAAGTGCTCAACATCGGCGGAGGTTTCGGTATTTATTATACGGACGAAGACCCCAAACTGACGAGCAAAGATTATTCAGATTATCTCAAAGCGCTCTGCGACGAAATCAAGGCAAAAGCCGGCGAACTCGGGCTCAGCCGCCCCTTTATTGCACTTGAACCCGGTCGTTCGATAGTAGGCGAAGCCGGCATTACGCTTTATACAGCCGGCGCCATAAAGGAAATTCCTGGCATCAAAACTTACTTGGCGGTAGACGGAGGCATGTTCGATAATCCGAGATACGCACTCTATCAGTCCAGATATACTGTAGTTGCGGCCGGGGACATGAACGCGCCCTGCACGCAGAAGGTAACCATTGCGGGCAAATGTTGCGAAAGCGGCGACATTATCGCAGTGGACGTGCCAATGCCCGATGTCAAGAGCGGCGATATCATCGCCGTGCTTTCTACAGGCGCTTACAATTACTCCATGGCGAGTAATTACAACCGCAATTTTATTCCTCAGGCAATTCTCGTCAACGACGGAAAGGCGGAAACAATTATCAAAAAACAGACCTATGAGGATATCGTCCGCAACGACGTCATCCCCGAAAGGCTTAAATAATGACAATTTTAGATTTGATTAATCTGCTTGCGGGAGTGGTGGCAGTCATCTTCGTGCTCGCTCCGCATGAATGGGGACACGCTTTCGCAGCTACCAAATGCGGCGACGGTACGCCCAAAGCATATGGCAGACTGACTTTGAACCCCATAAAACACCTCGATCCGGTGGGTTTTGTCTGTTGCGCCCTCGTAGGTTTCGGCTGGGCCAAGCCCGTTCCGATAAATCCGTATAATTTCAAAAATTACCGCAAAGGACTTTTTTTGACGGCAATAGCGGGAGTAGTCGTAAATTATATTATTGCTTTTTTTGCATATCTTCTGTTTGCCTTGTTTGTGCGCTTTGCGTTCAATCCAATGCTCTCGGTAAACGACTTTACGTATTATCTCGGCTGGTTTGTTTACTTTACGCTCGGCAATATTTTTGCTTATTCCCTGTCCGTTTTTGTGTTCAATCTTCTGCCTTTATATCCGCTCGACGGGTTCAGAGTAGTCGAATCGTGCACGCGGCAGTTCAATCCCGTAAGGCGCTTTCTGCGCAACTACGGTCAGATGATTTTAATTATTCTCATAGTTGAAAGTTTTATCTGCGACATACTTTCGCGCTATGTGGGCTGGGCGGGATATTTTGATATTTTGGGTTATATAATGTACTTCGCCACCGATATTATCGGTTATCCCATAAAAGCGGCGTGGGGCTGGATTCTGACTTTATGACAACTATAAAAGACTATTCCAACTTTGAATCGGTCGTCGACTACAACACTGTTTTAGACGACTTCGAGGGCCCGCTCGACCTTCTTCTGCACCTCATAAATATAGCGCAGATAAAGATCGAGGATATTTTCGTGTCCAAAGTAACCGAGCAGTTCCTCGATTATATCGAATACATGAAAACCCAGCCTTCGCGCAACGTGGACAAGGAGAGTGAATACCTCGCCATGGCGGCGCGCATCGTCTATATTAAGTCCAACGCCATGGTGCCTGCCATAGAGGTCGCCGGCGAAGAGATGGGGGGCGATGACGAAGAAAAACAGGCGCTCATCGAACAGCTCCGCCAGCGCGAATTCGAGCTCATAAAAGAAAAGACGCCGCAACTCAGGGAACTGGAAACGGTGGGCTTTTATTTCAAGCCGCCTTCGAAAGATTTCAGCGAAGTAAAAATAGTCTATACTGATTTCAGTGTTACGGCCATGCTCGACGCGTTTGCCAAACTTCTCCTCAGAAACGAGAGCATGCAGCGCGAAAAGGACAACGTCAAGGAAATTCCCAAGGACGAGTTTACCGTAGAAGAGAAGGTCAAATTTATCGGCGATGCGCTGGTCGACAAGGATCAGATAGAGTTTGAACAGCTTTTTACCAGTTTTTCAAAAAATGAAGTAATCACTACTTTTCAGGCACTGCTCGAAATGTTAAAATATCAGTACATACTCGTCGAACAGCAGAAAACTTTCGGGACTATTATTATCAAACGCAATCCGGAATCGGATTTAAAGGATGTGGACCTTGAACAATTTGACGAATATAATTGAGGCCGTCGCCTTTGCTTCTGGCGATGCCGTTCAGGTAAAGTTCATAATAGAAAAGCTCGGTTGCTCGCTTAAGGAAGTCAATGCCTGCATTGACGAGCTCAAACAAAAATACTCCGGCGACAGCGGAATTCAGCTGCTTACTTTTAACGGCAAAATTCAGTTCGCTACTAATCCTGCCTATAAACAGCAGATTTCATCCGTGCTGCAGCCTATCAAGGAAAAGGAATTCACCAAGACGATACTTGAGTGCGCCGCCCTTATAGCATATAAACAGCCCGTCACAAAGGGCGAGCTTGAAGAGATAAGGCAGGTCAGCTGCGATTATGCAATACATACCCTTCTGGACCTCGACATGATTGTTCCGTGCGGCAGAAAGGACGCCGTGGGCAAACCTATTCTGTATGCAACGACAGACAACTTTTTAAAGAGGTTCAAACTCAACTCGCTTGAAGACTTGCCCGATTACGACGAACTGATGGCACAGATAGCGGAGATTAACAGTTCCATTCTCGACGAAGAGGACAGCAATTATCTCTATCATAAAGACGAGTATTCGGAAGAAAACGATCCCGACCTTAAGGACAAGCAGGCAAAGAGCGAAAAGCCCGTAAAGCGTGAGCCCAAGGTTACGGAGGACGGCTATGAGCTGCCCGAACACCTCGACGGCGAAGACGACGATATTATAGAAATAAAGTAAAAAAAGCCGGCATTTTTGCTGCAAAGGTTTGATTCAAAGTTTCGGCGGCGCGTTGCAATGCAACGCGCCGCCTTACATGTTATTAATCCTATCAGAAATCTACTTTGGTGTCGTAATAGCAAGCCTTGTAAAGCTTTACCATTTCGTCATGGGTGGGTATTCTTGGATTGGAGCCCGTGCAGGCATCGCCTATGGCGTCGTCTGCCATCTTTTCGAGCTTGGAGAGGAAGAGCTCTTCAGAAATCTTTCTGCCACGACCGTCATCGTAATCCTTTATGCAGGAAGGAACGTTTACGGATGCGCGCAGTTCGCAGATTGCCTTGATGAGATTCTGCACTTTAGCCGCCTGCGAGCCGCCTTTGATGCCGAGCAGAGAAGCAATCTCTGTATAGCGCTTCTTTGCGCGCAGATTCTTTGCGTTATATTCTATAACCTTGGGCAGGTACATAGCGTTGGCGCAGCCGTGAACGATATGTATGGTTTCGCCGTTTTCCTTAAACACGGCGCCCGATTTGTGTGCCATGGAGTGTACAATGCCGAGGAGAGCGTTGGAGAAAGCCATGCCTGCAAGGCACTGCGCGTCGTGCATTACGCCGCGCGCCTTCATGTCGCCGTCGTACGAATTTTTAAGATTTTCGAAAATAAGCTTGATGGCGTGCAGGGCGAGGCCGTCGGTGAAGTTGCATGCCGCTGTGGAAACATAAGCTTCGATTGCGTGGGTGAGTGCGTCGAGACCGGTGTAAGCGACCTGCTTGGGGGGCAGGCTTTCGACGAGTTCATAGTCTATAATACCGATGTCGGGCGTGATATTGAAGTCAGCGAGAGGATATTTTATGCCTTTGTCATAATCGGTTATGACAGAGAATGCCGTAACTTCTGTGGCCGTTCCCGAAGTGGAGGGAATTGCAACGAAGTGAGCTTTTTTTCTGAGTTCGGGGAAGTTGAAGGGTATGCAAAGCGCTTCAAACGTTACGTCGGGATATTCGTAGAACGCCCACATGGCCTTTGCCGCGTCGATGGGGGAGCCACCGCCGATTGCAATAATCCAGTCGGGGCAGAATTCCTGCATAATCTTTGCGCCATTCATTACCGTCGTGACAGAGGGGTCTGGTTCAACGCCTTCGAGCACGTAAACTTCCATCTTGGCCTTTTTAAGAGCCTTTTCGGCCTTGTCGATAAAGCCGCCCTTGCGCATCGAGCTGCCGCCCGTTACTATAATTGCTTTTTTGCCTTTAAGTTCCGCCAGAACTTCACTCATTACACCTTTGCCGTGATAAATATCGCGGGGAAGCGTAAATCTTGCCATAAAATAAAATCCTCCGTTTGTGTATTTATTTGATTCGGTAGTCTAATTGATATTTATTTATCGATTACCACAAATTATTATACGCGCTAAATTGCATTTGTCAACGGCATATACAATTTTTTTTGAATATTTTTACAATTCTTACAGATAATAATGGTGTGAACAGCTTAATTGTTATTGCGGTCACCGTAAGTTTAGCAATAATTCTCTTTCCGCTGCACATCGATAATTATATTTATTTTAATTCCGTCGAAAAATACGCAAGCGTTAACGTTGCGTTATACCGCTTTATCAGGGTATTTAATGTCAACACCGTCGCGCATTCGGTGAGAAGAATGCATGTCAACGGCAAAGATAAAGATATCGACGCCGGCTTTTTTAAGAGCAACATGCTTAAAATTTATAATAATCTCAGCGTGACAAAGATAATTCAGCTTGGCGATTACGGCATAGCCGGACAAGGCGGGGCATATGCCGCCGTGGCACAGAATGCGGTAACGCAGGCGGTATACTCTTTTGCAACGCTCAACGGCGGGAATATAAAATTAAAAAATTACATTATTTTAAACAGGGAACATGACGGCGTGGTATATTACGCTAAAATTTCCGGCGTAATAAACCTGCTCGCCGCAATTAAAATAATGTTTATTTTGATGATGGAAAAAATGTATGAACAGATTAAAAAATGACAGACACAAAACAAACGAATACGACAAGCCGACATTGCCCATTGAAAAGGTGGCCGATGCCAATACAGTCATAGGCCGTCCGATAATAACGGTGAGCGGCGCGCAGGTCATACCTCTCACTTCTATCACCGTCGTAAATATAGGCGGCGGAGGAGAGTACGGCGACATTAAGACGTTCAGGGAGACCGACGGATTCAAGCTCGCTGGCGGCAACGGTTCCGTGGTTACTGTTAAACCCAGGGGCTTTCTCGTCGACGACGGCAGGGAATGCCGACTTTTAAAAATGGAGGACGAGCCTGTAAATGCACTCATCGAAAAGACGGGCGAACTTGTGCGCAGCATCACGGATAACTAAAATTCTCGCCGTCGCATGCGCTCTTTTGCTGGCAGTATTTCTCCTGCCGGAGCCGAACAAAAACGCTGCTTTCGCCGACGGCCGCGCCGAGTGCGTGATGGAACTCTCCACAGGGAGCACTTTGTACAGCCGCAACGACGGGGCGAAGCTTCCCATGGCCAGCACGACAAAAATCATGACGGCTCTCATAATCCTTGAGGATTGCGATATATCCGACGTGATTACCGTACCGGCCGAAGCCGTCGGAACCGAGGGTTCAAGCATTTATCTGAAGCACGGCGATAAAATTTCCATAAAAGATTTGCTTTACGGGCTCATGTTACGCTCGGGCAACGACAGCGCCGTGGCGCTGGCGATCTATCACAGCGGAAGCACGTCGCAATTCGCACAGGCTATGAACGAGCGCGCGGTGCAAGCGGGAGCGGAAAATACGCATTTTACCAATCCCAGCGGCCTGCCGGACGACGACCACTACACGACGGCGCACGATTTGTGCCTGATTGCCTGTGAAGCCATGAAAAACGAACAGTTCAGAAAAATAGTTTCAACGCGCAGCTATACGGGCGAATACAGAAGTTTTGTCAATAAAAATAAAATGCTCTCGCTCGTCGAAGGCGCAAACGGCGTTAAGACAGGGTATACGATGAAGGCGGGAAGATGCCTTGTTTCGTCCGCAGAGAGGGAAGGCATGGACGTAGTCTGCGTCGTTTTAAACTGTCCCGACATGTACGAAAGGAGCGGAAAACTTATCGAAAACGCCTTCAAAAATTACGCGCTAAGAACGGTAAGCGGCTCGGCCGTATTTATGTGCGGCGGACTTCCCTGCAATATCGGTGAAGATATAAATCTTCTCATAGAAAAAGAACAGGAAATAACAGTAAAATGCATACGTACAAACGATGCAACGAAAATAAATCAGGGCGATATGGTCGGCAGACTTGAAATTTATTGCAAAAATGACTTGATTTTTAGCGGAAATTTATATAGTATAGTTAATAGAAAAACAATTTTTTAAGGATTGACTATGCGTTTGAATAAATTTCTCGCCGCTTGCGGAGTTGCATCGAGGCGGGATTGCGACGAGCTTATAAAGCAGGGCAGGGTTAAAATCAACGGCAAAGTTGCCTCCCTCGGCATGGAAGCCGACGAAGGCGACGAGGTTACCGTCGACGGAAATAAAGTCGTTTTAAAGAAAAACGAATATTATATTTTAAATAAACCCAAGGGCTATTTAAGCACTGTTTCTGACGAAAAAGGTCGCAAAACGGTAATGGATCTGATGCCTGCAAACGTGGGCAGGATTTACCCCGTCGGCAGACTCGATTACGACAGCGAAGGTCTGCTCATTTTGACGACCGACGGAGAGTTGGCGCAGAGACTCACCCATCCCAAAAACGAAGTGCCCAAAACCTACCTCGTAAAAATTGAAGGCACGGCTACAGAAGCAACTTTAAATCCGATACGCAGCGGGATTGAAATTGAGGGCGGCTATGTCACAAAAAAATGCAAGGCGCACATAGTCGAAACTAATAAAGAATACACAAAAATTCATATCACAATTACGGAAGGAAAGAACCGCGAGATAAGAAAAATGTTTGCCGCCATCGGCAGGGAAGTCACCCTTTTGAAGCGCATCAAAGTGGGAGAACTTACTCTCCGCGGTCTCGACAGGGGGGAATGGCGCAAACTCAACAAACAGGAAGTCGCATATCTCATGTCGCTTTAAAATAAAAAACAGCGCACCGCTTTTGCGGTGCGCAATTTGTGTTTAACTTATGATTAATTACGTTCTTTTTGACCTCGACGGCACCCTGACAGACCCGTACGAAGGCATATCAAATTCAGTCATTTACGCCCTGAAAAAATTCGGCATAGAAGAGAGGGACAAGGCAAAGCTGAAAAGTTTTATTGGCCCGCCGCTGTACAAATCTTTTATGGCAAATTATGGCTTTGACGAAGCAACCGCGCTGAAGGCGGTCGATTATTACCGCGAATATTTTGCAACCGACGGTATATTCGAAAACAGAGTATACGACGGCATGGAAGAGGTACTTTCGCACCTTGAATCGGCGGGCAAAAAACTGGTCGTTGCAACTTCAAAGCCGCAGATTTTTGCTCAAAAAATTCTTGAACATTTCAATCTTGCCCGTTATTTCTGTTTTGTATCGGGTGCGTCGCTCGACAGCACGCGCGTGGAAAAAAGCGACATCGTGGCATACGCTCTCAAAGCTTTAAGCATTGAACCGGCAAATGCCGTTATGGTCGGCGACCGCGAGCATGACGTTATCGGAGCGAAGGCCAACGGTTTGAAATCGATAGGCGTTCTGTACGGCTACGGAGATGAAGAGGAGCTCAAAGCCGCAGGTGCAGACTACCTCGCCAATGACCCGCAGGGCATTGCGGAAATTTTAGAAGAGCTATAAAAATGCGCACTCATTTTTTTGAGTGCGCGTTTTTCATTTTATATGTTTCTTACAAGGCCGATGACTTTGCCTAAAATAGTTACGTCGTCAAAAACGAAATCTTCCATATCGTCATTTTCGGGATGGAGAATAATTTTACCGTCGCGCTTGAAAAAGCGCTTGACAGTCGCGCTGTCATCGACGAGAGCGACAACGATTTCACCGTTTTCTGCTACGGGCTGTTTCTTTACGATTATTTTATCTCCGCTGAACATACCGATGTTTATCATCGAATCGCCCTTTACGGTCAGCATAAACAAATCGTCGCCCTTGAAGAGGTTTGTGGGAATACTGTAAAAATCCTCATAATTTTCCTGTGCGAATATAGGTTCGCCCGCGGCGACCGTACCGATGAGAGGCACTTTGACTGACTGCTGATTTATTGAAATGGCGCGTCTTTTATTTTCGCCGACCTTGCTTTTTGTTATAAGACCTTTATCAGAAAGCTCGTTCATAATATTGAACGCTGTGGCCGTTGAACGGATATCGCAGGCCTGGCATATTTCGCGCACGGTGGGGGCATACCCGTTTTCGGATATAAAAGAGGTTATGTATTCATATACTCGCTGGCTTTTGTCAATCTTTTTCATGGTTCAGCCTCCTATGAAACAATTTTAGCACATATTTTTTTAAAATGCAAACGATTGTTCCCGTTTAAACGCTTGTTTTTTTATTTTTTGTGTTATATAATATGTGCAGATTTGAACCTGTTGCAAATATCAGGCGCAGAAGGAGGGATTCATATGAATAAAAGAGGAGATGAATGTGTGCTTTACGACAGAAAATGCATTGAGTGCGGCGAGTGCGACATGTGTGACCTCGACCCGGAAAAAGTGTGCGACAACTGCGGCAAATGTCTCGATATCCGCGACGATGCCGTCATTAAAATAGATAAAATAATTATGGATGAAGATGATTAAAGGCAACGCTTGCGGCGTTGCCTCTTTTATGTTTTTATAAATTTTTGTATGCGCGGGAGATATTTATTTTCTGCCACGCAGTCGATTTCCATTCCGCCGTCTTTGTACTCTCGGCTCAATTCATTCACCGCATACGACAGCGCGGAATATTCGCTCATTTGTTCGTACGGCACGAAAATTTTTAACTTTGTGAACCTGTCTGCAAAACTTTCCTTTATGCTCCGTTTAAGCTCGTCTATGCCCTGATTTTTCTTTGCCGAAATACAGATGCAATCGGCGGGCAGGCAATCGGTTGTGTCGACGAGGTCGCATTTATTGAGTACTTTAAGGTAAGGCTTGTTGAACCCGAGCGAAGCGAGGGTGGAGCAAGTTGTTTCGAACTGCATCTGATAATCGCCTGAAGCGTCTGCGACGAAGAGCGCAAGGTCGCAGTTTATCGCGCTTTCAAGCGTCGATTTGAAGGCTTCGACTATGTCGTGCGGCAGCTGCTGGATAAACCCTACCGTGTCGGTTAAAATAAACTGCATGCCGTCTATTTCAAGCCTGCGTGCCGTGGGGTCAAGTGTAGCAAATAATGCATTTTTTTCCAATACGCCCGCGCCCGTAAGCGTGTTCATAAGGCTCGATTTGCCTGTATTTGTGTAGCCGACGAGCGCGATAATTTTTGCGTCGTCCTTGGCCCTGCGGTTACTGTGCAGCGCGCGGCGCGTAGTCGTCTCGGTAAGGCGATTTTCAAGATATTTTATGCGGTATCTTATGTGTCTGCGGTCTGTTTCGAGCTGTGTCTCGCCGGGGCCGCGCGAACCTATTCCGCCGCCGAGGCGAGAAAGAGCTGCGCCCTTGCCCTTCAGACGGGGATAGATATATTTGAGCTGTGCAAGTTCAACCTGAATTTTGCCCTCGCTTGTGACGGCGTTGAGTGCGAAAATATCGAGAATGAGGGTAGTTCTGTCGATGACTTTTCTGTTTTCGAGCGCGGCAGAAATATTTAACGTCTGCGACGGGGAAAGCTCGCCGTTGAATAAAATCGTTATTCCGTCGAGGCCTTCGAGGGTTTGCCTTATTTCCAGCAATTTACCCGAGCCGATAAATGTGGCGGGGTTAATTTCTTTAATATTCTGATAGCTTGAACCGCAATACGCGCCGCCCGCGCTTTCAATCAAAGCCACGGCTTCGTCATGCAAAACGCGCCATTTATCATTTAGAATTGGTTGAATTACGAAAACTTTTTCAATATGTTCCATTAAGAATCAATCCTCTTCGTCGGGGCGCAGTTTTACTTTTCCGACGACAGACCGCCTTATATCGTCGCTTATGGCGGCATAGTGCTTTCTGGTTGTGTTTACGTCTTTATGTCCGAGGACGTCCGCAACGACGTAAATGTCTCCCGTGGCTTTATATAATGCCGTACCATAAGTGCTCCTGAGTTTGTGCGGGGAAATTTTTTTGAGCGGAGACACAATTTTTGCATACTTTTGAACGGCGTTTTCAACTGCGCGCACGGTTATGCGCTTTTTCTGAGAAGAAAGGAAGAGAGCGTCCTTCGGTCCGACCGGCAGGTCTGTCTCCTGCTTGTAATCCATATATCTTTTTAACGCGTTTGCGACGTCATCGTCAAAATATAAAATCGATTTGCTGCCGCCCTTTCGCGTAACGATAAAGGAATTGTCGTTAAAGTTTATATCCTCGTTGTTGAGCCCTACAAGTTCGCTGATACGTATTCCGGTGCCGAGAAAAAGTGTGAGAATTGCGCCGTCGCGCACCTTGGTTTTTTCATGGAAAACGCGCTGGTGAGGGGAGAGACCCTGCCCTGTTTCGGCGACATCGATGATATCGTAAACCTCGTCGCCTTCGAGCCTGATTATCGGTTTTTCATGTAGCTTTGGCGTTGCAACTTTTGCGGCATTGTCGACGCTTATCATTCCGCGGTTGAAAAAATACTTGAACATGGCGCGTACGGAAGACAGTTTTCTTGCCTTAGCACGGTCGTTGCAGACATGTTGCTTGTCCTGATAGGTATAGCGGGACAGAAAGGCCAAAAACATTTCAATATCGTTGTTTGTCACGCTTTCAAGGTCTTCAAGCGTAAACTGCTTGACCGACGTATAGCTTTTAAACCTTTTGGTCATCAGAAAATAAAAGAATATTTTAAGGTCGTGAGCGTAGTTCAGGCGCGTAAGGGTAGAAGTCTGACTGTCGATTGCAAGAAAATAATCGCCGCAAAAATCGGGCAATTCTTTTTCGAGAAGTTCATCAATTACAGCCAGATTGCGGTTGTTGCGCTCAACATAAAAATTTGAATTGTTTTTTGAAGTAGTGGCCAAAGCAGAACCTCGTTAGAAAAAATTAAAGCCGCCTGTACAGTAAAAAATTAAATGTACTAAATAGAAGCTTGAATCAAAAAATTTTTAAAATCAAATATAATAATGTGGGGGAATAGCTGAATTCTTTTAAATTTAGTTTGCCGCTAGTATAGTAATTATAACATCAAGCAAATTTTTTAGCAATCATTTGAGCCGAGTGGAGTATATTTATTTCTTCGTAAAACACAGCTTTTACGAAGAAATATGGTTAAATCGAGCGTATATCAACCAAAACAGACAACAGATTTTAAAAAAATGTCCAGTTTTTCGCAACTCCAGAATTTGTCGTATTAAAATGTATCTTAAATTTAATTAATGAACTTTAAATTGAATGCTTTTATGATACGACGGTAGCCAATTCGGTCTTAAATTTTTTGCTCATTCTGTAACGCCGTAAAATAACTCGGAAAAATAATTCAGCGTACTTAATTGCTGTAACTACACATTTAAAAACAATCAACTCATTTATCCATTGGCTTAACGCTCTTTTTTTTAAAAAATCACAAAACAGCGTTAAAAATTTTTAAAATTTAAAATAATTTTTAAGTATTTAGTTTACTGCTATGCTGATTACAACGCATTGCCGTTTTTTTCCATATTCCGCTGCGCTTAAGAAATCCTTTTTATATTTCGGTTGAATAAAGCAAAATTATAGTAAAAAATGCGAATTATGTCACGCATAGTACTTTAAAAATCACCAAAATAAGACAATATTTATATAAAAAAGCGGGCAAAGCCCGCTTTTTTATATTTTTAAACAATTACTTTGTAAGTGGTTTGAGATTCCAGATTTTTTCTGCATATTCTTTTATGCTTCTGTCTGCGGCGAAATATCCGGCAGCGGCAATGTTGCGGAGCGAAATCTGGTTCCACTTTCTCTTGTCGTTGACATATAAATCAGAAAGCTCGTGCTGGGTTTTGCTGTACGATGTGAAATCTGCCATGCACATGTAAGGGTCAGCTACAGGCGAACCTGTAAGCAAATAGTTTGCCATATCTGAGAACGACTGACCGTTGAAACCAATAATCAAAGCTTCTATTATTCTGCGAAGTCTGGGGGATTCGTTATAATAAGTGCTTGAGCTATAACCTG
>CALVWX010000017.1 GCA_944368215.1 uncultured Clostridia bacterium | reverse complement strand
TATCTGGGATTGGCCAACGACCGCATGGCAACGCAGTTCCTGCCGCCATATTCAAAGGTGTTTCTGGGCGAAGCGCACGAACTTGGGCAGACCTTCTTTTACGATATGGCGGTAATATACGGGCTGAATAACTGCGAGCCCCATGCCGTGGTTGCAGTCGGTATATGCGCCGAGCTGGTGCTCTATCATGTGCGCATGGAAATCCGTCTTTTTTCCGAGCTTCAAAAGGCCGTTTTCCGCCATGGCCGAATCCCACATGAGGTTGGCGCGCGCCGTATAATTGTTAGGGTCCTTTAAAAGCGTGCGCATATTGCGAATGGTGCTCTTCATTACGGCTTCGTTTATATCGTCCGACACGTTATCCTCGTCGGTATAGCCGAAGTACGTTTCCATCGCGTGGGAGAGGGTGTCGAACGCGCCCGACATTACCTGTGCAAACGGAACGCTCATCGTATATGCGGGGTCGAGTACGGCAAACCTGGGCGCGGCGCCGAAAAGTCCCGTTTTTATATTTTTTTGCTCGTTTGTTATTACGCCTCCGGCGTTCATCTCGCTGCCCGTTCCCGAAACGGTGACGATTGCCCCGAGGGGAATGGGCGCGCCGTCCGGTTTTGGAAATCTGCCCTCCTGAAGTTCTGCCGTCCAGACGTCCTCATCGGTCTTTGCCTGCAGGGCGACTATTTTGCAGCAGTCGGTAACCGAGCCGCCGCCTACCGCAAGAATTAGGTCAACGCCGTTTTCTTTTGCAAGGCGGGCGCCTTCCTGAACTTTGGCGTAAGTGGGGTTGGGCATCACCCCGCCGAACTCAACAATCTTCTTTCCGCTCTCCTGCAAAATGGCGGTAACTTCGCCATATATGCCGTTCTTTTTTATCGAACCGCCGCCGTAGGCGAGCATTACCGTATCGCCGTATTTTTTAAGTTCGGCAGCAAGGTACTGCTTTGCCGCGCCTTTGCCGAAGTATACTTTTGTGGGATATTCAAAAACAAAATTTTCCATTAACTTGCCTCCTTACCGTATAAAATTTGTCAATAATTTTTTATTTTGGGGAACGGATATGCCGTTCTGTCTGCTGAGTTCGATGCATCTGAGAAGCCATGCCATGTTTTTGCCGAGGTTATACATTGTCATAAGTCCCTCCTTGTCCTGCGCAACCTCCTGCGTAGGACGAGTTTCAACTGTGCATTCTTTCATAATCATCCTCCTCAGGCTTTATGTTCGGTTACGCGGATGATGGAGTCGAGCGTATCCAACGAAGACTGCCCTTCATGAATGCTCTTCAGCAACCTTGCGCGGAGCCCGCATAAAAGTTTTGTCGCCTGTAAAATCTGGTTCTGTCGCACAAGGCAGAAAAAATCGCGCAGCTCTGCGGCGGTCTTTCGCAACCCTTCAGCGTCCGTATCAGACCTGTATCTTTCGCGTCCTGCCAATCGAAAACCGCGATGCCTTCTTTTTCGCGCCCTATCAGACCTTCCGAATAATAACTTTCCAGCTCGTCTTCGGGCAGTCCCGTAAATTTTTCCATTTCCTGCAAAGTCATACAACAACCTTCTTAACCTGTCTGCCAATATTATAAATCATCGTCCGTCAAAAGTGAAATGCTTATTTTGCGGCAGCTGCCATGCCGGCGGGGCATTGCGGCGAGCTCATTGTTTCCTCATGCGTGTCGATTGAATAAATCCGATAATTCCTTTCGCGTTGAGAAAAGCCGAAAAGTATGCGGATTTTGTCAGCAGTTTTATAAGCAACACGGCCGCAACGGCGGCGCAGGCGCCGACGACAAAGGCGGCCAGCACGTCGGTAAAGTAGTGCACGGCAAAATATATGCGGGAAAAACCCATCAGCGGCGGGATGAACAGAAACAGTCATGAATATCTTTTGTCTCCCTCGATAAACAGCGCCGCGGCAAAGGCCGTCGCCGCCGTTGTGTGCCCGGACGGGAAGGAATATCCGCCCGCCGCCAGACTGCCCGCCCGCATTTTGCCAATAAATGTAATAAATTGAACCTTCATCGGTAAAAGGACGCTCCCTTGCGACTATGTTTTTGAGTATGAGGTTTGTCAATATTGCACCGAACATCAGGGCGAAAAGCGCCGCCGTTCCCGCTTTGCGGGTTCTGCGGAACAGCAAAAGAATTATTGCAACGGCAATAAATGCGGCTCCGCCGTTTCCAAGAACGCTGACGGGCATAAAAAACGGCGTGGCAAAAGCGCCGCAACTTTGCAGTACGCCGTGGGCAAAACCGGCAACGGTCCTGTCCCATATTTCAAATATGCCCATCCTGCTCCTCCAAAAAAACGGGCGCAACCTTTAAAGGTTACACCCGCATTATATATAAAGTCTGTGCAAAAGTGAAATGCTTATTCCTTTATGGCGTCAATGCTCCCCGAGCATTGCAAGCTCTTCGATAAAGCGCGATACCGCCTGATTGGACGGCTGGTATTTTTTCCACACGGCAACGCAGTGCATGGGCGGAGCCGTTTTCAGGGGACGGAAGCAAAGGTCGGGATTGCGGTGATATTGCGCGGCTCCCTCAACGAGCAATACATATCCGATGCCGCGTTCAACAAGCAACAGTGCGTTGTTGACCACATTGAATGTGGCGATTATATCATATTCGTCATAGACGGAGCCGAGGGCGCTGCGTGTATTCTGCTGCAACTCGCGCCTCATGGGAACAATCAGGGGAAGGCCGAGCAAATCTTCAGGCATCAGTTCCTTTTTGGCGGCGAGGGGGGAGTCGGCCCGCATGAGGATGCCGAGGCGCTCTCAGTCGTGCAGCCGCACAAAATCGTATTTATCTACGTTTATGGGCTCAAGTAAAAAGCCGATATCTGTGATGCCTTTATCGATGCGCTCCAGAACCTGATCGGCCATCGCCGTATACAAATCAAATTTGACCTGAGGGTACTTCCGGCGGAATATCTCAATGATATCCGCCACCGTATTGGCCGACGTGGCTTCCGCCATGCCTATTGAAGCGTTGCCGCAGGTCTGACTGTGTTTGCTGAAATCGTCTTTGATTTTTTCTTCTATGGCGAGCAGTTCTTCCACCCTGCGGCGCAGTAATACCCCCGCGTCCGTAAGAGTCACGTTTCGGTTGCTGCGCACAAACAACGGCGTGCCTATTTCTTCTTCAAGTTCGGCAATCTGCCGCGAAAGCGTAGGCTGGGTAATGTACAATATCTCCGCCGCCTTGGTCATGTTTTCCTCGCGTGCGACTGTAAGAAAATATTTCAGCACCCTGAATTCCATAAAAAAACCTCCGCGCAAATGTCTGTTCGGAAGTATTATACATGATTTTATAAGAATTGGCAATTCATATCGCAAATTTCGGCCGAGCCGCGCCATTCGCGGCTTTAGGCGGCAAAGCTGATAATAATATAAATTTTTCACAAACTGAAATATAACGGATAGTTGCCTTCGGCGGCAGAAAACGGCCGTTTCCGGCAAAACTTTGCCGACAAAATCCGACAAAAATAGTTTATGTTTGCATATTTCGACCTTTTGCTTTAACATTTATTGACAAAGGTTGGATTTGGTAGTATTATATACTCAGCGGTAAAATATGGTAAGCCGATATTACACGCCGCTTTCGGCAGTCCGTCAGGGACTTTCGGTAAATTTGTGGAGGATGCAATGGTAGAAATGGTTGCGATGCTTATCGCTGTCGCAGCGGGAATTCTCTGCGTCTGCATAGGTCTGGCCATAGACAGGATTAAGGTGCGCATAAAAGTTATAAAGCGCACTCTTGTAGGCGTGTTTTATTTTCTGGCATTCTGGTTGCTTTGCACTGCCTGCATAATGTCAAATTCCTCCCCCATGTGCGAAATTTCGGATAAGTTCGTGCGCGCCAATGCGGCCGGCGGTTTCAGATTTGTCGCGCAATATGGCTTATTTGCTGATATTGAACAGACAATAAAGGTCACGGTTCTGTTTGCCATTACGGTATTCGGCTTTGCCGTAAGCAGTTGCCGTCCCGATGATTGCATATGCGCGGAGAAAAGCGCCGCTTTGTCGTGCCCGGACGCTATCGGCCGAGGGGGTACATCCGATCGGGAGCGTTGTTCCGTCGTTCCGTCTGTTCTCCGCCTTTTTGTAAGGCAAAACTCTTAAAACATTATATTCCTGCTCGCGCGCACGCGCGGGCGTTTTAGCGTACTTTAATATATCGCCGTGAAAGCTTATTTTGCGGCATAGTTGTTAAATGTGCGCTTTTTTATTTATGAAAGATTTAAGAGGTTACGTATGATGCAAGAAAATTTAAATAAGGATGAAGTTGCCGCTTCGACAACGGAGGCGGGGGCTCAGGCTATCGCTACTGCTTGCGGGAATGAGACAGGCGAAAAAAAATTCAAAAAAAGATGCGGATATCTTTTTATAAAAAGAACATTCGATATAGTTTCGTCCGGGTTGTTTTTAATAATTTTCTCGTGGCTGTTTATAATTCTTTCGCTTGTCGTCAAGTTCAGCGACGGCGGCAAGGTTATATATAAACATCCGCGCATGGGCAAAAACGGCAAGCATATTTTTATATCCAAGTTCAGGAGCATGAAACCAAATGCAGACAAGCTTGAAGATATGCTTACGCCTGAACAGCTTGAACAGTATAAGCGTGAATTCAAAATAGATAACGACCCGCGCATCACAAAAGTAGGTAAATTTCTGCGCAAGACGTCGCTTGACGAGCTGCCTCAGGTATGGGATATTTTCGTCGGCAGATTGTCCGTCGTCGGCCCCCGCCCGCTGATGGAGGAAGAAGTCATAGAGAAATACGGTCATTCGGCATCTAAGCTCCTCTCGGTTAAGCCGGGAATGATTGGCTGGTGGGGCGCAAACGGCAGGAGCAACGTCACTTACGAAAGCGGTGAGCGTCAGAAGCTTGAGCTCTATTATGTGGATCATTGTTCGGTCTGGTTCGATTTAAAAATAATTTTCAAAACAATAATCTCCGTCATAAAACGCGACGGAGCAAAGTGAGATAGCAGGAGATATCACATGATAATTACCAAAACACCATTCCGAATGTCTTTTTTTGGCGGAGGAACGGATATGCCGCAGTTTTTCAGGGAAAACGGCGGGGCCGTTTTGTCGACGACGTTCGATAAATATTGTTATGTAAACGTGCGTCATTTGCCGCCCTTTTTCGACTATACCACCGAAGCCAGCTATGCTAAAATCGAACGCGTGACCGCGGTCGACGATATTGAGCATCCGCTCATACGCAACGCAATGAAAATGCTGGATATGCACGAGCTGCGCATCACTTACGAAGCCGATCTCCCCGCACGCACGGGGCTCGGGACAAGCAGTTCGTTTGCAGTAGGATTGCTGAACGCTTTCTATTGCCTCAAAGGCAGATATGCAGATAAAAAGAAACTTGCAGACGATGCTATATTCCTTGAAAGAAAGCTTTGCAACGAGGCGGGCGGTTGGCAGGATCAGATTGCCGCATCTTTCGGCGGTTTTAATAAAATTACTTTCAACGGCGACGACTACGAGGTAAACCGCGTAATTATCTCGCCCGAACGCAAGAAGATGCTGAACGACAATCTTTTGTTGTTCTTTACCGGATTTACAAGATTTTCTTCTGAAATTCAGCAGGCCACCGGCGCCGCGATAAAAGATAAAACAACGCAGTTAAGGGAAATGCTCGCCTTAGTGGACGAAGCAGAAAAAGTGCTTACGAACAACAGCCGTGATCTTGACGATTTCGGCCGACTGCTCGATGAAACATGGCGGCTGAAGCGCCAGACCGGAAGTAAAATTTCGACGGGCTCCATCGATGAATTGTACGAAAAGGCCGTAAATGCAGGCGCATTGGGCGGTAAGCTTCTCGGCGCGGGCGGGGGCGGGTTCCTGCTTTTCTATGTCCAGCCCGAAAAACGCAATGCTGTTCTGCAAGCCATGCATAATCTTTTGCATGTCCCCTTTGAATTTGAAAACAGCGGTACGCGCGTAATTTATTATTCCGCTGAATTTTACGATCCCAACGCCAGGCGCGAAAAGTAACCTATGAAAACAGTTATAATGGCCGGGGGCAAGGGTACGCGAATTTCGTCTGTCGCCAGCGATATCCCCAAGCCTATGATAAAAATAGACGGCGTGCCCGTGCTCGAGCGCGAAATAGAATGCCTGCGCTCGCAGGGGTTTACCGATCTCATACTGACAGTCAGCCATCTCGGCAATATAATAATGGATTACTTCGGCGACGGACGCGGCGTATCTCCGGCAACGGGCAAGCCCTTCGGCGTCAATATTGAATATTATTTTGAACGCGAACCTCTCGGCAACGCGGGAGCATTGTTCAGGCTCAAGGATAGGCTGACGGAAGACTTTCTTCTTCTCAACGCGGACGCCGTCTTCGATATAGATTTCAACAGGTTTGTAGACTACCATAAAGCCAAGGGCGGCCTAGTCACGCTGTTTACTCACCCGAATTCTCACCCTTACGACAGCGGGCTGATAATCGCCGGTAAAAACGGCGCTGTCGAACAATGGCTTACTAAAGAGGATGTCCGTCCCGCGTATTATAAAAACCGCGTCAATGCCGGCCTGCATGTAATTTCCCCCGTAGTTCTGGAGCAGGAGATCACAACGGCAAAGGTCGACCTCGACAGACAGATTTTAAAGCCTCTCTCGGGAACGGGCAAGATGTTTGTTTACGATTCTTCCGAATACGTCAAGGATATGGGTACGCCCGACAGGTATGAAAGCGTGTGCCGCGATTTTAAATGCGGCATAGTTCAGGGCAAAAACCTTCAAAGGAAACAAAAAGCCATATTTCTCGACCGCGACGGCACAATTAATAAATATGTCGGTTTTTTAAGAGACATAGACGATTTCGAGCTGATTGACGGTGTTTCGGAAGCAATAAAAAGAATTAATTCAAGTGGTTATCTCGCCATTGTTGTCACCAATCAGCCCGTTATCGCCCGCGGCGAAGTGACGGTGGAAGAGCTCGACGAAATACACAATAAGATGGAGACGCTTTTGGGGTTGGACGGCGCATATGTGGACGGTATTTATTATTGTCCCCATCATCCGCACAAGGGATATGAAGGCGAAATACCCGAACTGAAAACAGATTGCGGGTGCCGCAAACCCAAGGCGGGCATGCTGTTTGAAGCGGCGAAAGATTTTAATATCGACCTCGCTCAAAGCTGGATGATAGGCGACGGTGAAAACGACGTCCTGTGCGGCATAAACGGCGGATGCAAGACTGCGGTTATAGGCGACGATGAGAGAGCGGACTTGCGGTGCGCGAGTCTGTCGGACGCCGTAAATAAAATATTAGGATGATATTATGGACGCAAAATTACAAAAACATATCGACTTATTAACTCAAAGATATCCCGCGCTTAAGCAATGCGAGCAGTCGATTATCCAGGCTTATAATATTTTAGAGGAGTGTTTTGCAAGCGGAAACAAACTGCTGATTGCCGGCAACGGCGGCAGCTGCGCCGACAGCGAACATATAGTCGGCGAACTTATGAAAGGATTCAAACTTCCCCGCAAGTGCGGCGAAGATTATGCCGCGAGGCTTAAATCAATCGACCCCGTCAGAGGCGAAGAGCTCGCCGAAAGATTGCAGGGCGGGCTGCCGGCTATCGCGCTGGACGGACATCAGGGACTGAATACGGCTTTTATCAACGATGTGCCTAACGGCGGGCTGTTAATGTATGCCCAGCAGATAAACGGTTATGGTAAAGAGGGGGATGTATTCCTCGGCATATCCACTTCGGGCAATTCAAAAAACGTAATGTATGCAACAGTTGTAGCACGGGCAAAAGGGCTTAAAGTTATTGGCTTAACAGGTGCCAAAGGCGGTGAACTTGCCGGAGTTGCAGATGTGGCAATAAAAGTGCCTTCAAAAGAAACATACATGGTTCAGGAACTTCATTTGCCCGTATATCACACTATTTGCTTAATGCTTGAAGAAAAATTCTTTGGTTGATTTTTATGAAAATTTTAGAAATAAGCAACTATTATTATCCGCATATCGGCGGCATAGAACAGACTTCAAGAGATATTGCTAATGCTTTGAAAGACAAGCATGAAATAAAAGTTTTCTGTTTTAACCACGAAAAAAAGAACTCGTCCGATATAGTGGATGGTGTCGAAATTATACGCACCAAGTGCTTTGCAAAGGTTGCGTCGCAATCGTTATCCTTTTCCTATGGGAAAATATTAAAAAAAGTTTTTGATGAATTTAGACCGGATGCGGTCATTTTCCATTATCCAAATCCCTTTGCCGCCCATTTTTTAAAGAAGCAATTAAAAAAGCATCCGTCGTGCCATCTGATTTTATGGTGGCATCTCGACATAACAAAGCAGAAGTTATTAAAAAACTTTTTTACTGAGCAATCTAAATGGCTGTTGTCACATGCATGTAAGGTCGTCGCTACAAGCCCAAATTATATAGCAGGCAGCGATATGTTACAGTCGGTCAGGAATAAGTGTATAGTAATTCCGAGCTGCATAAATAATTCGCGCGTGAGCTTAACTTCTGAAGTGGTTACACGGGCAGAGCAGCTGAAGCGTGAAGAAAATGGTAAGATCATATGCTTCGCCGTGGGCAGGCACGTTGAATACAAGGGGCTGAAGTACTTAGTCGAGGCGAGCAAACTGCTCGGCCCGGAATATGTAATATGGATAGGAGGAGAAGGCCCGCTCACCGGCGAACTTAAGGCGCTCGCCGGTGGCGATAAAAAGGTGTGTTTTCTCGGCAGACTTTCCGATGAGGAATTAAAAAGTCGTTTGTATGCCTGTGATATTTTTTGTTTTCCGTCCATCACTAAAAACGAAGCGTTCGGACTTGCTCTTGCCGAAGCCATGGCGTGCGGTAAACCGGCTGTCACATTCACTATTCCCGGGTCGGGCGTAAATTATGTGTCATTAAACGGGCAGACCGGCATTGAGGTTGATAACCGTGATGTTAAACAATATGCTCAAGCCATAAAAACTTTAGGCGAGGATGAAAATCTGCGCAAAAAGTACGGAGACAATGCAAAAACTCGCGCCGAAGAAGTTTTTTCCGGTGTACAGTTCAATAAAAGCGTAACTCAATTATTCAGCGACTTGCGGGAGCATTCATAATGAAAATAGCAATCGATTGCAGATATCTCGGGAAATCGGGTATAGGCAGGGTATGTCAGGGCATTCTGGATAATATCGATTACAAAGCCCACGAATATTACCTTATAGGTGATGAAAAAAAACTTGCGCAGTATTCTGAGGCTCATATCGTATCTGATAGCACAAGTCCGTTTTCGGCAAAAGGTTTGTTTTCATTTCATAAACATATCAATAAGAAATGTGACTGCATTATAATTCCTAATTTTATAATACCTTACGGCATAAAAATCCCCGTATATTCGGTGGTGCACGATTTAATTTTTCTCGATATGCCCAAAATTACCACCAAAGGATTTATCGACTATCGCATAAAAAAGATGCTGTTGAAGCGTTGTATGAAAAAGTCGGTAAAAATTGCCTGTGTTTCGGATTTTACGAGGGAACGTTGCGGCTATTATTTTCCGAAATATGTCGATAAGTGTTATGTGAATTATGTCGGCCTTTCAAAGGAAGTGCTCGGTTTTAATACGAACGGCATAAAAAAGACTGACACTATTATTTATGTAGGTAACGTCAAGCCTCATAAGGGACTTAAAACTTTAATCGATGCCTTTCATATGATTCCCGAGGGTAAATATAAGCTGAAAATTATAGGGGAAAAAGATGGCTTTATTACAGGTATGAATACGGAAGACCTTATGTCTGACGATGTGGTTTTTACCGGTTATATAAGTGACGAGGCATTGCTTAGCGAAATAGCTTCCGCTTCATTTCTAGTTCAGCCGTCTCTTTACGAAGGCTTCGGTGCTCCACCTTTAGAGGCGTTGCATTTAGGAACTCAGCCCATCATTTCTGATATTCCCGTATTTAAAGAAATTTACGGAGATTTGCCTGTTATATTTTTCAAATGCGGTGATAAGGATGATTTGAAAGATAAGCTTTTACAAGCGCCTGAATTCATAGATTCAAAGAAACTTTCAAGGGCAGATAAATACAGTTACGTTTTATTTGCTGAAGCATTGGTAAAAAATATACAGGTGTATTATTAACAGGCGTATTATTAAATAATTATTAAAGGGGGGTGATTCTCATTGCCAAAACAGAAATATGCGAATAAAAGTCTGACAAATTGGATTGTGGCGATGCTTATTCTTTATTTGTTTTACTACTCTTATCGCTATGTGTTTCGCTACAATGCTGAAATGACGTCCCCGACATATAGCGATACGCCGTTGTTTTTTCAGCTTGCAAAATATATCATTCTCATTTTATTGATTTTAGGTGCTTTTGGTTCGATTCTAAATCAGAAGCTCAATCCGTCATCAAAGTTGGCCTATGTATTGCTGTGGGTTTTAATAATTCAAAGCGTATATTCCTTTATTTTATGTAAAGATATCGATGACTTGATTCTAATTATATGTTTTTGTCCGGCTGTGCTGGTTATGTCGTTCTCCGGCAATATAAATGTAATAACTATCGATAAAGTGTGTCACTTCTTTATGTGCTTTACGATAGTTTATGAATTGATTCAGCTCGGGTTGTATTTTATAAATGGACGATTGCCTGCGCTGGGTTATGATACAGGATATTTCTATGATGTTCGGTTCGGGGGGGCATGGGATGACCCCAACGGTTTTTCGGTTATGCTGGCATTTTTTATACCGTATGCATTTTGCAAATTCCGTTCTGTGAAGCGCATAGTTTATGTCGCGTTACTTTCAATTTTTTTGATACTGACATGGTCGTTGACAGGGATATTTTCATTCATTGCGTTAATGATAATTCTGTTGCTGAATAAAGCAATAAATTATAAAAAATATACATTAAGAAAATTTGTAAAAATTCTTGTTGTAGTGGCTCTGTTTACAACATTGGCTGTGTTGGTGTATGTGTGGCAGTATTCTTCGATAAATTCGTTTATACAAGGAAAGATGGGGAGTATTTACGGACATCTGGACAGCTTTGACCTGAGCTCAATATCTGTATTGACTTTGCTTGGCTTTGTGCCTGCTCCCAGGCAGATGGAATCAGGGCTTGTATCGCTGATTTATCACGGCGGAATTCTACAACTTGTCATATTCTATGTGTTTGCATTTATAGCTGTTGCGGCTTGCAGAAGTATTATAAGAAAAATTAATAAGGACAAGAAGATATTTCCCGTTTATTGCGGAATGTTCTGCTATATGGTTGCTTTTCTTATTGCAAATATCAATCTGCCTATGCTATATATGTTCTCGAACGTAGGAATATTTGCATTGTTTGCAGTAATCTCAATCAATAATTACAAAGAAAAAAAATCCGTAGTTAAGCACAGTTATATGCTTGCTAAAATATAACTTAGGAGACTGTTGGTAAATGTATAAATTAACGATAGCGTTGCCGTGCTATAATCTTGAAAGGACATTGAAAACGTCTATAGAATCCGTCCTCAGCCAGGAGGGGGGTGATTCTGTAGAGGTACTAGTAGTGGATAATTCCTCAACTGATAATTCTGTTGAAATTGCCAAAGAATATGAAAAACAGTATCCGAATGTAAAGTGTATCTGCAACGAAACAAATATAGGTCCTGATCGAAACTTTCTTAAGTGTCTTGAAATTGCAGAAGGGCAATATGTGCTGATGTTGGGCGATGACATCTTGATGAATGGCATTCTTCCAAAGATTATGGCTTGTCTTGCCGAAGACCCGGACTTTATGTTTTTAAATTATTCCCCGCTATTGAAACTCAATCCTGTAGAGACGGGAAAAACTTATGTTGATTTTAATAATGCAACAGGGCCGTATATCCCTAAAGATATCGATGAATTATTTGAAAAGATAGGGCATAGGATGACGTTTCTTTCATCGCTTGTGTTTAAAAAAGAGCGTTTCGATGCTATTCCGCACGATGTCAGGGAATCATATATAAATACATTTTTTCTCCAGACTCATTTGGCGATGCTTACGCTAAAAGGGAGTAAGAAGAATATAATTTTGCGCGATAACTGTGTTGCTGCAGGCGCGAATCTTGGTTGTGGTTATGATTTTTATAATGTATGGTTTGAACAGTACCGTAAACTTCTTTTTGAGACGGGCGCAGAGATTGGCGTAAGCAAGGAAGTAAGTGAAAAGCTTTGGAAAAATCAAAATTCTACCATTAGGGCAATATTTTATTTCAGGTGGAAAGTTAAGGCATCGAAGAATTGGGACAAAAAGTATCTACGTAATCTGAAAGGATATCCCTGGCTACGATTCAAGGCAATATTTGCGGCATATTTGCCAAGATTTTTATTGCCTCTTGTTATGGTTGTTCGCGCAGTATATAAAAAGTTAAAAAGGATAAAAAGGAAAAAGTAATATGAAAGTAGTACTTTTAGCAGGCGGTTTTGGAACCCGCATTTCGGAAGAAAGTCAGTTTAAGCCTAAACCCATGATAGAAATAGGCGGCAAGCCCATTCTTTGGCATATTATGAAGGAGTATTCTTATTATGGATTCAATGAGTTCATAATTTGTGCGGGCTATAAGCAGCACGTGATAAAGGAATGGTTTGCCGATTATTTTCTTCATAACAGCGATGTGACTTTTGATTTTACGCACGGGCGCAATGATATGATTATTCACGATCAATATTGCGAGCCGTGGAAAGTTACCGTCGTGGATACCGGGTTAAACACTATGACCGGAGGCAGAATTAAACGCATACAGAAATACGTCGGCAACGAAACCTTTATGATGACATATGGCGACGGTGTGTGCGACGTAAACATAAGCGAACTCGTCGAGTTTCACAAAAACCATGGCAAAATTGCTACGCTCACATCGGTTTTGCTTGAACAACAGAAGGGTGTGTTGGACATCGGCGGCGATAATGCCGTGCATTCATTCCGTGAAAAAAGCGCGCTCGACGGCGTGCCGATAAATGCGGGATATATGGTGCTTGAGCCGCAGATTTTTAATTATATAGGCGGCGATGATACCGTGTTTGAAAAGGAGCCGCTTAAGAGGCTCGCCGCAGAAGGACAGCTTATGTCATACAGTCACAAAGGTTATTGGCAGTGCATGGATACCAAGCGTGAAATGGATATGCTTGAAAAACTGATTGCAACAAATAATGCCCCCTGGATGGTATGGAAGGACAAGCAATGATAGATTTGAGTTTTTACAACGGCAAGCGGGTGCTTGTGACGGGTCACACGGGATTTAAAGGCGCATGGCTTTGCAAGATATTAATAAATGCAGGTGCGGATGTGTACGGTTATGCATTGGACCCCCCTACAACTCCGAATTTATTTGAAATTTCAGGCGTGGGAGGCAATATGACCTCGGTCATAGGCGATATACGGGACTATGACAAATTAAAAAAAGTATTTGATAAATTTAAGCCCGAAATAGTTTTGCACCTTGCGGCTCAGCCCATAGTAAGGGTATCTTATCGTGAACCCCGATACACATATGAAACAAACGTGATGGGTACGGTCAATATGCTTGAATGTGTGCGTTTGTGCGACAGCGTAAAGAGCTTTTTGAACGTCACAACCGACAAGGTGTATTTAAACGACGACATTCCCGACCACCCATTCAAAGAGGACGAACCGCTGGACGGATATGATCCTTACAGCAATTCGAAGTCGTGCAGCGAGTTGGTTACCCACAGTTATAAAAAAAGTTTTTTTACGGACGGCAGGTGTGCTGTCTCTACAGCGCGTGCGGGCAATGTCATCGGCGGCGGAGATTTTGCTGAAGACAGAATTATTCCGGACTGCATACGCGCTATTGAAAAGGGCGAAAAGATTATTGTGCGCAATCCTTATTCTACGCGCCCGTATCAGCATGTTTTAGAACCTCTTTTTGTCTATCTCGATATCGCTGAAAAACAATGGAATGACAGGAAGTATGAGGGATATTACAATGTTGGACCGGATGATTGCGATTGCATTAATACGGGTGACCTCGTAACTAAATTCTGCAATGTATGGGGAGACGGCGCCTCATGGATAAATAAACATGACGGTGGTCCGCACGAGGCTTCCTTTTTAAAGCTTGACAATAGTAAACTGAAAAATGTTTTCGGCTGGAAACCGAGATGGCATATAGATGAAACTATCCAAAAAATAGCCGATTGGACTCATGTTTACTTTAAAAGTCCAGCGGATATTCCCAAAGAAATGGACAAGGAGATATGGAGCTTTCTCAACCTGAAATAAATCAGCCTCCCGTTAAAAAACGCGGGTTAAAATCAAATTTTATATACAATTTTATAGGGCAGATATTAATATTGATTGTGCCCCTTATAACTGCACCGTATGTTGCGAGAGTACTGCATGAGGTAGGCAACGGCCAGTACAGCTATGCATCGTCGATAATTACATATTTCACGCTGTTTGCAAATATGGGGTTTGACGTGTACGGACAAAGGCAAATTGCACGGTATCAGGACGATAAATACAATAAGAGCAGAGTGTTTTGGGAACTGTTCATTCTGAAGTGCCTTACTACGGCCGTGTCGCTTATCGTTTTGTATGCAATAGCTTTTTCGGTCGGGTTTGGCGAGAGTTACAATTATTTAGTATTGATAATGTCGCTTCAGGTGATTGCCATCCCGTTTGATATCCAGTTCCTGTTCCGCGGAGATGAGGATTTCAGATCAATAGCCATAAGAACGATCATTATGAAGGTTGTGGCGCTCGTCTGTATTTTTGTATTTGTAAAAGATGAGGGCGACCTATGGGTTTATGCCTTGCTTACTGCGGCATCAACATTGGGTGCAAATTTGATTATGTGGCCGGCCATAGCAAGGCGGATTTCCTTCGTTAAGCCGTCCGAACTAAAACTGACGCACCACATAAAACCCGCTTTCCTTATATTTTTGCCAACGCTTGCGGTTACTGTTTATTCTGTCTTTGACAAGACCATGATAGGCTTGCTTGCTGATAATCCTGACTATGAAAACGGTTGTTATGAACAGGCATATAAACTCAACAGCGTGGCGCTATTGCTTGTTACGGTAATATCCTCAGTAATGATTTCACGCAATGCGCATGATTATAAGGTTGGCGACAAGAAAAGTCTTGAAAATCATCTGTATTTTGCATGCAACTATGTATGGATGATAGGTGTGCCGCTAATTGTCGGGTTTGCGGTACTGTCTGAAAATTTAAGCAGTTGGTTCTTAGGCGAAGGTTATGCCGAAGTTCCTCTTTTGATGAAGGTCATGTCTGTGCGCTTTATCGTCAGCGGTTTCGGAGTAGTATTCGGTGACCAACTGTTTATCGCTATCGGCAAAGAAAAGTATCCGACTATCGCAACGCTTTGTGCTGCGGTTGTCAATATTTTATTAAACTATTTCCTGATTCCCGTCTGCGGAGCGACGGGTGCGGCGATTGCGACGGCGGTCTGCGAAGTTCTGGTTACGACGGTGCTGGCAATTTTTGCATGGAAATATAAATTTCTGTCGATTAAAAAAGTAATTGTCTCAAGCTGGAAGTATATTGTTGCCGCTGCAGTTATGTTCTTGCCGATATTCTTCATGCAAATGTATCTCGGGTATTCGATATGGACATTCATCCTTATAACTGCAGCAGGAGCGCTTGCCTACTTTGTGGCGCTTTTTCTTCTCAGAGATAAATTTTTTATATCTCTTATAAACAATATACTAACTTCCGTAAAGGACAAACTGAACCGTAAAAAATCAACATGTGTTCAGCAAGATGAACAGGCTACAACAGAAAGTAAAAATAAAGGAGATGAAGATAAGAATGTTTAAGGGAAAAACCGAACAGGAAGCAAGGGAGCAAATAAAGGCTATGGTGGCCGGATATTATCATGAATACAAGGAGAAGAAGGCGCCCTTCAAAGAAGGCGACAGAATAACGTATGCCGCCAGAGTGTATGACGAAAAGGAAATGTGCGCGTTAACGGATGCAGCTCTTGATTTCTGGCTTACTACGGGGAGATTTTCTGACGAGTTTGAAAGAGAGTTTGCTAAATGGATAGGTGTAAAGTTTGCCCATCTTGTCAACAGCGGGTCTTCTGCAAATCTGATTGCCTTTTCCGTTCTTACCGCGCCCGAATTAGGGGAGCGGCGCATTAAGCGTGGTGATGAGGTAATAACGGTAGCCTGCGGCTTCCCGACAACAGTCACGCCCATTCTTCAGTATGGCGCCGTGCCTGTGTTTGTCGACGTGTCAGTTCCTCAGTATAACATAGATGTTTCAAAGCTCGAAAGCGCTCTCTCCGATAAGACCAAGGCCGTAATGGTGGCGCACACCTTGGGCAATCCCTTCGATTTAAAGGCTGTAAAGCAGTTTTGTGATAAGCACAATCTTTGGCTTGTGGAGGACAACTGCGATGCATTGGGTTCCGAATATACCATTGACGGCGTAACAAAGTATACGGGAACATGGGGAGACATCGGAACCTCCAGCTTTTATCCCCCCCACCATATGACTATGGGCGAGGGCGGCTGCGTATACACAAATGACCCTAAACTTAACAGGCTTATTCTGTCTTACAGAGATTGGGGCAGGGACTGCATCTGCCCTTCCGGCCGCGACAACTTCTGCGGTCACCGCTTCGACGGCCAGTACGGCGAACTTCCCGCCGGCTACGACCACAAATATGTTTACAGCCACTTCGGCTATAATTTAAAAGTCACGGATATGCAGGCGGCAATAGGATGCGAACAGCTTAAAAAGTTTCCGTCGTTCATCGAGCGTCGCCGCCATAACTGGGCAAGGCTTCATAAAGCGCTTGAGTGCATAGAGGATAAGATTATTTTGCCTCAGCCAGCCGAGGGCAGCAATCCTTCGTGGTTCGGCTTCCTCATCTCAGTCCGCCCCGAAAGCGGACTCGACAGGAATGCAATCACGAAGTATATTGAAGCCCGCAACGTGCAAACCCGCCTTTTATTCAGCGGAAACCTCATAAAACACCCCTGTTTCGATTCCATCCGCGGCACGGATGCTTACAGGATAGCAGGTGACCTGACTGCTACCGATTTCATAATGAATAACACCTTCTGGGTGGGCGTTTATCCCGGCATGACCGACGATATGATAGACTATATGGCCAAGGTAATCATCGAGGCCTGCAATTTATAAGGTGCATTTATGAAGCAAAGACTTGCCGACTATGTTGCTGATTTTCTCATATCAAAGGGCGTAACCCACTGCTTCAGCGTGGTGGGGGGAGGCGCAATGCACCTCAATGATGCCTTGGGGCACAGAGAAGAGCTTAAAGTTGTATATAACCATCACGAGCAGGCTTGCGCCATTGCAGCTGAAGCCTACGCCCGTCTTGAAAATAAAATAGCCGCCGTCTGCGTTACCACGGGCCCAGGTGGTACAAACGCCATAACGGGTGTGCTGGGAGGATGGCTCGATTCTATTCCCATGTTCATAATAAGCGGGCAGGTGCGCTACGACACGACGGCCAGATATGCGAGCCGCTTTACTGGCGGCCTTCCCCTGCGAGCCGTCGGCGATCAGGAATATGACATAGTAAAGAGCGTCACGCCAATGACAAAGTATGCCGTCATGGTGGAAGATCCCAATGATATACGCTATATTTTGGAAAAGGCGTGGCATTTTGCAACCACGGGCCGCCCCGGCCCCGTGTGGGTGGATATCCCCGTCAATTTTCAGGGCGGATATATTCAAACTGACGACCTTAAAGGTTACAATCCGGCAGAGGATGATAAGGGACTTCCTCCCAAGGTGAATGAAGATGCCGTAGATGAGGTAATAGAGCTGATTAAGGCTGCGGAGCGCCCCGTTATATATGCGGGCGGCGGCATAAGGCTCTCGGGCGGGTATGACGAATTTTGTACAGTCATCCGCAAGCTCGGCGTGCCTGTAGTCACCTATTGGAACAGTATAGATTTAATATCGACTGAAGACCCGTTATATGTGGGAAGAGGCGGCAATATGGGTGACCGCGCGGGCAATTTCGCCGTGCAGAACAGTGACCTCGTTCTGGCCATCGGCACGCGCATATCCATCCGCCAGACGGGTTACAGCTTCTCTACATGGGCCCGGGCGGCAAAGGTGATTATGGTAGATATCGACCGCGCCGAGATGAAAAAGCATACCATTCATGTCGATATGCCTATATGGGCGGATGTTAAAGATTTTTTATCCGCACTCAATAAAAAGCTTGGTGATATAACTGCGCCGATTTTTGCAAATAAAATCTGGGCGGACGCCTGCCTGAACTGGAAGAAAAAATATCCCGTATGCCTGCCGAGACACAAGCAGGGGACGGAGGAGTATGCGAATGTATATGCGTTTATCGATTACCTCAGTTCAAAGCTTCCCGAAAATAGTCTGACAGCCGTTTCAAACGGAGCTTGCTGTGTTGCGGGACATCAGACTTATGTTATCAAAAAAGGCACGCGCTTTATAATCAACAGCGCAGTTGCAAGTATGGGATACGGCCTGCCCGCGGCGATAGGTTTATGCTATGCGGGCGGCTGCAACAACACAATCTGCCTCGAAGGCGACGGCTCAATCATGATGAATCTGCAGGAGTTGCAGACAATCGTTACAAACAAGTTGCCGATAAAAATTTTCCTTATAAACAATCAGGGATACCACAGCATAAGGATAACACAGAACAATCTCTTTTCACAGCACAAAAAGGTGGGCATAGGCGAGGAGTCGGGTGATTTGTCCTTCCCCGACTATTCAAAAATTGCCGCCGCATTCGGTTATCCCTATTTCTGCGCGCACAGCAACGTGGAGATGAGGGAGGCTGTAGATAATGTTTTGTCGGCCGACGGGTACGCTATTTGTGAAATTTTTACCGATACTTCTCAGGTATGGGAACCCAAGAGCAGCACAAAGCGCCTTGCGGACGGCACTCTCGTTTCGCCGCCTCTCGAAGACCTTGCGCCTTTCCTTCCGCGCGACGAATTTTTGAGCAATATGTTTATTCCCCCGATTGAGGAAAAGTGATGAATAGAGTAATAATAACCGGTGCGACCAGTATGCTGGGAACAGCGCTAATAAAAGAATGTATAGCCAACGGCGTGAAAGTTGTGGCCGTGTCAAGAAATGGCTCTGATAAGAGCGGGCGCATACCTTCGGATAAACTTGTCGAGGTTGTGCAATGTGACCTCGACAAGTTAAAAAGTCTGAACATATGCGGCAGTGCGGACGTGTTTTATCATTTCGCGTGGGCCGGCACATCCAAGGACAACCGCGACGACCCCCGCACCCATTTAAACAACGTTGAGTACACTTTGGATGCAATAGAACTTGCTCAGCGTTGCGGCTGTAAAATGTTTGTCGGCGCCGGCTCTCAGGCAGAGTACGGCATTTACACAGATAAAATTTATCCCGAAACTCGTGTGCAGCCTGTTACGTCGTATGGTGTCGCAAAATATGCCGCCGGTAAATTCAGTGCAAAATTATGCGAGCGCCTTGGTGTAAAATGTATATGGACTAGAATCTTCAGTATCTACGGAGAGTATGATAGTGAGCAGACAATGATAAAGTATGCTATCCGACAGTTCCGTGCAGGGCAGCCCGCGAGATTTTCTGCCGCTATGCAAATCTGGAATTATCTGTACGAAAAGGATGCGGGCAAAATTTTTTATCTGCTCGGTAAAAAAGATGTGCCTTCAGGCGTTTACAACGTCGCTTCCGCAGATACAAGAGTATTGAAAGATTTTATACTTGAGCTTAGAAATATTGTTGACAAAAATGCTGTTTGTGAGTTTTCGCCGCCCGATAAAAAGCCTATGGTCAGCCTCGATCCTGATATTTCAAGTCTGATCAGTGTAATAGGTTGGTGTCCGCAGACAAGTTTTGCAGATGGAATCAGCGCAATTTTGCAAAATTCAGATTGATATTAAAGCCTGGACATTGTGTCTGCCGGGCTTTTTTGCAAATATCGGTTCAATGTTGCCGGAACGACATGAGTCAGTGAATAAGAAGAGCGACAAATACTTGATGTGTGTAAAGGTGTATTTGCTTTTCCTCTTTTCATTTATAATCAGCGGCAAATATATGTAGGCCAATTTTGGCTAAAATTGTTAAATAATCACAAATAGTCAGGTAAAACAAGGTATTAATTAACAAATCAACGGTTGCTGATAACACAAAATGAAAATTTTTTTAAAAATCTATTGACAAAAGATTTGCTCTGGATATAATTGAAGTTGGTCGGGGGAAGTGTATTTCCCGTTCGGCCGGCAAACGTAACGGGTTGGTTTTCCCCGATAAAATTATTTTAGGAGCGAAAATTGATGAAGGCCAAGACAAAGAGAAGGCTGAACTGGCTGAGCGCACTGCTCGCCGTTGTTTTCAGCATGTCTACGCTGGCGGCTTGTGCGCCTGCGGAAAATCCCGATGACGGAGGAGGTACGGATATGCCTATAGAGCAGGTTAATTACTATTCGGTCACTTTCTACGATTCGGATAACACCACAAGTTTAAGAAATCAGACGGTAAAGGACGGCGAACTTGCTTTTGACTGGACGCCCGAAAAAGCCGATTATGACTTTGACGGATGGTATACAGACAGCGCGAGGACTTCGCCTTACAACTTCGGCACGCCCGTCAAGGCAAACCTGAGTCTGTATGCTAAATTTACTCAGAAACAGCCCGAGCCCGAACCCGACCCCACGCCCGACGAACTGCAGTATCCCGTAACCCTTTCCAAAGACGGACTTACGGTTACATACGGCTTCGAGGGCGAGGAAAAGACCATAGACCTCGGCGAAAAATCCATTTACATAGACGGCAGACTTTCCGACGAGCAGATAGAAGGTTACGATTATGTATATAATTCCTTCAAGCAGGCGATGTCGCACCTCGTGGACGGCACCGAATCCGACCCCATGGAGGTGTGGATTGCGCCCTATGTATACTGGATACACAATCCCAACTCGCAGTCTACTTCCGACCCTTACGGCATGTATATCACATGCAACAACCTGCACATAACCGGCCTGACGGACGACCCTTACAACGTAGTTATTGCCGGCAACTACGGACATAACGAGGGTTACGACGGCGGCAACTGGACGATGTTCAGCGTAAAGGGCGACGGACTGACCTTAAAGAACGTGACGTTCGGCGATTACTGCAACGTCGACCTCGAATATCCGCTCGACCCTTCGCTCAACGTTCCCAAGAGGACGGACAACGTAACGCAGGGCCAGATAGCTTCATACAGCGGCGATAAGCTGTATGCGGAAAACTGCAACTTCATAAGCCGCCTCAATATGATGCCGTTCAATAACAGCCAGCGCGCTCTCTACGTAAACTGCCATCTGGAGAGTACCGACGACTCGCTCAACGGCTCTTCCAAGGCCGTTTATCTCGGTTGCGATTTCGAATTCTACAGCGGTAAACCTTGGGGCGGATCAAGCGGCGTAACGCTGCTCGACTGCACGATGGAAATAGTTCACTACAACGTTTCCGACAGTGTGCAGCAATACCTTGCCAAAGGTGCGGGTCCTTTTACGGTTATTGACAGCAGCTTTGTAAGCGATTACGAGGTTCCCGTTACAATCGGTTGGTCGGATGTGTTGAGCGACACTTACCGCAGCTATTATTCGAACGTAACGCACAACGGTGAACAGATAACCTTTGACGACGGCGGCAAGAGCCCCGACGCCGGCATAGACATCACGGGCACGGACGCGCTCAAAGCGTACAAACTCGTCGGCGCCGACGGCACCGTCACTTATAACGTATACAATCTGCTTCGCGGCGCGGACGACTGGGATCCCCTCAATCAGAAGGACATAGTCACCGCAGCGCAGGCTACCGATATTCCCACTTCGCTCAAGGCTTATACGAGCAAGAACTCAAGCGCATGGGGAACAACCTATGTCACCGAGGCTACAATAGAATCGGGCAAGGACACCGTCACGCTCGGTTATGATATCTTCGGTCCCCAGAGCACGGATTACAATGCCTCGGCCGACGTGGAGTGGAGCATATCCGCAGATGACGAACAGCACGTAAAACTTACGCCTTCTGAAGACGGCAAGACCTGCCTCGTCGAAGGCATCAATCAGGACGAGGAAGCGGCGCTCGTCATAGTCACCGCAACGAACAAGAGCGGACTCAAAGGCGTAGTCGCCCTCACGGTAAGGCCTACAATTCTGCCGGCACCCGAATTCACCTCGCAGCCCGTAATCGTACAGAACGATGACGGCACGGCGCAGGTCAACTATGAACTCGACCTCGGCGAAAGGGCGGACATGTCCAGAATAATCTGGTCTGTCTGCGACGACGCTCAGGGCACCAATCCTATACAGATCGCCGTCGGACGCGGCAACGAGCCTTTAAAGAAGATTACCCTCGAACAGGCATACGTCGGCAAGTATCTGCAGGTTTCGATTGAAAGAAAACACATCCGTTCCGAATATGCACCCGCAGACGTGGTTACAAGCTCAACCCCAGTGGCCCAGACGGGCATAACCGTAAAGGATACGCTTTCCACCGATTTCTCGACCTTCCCGACGGCGGCTCAGACCGAGCTCATAGCCGGCATGTGGACGGTTGACGGCTATTGCCCCGCGGATACGCAGGAAGGATATATCCCTCTCGACGGCACCGAGGTCAGCGGCAAGTACTCCGATAAGGTCGCCGGCAAGTGGACTCCCGAACACGTAACCAACGACGCGTGGGCGTACGGCACGGGCGCCAAGAACGGCTTCCTCGACTATTCCGGTCTCTACCAGACGGCGCGCGGCGCAAGGCTGAGGTATACTCCCGTCGGCGACAGCTTCGGCGATATGGACGTAACTTTAAAGGTTGCTCCCGGCAAAACGGCTTCGCAGGGCTTCGGTTCGGACTATCAGTACATGGATATAATGATTAAGTTCGACAACAGCACCCTCACCGGCTACGGCCTCAGGATTTACAGGACGAGCGGCGACAGCTGCGACTTCGTGCTCATGCAGTATGCCGACGGCAAGAGCAAGGAGATTTGCGAACCCGTAAGGTCTTCGTGCTATCTCACCGAATGTACCGTCCGCGTATGGACGGAAAACGGCAAGCTCAACGCACACGTCGAAAGCAGCCAGCCTCAGACGAGCGGCGCGGCCGAAAAGGGCTATGCCGAAAAGGTAGACCTCACCGCAGATATAACGGCGAATGCGTACGGCGGATTCTGCCTGCTTCACGCTGGTACCGTCGGCGACAATGCAACCTATCTCGGCAGTCTGAACATATCGTGGGACAAGTAATTATGCCGTAAAGGAGCGGCGGCATAAATTGCTGTCTCTTAAAAAAGCGGCGGGGCGCAGATTTTATCTGCGCCCCGCTTATTTCGTCTTTACAGCAACCCGCCGTGTTTTTTTATGTAATATTTTTTAACCAGCGTTACGGCGAGCATGTATGCGGCGGCTGTGGCCGCAAGAAAAGCAAAATATATTGCGGGCGGACGGCTCAGCCCAAGCATACCGCCGAGCGGGGTGAAGGGGAGAGCAGTCAGAACGGCAATTCCTGCGGCCGTAAGGGCGGTTACGGGCGCGGAGGCCCTGCCCGCGATAAAGGGCAGGCGGGGCGTTCTTATCAGGTGAATGACAAGCGTCTGCGTCCATATCGACTGTATGAACCATCCCGCGCGGAATATTGCAACAAACTGTGCATGTGCGGCCGCATCCAGCGCGGAAAAGTTTCCGCCGCATGCGGCGGGGCATATCCAAAAGTACATTGCCGCAAAGGTTATAACGTCGAACAGCGAACTTACCGGACCGAACCACAGCATGAATTTGCTTATGGACGATGCGTCCCATTTGCGCGGCACGGCCAGAAATTCTTTGTCCACATTGTCCCACGGTATGGCGGTGCACGATATGTCGTATACGAGGTTTAAAAGCACGAGCTGTATTGCCGATATGGGCAGGAAGGGCAGGAAAGCGCTGGCTATCAGCACCGAAAACATATTGCCGAAGTTTGACGACGCCGTCATCTTTATATACTTGATGGTGTTGGCGTATGTCTTCCTTCCCTCCGTAATGCCGTCGCGCAGCACGGTAAGGTCTTTTTCAAGCAGAATAACGTCCGCCGATTCCTTGGCGATGTCTACCGCCGTATCCACCGATATTCCTACGTCGGCCTGTTTCATCGCGGCGGCGTCGTTTATTCCGTCGCCCATATATCCCACGGTATGGCCGCGCTTTCTCAGCGCGCTTATCACGCGCGCCTTCTGCTCGGGCGAAAGCTTTGCAAATACGGTTATTTTTTCGGCCGTTTCGCCCAGTTCGTCGTCGTTTAGCCCGTCAACGTCCGTGCCCAGCAAAATTTTCCCCGCCTCGGGGCCGACTTTGCGGCATATGCTTGCCGTCACTTTATCGTTGTCGCCCGTAAGTATTTTAACGTCTACGCCGTTGTCTTTAAGGGCCGCGATAGCCTTTGCTGCGGTCTCTTTGGGCGGGTCGAGGAAGGCAAGATAGCCTATAAGCACCATGTCGCACTCGTCGGCGACGGTAAAAGCGCCCGCGGCGCCCGTAACTTTTTTCTGCGCGACGGCGATAACTCTCATGCCCTGTGCGTTGAGCTCGTCCGCCCTGTCGAGTATGAACTGCCTCAGCTTTGAAGAAATCTGCTCTACTTTGCCGTCAAATTCGGCGTAGGAACAGCACTCCAGCATCTCTTCCACGGCGCCCTTTGTCACCATCTGGCGTTTGCCGTCGGGGTCGGAGATTATCACGCTCATTCTCCGCCGCGAAAAATCGAAGGGCAGTTCGTCTATTTTGGTGTAGTAGCCGTCGTACTTGTCGCCGAAAATGCGCGAAAATTTATCCGTCACCGCAATGTCAATGAGGTTTTTTAATCCCGTCTGAAAGTTGCTGTTCAGCCATGCGTGGCGCAGCACCCTGTCGTCCTCTTCGCCGTGTACGTTCATATGCTTTTCAAGCACAACTTTGTCCTGCGTCAGCGTTCCGGTCTTGTCCGTGCACAATATGTCGATTGCGCCGAGGTCCTGTATCGCGTTGAGCTTTTTTACGATAACCTTCTTTTTGCTCATAGCAACCGAGCCCTTCGCAAGGGCGGCGGCGACTATCATGGGCAGCATCTCGGGGGTGAGCCCCACGGCCACAGATACGGCGAACAGCAGGGCTTCAAGCCAGTCGCCCTTGGTAAAGCCGTTTATAAGCAATACCACGGGCACCATTACAAGCATAAAGCGTATAAGCAGCCACGAAACTTTTGAAAGCCCCTTTTCAAACTGCGTCTTGGGCGGTTTTTCGTTCAATGTTTTTGCAATGCTTCCGAATACCGTCTGGTTGCCGACGGCTATAACTACGCCTTCGCCGCTGCCGCTTATTACGTTGCTGCCCATAAAAGCGAGGTTGCAGCCGTCGGTAAGCGCTTTGTTTTTCAGATCGTCCTTGTTTGCCGTCTTCTCGACAGGCTCGCTCTCGCCCGTCAGCGCCGATTGGCTTACAAACAAATCCTTGCAGCCTGTTATCCTCAGGTCGGCGGGTATCATGTCTCCCGCGGAAAGCAGCACGATATCGCCGACGACGATATCTTCATTAAAAATTTCCTCGCTCTTCCCCTCGCGGCGGACGGTGGAGGTGGCGTTTATCATGCGCGCCAGTTTTTCGGCGGCATTGTCAGAGCGCGCGTCCTGCACAAGCCGCATTATGCCCGAAACCAACATCATTGCGGCAATTATTATCACCGTTGCGGGGTTGCTCTCTTCGGGCGCGGCGAAAACTATGTCGGTCAGCGCCGAAACTATCGCCAGCAGAAACAGAATGGCGGAGAAGGGGTTTACAAAGCTTTCGAAGACGCGCACGGCCATCGATTTTTTTGCTTTGCTTTTAATAATATTTTCGCCGTATTTTTCCCTGCGTTCTTTTATTTGCCCCGCACATATGCCCCTTTCATTGCAGTTTAAAAGCTTTAAAACGCTTTCTGCCGAGTGGGTTGCGGAGTACTTCAGCATTTCCGAAGTCTGCTTGCCGAGCGCGCTTTTCAATGCCTTTTCGTGCAATTTGCGCGCGGTAAATTTTTTTCTTGCGGTAAGATTCTTTTTCATTCATATGTACCTCCTTGTTTTTTCGGAGAAGCACATCTGCATTGCGGTCCCGGGCGCAGTGCGCGGCGCCGCGGCTATGCATGTATGCAGTTTGTGTGCTTCGTCGGGTGCCGTTGCCGGAATTCATAAAAACCTCCTTAATTATTTTCTGCAAAATATTATAAAAAAGCGGCCGCTCCCGTCGGGAGCGGCCGCAAAGCGCAGCATGTTCAAGCGCGGGCGCGGCCTTTGCGCGGTCCGCCCGTTTTTTTCTCCCGAAGAATAAATATCCGATTACAACTGTAACAACTTTCCATATATTTCTCCTTAAATAAAATAAGCCGCGCATCGCAGGCGATGCGCGGCTGGAAAGCAAAATAATTATTTTTCCGTCCGAGTTTTAGCTTTGCAGGGCAATGAAACTGTTTTATGCTGCACCTTGAATCGATGCAACCTGTTCATACCAACGCGTGAAGTCTCCTTCACTTTGCGGCAACAGTCCGTATCCGCTGTAATAGCCTCACCTAACGATTTTTCGTCTATATTATAATCCAAAAATTTCAAATTGTCAACCGGTATAAAATTTTTAGGTATTCAAAGATGTGTAATCTAAATCCGCAGCGTCATACTGAGCGAAGCAGGGTGAAACCCTGCGTAGTCGAATGTATCTTGCTTGGTTATAATCAAACAATATCTTTCGACTGCGCACGTCGGGCAGGCCCTCCGTGCTCCGCTCAAGATGACAAGGGGGATAAAAATTAAACAACGTTCGTCAACTCCCAAAAATTTTTGCCGGCTTTGATTATTGTGAAAAGGTACACAAAAATTCAACTATTTTTCATTGTATTTTGGCGGCAAATGTGATATACTTAAAGTGTTCAGAAAAAAATTACCATTTAAGGAGAATTTTAACTATGAAAATGGAAGATTTCAGACTCGACGGTAAAATCGCAATGGTAACCGGCGGCACCTACGGCATAGGCTACGCCATCGCCAAAGGCCTTGCCGCAGCGGGCGCAACCATCACCTTCTGCGATATCAAGCCCGATCTTGTGGAAAAAGGAATTGCATCTTACAAGGCCGACGGCATCGAAGCTCACGGCTATGTATGCAACGTCTGCGACGAAGCCGCCGTTCAGGAAATGGTCGCTAAAATCGAAAAGGAAGTGGGCGTAATCGATATCCTCGTCAACAACGCAGGCATCATCAAGAGAATTCCCATGCTCGAAATGTCCGCGGCAGATTTCCGTCAGGTAATCGACGTCGACCTCAACGCGCCTTTCATCGTAGCAAAGGCAGTTCTGCCCTCAATGATCAAAAAGGGCCACGGCAAGATTATAAACATCTGCTCCATGATGAGCGAACTCGGCCGCGAAACCGTATCCGCGTATGCTGCTGCAAAGGGCGGCCTTAAAATGCTTACCCGCAACATATGCTCCGAATACGGCGGCTACAACATTCAGTGCAACGCCATCGGCCCCGGCTATATCGCCACTCCTCAGACGGCTCCCCTGCGCGAACGCCAGCCCGACGGTTCCCGTCATCCCTTCGATTCGTTCATCTGCGCAAAGACTCCTGCAGGCCGCTGGTTAGAGGCGGACGAGCTCGCAGGTCCCGCAGTGTTCCTCGCATCCGACGCGTCCAACGCCGTAAACGGCCACATTCTGTATGTGGACGGCGGTATTCTGGCTTATATCGGCAAACAGCCTCAATAAAAGTGTTAACAAAAGTGGTGGTTTGGCCGAAGCCATCCACTTTTCGTTATCTGAGGAGCCGGCTCCTCTTGCCGCGATATGATTTGGCCCACGATTAAATAATCGCGGCAATTCACCTCGCTGAGGCGAAAGGGTTCGCAAATTGGGTTGCGCTGCGTGAAGGCGTGACTTCACTTGCGCCGTTAATTTATTTAGAATAAATGGGAGCATAGTTTTGCCTATGCTCCTTTAATTTTGCTTGCATCTTCAATTTTTTCAGAACGCGGCGCGTTGCGCCGCGTTACAATAAGGTGAAGCTATAAAGGCGCGGGTTCACTTGCGACGTAAATTAAAAAAATAAAGGAGTATGGTTTTGCCATGCTCCTTTTGTTTATATTGCGTTGATTGGCGCATATGTCGGGGCTTAAGTAAAAAAATCCGCGGAGGGGATATCCACGCCGCGGATTTTTTTATTGTTCCATATTTTTAGTTATTGCCCCGCATATATGCGGCGGTCAATGCATTATTTTATATACAGCCCGTCGGCGTTGACGTCCAGAGTGATGGTGGTGCCGGCCTGCGGGTTGCCGCCTATTATGAACTTGGCTATGGGCGTTTCGGCGCGTGTCTGAATAAATCTTTTCAAAGGACGGGCGCCGTAAATGTTGTCGTAGCCGTTGGTTGCGATATAATCCTTGGCTTCGGGGGTTACTTCAAGCTTCAGGTTTTCGGCTTCAAGCCTCTTTGCAAGGCGCGAGAGGAGGATATCGACTATGCCCTTGATGTTGTCTTCGGTCAGCGGCTTGAACATTATAATTTCGTCCAGCCTGTTCAAAAATTCGGGGCGGAATGATCTCTTCAGAATTGCATACACCTTATCCTGCGCGGCCTTGGAAATTTCGCCGTTTTCAATGCCTTCGATTATATCCGAAGAGCCGAGGTTGGAGGTGAGGATTATAATTGTGTTCTTGAAGTCAACCGTGCGGCCCTGCGAGTCGGTCACCCTGCCGTCGTCGAGAATCTGCAAAAGAATGTTGAATACGTCGGGGTGGGCCTTTTCGATTTCGTCGAAGAGCACGATGGAATAGGGCTTTCTGCGCACGGCCTCGGTTAAAGCGCCGCCCTCCTCGTAACCGACGTATCCGGGAGGCGCGCCGACGAGACGGGAGACTGAAAACTTTTCCATGTACTCCGACATGTCTATTCTTATAATGTTCTTTTCGTCGTCGAACAAATTCTCGGCCAGAGCTTTTGCAAGTTCCGTTTTGCCGACGCCCGTCGGGCCGAGGAACAGGAAGGAACCTATCGGCCTTGCCGGGTCGGAAATGCCCGCGCGCGAGCGCAGTATGGCCTCCGAAACCTTCTTCACGGCTTCATCCTGACCGACAACGCGCTTGTGCAGGTCGTCGGGAAGGTGCATAATCTTTTCGCGTTCGCCCTCTTTAAGGCGCGCAACGGGTATGCCCGTCCAGCGCGAAACTATTTCGTTTATCTGTTCTTCGGTGACTTCGTCCTGCAAAAGGGCGCCGTCGCCCGCAACTTTCGATTTTGCCTGTTCAAGCTGTTTTTCAAGTCCGGGCAGCTCGCCGTATCTCAGGCGGGCGGCCTTTTCAAAGTCGCCGTTGTTGGTCGCGGAATCAATCTCCGCCTTCATGGAATCGATTTTTTCCTTGAGGTCTTTTTCGGCGTGAATGGCCTGTTTTTCGTCGTCCCACTTTGTCTTCATGGCGGCAAACTGTTCCTTGTCGTCGGCAAGCTGTTTTTTTATTGTCTCAAGCCGCGCGGCCGAAACGTTGTCCTTCTCCTTGGAGAGCGCCTTTTCCTCAACTTCGAGCTGAAGTATCCTGCGGTTTAGCGCGTCCATCTCGGAAGGCATGGAATCTATCTCCGTCCTTATCATGGCCGCCGCTTCGTCGACGAGGTCAATGGCCTTGTCGGGCAGGAAACGGTCGGTAATATAGCGGTTTGAAAGGGTTGCCGCGGCTACGAGCGCATCGTCGTGGATGCGCACGCCGTGGAATATTTCAAACCTCTCTTTAAGGCCGCGGAGAATGGAAATGGTGTCCTCAACCGTCGGTTCGTCAACCATTACGGGCTGGAAACGGCGGGCGAGGGCGGGGTCTTTTTCGATATACTTCCTGTACTCGTCTAAAGTGGTGGCGCCTATGCAGTGCAGTTCGCCGCGCGCCAGCATGGGCTTTAAAAGGTTGCCCGCGTCCATGGCGCCTTCGGTCTTGCCCGCGCCCACTACGGTGTGCAACTCGTCTATGAAGAGTATTATTCTGCCTTCGGACTTGGATACTTCGCCTAAAACGGCCTTTAATCTTTCTTCGAACTCGCCGCGGTACTTTGCGCCCGCAACGAGCGCGCCCATATCGAGGGCGAAGAGCGTTTTGTTCTTAAGCCCTTCGGGCACGTCGCCCTTTACTATTCGCTGGGCGAGGCCTTCGGCAATGGCCGTCTTGCCCACGCCGGGTTCGCCTATCAGCACGGGGTTATTTTTGGTTTTGCGCGAAAGTATGCGTATTACGTTTCTTATCTCTTCGTCGCGCCCTATCACGGGTTCAAGCTTGTGCCGCCTTGCCGCGGCGGTCAGGTCTGAACCGTATTTTTCAAGCGCTTCGTATGTCTCTTCGGGGTTGTCGGTCGTAACGTTGGTGTTGCCGCGCACTTGCTTCAGCCCTTGCAGAAAGGCGTTCTTCGTAACGCCGAAGCGGGAGAAGAGAGACTGCACCTTTGAATCCCCGCAGTCAATCAGGGCGAGGAAAATATGCTCTACCGAAATGTAATCGTCCTTCATGCCCGAAGCAATCTTTTCCGCGGAGGCGAACACGCCGTTTGCCTCCGAAGAAATGTAAACATCGCCCCTGCCCGGGCCCGAAACTTTGGGCAGGCGCTCTGTTTCGTCCTTTGCGGCCTGCATGAGCCCGTCGGAATCTATTCCCGAGCGCATGAGTATGCGCGGTATTATGCAATCCTTGTCGGAAAGCGAATATAAAATGTGCAGCGGCGTTATCGCGCTGTTGCCGTATTCGCGGGCTAGCCGTTCGCAGCGGTTAATCGCCTGAATGCTGCTTTGGGTAAATTTGTTTCCGTCCATTAATGCCTCCCTTGCCGCAAAAAATAATTGTATATTCAAGCGGCGGTATCAGTCTGTTCGCTTATTTTATAACGCAAAGGCCAGGCATTTAAACATTCATTTTTTAAAAAATTGTGCCGGGAGACAATCGGGTTTTTAAGTGCAAAACGGCAAAAATCGGTGCGCGCGGGCGGCTTTCATGCCGCCCGCGCGCCGCGTCCAGACGGCATCCGTGCTTGCGTCGCGCTTGCGGGGCGTTCGCGGCTTCCTTTGCGGCTTTATTATAAACCGCCTTCCGCCGTTTGGCGGAATACCGGCCGTTTTGCCCCGTTTTTGCGCACTTTTTGCGCAAAAACGGGGCAACTCTACCGCCGGTAGAGTAATAAATTCCAGCAGTAGAGCGGGCTAAACAGGCGGTGGAGCGGACGAAGGAAAGGGGAGAGAACATATTTTAAAAGTAGGTGGTTTTTTGGGCGGCGATTGGCTATAATTTAATTGAAACAAGGCAACGTCCTGTGCGCGCTCATCTTTTTACGGCGGCAAATGTCCGTGTGCGGAAGTGAAACGCGCAGGAGCTTGCACTTGCATTATTTTGCAAAAACCCATTTCATTTTTAAGGAGTACAGATATGGAACATACTTTATATGCCGAGGTTACGGGCGGCAAAAAGTTGCGTCACGCCGAACCCGTTTACGGCAAGGGCGAGGATTTATTCAACGCAATATCCCACATAGTCGGCGGCGGTCTGGGCGTTGCCTTCTGCATAGCCCTCTTTATCGTCGCGTCATTCAATCCCACGGCCAATAAATATGCGGCGGCGGGAGTCTATTCGTTTTCGATAATCGCGCTCTACACCATGAGCGCGCTCTATCACTTCCTGCCTGCGGGCAGGGCCAAGCGCGTGTTCCGCGTATTTGACCATTGCACCATTTTTGTGCTCATTGCTGGCTGCTACACGCCGTTCTGCCTCATCCCGTTTTGGGGCACGACGCTCGGGTATGTGATATTCGGCATAGAGTGGGGTATGGCCGTGCTCGGCATAACTTTCAACGCCATAAATATGCGCTGGAAAGCCGTTAAAGTGCTGTCCATGATTGCGTACGTGGTTATGGGCTGGATGATAATTCCCGCTATCCCTATGCTTATCTCCACCGTCACCACGGCTTGCTTTGCGTGGCTGCTTGCGGGCGGGCTGGCGTATACCTTCGGCATAATTTTCTTCGCTTTGGGCAAAAACCACACGTATATGCACAGCATATGGCATCTTTTCGTGCTCGCGGGTTCGGTATGCCAGTTTGTAAGCGTTCTTCTGTTAATGTTTATGTAATTCTGTTAATGTTTATGTAATCAAGTCTGCAATGCGGGCGGCGGTTTTATTACCGCCGCCCGCTATTTTTATGTAAAAATTAAACATTTGCTGTTAAATGATTACATTGACGGGCTCTAAACGCTTGCTTCTAAATGTTTTATGTGATATGATAAAATCGGTAAAAAGGTTGCGGTAATGAGTTTTTGCCGCAAATCGGACTTTTTAAGCATTGACAGGAGTGGTTATAAATGAAAGCTAAAAAACTTGTAATGATGTTGGCCTCGCTCGTCTTAAGCGCGGCCTGCGTATTCGGTTCGGCCTGCGCCGGCGGCGAGGGGAGTACCAATCCACCCGACGGCGGCACCAATAACGAACAGACCGACGGCAACACGGACGGCGAAGGCGATACGACCAACCCCGGCGGCGACGAAGAGGAAGGCGATACGACCAACCCCGGCGGCGACGAAGAGGAAGGCGGCACGACCAACCCCGGCGGCGACGAAGAGGAAGGCGGCACGACCAACCCCGGCGGCGACGAAGAGGAAGGCGGCACGAC
>CALVWX010000016.1 GCA_944368215.1 uncultured Clostridia bacterium | reverse complement strand
CAACTCTATTTTACCACAGATTTGTATGAACTACTTTTTTATTCATTATCTGTTGCACTTAATAGTATAATTCACCTTATATAAAAATGCGGGCGCGGCCTTTTGGCCGCGCCCGCATTTGACTTATGATGCGCCGCTGATTATTATTGCGAGCGAAAAAATTTTTCTCTGCGGATTTATTTTTCGGAAATGTCCAGATACTCGTTGGGGTCTGCAATTTCGCCGTTCTTGGAAACTTCAAAATGCAGGTGCGCGCCTTCCTTGTATTCGCTGCCGGTGGGTTCGGCAACCGTGCCTATAACATCGCCGCGCTTTACGGTGTCGCCTACCTCAAGTCCTTCTGCCGCGTCTATGAAGAAGTAGCTCGTCTTAACGCCGTCCGCGTGCGAAAGCACAATCTTTGTGCCGTCCAGTAAATCGCCCGTAGTTATGCTTTCAACCGTTCCGTCCACGCATGCTTTAACTTCGGTGCCCGCTTCGGCGGCCATGTCAAGCCCGGTGTGGTAGTGGTAGCAGTCAAGCGTCTTATTGTAGTAGAAGGTGTAATCGTTTATCACATCCATCTCTGCAACAGGCGCAATAAATTCATAGGCCGAAGAAACGTCTTCGGAAGGCTGGTCGCCGTCGTCATCGTCGTCATTGTCGTCATCGTCGTTTTGGTCGCCGCCGTCTATAACGTCGCCGTTTCCGTCGTCAATCTGGAATGAATCGTCGTTGCCTCTCACGGCAAATATTACCGTCACCGTTACGGCGGCAATCAGCAATATGCACGCGCCTAAAATAAGATAGTAAGTTAAAAGCTTCTTTTTGTTTTTGGGGGTGTTCTTTTCCTGACTCATAATTAATCTCCTTTTATGTAGCGTTTCCCGCTTACAAACTCTTTATTGCCCGCCCTCCGGCCTTTTATACACGCCTCAAAAATTTTTTGTTTATGTTTTTCCGCCGCGGAGAGTACCGCGCGTGCTTCACCCTTTTTCGCGCGCAAGTCGCACGGAGCCGCTTGCGGCGAGTACGACTTGAGCGATTTGTTTAATATCCCCCGAAAATTATGGGCGAAGCCACCGTGACGCCGCTCTCTTTTACGCATATGTGCAGGTTGACCGTCTGTCCGTACAGCTTTACGGAATACGGCAGGTCGGCCGAACAGTAATAATTTACGCTGTCCGAAAGCTGCTCTTCAAACAGAACTTGTCCGTTTACGTCGCGCAAAAATTGCTCTACGTCGAGGGAGGGGTAGGTCGTCGCCTCGCCGCAAACGTCTTTAAGCGTCATAAGGGTGAGGCGCGCATCATCTTCAACGGTGATTATGCGGCAGTCGGAAGAGCTTTTGCCGGTATAGAACGTGTAGCTCTGCCCGCACTCGAATGCCGTCTTTTTGGGCAGACATACCGCCGCCGCGGACAGCGCGGCGGCAACTATTATCATCGCGCCAAGTTTCAACGCCCGCATAATTCACCTCCGTTTGTTTTCGGCATTGTTTATTGCCCCGTTCGCACATAAATATTCACATGCGCAAAAAAGTGCGGACTGCAAAAATTTGCAGTCCGCGCTTTCTGTAATATTTGAACCTATGGTGCGGTCATATGGTAAATGTCAATACTTTAACGTGGGGAATTGACCGTCTGTAAAGTTCCAGATTTCTTCGCTCCAGCCGAGAGTCTGGGATTGGAATTCCGACGATTGCAGGTTTTCCAGCGTTGCCGAAGTTCCCTTTTCGTTTGTTGCAGAGTGTGAAACCTTTGTGCCTGATTCTACCAAAAACTCCTGCTCCTGATACCGATAACAGCCGGGCGTGCTGAGTGCATCATATCCTGCAATGCCTCCTGCAAACGCATAATTGGCTGTCCCTGACGCGGCCGATATATTGCCCGTCGCAAAGCAGTTGCTGATAGTTGAGGAGTAACGTGCTCCAGTTCCTGCAATACCGCCTGAATATGCAAAAAATATTGCAGTGCCTGTCACTAAATTATCTACATTGCATGTCGAGTAGCAGTTGGTTATATTTTTATCATTCGTACCAACTATGCCCCCGGAATATAGATGGCGCACAGTCTTTGCGGAAATATCTCCTGTAGAATAACAGTCGCTTATCGACCCGCCGTTAGCTCCGGCAAATGCTCCTATATATGCAAACAACGGATTTTTGGTATAATTTATGTTTATCTTGCAATCTGTCAGCGCCAGCCTGCTGATTTCGCCGTTATTAATTCCGAAGAGACCAACATAGTATATGGTTGTATCGTCGATCGTCAGATTACTTATTGTATGACCGTTTCCCATAAATTTACCGCTGTTATAGGCAATCGATGTCCAATTTATGCCGCCTATGTCAATATCGGCATTCAGGCAATAATCTTTTGTCAGCATGTTTCCCTGAAGAGCTGAAAATTCCTCAAGTGTAGAAATGGTGATAACTACTGAGTCATCGTTTATGTATCCGTAGTTCAGTTCCGGATATCCGTCGCCGAACAGCCAGCTGTCGGCTTCAATCGTCCAAAGGTTTTCTTGAATCCATTTATCTGACTGCAGGTCCTCCCGAGCCGCGGCTTTTCCTTCTGTATTTGTCGGGGTGAGGGAAGTACTTGTTTTTGTTATGCTGTATGTTTGTTCTTCGCAACGATAGCAGTTGAACAGCGTTGTGCTGCCGCTGCTGAGCCCGACAAAGCCGCCTCCGCAAGGCGCGCCTTTTGCTTGTACGTTAATGTTGCCCGCGCCAAAACAGTTGGCCACGTAAGCATCCTGAACTTGCCCCGCAAAACCGCCCGCGTATGCTGCTGTGGCGGACGCCGTCATATTGACCGCCACGTCGCCTGTCGAGTAACTGTTAAAAATTTCATAGGAACATGAGCCGACAAGTCCGCCTGCATACGATGTGGCGTCATACGCATAGCTTTCGATTTCAACATCGCCGAAGGCATAGCTGTATGAAACGAAACTGCCGTCGCAGTTGCCCGCAAGTCCGCCCGCGTACATTGTGCTCGTTGTTGAAATTAATTTAACATCTCCTGTCGAATAGCATCCGTTGAATGTGACGTTAGTAGCGCTTCCGGCAATTCCGCCCGCGCCGGAATAATAATTTGGCGTCGCTGCGTCCACGGTCGCCGTTATATTCACATCGGCATGCGATTGTACAATATTAAAATTGTTTCTTCCGAGGCCTATAATTCCTCCTACGTAATAATAGTTGCATGCAACGATGTTGCCTGTTGCATAGCAGTTTATAATTTTACCTGTGCATTCGCCTGCAAGTCCGCCTGCGTATCCGTAGTAGGCGTACTGCGGAGGGGTATTTGTATATGAGATGTTTATGGAAATATTTTCAAGGCCGAGGTCATAAATGGCCGAAGAACTGTTCAGCCCATAAAAAAGACCTGCCATATCGTAGCACGACGTTATTGAAAGATTGGAAATTACATAGTTACTGCCGTAAATTGTGCCGTTAAAATAATACGTTGAATTGCCTATGGGAGTCCATTCAAGATTGTTCAGGTCTATATCGTCGGTTAGGGCAAAGTATTTATCAGTATAAATGTTGCCCGCGCTGACGGTAGAGGCAAGATAGGCCAGCTGTGCGCCGGTGGAAATAAGGTAAGGGTTTTCCTCGGTGCCGTTGCCGCCCTCAAAGGCATCGGCAACGCTTCCGTCCCATTTGTTTTTGTAGACGTCGCCGCAACGGGTGCATACTTTATTTACATAATTGTGGCTCAGCGGCTTTGTCTCTTTATATGTGCTGTAATCGCAACGCGAGCATGTTTCATATGCCTCCCAGCCGCCATCCGTGCATGTTGCTTCCCAGCCGTCGTGTTTTATTATGTCGTGATTGAGGGCATCTATCTTTTGCGTGTAGCTGTCGTTGCATCTTGTGCAGATAAACGTTTCAACTCCGTCCTGCGTGCATGTCGGTTGCGATGTTATTTCCGGCTCATAATCATGACCGAGGGCGGCTATCCCCGTTTCGTAAACTTCCTGCGTAGCTTCCGCGTCGGAATAATTTTTCCCGCAACCTGAACACGACCAATATAATATGTTGCCTGCAATGGTGCATGCAGGTTCAGTGCGCTCATGTCTGGTGAGGTTATGTATGTGTTCGGAGTCATCGCCTTCTTGGCTTTGTCCGTCATCATCATAATCATCATCTGAAATATGGTCGCCCGTCAGGGTATCGCCCGGATTTTCGTTATTCTGACTGTCGCAAGCCGCAACGGCAAAGCACATGCACAGTATCGCTGATAGCGACAGCAAAACAGTTAAAAGTTTTCTTTTCATATTCGCCTCCATTTTTTAATCGGGCGCGCTTTTATCGTTGCAGCGTTCGGCCGTCCGTTCGTAACTAATTATAACTATTTTTGTTAATTTAGTCAATAAAAATATTTTTTGTTTAAAAAAAGCTCAGGCACGTTTTAACCGCGCCTGAGCCGAAATTTATATGGCATATTAGTTGATTAGCTCAATGGCAGCCGCCGCAGGTTTTGCAGTGTCCGCTGCATTTTTTTGCGGGCTTGCCCGTCGCCGACCACACCGAGCCCGAATAGCTCCTCTGTGCCTTTACTTTGCAGTCGGGGCACAAAACCTCGTCGTCGAATTTTTTTACCAGTTCTTCAAATTCTTTGCCGCACTCGGGGCACTTATATTGTAAAATAGGCATTAAAAATCACTTCCTCGTAAGTTTTTGCCTGCGCTGTCTGCGCTGCTTGCCCGCCGGCCTGAATTTCATGGACCTGACCAGGAAGAACGCCACTATTGCGGTCAGCACAAAGGTTATTCCGATTACCAGCCAGAACCATATGGTGGAGGTGTCGCCCTCCTGCGCCTGCCACGGCACGGGCATGTTCATGCCCCAGAATCCCGCTATCATGGTGGGTATGGCCAGAAGAATGGTTATAACGGTCAGTTTTTTCATGGTGTCGTTGGCGTTGTTGGAGATTACAGAACCGTACGCGTCCATGGATACCGACAGAATGTCTTTATAAATTTTGCACATCTCTATGGCCTGACTGCTTTCGATCACCATGTCGTCGTACAAATCCTGATAATCTTCGCGGGTGGCCACGGCTTCGACTTTGGAAAGCTTTTCGTGCACCTTGTAATTGGAATTGAGCGAAGTAGAAAAGTATACCAGCGAATTTTCCAGATCCAGAAGCTGTAAAATTTCTTCGTTTTTAAGCGTTCTGCCCAGCTCGGCCTGCACGCGGTGCGATTTTCTGTCTATCTGTTTAAGGCAGTACAAAAACCGCTTGGCGTTGCCGTACATAAAGTTTAAAATAAATCCCACGGGCTTGTCGCAGAACACCTTTATGCGCCCCGTTATAAAGTCCTTTAAAACGGGGTTGCCCTTTAAACATACCGTGATTATGCACTTTTTGTTGTAGATTATCGCAAGGGGCAGGGTGGAGTAAGTGTCGCCGCTTTCGCCCTCTTCGATGATGGGACAGTCGACGACGAACATGCTGCTTCCCTCGTCAAACTCGGTGCGCGCGCGCTCTTCTTCGTCGAGTGCGGCTTTAATCATGTCTTCGGGCACGCCCGTCGCATCTACGGCGTCGTCCACTTCGTCGTCGGTGGGGTTGACCATGTCTACCCAGCATGCGTCTTTAAACGCGTCCGTCTGAACGAGCTTGCCGTCCTCGCCCGTAACAAAATATTTGACCATACTGCATTTCTCCGTAAAAATGAAATTGTGCGCGGCAAAACTTCCGCGCACCGTGCAGTAAGGCGACGCGGTAAGTTATCGGCCGTTAAAAATAAAACTTGGGTATGCGTCCATAACAAACCTTTGCCCGCGGCTTTGCTTTGCGTTATGTCCCGCAGGCAATTTTATTATACTTCATATTATTTTTTTTGGCAACAAAAAGTTCGGGCATTTTGCGCATGCAAAATGTAAAAAGTTGCGCGCCGCGACACGCGGCGCGCAAAAAAATTGCCCGGCGGTTAAATTATAACCTTCCCTTCGAGGAAGCTTGTAAATATTCCTTCGCAGTCGGCGAATTTGCAGAACTCGGCAATCAGCCCCTCGGGCGGCGCTATGCCGAAGAGGTAGTCGGAAAAATAATTTCTCAGCGCGGCGGCAAATTTGTCGTCGCCACACGCTCCGCGCACCGCGTCGAACAGCAGAAGTCCCTTGTTGTACGCCACGTTTGCGTATTCGTAATCGCCCGAAAACTCGTTCAGCGCTCTGTCCATGCTCGTGTCCGCGCCCTCGAAAAGCTGGTTGTAAACCGAAAAATACGCGCGGTACGCCTTTGTAGCCGTGCCCAGCAGCCCCGCCTTTGTAAAGCCATATGTCGGGGCGTTTTCAAAAAACATCAGGGCGGAATACTCGGCCAGCCCCTCGTCCTGCCAGCCGTGCGCAAACTGATCGCTTCCTACGGCGGCGTACCACCACTGGTGGGCGTTTTCGTGCACTATCGTATAAATTTTTGCGCTCTCGTCGCACTCGTCCGAAATCATCGTCAGCGCGGGGTATTCCATGCCGCCCTGACAAAACGGCGTCTGCACGACGGCCAGGGAGGAATAGGGATATTGCCCGAACTTTCCGCAGAAATATTCCATACTCTCGGCGGCCGCGGCTAAACTTTTTTCGGCGCTTTGGTCGTCATAATAGTAATAGCTTATCTCCACGCCCGCAGCCTCGCGGCTTATCTCCCTGAATCCGGTCGATAAAACCATGGCGAAATCCCTCGCGTTTTCAAGCTCGTAGCGCAAAGTTTTTTTGTCGCCGCTCCCGCTCGTCAGCGCGGGTTTTGCGCTCGCCGCCGCAATATATTCCTCTGGTACGGTCAGTTCAACGGTATAGTCCGCTACCTCCGAAACAAATGGGTCGCCCGTAGCACAGTATGTGTATTCCAGAAATCCCGACTGCCCGTATGCGCACAGTATCGGGTAAAAATTGCCGAGATTTACGGTGTGCGCCGTCACGCCCGTTCTCGCGTTGACGTCGGCAAGGGTGAGGGTGTATTCAATGGTGCAGCTTGCGCGTTCGTCGGGATATATGGGCGCGCCGAAGCTCACTTCGAGAATGTTCTGGTCATCGCCGCACACCCGCCATTCGCCCCCTTCGACGGCCGTTATCTCCATGCCGCCGTAGCTCAGTCCGTTGTAATAGGCCTTGTCGCGCACGGCCGCGGAGACGGGGGAGGAGGCCGCTCCCTCGCGGAAGGCGTTGCCCCACAGGTTGAATTTCAGGCTGTCAAGCGCGTTGTCAGTGTCGTTGAAGAAGTCAAACTGCACTTTTCCCGTCAATGTGTGTCCGCCGTCGAACTCGGCGGTTATAAAGTACGCGCTGCCTTCATCTTCCTGAGGCGCGCACGCGGCGAGCGGCAGCGCGCAGGCGCATGCCGCCGCCGCGGCGATTATCGCAATCATCTTTTTCATACTCTAAAATTATGCCGCGCATGTCCCCGTTAGAACGCCGCTTTTAAAAATGCGCGGACGGGAGGCGGAGTAACCATTTTAATTAATTTAAAATAGTATAGTATGTATGAAAATATGTGTCGCGCCCCGCCTTGCGGGCGAACATGCGCAGTTGCCCGAGTGCGACGTCGCGCTCATCGGTTTCGGCTATATCGGCGACGTCGATTACGACGCCGAGCTTTCGGGCAGAAGCGATAAACTCGGCGCGTTCGCCCGTCTGACGCGCCGTTCGGGGTGCGCCGCGGTGTGCGGCTGCCGCACGGACAGCAGAGGACTAAAGCGCAAGTCGGCGGCGGTGGCCGAGGGGGGAAGACTGCTCGGCATAACCGACATGCTGCACGTCGTCGACGGCGAAGGACTCAAAAGCGGAGCCTATCTCGGGCTGTATAAGCTGGGCGGCTACAAAGTCGGGCTGTGCATAGAAAACGATTTGCATTTTCCCGAAAACATAAAAAGTCTGTCGCTGTGCGGCTGCAATCTTTTGCTGTGTCTGATGGAAAGCCCCGCGGGCGGCATGCCGCCCCTGCTCGCGCGGGCGTACGCCTATCTTTACGGCATGCCGGTAGTAATGTGCGCCGGCAACTGTGCTTATTTTGCGGATATTACTGGGGCAATCGCCACTTCTACGTCGCCTTTCACGCTGTTTACGGCCCAGCCCAGAAACAATTACCGCGTCATCTGCACGCGCGAAAGGGGCGTCTGCGGCCATGACTTCAACGATTACTGACGGCGTGCGGCGGGCGAATTCCGCCCGCCGCACGCGCCCACGGCTTAAAATTTTATTAAAACGCGCTTTAGCGGCTTGTATTTTTACAAGATATGCGTTATAATTATTGTGTATCCAGAAAATCGGCGGAAGGTAACAATATTATGTACAGCATGACGGGCTTCGGCAGGGGCGAATATAAAGAGGGCGGAATTGAACTGACCGCCGAGGTCAAGACGGTAAACAACCGCTATCTCGATATAGCGGTCAAGTGCCCCAAAATTTTTCTCGGCTATGAAGACGTCGTCCGTTCAATAGTCCGTTCCTCGCTCACGCGCGGCCATGCCGACGTGTTCATAAGCTTTACGGACAAGCGGCAAAAGTCCAAAACGCTCTACATAGACGAAAGCACGGCCAAGGCGTACGTGGACGCGGCAAAAAAGATAATCGCGCTCTTCCCCGAAGTTGAAAACGATTTTACCATAACTTCGGTCTTGCGCCAGCCTGACGTTCTGCGCGCCGAGGAAGCCTCCGGCGCGGATGAGGAAATCATTCAGGCTTTAAAGTCCGCCCTTCAGGTCGCGCTCGATAACCTGAACGGCATGCGCCTGACTGAGGGGCTCAAGCTTTCAAACGATATGCTCTTCCGCGTGGACACCATCGAAGGCATAGTCGATAAAATTGCCGCCCGAGCACCCCTCGTTGCGGAAGATTACAGCCATAAGCTCGAAGAAAAAATCAAAAGCTATCTCCAAAGCGTCCCCGTGGACGAAAGCCGCCTTTTAACCGAAGTGGCCGTCTTTGCCGATAAGTCCAATATCGATGAGGAACTCACCCGCCTGCGTTCGCACATTTCCCAGTTCCGCGCAATCTGCGGCGAAAAGCTGGTCGGACGCAAGCTCGATTTCCTCATTCAGGAATTCAACAGGGAAACAAATACAATCTGTTCCAAGTCGAACGACATAACCATAACCAAACTCGGCCTCGACATGAAGAACGAGATAGAAAAAATAAGAGAACAGGTACAAAACGTTGAGTAATGCAAAAGGTACTTTAATAGTAATTTCCGGTCCCTCGGGAGTCGGCAAGGGTACCGTGGTAGACATGCTGTTGAAAAGGCTGCCCGACGCCGTGCTTTCGGTGTCGTGCACTACGCGCGCACCCCGCGAGGGAGAACGGGAAGGAAAGAATTATTTTTTCATATCCAAGGAAACCTTCCTTAAGATGATAGACGAAGGCGGGTTTTTGGAATACTCCAACCACTTCGAAAATTATTACGGCACGCCCCGCTTTTTCGTCGAACAGAAACTTGCAGAAAACAAGGACGTGATTTTAGAAATCGACGTGGACGGCGCCCAGCACATACGCGACGAATTCCCCGAAGCGCTCCTTTTGATGATAACCCCGCCCAGCCGCGAAGAACTGGTAAGGCGCTTAAAGATGCGCGGCACCGAGGACGAGGTGCTCATAGAAAAAAGACTGCAGCGCGCCGATTATGAACTGTCGCGCAGCAAATTTTACGACTATACGATAATCAACGACGACCTCGAAGAGACCGTCGGCCGCATATTAAAAATTATAGAAAACCGGAGGAATGGCATAAAATGATAAACGTACCACCCGTAGATTCTCTCATAGAAAAACTGGGCGATAACGGCACGCCCGTCTCGCGCTATGCGCTGTGCGTGGTAGTTGCCAAGCGCGCCCGCCAGATCATCGAACAGAGCAGCGTAACCAACCCGCGCGAAAATCCTCACCGCTTAAAGGAAATCGCCCTCGCCTGCGAGGAAATAGAAGAGGGCAAAATTAAAGCCGTCAAAGATTAACTTCTTTGCACCACAAAATCGCCCCGCGCGGGGCGATTTTGTCAAGTACGCAATTTTTCGCACTCATAGTCATGCGGCAGTATGCCGCAATTCATTAAGAGGCCTTAGCCTTCGGGAATTTTTTAAAACTGTTCATGACCTATTGTCAAGTTATCGTAGATATTGCCCACAGTCAGGTGGACAAGATTTTTGAATATTCCTGCCCCGAAGGCGTTCAGCCGGGCTGCAGAGTAAAGGTGCCATTCGGCGGAAGGGTGGTGGAGGGGTTTGTAATCGGAATAAGTCAGACCCCTTCATTCGACGCGTCAAAAATCAAGCCCGTAAAATACGTCTATGACGAACAGCCCGCTCTCCTGCCCGAATGTTTTGCGCTGATGGAAAGGATTGTAAGCCGCTTCCGCGTGCCCCGCGCCGTGGCTTTAAGGCTCTTTCTCCCTTCCGAAATGCGCTTAGGCCGCGTAAACGAAGTTTACACAAAGTATATAAAGCTGATTGACCCCGGTATATCCCTCAGTAAATCCGCAAAAAAGCAGATTGCCGCGCTTGAGGAACTTAAAAACGGCGACAGGCAGTTTACGCCCTTTTGCGAAGAGTTCGGCAGAGCGGCAGTAAACGCTTTGGTAGAAAAGGGCGGGGCCGAAGTTTACAAGGTCCGCCGCGAGCGCATGCCCATGCTCGGCGAAGAGGAGGAGTATACCCCCGTCCCGCTTACGCCCGCGCAGGAAGGCGCCCTCGAATATATCGAAAAATCTGATAAAACCGTTCAGCTCATCCACGGCGTTACGGGCAGCGGCAAGACGGAAATTTATTTAAGTTACATAGCCGAAGTATTGAAGCGCGGCAAAACGGCCATATTTCTCGTGCCGGAAATTTCCCTCACTCCGCAGATGCTCCGCCAGCTCCGCCGCAGGTTCAAGGGGCAGGCGGCCATAATGCACAGCGGCCTTTCTGCGGGCGAACGCTTCGACGAATGGTGGCGCCTGCGCTCGGGCGAGGCAAAAATCGCCATAGGCGCGCGCTCGGCCATCTTCGCCCCCTTGGAAAATCTGGGCGCAATCATCATAGACGAGGAGCACGATTCCTCCTACCAGTCGGAAACGGCGCCGAGGTACTCCACCATAGAAGTTGCCAAGCTTCGCGCAAATTACAACGGTTGCAAGCTCATTTTAGGTTCGGCCACGCCCTCGGTTGAAAGCTACATATGCGCCACCCAAGGCGAATACGGCCTCATCGAGCTGCCCGACCGCATAAATAAAAAGCCCCTGCCTGAAATTATAATCTCCGACATGCGCAACGAAATAAAGCGGGGCAACAATTCGGCCTTTTCGCGGGCCCTGCGCGAAGAGCTCTCTTCAACCCTTTCGCGCGGCAATCAGGCGATAATATTTATAAACCGCCGCGGCTATGCAAAAACTGTCATCTGTCAGGACTGCGGCTACGTCGCCAAGTGCGAAAACTGCGACGTATCCTTAACTTACCACTCCGAAGAAAACTGTTTAAAGTGCCACTACTGCGGCGCAAAATACCACATGTTGTCCGCTTGTCCGCAGTGCGGCGGAGTGCATCTCCGCTACGGCGGCACGGGTACGCAGAGGGTGGTGGCGGATTTAAAGGAACTTTTCCCCAAGGCGCGCATTCTCCGCATGGATAACGATACCGTCAGCGGCAAGGACGGACACTATAAAATTCTCTCCGCCTTCGGCAGGCGCGAAGCCGACATCCTCGTCGGCACGCAAATGATAGCCAAGGGGCACGACTTTCCTTCTGTCACGCTCGTCGGCATACTCGACGCCGACATGAGCCTGCATTTTTCCGATTATCGCAGCGGCGAGCGCACGTTTCAGCTCATAACGCAGGTTGCGGGCCGCAGCGGCCGGGCGGGCGAAAAGGGCAAAGTCGTTCTTCAGAGCTATTCTCCCGAAAATTACATTCTGCGCTACGCCGTAAATTACGATTACAAGGGTTTTTTCGAAAACGAGGTAAAAATCCGCAAGGCCACGGGCTTCCCGCCCTACTCGCTCATCTGCCGCGTCATGGTCACGGCGGAGGAGGACAAGGCCGCGCTCGAGGTGCTCAAGGAAGTCTATTTCGCCATAGACGGTCTGCGTAAAAACTGCGGGGACGAATTCATATTCTTCAACAAAATGCACTCGCCCATCAAAAAAATTCAGGGCAAAGTTCGCTATCAGGTGCTCATGCGCTTAAAATCGGGCAAGCTTCTGCCGCAAATTTACGATATAGCCGTGCGCTGTTCAACGCCTTCGGCCCTTGCATATGTGGAGGAAAATCCGGTCAACCTGAGCTAAGGGGGTAACGAAAGTTCAGATTTTATATTGTCATTCTGAGCGGAGCGGCAATTATGCCGCGCAGTCGAAGAATCTTGCAGGGCGCGGCCGGCGCGGTTTTGTGGCAAAACATTATTAATTTAAAATTTTCAGGTTAAAAGCACTCGCCCGCGCGTCGGGCAAAAGAGGTAAAACATGGTAAGATACGTAGTTCAGGTCGGCGACGAGGCCTTAAGGCAAAAGTGCGCCGAAGTCAAAAAATTCGACGCCGAACTCGGCGCTCTGATGGACGATTTAAAGCAGACCGTCCGCGCTGAAAACGGCGCGGGATTGGCCGCTCCGCAGATAGGCGTTCCCGTCCGCGCCGTCGTTATCGACGTGGAGGAGGGGTTCTTCGAAATGATAAACCCCGTAATAGTCTCCGTCAAGGGAGAGCAGACGGGCCCCGAAGGCTGTCTTTCGGTAAAAGGCAAGCAGGGCACGGTCACCCGCCCCTATAAGGTCAAGGCAGAATACCGCGACCGCACGGGCCGCAAACACAAGCTGACGGCCGAAGGTTTCTTCGCCCGCGCCGTCTGCCACGAACTCGACCATCTCGACGGCGTAATCTATACGGATATCGCGTCGGAGGTGTACGACCTCCCCGAAGAAAATTAAAAAAATCTGCTTCGCATCTCTTTTTAATTTTAGGCACCTTCATTGCGTAAATTGGCGAATTTTAATTCCTCAGTGTCATACTGAGCTGAGTACCCGAAGGGTGCTCAGCCGAATGTATCTTGCATGGACGAAACCGAACAGGATTTTTCGATGCCGTTCACTTTGTTTGTTCTGCTCAAGATGGCAAAGTAAGGCGTTGAATTGAGCGCAGAGCGCTTAAAAATAATGCGGCTTTTGCCGCCAGACAGGTATAATTATGAAAATAGTCTTCGCGGGTTCGCCTGCTTACGCCCTGCCCGCCCTTCAGGCGCTTTTTAAAAAGGGTCAGGTGGTTGGGGTCATAACCCAGCCCGACAAGCCCGTCGGCAGAAAAAAAATACTCACGCCCACGCCCGTAAAGCAGTTTGCCCTGCAAAACGCAATTCCTGTGCTCGATCTGCCCAAAATTCGCATGCATGCAGATGAAGTGCGCGCGCTCGGCGGCGACGTAATGGTAACATGTGCCTACGGCCAGATTCTTTCAAAGGAGCTTCTTTCGGCCTTCCCGCTCGGCGTGTGGAATCTCCACGCGTCGCTCCTGCCAAAATTCAGGGGCGCAAGCCCCATTCAGTCGGCCATACTCGCGGGCGAAAAGTACACGGGTGTTACCGTAATGAGAACGGAGGAGGCCTTGGACTCGGGCGATATCCTGCTCGTAAAGCGGTGCGAGGTGGGCGATAAAACTTATGGCGAGCTCTCTGAAGAGCTCTCCCTCCTCTCCGCGGAGGCGGCCGTCGAGGCTATAGACTACATCGCGCAGGGTCATCCCCAGCTTCTGCTGCAGGACGACGCGCGGGCGACCTACTGCAAAAAGATTAAAAAGGAAGATGCCCGCATATCCTTCGGCGATGCGCCTTCGGCCGTGCGTTTAATCAACGCTATGAGCCCTTCGCCCCTCGCATATTGCTTTTTAAACGGCGTTCAGCTCAATATATATAAGGCCGTATTGCACGACGGACAATGCGTCGGCGCACCCGGCGAAGTTGTCCGCGCCGACAAGGGAGGGATAGTTGTAAAGTGCGCAAACGGCGCATTAAGCATTGTAAAAGCGCAGTTTGCGGGCGGCAAGCCCCTTGCGGCGGCAGATATCGTCAACGGCAGAAAAATAAAGGCGGGCGACAGGCTTGACTAATCCCTTAACCGACCCCTACATAGTGCTCTCCAAGGTATATTCGGGGGGTAAATATTTAAAACAGGCCATTGCCGAAAGCGCGGTGGAGCCTTCAAACAAAAACCGCACGGTGGCAGTCTGCTACGGCGTGCTCGAAAAGGACGTGTGGCTCGGCTATGTGATTTCGCGCAACACGCAAAAGGCCCCCAAAAGCGCCGTCCGTCTCATTTTAAAAATCGCGCTGTACATGCTCGAATTTATGGACAAGAGCGATTACATGGTCGTCGACTGCGCCGTCGAACTTACAAAAAAGGCGGGCAAGAGCGGCGCGGCGGGTTTCGTAAACGCCTTTTTGCGCTCCTATAAAATTCCGCCTCTGCCCGAAAAGGCCGACGAAGCTCTGTCCGTTTCGTCCTCGTCGCCGCTGTGGCTGGCAAAAATGGTCAGGCGCAGCTATAAATCTCAGGCTTACGACATACTCAGCGCGCCTTCCCTCGGCGTGTGCGTGCGCTTTGTGCGCGGAGAGGAGGAGTACCTTTCAAAGGAGCATACTGATACGCCCTTCAAAGGCGTGTATATCTTCAGAAATTTTGTGCGCGACGACGGCTTTTTTGCGGGCGATTACACCTTTCAGTCGGTCGGTTCGGTGGCCATTTGTTCGGCTATATGCGGCGGCGAAAGCCTTTTGGATATGTGCGCCGCGCCCGGCGGAAAGAGCGTGTTCTTGTCGCGTAAATTTGCCTCGGTTACTGCCTGCGAGCTTCACCCCCACAGGGTAGAACTCATAAGGGCCTACTGCGCCCGCATGGGCGCGGACAGCGTGACGCCCGTCTGCGCCGACGGCACGGTGTTCAATCCCGCATATGAGGGGGCATACGATGCCGTACTTTTAGATGCGCCCTGTTCGGGCACGGGCGTAATAAACGAAAATCCCGATATAAAACTTCATCGCACTGCGCAGGATATCCCCGCGCTGTGCGCAACGCAGGCCGCGCTTTTAAACAACGCCGCGCGCTATGTAAAGCAGGGCGGCAGGCTGTATTATTCAACCTGTTCAATTCTCCCCGAAGAGAACGACACCGCCGCCCACAACTTTCTGGCGGCGCATCCGCAGTTCGAACTTGAAATTCCCTCAAGCCCGCTCGCTCATAAAGCCACGCGCTACGGTCTCCAGTTCCTGCCGCACATATCCCTCGGCGCAGGGTTTTATCTGACATGTTTTAAGAGAAAGCAAATATAAGATTTTTTGTCCATGTCGCAGCCGTATCATACTGAGCGGAGTGAGGAGCGATATGCGACGAACGCAGTCGAATGTATCCGGCAGGGTGGAAATCAAGCAAGATCTTTCGACTTCGCCTTCGGCTTTGCACAAGATGACACCGACTATAAGTGTTATATCGCCGGGAATTCATTTTTATCATGAAATCAATTATTCAGGACTTAAATTTCAACCAGATAAAGGAGCTCACGGCCGCCTGCGGCCAGCCCGCCTTCCGCGCAAAACAGCTTTACGAAGGCCTTACGCAAGGCAAGGATATTTCACAGATATCCACCCTGCCCGCGGCTTTCAAACAAAAGCTTTTGGAAGACTTCGAGGACTGCGCAATAAAGATTCTTCAGACCTTCGAAGGCGCGGACGGCACAAAGAAATTCCTCTTCGAGCTCGCCGACGGCAACATAATAGAGGGCGTCTTAATGGCGTACAAATACGGCAACACGCAGTGCGTTTCCACGCAAGTCGGCTGTCGCATGGGCTGCAAGTTCTGTGCAAGTACTTTAAACGGCCGCGTGCGCGATCTGACTTCGGGCGAAATTTTGTCCCAGATTTTAAAGGTGAACGCCGCATACGGCGGCACCAGGGAAAAGCGCGCCGTCACCAACGTAGTGCTCATGGGAAGCGGCGAACCCTTTGACAACTACGACAACGTGGTGACGTTCTTAAAAAACCTCACCGACGGCGACGGCCTAAACATTTCTCCCCGCAATATATCCCTTTCAACCTGCGGACTCGTCGACAGAATGTACGACTTTGCGGAGGAGGGAATCCCCTTGAATTTAACTGTTTCTCTCCACGCAACTACCGACGAAGAGCGCGCCCGCACCATGCCCGTAGCCAATAAATGGTCTATAGCCGAAATTTTAAAGGCTTGCGATAATTACTTTGCAAAGACGGGCAGGCGGTATATCTTCGAATATTCCTTAATCGAGGGTGAAAACTGCGACAAGCGCCACGCCGAAGAGCTGATAAAGCTTTTAAAGGGCAGGCCCTGCCACGTAAATCTGATAAGACTGAACGAGGTAAAGGAGCGCACATTAAAGGCCACGGACGAAAAATCTGCCTACCGCTTTTTGGGGTTCCTAGAAAAAGGCGGCCTTTCGGCCACGCTGCGCAGGCAGATCGGCTCCGATATCGGCGGCGCATGCGGCCAGCTGCGCGCAAGTTACATAAAGGACGACTAACAAAAATACTGCGCTTGCGGCGCGCTATTAAGTTATGAGCGGCGCCGCCGCGTTTACAGTTATGAATTGCGCCGTGGGGCGCAATGTTATGATTGCCGCGCTGCGGCACGTTGCGTTAAATGATTTTTAATAGCTCTGCCGCCTGCAATTCAACAAGGAAAAACTTATGAACATTAAAATAGCACCTTCCATTCTCTCCGCCGATTTTTCAGATATGGGCGGAGCAATAAAAAAACTTAACGCGGCGGGGGCCGACGTCATTCATTGCGACGTCATGGACGGCTCCTTCGTCGAACCCATAACTTTCGGCGGGCAGATGGTAAAAAACATCCGTTCGCTCACGTCCCTTCCGCTCGACGTGCATCTGATGATTGAACACCCCAAAACGCAGATAAAATTCTTTGCCGAAGCGGGCGCGGACATCATCACCGTGCATTACGAAGCGTGCGCAAAAATTTCCCCCTCATATTTATGTGAGACGCTCGAACTCATCAAATCTTTCGGCGTAAAGTGCGGCGTCGTCGTCAATCCCGATACCGATGTGGAAAAGGTCTTCGACGTCTTTGAACTCTGCGACATGGTTTTAATAATGTCCGTCTTCCCCGGTTACGGCGGGCAGAAGTTTATCCCCACCGCGCTCGAACAGGTAAAAAAGGCAAGGGAATACGCGCGCAGAATCGGCAAGGGCGATATGGATATCGAAATCGACGGCGGCGTAACGGTTGAAAACTGCGCAGCCATAAAGGAGGCGGGCGCAAACGTGCTCGTCGCGGGTTCAACAGTATTCAAATCGAAGGATATGGCGGCCACAATCGCCGCGTTAAAGGCATGAAGGGCATACTTTTATTAAACGGTGAACCGTACGAAGGCGAGATCGACTGCGCGGACAGCGTCGTCTACTGCTGCGACGGGGCTTACTCGTGGGCTAAAAATAAGGTGCGCATAGATAAAAACATCGGCGACTTCGACAGTCTCGGCTATATGCCTTCGCCTCCGCCCGAGGAAATTTACCCCTCGGAAAAAAACTTTACCGACGGCGAAATAGCTTTATTCAAAATGCTTGCCGCCGGCATAGACGACATAACAATCTACGGCGGAGGCGGGGGAAGAGAGGATCACTTCCTCGGCAATCTCCAGCTTTTGTATGCCGCGCATGCAAGGGGCGCGCGGGCGCGCATGATTACAAAAACCAGCGTAATTTTTCCCGCCTCGGGCAAAATCTTGCTGGATCAATACGTGGGCGCAACCTTTTCGGTGTTACCTTTCGGTCAGAGCGTTCATATAATGGGTAGTGAAGGCTGCAAGTACGCCTATCCGCGCGCAATCTCCCTCGGCGAATGCCGCGGAATTTCCAACATTGCCGAAAATTCTTCGGCCTTTGTGGAGATTGCAGAAGGCGACGTCGCCCTCATTTTAGTAAACAGGGGGAAAGTATGACCATAATCTGCGTAAAACCGCCCAAGCCCATAAGAAAAATTTTAAAAATAGTGTGCAGAAAGTAAACATAAAGTAAAAGGGCCGCGCAAAACCATTGTGGTTTTGCGCGGCCCTTTTTTGCGCCTTCCCAGCAGTGTCGGCATTGTTTAAGATATCTCTGTGCTACCGGATGTATAAATAAGGAATTCCTTACTAAATTTTTACAATTCCTTACCTTTATGCGCCATTGCAAAGGCAGAGGGGAAAATAAATTTCACCAAACCTTTACGCGCGGCGCCTTGCCAATTTTGCGCGGGTGTGTTACAATAATGTCGTTATGAAAAAAATTGCGGCAATTCTTTCAGCTGCGGCCGTTGCGGCCGCAGGGCTGTTTTCTTTTTCCGCCTGCGGTTCGGCCGAAGTCACCTTCAGTTTAAGCGACGACGGAACATATTACATTGTAAGCGGCGTTACGGGCAACAAGTCCGCGCTTAAAAGTTACGATATTCCCGCCGAATACGACGACGGCGAGCACGGCGTTCTGCCCGTAAAGGAAATAGCGACGGACGCGTTCATGAGTTGCAATTCGCTGACTTCCGTAACCATTCCGGACAGCATAACTACCATAGGCACGCGCGCGTTTGCCTATAATAATATTTTAGAGCTCACCATTCCCGACAGCGTAACTTACATAGGTTACGCCGCCTTCGCGTATTCAAGCTCGCTCACCACCGTGGTAATCCCTTCATCTGTAACCGACCTGGGGCCTTACGCCTTTGCGTACTGTTCGCGCCTTGAAAATGCGCATGTGGAGGCCGATATTAGCACGTTGTTCGCCGGTACTTTCAGGGGCATTTATACCATAACCGAAGCCGACGTCTATACCGAAACCAACCTTACGGAACTTTACCTGCCCGCCACGCTCACCATGATGCATACCACGGCCATCGAGGGTAATTTTATGGAGACCATCTATTTCGCCGGCACTACGGAGCAGTGGGATGCACTCAAAGTATTCTATGCCGAAGAAAAGCTGCCTGAAGAGGGAGACGAGGACGGCGAAACCGAAATAGTGCAGATATTTTATACTGAGGAACAGAAAACCGCACACTTTCAGGGTGTAACCGTCGTCTGCAGCGACGGTACGCTTGTGTACGAAAACAATACTGTCACGCGCTCTTAATGCTGTGGCAAGACGCAACAAAATCAATATTCAAAGCGGCGGGCGCCCTGTGGGCGCCCGCCGCTTTCAAAAGATAAAAATAAATTTAAGCGCGCTTCATTAAATAACTTTTGCCGGAAATCGCAAGGCGGAATTGATTTGCGCCGTTAAGCGATTTCACGACTACAGCAACTTCGCTGCGTATTCGCACGAAGCGGCTGTGCCGCGAGTACGAATCGGGCGAAAAGAAGTACAAAAGCGTCCATACCGAATTTACTTCGATACGGACGCTCTCAAAAGAAAAAAGCAAATTCATGAGCGCTTTTCTGAAAATAACTTCGCCGGAAATCGCAAGGCGGAATTGATTTGCGCCGTTAAGCGATTTCGCGACTACAGCAACCTCGCTGCGTATTCGCACGGAGCGGCTGTGCCGCGAGTACGAATCGAGCGATTTTTATTTATGCACGCTCTACGGTCTTCAAGCAACGGGTGCAAACGTAATCGTTTACCACCTTGCCTTCCTTATTGACGTAGGAAACCTTCTGAACGTTTGCCTTGAAAGTTCTTCTTGTCCTTCTCTTGGAATGGCTTACGTTGTTGCCGGAAGTCTGACCCTTTCCGCATACGCTGCATACTCTCGACATAATATATACCTCCCTGAAATTACGGTTAGTTACTTAATTTTAAGTGCAAAATACAAGCCGTTCGCATGAACAGCTCTAATAATATAGCATGCCTTTAAAAAAAAATCAAACAAAAATGCGCCTGAAAAGTAAATTTTTTAATTTTTTGCGCGCTTTTTTCACGCCGTTTTCAGACAAATTCTATAAATTCCCCGTAAACACTTGCAAAAATCGCAAAAGTAGTTTACAATAATTTTACAGGCACGCACTCTGCGCGCCCATTCGCGCTTTTTAAAAGGCGCAACTTTTCAGGTAATTTTTATGTCAGTAAGTACAAGCAACGTATACGGCAAAATTTCCATATCAGACTTGGCTATAGCTAAAGTGGCATCCAACGCCGCTCTGGAATGTTACGGCATTGTCGAAATGGTTTCCCGTCGTTTTACCGATTCGCTTTCCGAACTTCTAAAAAAACAGCCCGGCGGCAAGGGCGTCAAAGTCGTCACTAACGGCGACAGAATTTTTATCGACGTGTACGTCATCATCAAATACGGCGTTTCAATAAACGCCGTTGCAGAGAGCTTAAAAGAAGGAATTAAATATAAGGTTGAAAAGTTTACCGGCATGATAGTTGACACGGTAAACGTCAACATCATCGGGGTTAAACTGTAAAACTATAATTTTACGGTTTAATCCTTTTTTGCGGCGTAAAGGGATTAAAAGTTTTATATGCCGCTTTTTTGCGTAATTTAAGGAGAAAAAATGCTTAAAACATTGAACAGCACCGATTTCCGCAAGATGATATCTTCCGGTGCCAGAATGCTTGAAATAAACAGAGCGAAAGTCGACGCGCTCAACGTCTTCCCCGTTCCCGACGGCGATACGGGTACAAATATGTCGCTCACGCTCCAGTCTGCGGTCAAGGAAATGAACGCATGCTCTTCCAACCGCTTTCAGGAAATCTGCGACGCCGTCTCAAAGGGCGCTCTCCGCGGCGCAAGGGGTAACTCGGGCGTCATCTCTTCCCAGATAATGCGCGGCATCTGCTCGGTCCTCCGCGACTGCACGCAGACCTTCGATACCAAAACTTTTGCCAAAGCCATGGAAGCGGGCACAAAGGTTGCTTACTCCGCCGTATCTATCCCCAAGGAGGGCACCATCCTCACCGTCGTCCGCCTTATGAGCGAATCGGCCGGTAAACTCGCTTCAAAAAATAAGGATTTCATCGAATTTTTCAAGGCCCTCATAGCCGTCGGCGACGAAGCTCTGGCCCAGACCCCGGAACTTCTCCCCGTATTGAAGAAGGCGGGCGTAGTCGACTCGGGCGGCGTCGGCCTCATGACCATAATGCGCGGCTTTCTCGCCGCACTCACGGGCGAAGAGGTGGGCGCAGACGTCCCCACCGAGGCTGTAGAAGTCAAGAAGGAAGCCGACTTCGGCGACAACTCCGACATTATCAACCTCGACCTCGGCGAAATCCAGTTCGCATACTGCACGGAATTTTTCATTATCCACTTAAAGCAGATGACCACTTTGGCCGATATCGACAGGCTCAAGGAAAAGCTCATGACGCTGGGCGATTCGGTAATCTGCATAGGCGACCTTGAACTCGTAAAAGTCCACGTCCACACCAACACTCCCGGCATCGCGCTCTCGTATGCGCTCGAGCTCGGCGAACTCGACAGAATCAAGATTGAAAACATGCTCGAGGAAAACCGCGAACTCAAGGCCAAACTCGAAGCCGAAAAGAAGGAGATGGGCATGCTCGCCATCTGCGCGGGAGAAGGTCTCGCCGAAATTTTCAAGGATTTAACGGTAGACAGGGTAATCGAAGGCGGACAGACCATGAACCCTTCGGCTTCGGACATAGCCGATGCCGTCCAGAAGATAAATGCCTCCAACGTATTTGTCTTCCCCAACAACTCGAATATAATCCTCGCGGCCGAACAGGCCAAGGGGCTGGTTACCAACCGCACCATACACGTAATACCCACAAAAAACGTGCCTCAGGGCTTCGCCGCGGCGCTCGTGTTCAATCCCGACGTAAGCGTTGAGGAAAATAAGGCCAACATGATTCACGCCATCGACGGCGTGGCCGCAGGTCAGGTAACTTATGCCGTCCGCAACACCACCATGAACGGCTTCAAGCTCAGAGAAGGCGACATCATCGGCCTCGACTCCAAAAAGATTCTCGCAAAGGGCGACGACGTCGGCGAGACCACCCTTCAGCTCATCAGAAAGATGAAGCGCGACGAGCACGAGATGATAACCCTCTACTACGGCGAAGGCGTAAGCGAAGAGGAGTGTGAAGCTCTGGCCGCACAGGTCGGCGAAGCCTTCCCCGACTGCGACGTCGATTATCATTACGGCGGGCAGCCTGTGTATTACTACATTGTCTCACTCGAATAATTCCGCATTGTCATACTGAGCGGAGCGTCCGCAGGGCGCGCAGTCGAATGTATCTTGCGGGGTACGTACCGGACAAGATCTTTCGGCTTCGTTCGCAGGCGCTCACTTCGCTCAAGATGACGCTGTGTATAATATTTGCGCTCCTTGTCTTACCTGAAATTTTGCCTAAAACGCTGTTGGCCGTGGTTTGGTTGACGCCCGATAACGGTTGACCGAAGTTTGGTTGAGGCCGGCAACTGACAGCCCAAAACTTATCGGCGGCCGACAAAAATTTTACAATAATATAAATACAAAAGGCGGGCTCGGCTCGCCTTTTTGTGGTATAATAATATTGCGTCATCTTGTCGGGCTCAGACAGTGTGCGGTTTTGTCGCGCGTTGCGCGGCGTATTCACCCCATTGTACGCGCGGATACCGCGCGTACAATAGTCTGTCACTCCTGCGGCTCACGCAAGCCCCTTGCAAATGGGGAATTAATCCCACACAAGTCCCCTTGTAAATGGGGAATTAATCCCACACAAGTCCCCTTGTAAATGGGGAATTAATCCCACACAAGCCCCCTTGCAAATGGGGAATTAATCCCACACAAGCCCCCTTGCAAATGGGGAATTAATCCCATGCAAGCCCCCCTTGCCAAAGGGGGGAATTAAAGGGGGGATTTGTACAATATTTTTACCGCAGATAATAGCCTTTACATAATTTTAAAATGATAAGAAAGCACAACAAAAAATTGTTGCCATATGCTGCTCGGTTGCGCAAAAATATGACAAAGGAAGAACGACGCCTGTGGTATGATTTCCTTCGTCATTATCCCGTAAGGTTTATGCGCCAAAAGATAATAGGCAACTACATAGCAGATTTTTATTGCTCAAAAGCAAAGCTCGTTATAGAATTGGACGGCTCGCAGCATTACGGGGAGGACAATATAGAGAGGGATAAAGCGAGGACGCAATTTTTTAATTATTATGATTTAGAGGTTGTGCGTATACTCAACCGTGATGTTAACGAGAATTTTGGGGGCGTTTGCGCTTACATAGATAATATCGTCAACGCAAAAATAGGTGGGCAAACGCAGTTATAATTTATAAGGACAAACCCCACCGACAAGCTGAAGCTTGCCACCTCCCCTTGGCAGGGGAGGCCCGAATAACAAAATGAAACTTACCGATTTGCGCTACGTCTCCGAAAAGAGGGAGAAGCATTTCAACAAACTCAATATCTTCTCGCAGGAGGACCTCGTCCGCCATTTTCCGCGCGACTACCTCGACCTGACCAGAACGGACACCATAGCCTCCGCCTATCACAACGACGTAATTTTAACGCTGTGCGAGGTGCTCAACGTCGAGTTCAACCGTTTTTCCAAGCGGCCTTACGTAAAGGCGCTCTGCCGTCAGGGCGATTACCTCTTCACGGCCATATGGTTCAACCAGCCCTACGTCGCCTCAAAACTCGACTGCGGCGAATACCTTTTTTACGGCCGCGTGCAAAACCGCTACGGTCTCGGCGCGTCCATGGTCAACCCCACTTTCGAGCGCGCCGACAACAACCTTAAGTTAAAGGGCTTCGTCCCCGTATATCCCCTCACGGGTTCGCTTACGCAGGGCGCAATGCGCTCGGCCATCCGTCAGGCCCTCGGCAATGTAAAAATAGAAAGCGCAATCCCTTACGCCCTGCAAAAAAAATACAACCTTGTAGATTTAAAATCGGCTTATGCAAGCGTGCACATGCCCGTCAATGCCGAAGGCGCCCGCCTCGCCGCCGAGCGCGTGGCCATAGAGGAATACTTCCTTTTGATTTCGGCCTTTAAAATAATAAAGGGCGACGGAGAAACGGCGCGCATAAACAGCTATTCAGCCACGGCGGATGACGTAAAAAACTTCGCCTCGCGCTTCCCTTTCGAATTCACGCAGGGGCAGAAGGACGCCGTAAACGCCATATATTCCGACCTCAAATCGCCCAAGGTCATGAACAGACTCATTCAGGGCGACGTCGGCAGCGGCAAGACGGCCGTCGCGCTCGCTGGCATATACATGGCGGTCAAATCGGGACATCAGGCGGCAATGCTCGCTCCAACGGAAGTGCTCGCCCGCCAGAACGCCGAACTCATAAAAAAATACCTGCCCGAATATAACGTAGCTTTTCTTTCGGGCTCGACCCCCGCGGCCGAAAAGCGCGCCATAAAAAAGGGCCTAGAGGACGGCACGGTAAACGCCGTGTGCGGCACCCACGCCCTCATTCAGGGCGACGTGCAGTTTGCAGACCTCAGCTTCGTCGTCTGCGACGAACAGCACCGCTTCGGTGTCGGGCAGAGGGCGTCTCTCACCGGCAAGGGGGGAGCGGTCGATACTCTCGTAATGTCCGCAACGCCCATTCCGCGCACCCTTACATTGATTTTTTACGGCGACCTCGACGTCACCACCATAAAGGACAAACCGCGTTCGCGGCAGGATATATCCACTTCAATCATTCCCGAACGCAGGTATGACGACATGCTCGCCTATATCTCTTCGGAGGTAAAAAAGGGCGCGCAGGCCTATTTCGTCTGTCCCAAAATCGAAGGCGACGACGAGGGCACCGTCATGTCCGTCACCGAACTTTACGAAGAGCTTTCCAAAAAAATGCCCGGCGTGCGCCTCGGGCTCATGCACGGCAAACTCAAGGATAAGCAGAAGGACGAGGTTATGTCGGCCTTCAGGCGGGGCGAATACGGCGTGCTCGTCTCCACCACCGTAATAGAGGTGGGCGTCGACGTACCCAACGCCACCATAATGGTTATATACAATGCCGAACGCTTCGGCCTTTCCCAGCTCCACCAGCTGCGCGGCCGCGTGGGCAGGGGGGATAAGAAGAGTTATTGCTTTCTGCTCGCCGGCAGCGATTCGGACGTCGCCCGTCAGCGGCTTTCGGTGCTCAAAAACAATTCGGACGGCTTCGCCATCGCCGAAAGCGATTTGCGGATGCGCGGCGGCGGCGACTTCATGGGCACCCGCCAGAGCGGCCACGTCATAGGCGATTTAAAAAATCTGCGCTTCCCCGTTTCGGCCATATTCACGGCCAAAGCCATATCGGACGAAGCCTTCTCGGGCGGGTTCGATACATCCGCCTTAAGGCAGGCGGCAATGCAAAAATACAACAAATTAAAGGATGTCATACTCAACTGATGAACACTAAACTTCCCACCGTATATGTCGTCGGCGACAGCACGGTAAGCAGCTTTTCAGACAACTACTACATTCCCCGCTACGGCTACGGCACGCAGCTTTCGCGCTACCTCAAGGAGGGAGTAAGGGTAATAAATCTCGCCCTCTCGGGGCGCAGTTCAAAAAGCTTCCTAACTGAGGAAAACTATAAAATTTTAAAGGAAAACCTGTCCTCGGGCGATTTCCTCGTCATCGGCTTCGGTCACAACGACGAAAAGAGGGAGGACGAACGCTACACCAATCCCAACCTGCCCTATACTGCGGACGACGAGGGGCGGGGGCTTTCGTTTAAATACAACCTGTATAAAAATTACATATGTCTCGCGCGCGACCGCGGCGCCACGCCCGTGCTCTGTACGCCCATAGTCCGCCTTTCGGATACGGACGATTATTCGGGTTCGTGCGGACACGTCACGCAGTCGGGCGGCGGGTACGAAGGCGGCGATTATCCCGCGGCCATCCGCAAATTGGGTAATGACGTCGGCGTCACCGTCGTCGACCTCACAGCCTCGTCCATGGCGCGCTATCTGCGCGCCGGGCACCAAAAAGCGGCAAATTTCCACGCGTGGGCGGCAACTTCGGGCGGCGTGCGCGTCGGGCTGGACGGTACCCACCTCAACAAATACGGCGCGGCGTGGACGGCTTACGAATGGGCAAAGGCTGTTTCGCAGTCGGATAATCCCTTGAAAAATTATTTAAAGGACGAAATTTTTCCCCCTGCGGAGAGCGGGTTCGAAGACGCCGTAAACCCCGACTACCGCGAGCCGGAATATGTGCCCTTCGGGGAGGAGGCGGCAAGCAGGCTTCACTTTAAACTTCCTTTGCCTTGGCACGGCACGGTCATGGGCGACTTCGGAGGCGCGGAGCACGTGGCCGAATTTACCATAGGCGGCGACGGGCAGAATTTTACCGTCGGCAACCAAAGCGTCGTTCCCCGCGGCAAAGTGAGCGGCGGGACGGACGGCTTCGGCGCGGCATTTATGCGGCTGCCCGCCGACGCAAATTTCACCGCTTCCGCCGTGTGCGAAGTGCTCTCCGTCGGCGACGGAGCGGACGGGCAGACGGCCTTCGGCATGATGCTTCGCGACGACATATATTGCGACCAATACGTTCCTTCTCTTAATTCAAATTATATAGCGGCCGGGGTGGCTGAAGGCAAGGCAATTTTCTGCCGCGAAGGCGGCGCGCTTAAGCGCGGGCAAAATCCGCTCCCATTTGCCGCGGGTTGCAGGTACGAACTTTCAATCACCAAGGTCAACCAGCAGATACGCGCGCAGGTAAACGGGTTTTCCCGCACGTGGTACGATTTCGACCTCTCCGCGGTCGACGGCGCGTCCGACTATTTGTGCCTCTTTGCGGCGCGCAACGTAACCGTGCGCTTCTCTTCTGTCACCGTAACGCAGACGGGCACCTCCGTCCGCGCGTAAATTTAAAAAACTTTATACACCGCTATGACTATAAATTGGGTTGCGGGGCGCGCATTTGCGCGCCCCGCAACTGTCAGTTTCTGACAGTATGTTGAAAATATTTCACACTTTTATTGACGGCGCGCGGCGCGTGTGTTATAATTACAATGCGGCAACGCAATAAATGAAGGAGTGGAAAAATGAGTAAAATGCGCAAACTTTGCAAATTCATGCTCGGTGTGCTCTGCGTCGGAATGATTTCGGCATCCGCGGGAATGATTGCGGCCTGCGATGACGATTCGGCGAACCGGTCGCGTACGCACGAAGAGCAGTACAACCTTTACGTCGCCTATGCAGAAGAAAACGGCGAAAGTCCGATGACTTACGAGCAGTGGCTCGATACCATCCGCGGCGCGGACGGTTCAACTATTTCCACGGGCGTCGGACAGCCTTTGGCCGATCTCGGCAAGCCCGGCGACCTGTACCTCGACACTACCACGTTCGATTTATATTCAAAAAATTCTTCGGGCTGGACGCTCATCGGCAACATAAAGGGCCAGGACGGAAAGGACGGACAAAGCGGTCAGGATGGCGCCGCCGGTCAGGACGGTGAAGACGGCGAGGACGGCCGTGACGGGGCAACGTGGACGACGGGGCAGGGTCAGCCCTCTTCCGACGGCGGAAACGACGGAGATTTATATCTCGATACCGAAGATTATACCGTATATGTCAAAGAGGACGGCGCATGGCAGTCGCTCGGCTCCATACGCGGCCAGGACGGACAAAACGGTCAGAACGGCGCGGACAGCACGCTCGAAGATTGCACAGTCACAACCAATGCCGACGGCAGCACGACTATAACCTTCGTGTGGAGGGACGGCGAAAGAACTCAGGTTGTCGTGCCCGCGCAGATTGCGGCAAACAACATAATTTCCTGCCAGCTCATGGTCGGCGAAAGCAATTTAATGTGGGAAATAAACACATTCGGCACCAAGTACACGGTAAGGCAGCTTCGCGCCGACCAGACGGACATAAATTCTTACCTTCCCGACGGCGACCCGGTATCCCCCGATTATATTCAGCCGGCCGTTACGCCCCTTTCAAAGATGCATACGGCTGAAGACGTGCCCGAAACCGATATCGGTGCGGACGGCGACCTTTGCGCCGTATCTTCACGCGGGCTGATGTATCACAAGCTCGAAGGCGAATGGAAAATTTTCGGCCGCATTTGCGACAATTCGGGCAACGACTTCTTTTCCGGCAGTATGATAAAGAGCGCTCAGACAGTGGTGCTCGGCCCGCAGTCCGAGAGGCTGTATATAACCTGCGACGGTGCAACGGTGATCATACTTATAGATGGTTATGCTCATGCGGAGAGCGGAGAGCTCTCTGTAATGCCCGGAGCCGTCATGTATTACGGCAGCGGACTTCCCGAAGCTCAGCTCGGTTCCGACGGCGACTTGTTTATCGATGATGCCTCCGACGACGCGTATTGCAAAATTAACGGCGAATGGAAACTTGTCGGCGAATGCGAGGGAGAGGTTGGGATTGGCGATTACATGCCCGGCACCGTGCTCAATATGAATGTCGGATATAATAATTACTCGCATCCCGCCAGTGTAACCTATCAGGATGGCGAGCTTGTAGGCAACGTGACCATGCCAGACGGCAAAATTTATTCAACAGGTTCCCTCAGACCCGCATGGCGGGAACTCGCCGATACTCTCGATATCGACTTTGTCGACCGCTTCACCAATTACAGCGCCGACATGCAGATTACAGAAGCCGTTTCAACGAACAGGCTCGGCGAATATGACCTGCTTACCGGCTCTGTAAGCGCCATAAATCTCAATACTTCATACTTTATAAATCTAAATGATTACATAGATTACATGCCCAACTATAAGGCCTTCCTCGAAGCCAACCCCGCCATACAGTATTCGCTGACCGGCGATACGGATACTGGCGCCATGTACTATGCGCCTTATTTCGACGGCATAAACGATATCGAAAAATACACGCTCGCGGAAAAGAGCTGGATAGAAAATATCCTCAACGCGGAGGAAGGCGAGCTCGAAGGGATAACCACCACATTCGCGCAGCAGGGCGCCGCCAAGGGGTACGAAGTTGACGCCACAAAAGCTTCGGCAACTTCTTACATGGGCACGACGGGCAGCTGGGAGGTGGAAACCACTGCCGCAGACGGCACGTCTGTCACAATGGCCAAGGTCGATTACAATGCCGCCCTCTCTGCGGCAAAGAGTACATCAACGCCCCTCGGTCAGGCCTATTATGAGGTCGTCGGCTCGGCATACGCGGGCACCAGCGGCAACATTGTCGACATTCAGAACGCCGCAATCAATGCTACGAATGGCCAGATAACCGGCGGACAGCTTACAAAAATGCTTCAGGCTTATATTGACGCCGCCTATACTCTCGACGGGTCGCCCTATGCAAACCGCGCGGACGTGTTCAACAGTGTTTCGGCCGCATGGGACGTCGACCTCATGGTCGCCTTGATGCGCTGCGTCGTCTCCTCGCCAGAACTTATCGGCGAAAGCGCCGCCAATATCGGCAACCTGTACGGCGTTTCCGCCCGTCAGGGCACAACCCAGCGCAGAATCGATATAACCGCTCTCGCGGGCGAACTCTACGGCATACGCGGCATGGAATCGCGCTTCGAATATCTGTATATAAATTCCGAAGGCGAAATAGTAGATGCCCGCCAGAACGCATCGAGCTACAACCTCGTCTCCCGCTTCAGCGCCCTCGCCGACGAAGGTCTGCTCTATACGGGCGAAAGCAATGTTCAGGCAAACCGCGATACGGCCAACGGGCCTTCGCCGCTGTTCATGCACGACTATGTCCAGACGCAGACTACGGCGGGTTTCAGCGACGAAGATTTCAACGTCGCGCCAATAGTCACGCCGGTGTCGAAGTGGGATACCGACGACAACGGCTCGCGCGAAACCATAATGCGCTTTACCGAATCGTGGCGCTCCATAAAAAATCTCGGCATATGCATTCCCAAAGAGGTGGAAAACGACCGGAACAAATTGGGCGCGGCGCTGGCGTTTATAGACTATACCTTCTCCAACGACGGAATGATATCCATGACCTTCGGCCCCATGTCATCGACGGGCAACGTCAATCCCGACGGCTGGTGGTATGCAACCGAAGCCGACGTCGACATAGACGACGTGGCTTACCGCCCCGCGGGTTCCTCCCAGTATACCATACTTCCCGAATATGAAGCGCAGTACTTTGTGTATAAAAACGTCGTTTACAACGGCATGACCGATTATTTGAAGGCCATACCCGCGGTAACCACGGATTGCTACAATCTGTTCAGGGGCGAGGAGGTAAACGGCTTCCGTCTGGGCGAAAACACAACAATATACAGCTCATACAGTTACACCAATTTCGGGCGCTGGGTAATCGGTTCCACGCTTCCGTTCGGCGTAAAGAATCAGGGTCTCGAGTATCAGTTCACCGCTCAGTGCGGCCTCGACGGCACTTCCATAGTTTCGCAGGCCGTCGCCAACGGCACGATAAAGCACCTCACCCTCTCTCTCGAAGAGGGTCAGTCGCCCTGGTATCTCATCGCTCCAACATGCCTGCCGCTCACAGCAGTGCAGCAGACGGTGCTCAATACTGATAGGCAAACTCTCATTTCGTGGACATATTTCCACAACAGTTCCAGAACCGATCAAAGAACCAATGTCTATCTCGACATAGCCTTCTACGGCTTTGATACCACGCAATTCATATGCGGCAGCGTGGCATACGGAAATATGCTTCCCGACGCGCAGTCATATGTCGACTGGATAGCTTCCGCCGGCCTCGACGAGAGGGTGGAAATTTTCACCGACGGCTGGGAGAGGGTAAAACTCTGCTATAACATAATTTAAGTCATTATATTTCACCTTGCATTATTGCGGGCGGGACGCGGCGCGTCCCGCCCGCAAATATTTGCGCCCGCCCGCGCGCGGTTTGACATTGCCTTCGCATTGTGCTAAAATATGCGGTATCACGCATACGGAGAAAATTTTTATGAACAACACACAGCCTTGCAGGGAACAAATTAAAATTGTCGACGCAACTTTGCGCGACGGGGGAATTGTCAATTCCTTTTATTTCCCGCAGGGCTTTGCAAAGGCGCTCTATGCGGCCAATCTGGAGGCGGGCGTCGATATCATGGAATTCGGCTACAAGGTCTCCAAAAAGCTCTTCGACGTCACAAAATTCGGCGAGTGGAAATTCTGCGAAGAGGACAGCATACGCTCCGTCGTCGGCGATAATCCTTCCGGCATGCTCATTTCGGTCATGTCGGACGTCGGCAGGGTTGACCTGCACACCGAGGTTGCGCCCAAGGATAAGTCGGTCATCGATATGTACCGCATCGCCACATACGCCCGCCAGACGGCCGAGGCTGTGGAAATGATAGGTTACTGCCACGACATGGGCTACAAAACTTGCTGCAACGTCATGGCCATATCCAAGGTCGGGGAAGAAGAGCTCAAAAAATGCGTAAACGCCGTCGCCAAGTCGCCCGTCGACGTAATATACATAGTCGACAGCTTCGGCTCGCTCTATCCCGCCGATATGTCCCGCATTTGCGACATGTACGGCGAGGCCGCCTATAAATACGGCAAACAGCTGGGCATTCACGCGCACAACAACCAGCAGCTGGCCTTCGCCAACACGCTCGCATGCATGGATAAGGGCGTAAACTATCTCGACGCCACCGTCTGCGGCATGGGCAGGGGCGCGGGCAACTGCTTCCTCGAAAGTCTCATCGGTTATTTAAGGAACCCCCGCTACAAAATCGGGCCCGTCCTTAAATTTATCCGCGAACACATGAACCCCTTAAAGCGCAGCGGAGTGGCGTGGGGATACGACACGCCCTATCTTCTTACGGGTCTCAATGACGTTCACCCCTATGCGGCAATAGATTTCATAAAGGCCGGCAGGGACGATTACGAAAATTTCCTCGGCGAAATCACCCATAATTCTTAACGCGCTTATTTCCACTTTTTTCAAAAATATCGCTCATTTTGTTGACAATTTAATTGCGCTTTGTTAAAATAGCTTTTGCTGTTAATGTTTAATATGGGTTGCCATGTAAAACAGACGGCAAAAGCTTAATTTTTCGCCTCTTCGATTTGCATTTAAGGGTATGCAGGTCAAAGATATATTCCGCAGGTTTTTATAAAAAACCGAGTAAAACAAGGAGGAACAAAATGCCCACAATCAACCAGCTCATAAAGCACGGAAGAGAAAAGCAGGTTTACAAGAGCAAGTCGCCTATTCTCGACAACTGCCCTCAGAAGCGCGGCGTATGCATTTCCGTCACCACGACCACGCCCAAAAAACCTAACTCGGCTATCCGTAAAATTGCAAGGGTAAGGCTTACCAACAAGCAGGAAGGTACCGTTTACATTCCCGGCGAAGGTCACAACCTTCAGGAGCACTCGTCCGTTCTCATTCGCGGCGGCCGTGTCAAGGACCTTCCCGGCGTCCGCTATCACATCATCCGCGGCGCGCTCGATACCGCAGGCGTTTCCAAGAGAAAGCGTTCGCGCTCTCTGTATGGTGCCAAGAAACCCAAGTCATAATTAAATTTTTGTTTATAAGCGTCGCATCTTTTTGTCGCGTTTGCGGTTCTGCTCAGTCACATACGTCTGTGTATGCTCCTTCGCAGCTTCCGCACGCTCCTCAACCTGCTCGCTTCTGAACAAAAATTTTTGTCGACCGGATTCGGTCATATCCCCTACCAATTATTATAATATATACGGCAGGGCGCAAAAATCGCACAAACTCGCAGGCGTTGCCTGCCGGAACTTTTGCGATAAACCATTTTTCTATTCTTGTTGGAGTATACTTGACCCTTAACCGACAAAGAATAGGCAGTATTCGCGGATTGCCCGCGGAGAAGATTTGCTACCTCACGGCTAAAAGTAAAATTCTGAATAATTAACGGCGCAAGCCGAATTCATTTCGGCGTTAAGCGCGACAACATTTGTTGCGAAGCAACCTCGGCGGTGTGAATTGCCGCGATTAAATTACAGAGGGCTTCGGTTAAATCGCGGCAAGAGAGGCTGGCCTTTCAAAGTCGCATAAAGTCGCAGGCGTCGCCAGCCAAGACTTTTGCGAGAAATGCGGTGGGGCAAGCAATAGCTTATTTAAGGTTAAAACCCTTAAACACAAATTTTAAAAGGAGGATAACAACATGCCCAGAAGAGGAAGCGTTCCCAAGAGGGACGTATTACCCGATCCCGTGTACAATTCCAAGGTTGTAACCAAGC
>CALVWX010000015.1 GCA_944368215.1 uncultured Clostridia bacterium | reverse complement strand
AGTTCGCCCACCGAGCGCACGCGGCGGTTGCCGAGGTGGTCGATGTTGTCTATCGTGCCGATGCCGTACTGTAAATCGATATTGGTGGAAATAGCCGCGACGATATCGTCTACGGTAATGTGCTTGTGGTTGAGCTTTTCGATGACGGGCTTTATAGCCTTTCTTTCGTCGTTATCGAGTTCGGTCTTGTCGCTTTCGAGAAGCATGTTGAAGACCTTGCAGGCTTCGACGAATTTTACGCGCTGGTCACGGCGGCGCTCCCTGTTCTTCTTCTCTTCGGGCTTTTCGTCGTCGGAAGCGGGGATTTCCTCGCAATAGTAAACGGCGTTGATGCGGTCGAGATACTTTTCGGCAACCTGTTCGCAGGTCTGCGTTGCGCACTCGGCGGCGAGTTCCTTCATGAAGAGGAAGTTGGGAAGATATATGGTGGGCAGCAGGCCGAACATTTTGGGGTTCTTGTCGCTGACCGCCTTGAAGTTTACGGTATTGTTTGCAATTATCTTGTGCTTGATCTGGCCCTGTTCGGGGTCGTTGACCCAGACGAATACTTCGTTTACGCCCGCGTCCTGCATTTCGACTGCGAGTTCGTCGCCGATGACGTCGCCCGCATGAGCCATGACTTCGCCCGTCTGGGGGTTGAAGACGTCCTCGGCAATCTTGCAGCCGGGGAGGCGGTAAGCGAGGTTGAGCTTTTTGTTGAACTTGTACCTGCCGACCTTTACGACGTCGTACCTGCGGGGGTCGAAGAAAAGGTTATTGAGATGCTGCTTGACCGAAGCTTCGGTGGGAACTTCACCGGGGCGCAGACGGCGGTAAAGTTCGATGAGGCCGTCGCTTTCGGACTTGGTGGTGTCCTTGGCGATGGTGTTTTCAATCATCTTGTCGTCGGCGAAAAGATTGAGTATTGCCCTGTCGGAACCGAAACCGAGGGCGCGAAGTAAGACGGTAGCGCAGATTTTGCGCTTCCTGTCTACGTGAACCCATAAAACGCCCTGGGCGTCCTGCTCGAATTCGAGCCATGCGCCGCGGTTGGGAATGACGGTTGTGCCGAACATTTCCTTGCCCGTCTTGTCCACTTCCTTCGCGTTGTAAACGCCGGGCGAGCGCACGAGCTGGGAGACTATAACGCGCTCGGCGCCGTTGATTATGAACGAGCCCGAATCGGTCATGAGGGGGAATTCGCCCATGAATACGTCCTGATCGATGACTTCGTCCTTGACTTTGTTGACCAGCCTTACCTTTACGTGCATGGGCAGCGCGTATGTGGCGTCGCGGTTGCGGCACTCTTTTTCGTCGTACTTGGGTTTGTCGTCAAACCAGTGGTCAAGGAAATAGAGCTCGTAGTGGTCGGAATAGTCGGTTATCGGCGAAAAATCTTCAAAAACTTCCGATATGCCCTCGTTTATGAAGGTTGCATAGCTGGACTTCTGAATTTCAACGAGATCGGGAATGTCGATGACTTCGTTGATTTTGCCGAATTTGCGCCTTTCCGTTTTGCCATACTTGTGAACGGGTAAATTCATTAAAGTTTGATGCTCCTTTAAGTTTTTTCTATTTCACAGTCGGCGATTATGCGTATATATCTTTTCACCGCAAACAATGCCTGTTCGCCCATGCCGCGAAAGGCGGCGTGCAGCGAGGTTTTACAAATCTTTATGAGGTATAAAAAAATTTTATAGTTGCCTATTGACAAACTTATGCAAGACAAAAAATGGCGCGGCGCGCACACTTTTTTGCGGTCAACGGCTTTACAAACGAGAACTTATAGTATATAATTAATTATAAATTCAGGCGGATAAGCCCGCTCGTCACGCGCAGGAACGCCGCTCAAAAATTGTTAAAAATGCAGAAAAAGTGGCAAAATGCGCATTGTAATACATTATAGTATTATATTGCCTTTTAAAAGTAAAGTCAAGCGTATTCTGCAATTATTTTGAAAAGGTTTTGAAATATGCCGCCGCGCGGCGTTAAAAGGGACGATACGGCGGCGATTTTTTATTTTTTGGACGGATTTATGGCTATGGACAGCATGAGGGTAGATAAATTTTTAAAAGTTTCGCGCATTTTAAAGAGGCGCACGGTTGCGCAGGAGGCCTGCGCGGGCGGAAAGGTGTCCGTAAACGGCAGGGACGCAAAACCTTCGCATCAGGTGAAGGCGGGCGACGTGGTGGAAATAAATTACGCCACGGGCACTTTGAAATTCAGGGTTTTAGCCGTAAAACAGACGACGAAAAAGGATGAAGCTGCGTCGCTATACGAGATAATTTAACGCAAATCTTGCCTTGAGGCGGCTGCGATTTGCCGTTATTTTTGGCGGCTCTGCCGCCATTGCCGCGACCTTATATAGCCTATTATAATATAGTCGTGGCAATTCCCACCGCTGAGGTTGCTGGCCGCAACAAATTGTGGCCGCTGGCGGGGAAATGAATTCCCCTTGCGACGTTATTTTTCTTTATTGTATCGCAAGTTGCACAGGCAATGAATTGCGGCAATATGCCGCAATTCATTTAAGTTGCAGCGCCATTCATAGCGCAATATCATTTAAGTAACTTAACCATATAAGGTAAACGAATATGCTTAAAATTTTACTTTCAAAACTCAAGGAGGCCGTCATTTCGGTCGCCCCCGTGACGCTTATCGTGCTGATATTGTCATTCACGCCCGCGGCCAGCCTTACCGGCACGGAGACGACGGCCTTCATAATTTCGGCCATAGGGCTGATTGTGGGCATTGCGCTGTTCAACCTCGGCGCTGACCTTGCAATGACGCCCATGGGCGAACAGATGGGCTCGGGCCTGACAAAGTCCAAAAAGTTGTGGATAGTCGTGGCGGTGTGTTTTATAATGGGCTTATTCATCACCATTGCCGAACCCGACCTCACCGTGCTTGCCAATCAGGTGAAGGACATTATGCCCGGCGGCGCCGACGTGGGCAGCACGCTGCTTATCGTCACCGTTGGCGTGGGCGTGGGAATATTCCTTGTGATAGCCGTCCTTAAAATAATTTTCCACAAAGAACTTTCGATGCTGATAATGTTCTTTTACCTCATGCTGTTCGCCGTTTGCGCGGTGATGGCCGAGCAGGGAAAATTTGAGCTCATACCCCTCTCCTTCGATTCCGGCGGCGTTACGACGGGCCCCATAACCGTGCCCTTTATAATGGCGCTCGGCGTGGGCATTGCGGCGACGGTGGGCGGCAGAAACGCCAGCGAAAACTCGTTCGGCCTCGTGGCGCTTTGCTCGGTCGGCCCCATAATCGCAGTCATGATACTTGCGCTGATGGGCAACGGCAACCCCGCCACTTACGATACTTCAATTTACGACATCTCGCACGTGCTCAGCGGCAGCGGATTTGCCGACCTGCTTTTGGGAAAATTAGGCGACGTTGCGCTTGCGCTCGGGCTGATAGTGGTATTCTTTACAATACTGCAGGTTACCATGCTAAAACTGCCCAAGGGCAAGCTTATACAGATTGCCATAGGCATAGCTTATACATACGTGGGGCTTGTAATATTCCTCACCTCGGTAGAGGCGGGATTCATGCCCATAGGCTTTAAGATAGGCGAAGAGCTGGCCTCATACAGCCAGCCGCTGACTATAGTTTTCGGCTTTGTAATCGGCCTTGTCGTAGTACTCGCCGAACCCGCCGTGCACGTCCTCAACAAACAGGTTGAAGAGATTACGGGCGGCGGAGTAAAAAAGCTTGAGATGATGCTTGCGCTTTCGATTGCCGTGGGCATATCCATAGGGCTTTCGATAATAAGGGTAATATATCAGTTCTCCATTCTGTACTATTTAATCCCCGGTTACCTGATATCGCTCGGCCTCTCCTTCTTCGTGCCGAGGATATACACAGCGATAGCATTCGACTCCGGCGGCGTGGCCAGCGGCCCGCTGACTTCGAGTTTTATCCTCCCCCTTGTGGTGGGCGCGTGCGAAGTAGCCTCGGGAAATTCAAACATATATAACCTTGCATTCGGCGTCGTGGCGATGGTGGCCATGACCCCACTTATAACCATTCAGCTCCTCGGCTTCAAGGCCGTGACGGCGGCAAAAGTGCGCGAAAAGATTACCTTAAAGCGCATACTCGCCGCGGACGACGAACAGATTATTTACTTTAAATAAGGAGCGCGAGACATGGCAGAAAATCAGTTAAAAGGCAGGCTGAAGCGCAGGCTTGCAAAGAGCTCCAAAGCGGCGGCGCCTTCGCCCAAGACAAATACAGTTACGGCAAACCCGCTTAAACTGCTGGTTACCGTGGTCAACAGGAGCAAGACGGAATTTTACGCCGACCTCATTCAGTCTTTCGACGTCAACCTGCAGGCCGTGGTGCTCGCCGAGGGCACGGCGGACGCAAACATGCTTAAATATTTAGGCCTTACGGACACGAGCAAGAGCGTCATACTTTCGGTTGTACAGTCAAACAGGCTGCCCGACGCGCTGTACGTGCTCGACAATAAGTTCAAAACGGTTAAGGACGGCAAAGGCATAGCCTTTACCATTCCGCTTACCAGCGTGATAGGCGCGCTCATATTCGGATTTCTGAGCAACAATAAATCGGTAGTAAAGGAGGAAAAGTGACATGTCCGCATACGAGGTAGTATTCTGCATTGTAAACGCAGGTTTTTCCGATTTGGTAATGGACGCAGCCAAGGAGGCGGGAGCGCGCGGCGGCACGGTTATACATGCGCGCGGAACGGCCAACAAGGAGGCCGAAAAGTTCTTCCACATAACCATTCAGCCCGAAAAGGAAATTGTGATGATTTTAGTCCCCGCCGACATAAAGGACACCGTTTTACACGCGCTGTACCGCAACGCGGGACTTAAAACCGAAGGCCAGGGCATAGCCTTTTCCATGGCGGTGGACGACGTCGTCGGCCTGAGCGGAACAACTCCACCCGTTCCCGCCGATGCGGCCGCAGAAGAACAGACGCAGGAAAACAAGGACGCACAATGAAAATAAGCGCTGTAATCTGCGCGGCGGGCAGGGGCGAGAGAGCGGGTTTTGCCAAAAACAAACTGCTCGCCCCCCTCTACGGAGCCCCCGCGCTCTTTCATACCCTGCAGGCGTTCGACCTGCCAGAAATTGACGAAGTTATAGTGGCCTGTTCGCAGGCCGACCGCGAAGAAATTGCCGCGCTGTGCGCGCCGTTCGGATATAAGACGGTTGAGGGCGGAAAAACGCGCACCGAAAGCGTTTATAACGCCTTGAAGGCATGCACGGGAGACATAGCGCTCATACACGACGGCGCGCGCCCCTTTGTGACCAAAGAGATCATTGACGGCTGTATATGCAGCGTTGAACGCAACAGGTCGGGCATCTGCGCCGTGCCCGTAACCGACACGATTGCAATGTCGCACGGCGGAAATATCGACGGCGTGCCCGACCGCTCCGCCCTTTTCGCCCTGCAGACGCCGCAGGCATTCTTTACGCAGGATATCCTGCGAGCATACGAGCAGGCGATGCGCGACGGAGGAACTTTTACCGACGACAGCGCGGTATACCGCCGTTATATTGGGCAGCCCGCAATATGCGAAGGCAGCCGCGACAACATTAAACTTACTTATAAAAGCGATTTCATGCGGGGATATCCCGCATTGAACGCGGCGGAAGGCCAGGCCGTTGGCATAGGCGCGGACATTCACGCCTTCGGAAAAGAACAGCCGTTTATCACCCTTTGCGGCGTGAAGATTGAGCACAGTTGCGGGCTTATAGCCCACAGCGACGGCGACGTTCCCGTGCACGCCCTGATGGACGCGCTGCTTTCGGCGGCGGGACTCAAGGACATAGGGCACTACTTCCCCGACACCGACCCCGCATATTGCGGCGCGGACAGCATGAAGCTGCTTGAAAGGGTTGTCCATCTTATAAAGGAGCGCGGATATGCGCCTGTAAACGCCGGCGTGACCATACGCGCAGAAAAGCCCCGGCTTGCGCCGCACATAGACAAAATGCAGGCCACCCTCGCCTCCGCGCTGGGCGTGGAAACGAACCGCGTAGGCGTGAGCGCGGGCACATGCGAAAAACTGGGATTTGTAGGCCGCGGACTGGGCATTGAAGCTTTGGCTGTTGTGCTGTTGGAAAAGCTATAAATTCGCGCCAACGGCGCATTAAAATACGTTGCAAGCGAAGTCGCGCCTTCGCGCAGCAAGCCACAATTTGCGAACCCTTTCGCCTCAGCATAGTGAATTGCCGCGATTATTTAATCGAGGGCCAAAACAAATCGCGGCAAGAGCGCATGGCGCTCAAATAACGGCACGTTGGTGCGTTGCCGCCAACGCACCAACGTGCGTTAAGGAGGTTTTATGCCAAAAAACAGTACTATTTTCGTCTGTGCGGAGTGCGGCGCGACCAGCCCGAGATGGCTGGGCAGGTGCCCTTCGTGCGGCAAATTCAATACCATGGCCGAGGAGGCGGTAAAACAGGAAAAATCCGCTCCCTCCTCCCGCCCGTCGGTGTATTCGGCGCCGCGCGCGACAAAGCTTAAGGACGTCAGATTCGAGCGGTACGACCGCACGCCGAGCGGAATTTCGGAATTCGACACCGTCCTCGGCGGAGGCATAGTTGCGGGCTCTTTAGTGCTTTTGGGCGGCGACCCGGGCATTGGCAAATCGACTCTCCTCACGCAGATTGCCGCACACCTGTCGCTTAATAACCGCGTTCTGTACTTTTCGGCCGAGGAGAGCTGTTCGCAGGTTAAAATGCGCGCCGAGAGGTTAAAGCTCGAGTGCGAGGACTTTATGATTGTCAACGATACGTGCATCGACAACCTCGAAAACGAGCTTGACGGCGTTAAGTTCTGCATAATAGACTCCATTCAGGCCGTGTACACGGACGATTTAACCTCTTCCGCAGGCTCCGTCGGGCAGGTGCGCGAGTGCGCAACCAAGCTTATGCGCATAGCGAAGAGCCGCGGAATTACTTTTTTCATAGTCGGCCACGTCACCAAAGAGGGCGCGCTGGCGGGCCCCAAAGTGCTTGAACACATTATGGACACCGTGCTGTACTTTGAGGGCGAAAATCAGGAAAACTACCGCATACTGCGGGCCGTAAAGAACAGATTCGGCAATGTTTCTGAAGTGGGCGTGTTCGAGATGACGGGCGAAGGCATTATAGCCGTGACTGATTATTCGGGGATATTCCTTTCCGAAAGCCGCGGTCAGGAGGCCGGCTGCGCCGTTACGCCCGCGCAGACGGGCAACAGGTGCATGAACGTGGAAGTTCAGGCGCTCGTTTCCAAATCGTCATTCGGCCAGCCGCGCAGAATGCCGCTGGGAATAGACTACAACAAGCTCGTGCTTTTAATAGCCGTTCTGGAAAAGCGCTGCTCGGTACCCCTGTGGTCGTCCGACGTATACATAAACGTCATGGGCGGCATAAAATTAAACGAACCCGCCTGCGACCTGGCCGTATGCGCGGCGCTGGCTTCGGCGCAGTGCGACGTACCCATAGACAAATACACGGCCGTGTTCGGCGAAGTGGGCTTAACGGGCGAAGTAAGGGCCGTTTCATACGCCGAAAAGCGCGTGCAGGAGTGCGTGAAGATGGGATTCAAACGCGTAATCCTGCCCGCCAAAAACATGAAGTCGGTGGCAAAATACGCCGACAAAATCAGCATTGTGCCCGTGCTTTACGTCAACTCCATGATAAAAATGCTGTTCAAAAACGAAAACTGAGCACCCTTCATAATAAATTAAAACAGCTGCCGCAATATGAGGCAGCTGTTTTATTATTATTATCAAACCTCACCTTCTTCAGCTTGCTGAACAGTATAGTTAACAGTAAGAACCATATATACGCTATCGTTTACATACTGTGTACAAACAATTTGTAGAGATGACTGATCGTACGTAACATAAGATTCGACACGAACTGTCATTTGCGCAGATTCTGACGGCACTTCCATACCCGTATCAGAGAGTAGATATCTGTCACCCTTTTTTGTGTAAGCCGTTTTATTTACCTGACCCGACGATGTCTCCCAGTAAAAAATCCCATCTTTGAAGTAAGCCAAGCTATCCCCATAGAGCGATTTATACATAGACTCCATCTGCGACTGCATCACCGAATATTGTCCGGACATATCGCATGTCAACGATTCATATTTATATACGGCCGTATCATCAGACGACGAGTTGCATGCAACCAGAACCGGACACACAAGCGCTGTTACTATCGCCAAAATCATGGCAATAATAAATTTTTTTGTTTTCATATTTTTCCTCCTGAATTTTTTAAGAAGTTAACTTCTTATTTACATTATTATATAAGAAGTTTTCTTCTTTGTCAAGATATATCAGAAGATTTCTTCTAAAATATATGCATGAATATAGGAGCAAACATAAAGGAACTGAGATTGGAGCGCGGACTTACACAAGCAGAGTTGGCAAAGGAAATAGGTGTAAGCCAAAAGGCAATAGATTACTGGGAACACGGAACAAATGAACCCAAAGCTTCGTATATAATATTACTCGCCGATTTTTTTGGCATAAGTTGCGATGAATTATTACGCAAACAATGACCTGAAAATAAAAACTGACCCCTTGACGAACGCAAAATCGATGGTATAATAATAATGAATAAGCGCTGTTTTTTGCGCATGCATATAAGGAGAAAAAGATGATTATAACAGTATCGAGACAGTTCGGCAGCGGCGGCAGGGAAGTTGGCAAACGCCTTGCAGACGAGCTGGGACTGCAATATTATGACAAAGAACTGGTGACCGAAATCGCCGAACACACCGACCTGAACGAAGGGTACGTCTCCTCCGTTCTGGAAAGCGGCGGCTTCCGCAATTACGCCTTTACATTCGGAAGGAGCATGCCTCTCGTTTCAGCCACGCCCGCACCCGTGACCGACGTGCTTGTGGCGCAGCAGAAAATTATCAAGGCCGTGGGAGCCAAGGGCAACTGCGTTATAGTCGGGCGCTCCGCAGACGTAATTTTAAAGGAAATGAAGCCCTTCCGCATATTCGTATATGCCGACAATGCCAGCAAAATTGCGCGTTGCCGCGCCCGCGAGCACGACGGCGAACACTACACCGACAAGCAGATGCTGAGGCGCTTCAAGGAAATAGACGGCGGCAGAAAAAAGCTGCACGACCTTTTGGGCACCCTGCCGTGGGGAGATAAAAACGGGTACGAGCTTATGCTTAACACCACCAACGTAAACATAAAATCCATTATTCCCGCGCTCGCCCAATACATAAAAAGCGCAACAATGTAACCTCTCGCCGCGCGGCTGACTTATGTCAGCCGCGCTTTTTTACTTTAATGACGGCATCGGCATGGACAAAAAGACCGCACAAAACTTAAGATGAAATGATACAAAAAACGCGCGGGCATAATGCCCGCGCGCAAATTTTAAAATTACTTCTTCTTTTTCTTTTTCTTCTTTTTATCTTTATCCTTATCCTTGTCTTTGTCCTTTTTAGGCTTCTCCTCCCTCTCATCTTCGTCCTCGTAATCGTATTCGGGGACAGCCTTTCTTTCGGGGCGGGGAGATGCGTGGCGCGATTCCTTTGCAGGCAGCGCAACGCCGATATCTGAAAGCGTTTCTTCTGCCGACATGTTCACGTTGAAGTTTGCGCCGTTGCAGACGAGGAAACCGCCTTCGCAGGGTATGAATATAAGTTTATCGCCCGTATCCACGCCGAGCTCTTCGCGCACGGCCTTGGGGATGGTTATCTGACCTTTTGAAGTCAGCTTTGCTATTTCCATATATTTATCCTCCGTAGATTGAAAAAAAGAAAAATAGATTCCTTACTTTTCTTACATTATAACATAATTATGGATTTTGTCAAGTAAAGGAAAACATTTCCTGACTGAAAAGGCATAAATTTTTTGAAATTTAACCACCATAGTTGTTACGGAGGATGAATATGCAATTTGACCAGACCAAAACTTATAAAAACCTTGCAAGGAGTTTTGCGGGCGAAAGTCAGGCGGGAATGCGCTATCAGCTGATTGCCAGAGCGGCAAAAAAGCAGGGATACGAAGAGCTTGCAAACGTTATCAAAACCATTGCAAAAAACGAAACCGTGCACGCGCGCAGGTTTTTTGAAGAACTTACAAAACGCGGCGGCGACTGCATTGACAATATCGACATCGATGCCGGATACCCCTTCCACACGGGCGATATTGCACGCGCGCTTAAACTTGCCGCAAACGATGAACGCGAGGAGCACGAAAGAATTTATTCAACTTTTGCAAATGACGCCAAAGAAGAAGGTTTTAACGACGTAGCCGCGCTTTTTAATCTTGTGGCCAACGTTGAAAAGAGACATCAGCAGGTCTTTAATTATCTTGCCAACGCGTTTGAAACGGGCACGCTTTATAAAAACGAAAGCCCCATTTTATACGTCTGCGCCGACTGCGGCTATATGCAGACGGCGACTCAGGCCTGGGACATCTGTCCGCTGTGCAAGGCAAGTCAGGGCGAGGTTTACCTGCATATTCCCTACGAGAAGGAGAAGTTATGAAAAAGAGCGAAAATTCCAACAGCAAGAACTGCCAGGGCAAGAAGACGTCCGGCTGCAGTTCCAAAAGCACCAAAGACTGCAAATAAAATGAGCTTTGAGTGCTACGACCCCTTCGGCAGCTATACAGGCGTATGTGCGGACCCGCACGAGAAGCCTGTACAGGACGCCGACGACCTTTAAATATTAAATAAAAATCTTTAATATTTAGGGCCCTGAGGGCCGGGGCGGCGACAAAAACTGTCGTTTTTGTCGCCGCCTTACATACCTTACCGTAAAATTTGCGTAAGGAACAGAAGCGGCGGCCCTTTGCAAGGGCCGCCGCTTAATTATTTTTTGCCGTTTTTCAGTTGCAGTTGTGACCGCCGCATTTGGATTGACCGTGGCCGCAGGAGTGTCCCTCACCGTGGCCTTCGCCGTGATGGTCGCAATGCACGTCGGGGTCGTAGCCGAGATCGCCCGAAAGCAAATCTTTCACCGCGCCGTCCGCACTGCCCGAAACACCGCCGTAGAGTTTTATTCCCGCCTGCGCAAGGGCGGCCTGAGCGCCGCCGCCTATTCCGCCGCAGATGAGCGTATCCACGCCGAGGTCCGCAAGCAGAGTTGCAAGCGCGCCGTGGCCAGTGCCGTTTGTTCCTATGACCTGAGAGGAAACTACCTTTCCCCCTTCGACTTCATATACCTTGAACTGTTCGGTATGGCCGAAGTGCTGAAACACGTTTCCGTTTTCGTAAGTAACCGCTATCTTCATATGATACCTCCTATTCAAAAAGCGCAACCTGCGCCTTTGCCGTTTACTTAAGATATTTGATTATGCGCGCGGGGTTGCCGGCAATAACCACATCCGAAGGAAAGGATTTTGTCACCACCGAGCCGCTGCCCACAACGACGTTGTCGCCGAGGGTGACGCCCGGATTGATTACGGCGTGGCCGCCTATCCAGCAGTTGTCGCCTATGGTTATTGGTTTGCCCATCTCCAGTCCCGAAATGCGCACGTCTTCCTCCAAGGGGTGGCAGGCGGTGTATATGCCGACCTGCGGGGCAATAAGGCAGTTTTTGCCTATGGTGACCTTGCACACGTCCAGAATGACTACGCCGTAATTGACGTAAAAATTTTCGCCGACTTCAATATTGACGCCGTAATCGCACCAGAAGCCGCGCCCCAACACGGCCTTATGCCCGCATTTGCCCAAAAGTTGCCGCGTGACGCTATCGCGCTCCTCATCGGAAAGATTGCCGTAATTGAGTTTTTCGCACAGTTCGATTGCACGCCTGTGCATGCTTGCAAGCTCGGGGTCGTCGCACCCGCAGTAGAGCTCGCCCGCGAGCATTTTTTGCTTTTCTGTCATTTTTGCATATCCCTTTCAAAATTGAGAAAGCGTGTTCCCTGAAAAGTCAGGCTGCCTGAATCGCCTTCGACCAGCATGCCGTATTCCGCGCCGTCGACGGAAAGTTCCATTCTGTCGCCGCTGTCCACTTCGAACGTAACAAAGTACTCCGACCTGCCGGACATTCGCGAAGAAGTGCGGCGGTTATACCATACATGTTCGCGCTTGGCCGCAACCTTTGCCCGCACGGTAAGACGGGGCGATTTATCGTTTCTGCGTTCAGCCTTTATTCCCCTGCGCAGTGAAATAATGGTAACCGACGCGATAAAGAGAAACATGACGATGAAAATCGCCATAAAAATATAAAAAATTACTGCAAAATTGCCGGGCATCATTCTCTCCTCATCAGAAAATATTGTCGATAAATTCTTCGGGGTCGAACAGCTCGATATCTTCAAGCTTTTCACCCACGCCCGCAAACATAACGGGTATGCCGAGCTCGGAGCAGAGCGAAATTACGAAGCCGCCCTTTGCGGTGCCGTCGAGCTTGGTTAAAACTATGCCGTCGAGCTCGATTGCCTCGTCGAAAACGCGCGCCTGATTGACGGCGTTGTGGCCCGTCGTCGCGTCGAGCACGAGCAGCTTATAGAAGTGCGCAGAAGGACATTCGCGCCTGACTACGCGGTCCATTTTTTTGAGCTCTTCCATTAAATTTGCCTTTACGTGAAGGCGGCCGGCCGTATCGATTATGACTACGTCGGTGCCCCTCGCCCTGGCAGACGAGAGCGCGTCGAAGACGACGGCCGAAGGGTCGCTGCCTTCCTCGTGCTTGACGATGCGCACTTTTGCCCTTTCCGCCCAAACGGTCAGCTGGTCGCTCGCGGCGGCGCGGAAGGTATCGGCCGCGGCAACCGTTACGGACTTATGCTGTTTTAAAAAGTAGTTTGCCAGCTTGCCGACGGTTGTAGTTTTGCCGACGCCGTTTACGCCGACGAGCATTATGACGGCGGGATATTCGAGCTTGGGCACTTCGGCCTCGGTCAGCTTTTCCTCAAGAACGTCCTTTAAAAGGTCGACTATGTAGTCCTTGTCCTTTAATTTTTCCTGCTTGACTTCGGCGCGGATTTCGTCGACGACCTCTTCGGCGGTGCCGAGGGATATGTCGGAGGAGATTAAAATTTCCTCGAGTTCTTCGTAAAATTCGTCGCCTATTTTATTTTTTGCGAACAGCGCGCCGAGCGCGCCGCCCAATGCTTCGCGCGTTTTTTTGAGCGCACCGGCTATTTTTGAAAATATACCCAAAAGATACTCCTTAACGCAAGTGGTGTCTTGGCCGAAGCCATCCACTTGCCGTTATTTAAGGGGCCAGCCCCTCGGCGCACAATTTTTAATGGCCCCCGATTATATAATTGTGCGCCTTCGCCCCGCTGAGACGAGCAAGGTATTCTCAAAACAGCACAATGTGCTGTTTTGCCTTGCGAGGTAAGCGAGGACATCATATTGTCCGATGCGGTGACCGAGGCGGCCGCCCTCATTGCGGTCGCCGAGAACGAAAGGGTCCGCAAATGGGGGCCTTCCACCCGAAACGCAGTTTCGGGTGGAAACATTATTTATATTACAATAGCTTGCTTAAACAATAACTTGTCTTTTTCTTTTGTCGGCGTGGCAATCGCCCCGCCAGATACATTCGACTACGCTCAGTATGACAAAAGAAAAAGTCTCATTCTGCGCAAGCGCATAAATAACGCCGAGGCAACGCAGGCGGAATTGACTTCTGCCGTTAAGCGTTGCCCGACAGAATTACCTTCGCTGCGCGGAGCGCTACCGCACGACGCGAGCGATTTTATTAATTGCGATGCAAGGGGAATTCATTTCCCCGCAGCAGACCCAATTTGCGAATCCTTTCGCCTCAGCGGAGGAAATTGCCGCGATTATATAATCGTGGGCGCTTAAAATATCGCGGCAATGGAGGCTGGCCTCCAAAACTAACGGCAAGTCGCAGGCGTCGCCAGCCAAGACTTGCGTTAATCTTCAGGCCACTGTATCTCCGCCCAGCCTCGATTCGACTTCGGAAATCTTGACCGAAACTATCTTGGAAACGCCCTTTTCTTCCATGGTTACGCCGAAGAGAACGTCGGCATTTTCCATGGTGGGCTTGCGGTGGGTGATGACTATGAACTGGGTTTTTTCGGCAAACCTCTTTAAATAGCGCGCGTACCTGCCTACGTTGGCTTCGTCCAGCGCGGCTTCGATTTCGTCGAGCACGCAGAAGGGCATGGGGCGCATGGCTATTATTGCAAAGAGGATGGCGATGGCCGTAAGCGCCTGTTCGCCGCCCGAAAGCAGGGAAATTTTTGAAAGCTTTTTGCCGGGGGGCGAGGCGATGATTTCAACGCCGGCATTCAGAGGATCGTCGCAGTCGGTGTAATCGAGCTGAAGTTCCGCCCTGCCGCCGCCGAAAAGTTCCTTGAATGTGCGCTGGAAATTTTCGTTGATGGTGTTGAAGCCTTCGTTGAAAATTTTGAGCATTTCGTCGCGTATTTCATTCAATGCGACGGTTAAATCTTCGATGCCCTTTTCAAGGTCGGCCTTATCCTGACACATTTTGTTGTAGCGCGCCGAAACTTCCTCGTACTCCTCAACCGCGTTGTGGTTGACGGGGCCGAGCATGGTGAGCTGACGCTTGAAATTGGCTATGGCGTTTGCAGAGCCCGAAATATCGTAACCTTCCTCCTTATACTGCAGGCAGCCTTCGTAATCGAGGTTGTATTCCTCCGAAATGCGCGTCTGGAGATTTTCGAGCTCGGAGTCGATTTTCTGCATCTGGAGTTCGGCTGCGTGCAGTTTTTCCTTGCACTTTTCGCTGTCCTCGTACGTCTTTAAGCGGGCGGTGTTGACCTGTTCGGTGCGCTCGTTCAAAGTGCGCTTGGTCTCCTCGAGCTCTTCGATAGACTTTAAGATTTTGTCGAGTTCGGCCTGGTCGTCCTTGGAGAGGGCGGCGCGGGCGGCCTTATCGGAAAAGTCGTCGAACTCGGACTGCATTTTGGGCAGCAACGCTTCGAGCGAGGCCACTTTGGAGATTAAGTCGGTGCGTTCGGCGGAAAGGCGGGTTACGCTTTCGCCGCTGCTCTTTACGGCCGACTGCAAAGAGGCCATTTCTATCTGGTAGTTGTTTAACTTTTCTATCTTTTCGTTGCGCTCTTCGACGAGTTTTTCGTATTTAACGGACAAATCGTCCATCTCGGAAGAGGCCTTGTCAGACTGTTCGGAAAGCGAACTTGCGCCCGCGGACGTGGACGAGAACTGGTCGTCGAGTTCGGCGAGCTTGCTCTCGAGCGCGCGTTTGGACTGGGAATATGCCGCGTATTCGCTCTCTTTATCGGTGACGTTGACTAAAAGCCCCGTGCCCTTCTGGGTGCAGGCGGCCAGCTCGTTGCCGGCGCTCTGAAGCCGCTCGCGCAGCTGTTCGCGGTCGGCGACGGCCTTGTCCTTTTCGGCCTGAGCCGCGTCCTTTCTGCCCTCCGCGCGGGAGAGCGCCGAGCGCTTTTGTTCTATCTGCTCTTCTATTTCCTTTAAGTTGCGCTCGTTGGCGAGAAGGTTGGCGGAATTTTCCCTGCGCGAACCGCCCGTCATCGAACCCGTGGTTGAGATGACGTCGCCGTCGAGCGTGACGATTTTGAACGCGCGGGGATATTTGCGCGCGATTGCCGTTGCGCTGCGGATATCGTCGCAGATGAGCGTGTTGCCGAGAAGGTTGTGAATGACGTTTTCGAACTTTTTATCGTAGGTAACGAGGTCTATGGCGAAGCCTACGGCGCCCGGCTCGCGGCGGGCGGATTTTATCTGCTCGTTTTCGTAGCGGGGGCGGAGCGCGTCTACGGGCAGGAAGGTGACCTGGCCCGCGCGGTTGTTTTTAAGATATAATATGAGCGACTGGGCGTCTTCGCGCGTGGCGGTGATGACGTTCTGCATGGCGCCGCCGAAGGCCGTTTCTATAGCCACTTCGTACTGCTGGTCGGTGGAGACGACGTCGGCGATGAGGCCCATTATCTTTTTGCTTAATTCGGGGTTGCCCCGCGCGTCCGACATGAGGCGCTTGACGGAATATATGTAGCCTTCAAACCTGTCGCGCAGGGCCTGATAGGTCTTTAAAGTTTCGCCCAGCGAATTTATGGCCGCGCGTATGGAATAAATTTCGGAGATGAGGTGCTGAAGCTTTTCTTCGGCGTCCTTTACCTTGGCGTCGGCTTCGGCGACGAGGGTATTTTCGCTGCCGAGCAAATCGTTGAGCCTGTTCTGTTCGGCGAGGGCCTCGTCGTACTGCGCCTTGAGCGCGGCGTGCTCCTCCCTTATGCGGGCCATGGCCTCTTCCACCTCGTCTATACGCTCGCGGATGAGTTCCTTTTTGGCCGACAGCGAACCCATGCTCTCCTTTATGTCGGAGAGGTCTTTAAAGGTATCCATTACCTTTTTGCGGTGTTCTCCCGTCATATACTCGTAGCCGGATATGCTTTCGGAGAGGGATTTTATATCCTCGCGCAGTTTGTCGCAGGCGGAGGTAAGGTTTTGTATGCGGGCGTTGTTTTTGCCTGCGTAGTCCTCCGTCCTCTTCACCTCCTTGTCTATCTCGCCTATGCGCTTGGCGGAGTAAGCAATGTCTTCCTGCGCCTGCTGAAGCTTGGCCTTTACTGCGTTGGCTTTTTCCTTGAACACCTTGCTTTCGCCCGAGGTTTCGGCTATGCCGACGGAGTAGCTTACCCGCTTGTCGTACAGCGTTTTGAGCTTGGCGTCCGCCGAAGATAACAGACTGCGGCATTCGTCGTATTCCTTCAAGAGTGACGACGACTGTTCGGCGAGCTTGTTAATCTCGTCGGTGAAGGCAGAAATTTTATTGTTTATCTTGCTGCGCTCGCCCTCTGCCGTGTCGTGGCGGTATATGTAGGTGTTGACCTCGTGATGGCGGAGCGAGGAGTAAAGTTCGCGGTATTTTAAGGCGTTTTCGGCGGCCTTGGCGAGGGGGTTGAGCTGGCGCTCTACCTCCTGCATCCTCTGCACAAAGACAAAAAGATTGTCGCGCGCGGCGGCGAGCTTGCGCTCGGCGTCGGCCTTTCTGTCCTTGAAAACTATGATACCCGTAGCTTCCTCGAATATCGAGCGGCGCTCTTCGGGGCGGGAGTTCATTATCTGCGCGATACGGCCCTGACCGATGATTGAATAGCCTTCCTTTGCGGCGCCCGCGCCGTGCAAAAGGGCGGTTAACACCTTCATTCTCGAGGGCTGGCGGTTTAAAACATATTCGCTTTCGCCGTCGCGGTAAAGGCGGCGGGTCATTTCTACCTCGTCGCAGTCGATATCGAAGATGCGGTTAGTGTTGTCGAAGGTTAAAGTAACCTCGCAAAACGACATCTTTTTGCGCTTTTCAGTGCCGTTGAAGATGACGTCCATCATCTGCGTGCCGCGCATCTGCTTTGCCGACTGTTCGCCGAGAACCCAGCGTATGGCGTCGGCAACGTTGCTTTTTCCGCAGCCGTTGGGGCCGACGATACAGGTTACGCCGTCCGAAAGATTGATTTCCGTGGGGTCGGCAAACGATTTGAAGCCGACGAGTTTGATGGATTTAAATTGAATCATAATATCCTCTTAACGCAAGTTGTGCATTAGGGGACATGCACCAACTTGCCGTTATTTAAGGGGCGCCGCCCCTTTGGGCGCAATCCTATTTCGCCCTACATTTTCTTAATTGCGCCCATTCACCCCGCTCAGGCGAAAGGGTTCGCAAATCGTGGCCTTTGACCCGAAAGCGCGGTTTCGGGTCAAAACATAATTATGCGCCGAAGGCGCATGGATGAGTTGGTGGGCGGGCGAGAGCCTCTGTCATCTTGAGCAAAGCCGAAGGCGAAGTCGAAAGATCTTGTTCGCCTTAGCCCATGTGTAATACATTCGACGGCGGTTTGCACTATGCAATTCATTGGCGTTATTCAACGCAGTTGAATAACGCTGAATACGCCTGCCTTGCGGCGTCGCGCTTTGCTTCGGCCGTGTTGCCGCCGCGGCCGCAGAAAGTGCGCTCCCCGACGGTAACGGTGACGACAAAACTGTGCCCGCCGTCCCCGCCTTCATCCAGGCCGTGACTGTATTCGGGCAGGGGTCGCCTTCCGGCCTGAAGGGCCTCCTGCAGCATGGCGATATAATCGTTTTCTCGCCGCGAAAAATCGACGGTGCGCGAGATGAAATTTTTGGCCGCGTCCATGCCGCCGTCGAGATATATTGCCGCGGCAACGGCTTCGTACGCGGAGGGAATCGCCTTTTTGTTGCCCTCGCCGCCCTTTGGCCTGACGAGCGCTTTATCCAGCCCGAGAGAAAGCGAAACGCGCGTTAAGGCGCGGTCGTTTACCACTCCCTTTTTGCGAGAGGTGATGCCGCCTTCGTCAAGACCTTCGAGATAAAACTTTTCCGCGGCGACGAAGCCTATTAAAGAATCGCCGAGGCATTCTAAACTTTCGTTGTTGAAATGTTCGTCGGCGCCCTTCAACGTCAGGGCGCGGCGTAAAAGACTTTCGTCGCGGAATGTATAGCCGAGCGCGCGCTGAATGTCTTTAAGGCTGATATCTTTCATTCTTCCTGCGCAATCACCGAACTTAAATCGGCCTGTTCGAGCAGGCTTTCAACCTTCTCTATGAGGCCGGAACGGTAGAGTTCGGCCGCCTTGTGAACGGCGTTGCATATGGATATGCCCGTGGACGAGCCGTGGTTTTTTACTACTACCTTTTTAACGCCCAAAAGCATTGCGCCGCCAGCGGCTTCGAAATCGAGGTCCGCGCGCATGCGCTTTATCGCCTTTTTGCAGAGAAGCGCGCCTATTTTGGAGCGAGTGTCGGCCATGAGCTGTTTTTTCATGGTCTTGAGTATCATCTTGGCCGTGCCTTCCATGGTCTTTAAGGCGATATTGCCCGAAAAACCGTCGGAGACGACGATGTCGACGTCGGCGGTGTTGATGTCGCGGCCTTCTATATTGCCGATGAAGTTTATGCCCTTCATCTGCTTTAAGTACTGATATGTCTGCTGGTGCAGGGGGTCGCCTTTGTGCTCTTCGGTGCCGTTGTTCAGAAGGCCGACCTTGGGATTTTTTACGCCGAGGCCTACGGTTGAATAGGCGCTGCCGAGCAGCGCGAACTGGCAGAGCATGGAGGGCTTGCACTCGGCATTGGCGCCGCAGTCGCAAAGGACGACCATTTTGCCGTTGACGTTGGGCACGGCGGGAGTGAGCGCGGGCCTTTTTATGCCGCGTATTCTGCCGAGTATGAGCTGGCCGCCGACAATGGTTGCGCCGGTGGAGCCGGCGGTGACGAGGCCGGCGATGTCGTCGTTCTTTTTGAGCATCCAAAAAGCCTGCATCAGCGAGGAATTTTTCTTTTTGACCGCCTCGGTGGGAATGTCGTTCATGTCGACGACGTCGGGGCAGTCGACAATTTCCAGCCTGTCGGCGGGATAGCTGTAGTTTTTGAGGCAGTTTTCGAGTTCGGCCTTTCTGCCCGTGAGTATTACGTATAAATTTTTATCTTCGTTGAGCGCGCGGGCTACGCCTTCGCAAGTGCTTGCGGGCGCGTTGTCGCCGCCCATTCCGTCTACTATGATTTTATCCATGAGTGACCCCCGTAATTATTTGCTTTTACGTGCGCGGAGCGCCGCGCCGTGCGGCTGCAAAAATACTCCACTTATATGATTATATCATATAACAGCGCAAAAGACAAATAATTTTACCAATTATTGTAGCTGCGTTAATTTTGCGGTTGCGCGGCCGGCTTCTGTCCGCCATCGGGATTACCGCCGTCCTCCGGCGTGCAGCCTACGCCGTCCTGTTCATCCTCCGCGCATGCGCCGCGCACTGTGGGGGTTGCGGCATATTTATCTTTGCGGATGAGCGTGCGCGTCGTGCCGCCCTCCCTCTCTTCAACGAGGTATCCTTCGCTCAGAGTGCCCTCGCGCCCATGCGAAATTATGCCCGCTTCGCCATCCATGATTACGTCCTCCGGCTGGGGAAGGGTGCCTACTATGCTGGATATAAAGCTCCTTTTAACGCCGTCGTCCGCGCCGTAGAGCGTGCAGACGAGCGACCCGCGCGAGGCGCTCATGCGGACATATACGGGGGTGGAGCGCGTGTTTGTAAACTTTAAATCGAAGTAAGTTCCGCTGACCATGGCGTCGCGCGAGGGCGCGACGTAAGAGACGCGCAGGGAATGCGGATGGTATTCGTCTATCTTAAGCCCAGAGAGCACGGCGGCGTTGTATAGCGTGGTTGAAACCTGGCACACCCCTCCCCCCACGCCTTCGACGAAGCGGCCGCCCGAAATTATTTTTGCCGGAAGGAAGCCGTTTGCGGCCGTGCGCGCGCCGACGACGTCATTGAAGGAAAAAGTTTGTCCCGCGCCGATTACCGAACCGTTGATTTTGGAGCAGGCGAGGACTATGTTTGAAGAGCGCGCGGCGTTGGAGCAATCGAATACCGTAGAGAACTTACACAGCTGCGATGTTTCACGTTTTACGCCCTCGATCGACTTTTTGCGCGCGATAACCTCCGTGCGGACGTCAACCGCACAAAAATCGCCGTTGAGCGACAGCGAAATATCCTTTAAAAGGGCCGCCTTGTCGGCCGCTATCCCGTCGCTGCCCTCGAAATAGGTAAACGGTTGACCCGCTTTGTTGAACGTTGCGTATGGTTCGACGGCGGGACGGCCGAGCGACGCGCAGATATTTTCCGCGATGCGCTCCGCACCGTTGAGATAGATTTGCGTATGCGAAAAATACCTGCCTTTTTTGCGCACCGACGAAAGGACTTCGGGAAGGTCGTCTGAAAAATTGAATTCGGGATAGGTGAACTTATAAACGCATTGGCCGGCGCATATTACCAGCTCTTTGGACTTTAAGTATTCAATTTTTTTATCGCGCGCGGCGGCGACGGCCGCCGCGCGCGACATGCCGCCGACGTCCACGCCGTCGATAAACGTGCCGCGCGGCAAGCCGAACAGCCACGCCCCGAAAATTAAAAAGGCACCCACGGCGAGCGTGAGTACCGCAAGTGCTTTAATTGATTTTTTCAATAGTTTTTCAGCGCGTCAAGCAGGGCTTCGTCGGGGTAAAATTCGGGCGTGCCGACCGCGCGCGGACCGCCTGAAAAATGCGTGTCCGAGCCGCCCGTGACCAAAAGTCCGTATTTGCGCGCAATCTCCTTGTAGTAAGCCGTCTCCTTAACAGTATGCCCCGAATAGACGGCCTCTATGCCGCGCAGGCCGAGGTCTTTGAGGCGGGATATGAGCTTTTCCTTTATCCCTTCGTCGAGCGTTATGCGGCCGGGGTGGGCGAGCGAAGCCCAGCCGCCGCAGGCGTTTATGGTCTCCACCGCCTGTTCAGGCGTAAGGCGCCCCACGCGCGAGTGGGCGAACTTGCCGTCGGCGAGGCAGGAAAGATAAAACTGCCCCGCGCTCTTTGCATACCCCAGTTTTGCCGCCGCGCGGCAGATGAACATGGAATGAACGGGCGTGCTTTCCACCGTCCTTTCGGCCAGTACGGCCGTTAAAGGCACCTCTATACCCCGCTCTTTAAGCTTTTTCAATGTATCTTCGCAGCGGGCGTAAGAGCCTTCGACCGCCTGCTTGTAATATTTTTTGAAAGCGGCGCAATCCCTGTCCAGCCCGTAGCCGAGCGTATGCACTTTTACCTCGGCATAGGCGGAAATTTCGATGCCGTCGACGGCGCGGATGCCGGCGTCCGCCGCGAGTTTTCTGACCTCGCCGCTGCCGCCCATCGTGTCGTGGTCGGTAACGCAGACGAGGCCGAGCCCTGCTTTGCGCGCCGCCGCGATTACGTCGGCGGGGGACTGGGTTCCGTCCGAATAATATGTGTGTATGTGCATGTCTGCACGGATCATCTCTTTATCGCACCCCCTTCTATCCTTATGCGCGTAGTCTGCCTGCCCGCCAGCACCCTTTCGGCGTGCGTGCAGGTTAAAATTGTCTGCAAGCCCTCCGTGCGGGCGACGAGCTTTTTGCGGCGCGCAAGGTCGAGTTCGGACAATACGTCGTCTAAAATCAATACGGGATATTCGCCGCTGACCGACTTGAAAATTTCAACCTCGGCGAGTTTTATGGCGAGCGCGGCCGTGCGCGTCTGGCCCTGCGAGGCGTAGGTTTTGGCGTCCTCGCCGTCTATCTTTATGTCGATATCGTCGCGGTGGGGGCCCGACGCCGTGTAGCCGAGGCGGATGTCGCGGTCGTAGTTGTTTTTGAGCTCGTCGTACAGGCGGGCCTTCAACTCGCCCTCGTCGCCCTTATACTTCTTTTCGGGCGAAATTTCCAGCTCCTCTTTGCCGTCGGTCAGAAAAGCGTGCGCCTCGGTGGCGAGGGGCGAAAGCTGCGCGATATATTCGGCCCTGCGGCGCGCCACGGTGGCGGCATAAACGCAGAGCTGTTCGTCCCACACGGGCAGCGTGTCGAACACCAGCGACAAATCCTTATTTTTTAAAAGATTGTTGCGCTGTTCGAGTATGCGGTTATAGCGCGAGAGAGCCACGTAATAGGGCCGCGAAAGCTGGGAGAGCGAAATATTTAAAAAGCGACGCCGCTCGTCGGGGCCGTCCTGAATAAGACGGAGCTCCTGTGGGGAGAAGAACACGGCGTAAAGATTGCCCAAAAGGTCTGCGTTGCGCGTTATTTTATTGCCGTTGACCTTAATCTCCCTTGCGTTTTCGCGTATGGCGGCGGAAAGAGAGATATCGCCGTACCTGCCGAGGCAGGAGGCCGAAATTTCGGCGCAGGTTTCCCCGTATTTTATGAGCTGTTTATCGCGCCGCGCGCGGGGCGAAGTGCCCGTGCACAGATAGAACACCGCCTCCGCACAGTTGGTTTTACCCTGTGCGTTGCGGCCCGTTAAGATATTGAGGCCGTCGGAAAACTCGAACTGCTCGGCGGAATAATTTCTGAAATTTTTTAACAACAAATTTTTTATGCGCATTTTTTTGCCAAATTACTGTACTTTGAAAGCAAATTGTACTATAATGATAGAAAATTACTCTACTATTTTAGCACAAATTATCGCAAAACACAAAGGGATTTATCACAGTTATGGCCGAAAGCGCGAACTTCGATTTTATTTACGAACCTATAAAGGAAAAAATGCGGGAAACGCTGACCCACATTACCTACATTACGTATATCGAAAAATTAAAACCCGTCGACTACGACGGGCGTTATATCGTGCTTGAAACGCCCAACGAAAACTTTGCCCAGTACATCACCGGCACGCTCGCCGACAAAATGCGTGAAGCCATAATAAAGGCCGACGTGGGAGTTTCGGACTTCCGCTTAGTCGTTGCGGGCAGCCACGAATATGCATATAACCCGCCTTCGGAGGAGAGCTACACTCCCCCTTCAAACCTCGACAAAAAGTACACCTTCGATTCGTTCGTCGTCGGCAAGAACAACGAGTTTGTTTACGCCGCCGCATTAAACGTCGCCGAGGACCCCGCGGGGACATACAACCCCCTGTTCATTTACGGCGGAACGGGTCTGGGCAAGACCCACTTAATGCAGGCGATAGCCAACAAAATAGTCGCCGAAAAGCCCAACCTTAAGGTAATTTACGTAACGTGCGAACAGTTTGTAAACGAAATAATCGATACCATGTTCACCAGCCGCGGCCCCGAGGCGCGCGACCGCGGAAACAAGCTGAGACAGCACTACCGCTCGGCCGACGTTCTGATTATAGACGACATTCAGTTCATAGCCAACAAAAAGGCCGTGCAGGAAGAGTTCTTCCACACCTTCAACGAGCTGGTATCCAAAGGCAAGCAGATAATCATATCTTCAGACCAGCCGCCCAAGGAGCTGACCGCGCTTGAAGAGAGGTTAAAGACGCGCTTTTCGGGCGGACTCGTGTTCGACATTCTGCCCCCCAACTTCGAGACAAAAATCGCCATTTTAAAGCGCAAGGCGTTTGAAAAGAAATGCATAGTGCCCGACGAAGTTTTAACCTTCCTCGCGCAGGATTCGGGCGACGACGTTAGGACGCTCGAGGGCAGGCTGACAAAGGTAATTTTTGCAAGCAAACTGCACGAAGTGCCCATAACCGTGACGCTTGCGTCGAGCGCGCTCAACGAGGCCGTGTCGGAGGACGGCAAGGAAGAGATTACGGCCGATTCGATAATAAACGCCGTGTGCTCGTACTACCGCGTGACCAAGGGCGACCTTGTGGGCAAGTGCAAGAAAAAGGAGCTCGTCCAGCCGAGGCAGATTTGCTGTTATCTTATGTGCGAGCTTTTGTCTCTCCCCCTTATGGCCATAGGAAAGGCCCTCGGCAACCGCAACCACACGACTATTTTATATTCGCGCAACAAGGTTGAGGAAATGTGTCAGGTCAACGACCGCATAGCCAAGGACATAGACGACATAAAGAACATAGTGCTTAAAAAATAATTGCCCCGAAAGGGCAATTATTTTTTGGAAATCGGAAGACGCGCTTTGCACAGTTATGAGTTGCGCTTGAGCGCAACGTTTACAGTTATGGTTGCGCCTCGGGCGCAAACTATGAGCGTGCGGCTATGCCGCGCGCGTTATGGATAAAATCACCTTAACGCCTGCGCAAAAAGCGCAGGCTCATAACGCGGCCTGCTGCCGCTCATAACTCATAACTTTGCCGTAAGGCAAATCATAACTTAGGCGCGGGATGTGCGCCCGAAACAGAAAAAGATATGCAAAAATTCACTGAAGGACAATTCGATATCGTAGTAATCGGCGCAGGCCATGCGGGCTGCGAAGCGGCTCTGGCGGCGGCGCGAACGGGACTTAAGACGGCCATGCTGACCCTAAATCTGGACAGCATAGCCTTTATGGCGTGCAATCCATCTATAGGCGGCACTGCAAAGGGCCACCTTGTGCGCGAGATTGACGCGCTGGGCGGCGAGATGGGCATAAACGCGGACGAGACGGCCATGCAGTTTAAAATGCTCAACGTGGGCAAGGGCGCGGCCGTGCAGTCCTTAAGGTGCCAAAGCGACAAAAACGCCTATCACAGGCGCATGAAAGCTGTTTTGGAGCACACTCAAAATTTGCGCATAGTTCAGGGCGAAGCGGCGCGCATTCTGGTCAAAGACGGCGGGGTATGCGGCGTTGAAACGACTTACGGCGGAATTTTTGAGTGCCGCGCGGCTATTCTCGCCACGGGCGTTTACCTCAACGCGCAGACAATTACGGGCGACGTTATAAAGCACAGCGGGCCCAACGGGTTCGCCCCCGCAACCGAGCTGACAAAAAATTTAATTGAGCTGGGCTACAGCGTGCGCAGGTTCAAGACGGGCACGCCCGCGAGGATTGACTTCCGCACGATTGACCTTGACAAATGCACCGTTCAGGAGGGCGACGAGAGCGTATACCCCTTCTCCTTCATGCACGACAGCGTGCCGCCCGCGCAGACAGACTGCTATCTGACCTACACAAACGCGGTTACGCACAACATAATACTCAATAACCTCGACCGTTCGCCCCTGTACAACGGCACGATAGGCAGCACGGGGCCGAGGTATTGCCCTTCAATCGAGACAAAGGTGGTGCGCTTTTCGGACAAGGAGAGGCACCAGATATTCATCGAGCCCGAGGGCGCGGATACGCTGGAGGCTTACATTCAGGGCATGTCCTCCTCCCTCCCCCACGACATTCAGCGCGACATGTACCGCTCGGTGGCGGGACTGGAGCACTGCGACATAATGCGCTACGCCTACGCCATAGAATACGACTGCATAGACACGCTGGACGTCTACCCCACGCTCGAATTCAAGAAGGTTAAAAACCTGTACACAGCGGGGCAGATAAACGGCACTTCGGGCTACGAGGAAGCGGCGGCGCAGGGGCTGATGGCGGGACTCAACGCCTCGCTCAAACTGCGCGGCAAAGCCCCCCTTATATTGGGGCGCGACGAGGCGTATATAGGCGTACTCATCGACGACCTTGTGACCAAGGGCACCGAAGAGCCCTACCGCATGATGACTTCGCGCGCGGAGTACCGCATAGAACTCAGGCAAGACAACGCCGACTTCCGCCTGACGCAAAAGGGATATGACTGCGGCCTCGTCACCGAAGAGAGATACGCGCGCTATCTTAAGCGCAAAGCCGACTATGAAAGGGCTTTGAAAGAGCTCGACGAAAAGCTGCCCGCAGATAAAGCCGATGAAATTGCAATACGAGCGGGGCTTGAGCCCGCGGGCAAAAAGCTTTCGCCCGCTGAACTCATAAAGCGCGGCGTCACCTTAAAGGATATATGCTCTTTGTCGCCCGTTCTGGAATGGGCGGACAAATCGGTAAAGGAGAGCGCCGAAATAGAGATAAAATACGAAGGATACTTAAAGAAGGGCCGCGAACAGATTGCGCGGGCCAAAAAGCTTGAGGACAAGCTTCTGCCCGACGACATAAATTACGCAAAGATTGAAGGTTTGAGGCTGGAGGCGCGCGAAAAACTGGAAAAGATACGCCCCCGCTCGCTCGGTCAGGCCGGAAGAATTTCGGGCGTAAACCCTGCGGACATAGCCGTGCTTATGATATACCTTTCGCTCAATTACAATCATTGACCGCAACATATCCCCGCGCAAACCCGCGGGGATATTTATTTTTTTGAATGCGAGCCCATAAGACATTTTTCGGCGCAAAAACAATTTTTTTACGCGTATGAATGGCTTACAATGTGGGCATGCGAGTGAGAATAAAGGTTAAAAGCCTTATTATGTATGCGCTGTATGCCGCATGCGTCATATGCATAAATTATTCTGCGGGCGGAGCGCCGCTTTCGCTCGGGCTGTGCTTTGCAATGCTTGCGTGCGGGGCGAATTTATTTGCAACGCCCGTCATTTACGTGCTGGCGGCCATACCTTCGCTCGACTGGGTGGTAATGCTGCTGGCGCTGTTCGAAGGGGCATTCCTCTGCGCGGTGACGGCAATTTACCGCCGCGCGCACAGGCGCGTAAAGTACGAATACATAGCGTATATTGCCATAGCTCTGGCGCCATTTGTGGCTTTTTCTCCGTGGGACGGCATAGAAGATTTATACTTCACCGACAATCCCTACATAATAAAGGCCGTGGCCGCCGTGGCGGTTATTGTATTTTCGCTGTTCTGTTTAAAGGGCGTATACGCCCTGTTTTACAGGCTGTGCAGATGCAAGCTTAAAAGCGAGGAGATAATCTGCCTTGCGCTCATGTTCACAGTGGCGGGGATAGGGCTGTATAACGCCTGCGGGCTGTACGTCTGTCTGGCCTTGGGCGGCGGACTGATAGTTTTTGCCGTAAGGCTTTACCGCGGCCCCGCGGCGCTGGCCATAGCCTGCGCCGCGGGGCTTCCGCTGCTGTGCACGACCTTTTCGGGAGAATATATGGCCGCCTTCTGCATGCTGGCCGCGCTGTGTCTGCTTTTTTTAAGCGCGGGGCGGGGCGCGCCATCGGCTGTGGCTATGGCATGCGGCGCGCTGTATTTTTATTTTATTGACGCATTTACCGGCGAGGTGGCCGCGGCGGTCATAAACGGGCTGGTACTGTTTATCTGCTGCATACTGCCCGCCCTGCCTTCCGACCGCGCGATGGCCGGCCTTTTAAACAGTCTGCACGTAAAAAAGGTTGTGCCCGAACAGTTTGAAGAGCGCCTGCGAGAGAGCACGAGCGGCAAGCTTTTTGCCACCAGTCAGGTTTTCCGCGAGATTGAAAAGGCCTTCAACAGTCTGGACGAAGCGCCGGGCGACGACGCCATGCAGGGCCGAGTTCTGGGAGAGATAAAATCGCGGCTGTGTTCGCGCTGCGAACGCAGGGACAAGTGCGCAAAGAGCGACGTTTACAGCGGATTTGCCCGCCTTATGCACAGCGGGCGCATCAAGGGCAAGGTCAGCCTCGTAGATTTGCCCGCCGAAATTACGGTAAACTGCGCCCACCCCGCCGACGTCATAGCCGAAACAAACGCCGCGCTTGGGCGGCTTAAAAGGCTTTCAGCCGAGGCCGAAAACGCCAGCAACGGGCGCAGGCTTTTAGCCAATCAGGCGCGGGGCATTGCCGAAGTTTTAAAGAGCGCGGCCGTGGACATAGCCCGCGGCGGAGTGCGGCACGAGGAGCGCGAAAAGCGCGTGGAACAGACCTTTGCCGCCGCCGGGATTTGCTGCACCGAAATTAAAATTACGGGCGACGACGGCAACGAAGTTTACCTTACCGTTGCGGGAGAAGTAAAGGCCGCCGCGCTTAAGGAGGGACTGCGCGCGGCGCTCGGCAAGCCCTTTATCCTTAAAGACAAGATAACTTACGACGGACAGAGGACATGCTACATATTTGTAAAACCGCCCGACTATGACGCTGCTTTCGGCGTGGCGTTCGCCATAAAGGACGGCGAAAAAGCTTCGGGCGATACCCATTCCGTCATAAAGATAAACGAACACTCCTTTTTAATGGCGTTGTGCGACGGCATGGGCAGCGGACAGGCGGCAAAAAAGGTTTCGTCCATAACCATTTCGCTTATCGAAGCGTTTTTCAGGGCGGAGATGCCTGCCTCCACCGTGCTGGAGACCATAAACAAACTTATGAGTTTCAACCGCGACGAAACATTCACCTGCCTTGACGTTGCGGCGATAGATTTGAACACTTTATCCGCAGGGTTTATAAAGATAGGCTCGCCCGCGGGCATAATAATAAAAAAAGACGGCATAAAGGTTATGGAGAGCAACTCCCTGCCGCTCGGCATACTCGACAGCATTCACCCCACCGTATGCGAAGAGCGGCTGGAAGAGGACGATATAGTCGTATTCATGAGCGACGGCATATCTTCCGCCTTCCCCTCCGCCACCGATTTGTATGCCTTTTTGGAAAAATTGAAGCCGCTCAATCCGCAAAATTTAGCCGACCAAATACTTGCGGGCGCAAAAAAAGCCGCCCGGGGCAAAGCCCCGGACGACATGACCATACTGGCTGTGAGGATATTTTCCCGCAAAAAACTGCAGTGACCTTTCCCTCCCTGTCATCTTGAGCGAAGCCAAGGCGCAGTCGAAAGATCTTGCACGATGTTATGCCGAGCAAGATACATTCGACTGCGCTCGTCGGGCAAAGGCCCTCCTCGCTCCGCTCAGTATGACACAGAGAAGCTTCCACATTGTGCGGCCTTGAGGGCCCCCCTGTCATCTTGAGCAAAGCGAGCAAACGCGAACGAAGCCGAAAGATCTTGTCCGGTTCCACACCATGCAGGATACATTCGACTGCGCGGCCTTCGACCGCTCTGCTCAGTATGACAATATGGAGAAAATTTGCATAAAAAAAGCGCGGGCGCAACTTGAGTTGCGCCCGCACTTACAATTACATAGCAAATTTTAATTGCCCCGAATATATGCCGCAGCGAACGGCACTTTTACGGACATTTCTATGCGCCGTAATCTGCGCCGACGTATTGGTCGAACCAGGAGCGGAAGGTGTCGGCTTCGGTTACGCCGCCGCGGTGCGACATGCAGACCATTCCGTAGCGGTCAATAATAAAACTGGTGGGAGCCGCATCAACTCCGAAATATGTTGCCAACCTTGAATCGGCACACACATAAAAAGGCAGATTATGTTCCTGCTTATACGATAAAGTGTCCGCGGAGGAATCCTGATAATTTATAACCACTATGGCGATTTTATCGGCATAATCGTTGTAAGCTTCTATCATAAGCGGAAATTCCTGACGGCAGGGAACGCAACTGTTATAGTAGAAATTTAGCATTATCATTTCCTTTTCGCCGAGGAGTTCGGAGAGGGAAAATTCTTCGCTGCTTTCTACATCGGTAAAGGTATAGTCGTACATGACGCTGCCGACTGTGTATCTGGTGTTTGAAGGCGCGCTGCCCGACATTAAGGCCGTGTTTAAAGTTATGGTAATTTCCTGACTTTCGGCGGCGGTTGTATAGCTCGTCTGCGAAAGGGTGTAGCCCGCGGGGAGGCGCGAGGCGTCGATTTCTATAGAATATTCGTCGGGGGCGAGGTTGAAGACGACCTGGCCGTTTTCGTCGGTGTCGTCGAGGTCGCGGCGGGAGCCGTCCAGCATGGCATAGACGCGCACGTCCTCCACGGGGCGGCCGTTTTGGGCCTGCACGGTAATGGTGTAAGTGACTTCGCCTTCGGCGGGGCCGTCGTTATGCCCGCCTTCACCGCCACACGCGGCGGCAAATGCACAGCTGAATATTATTATTGCAGAAAAAATGCCTGTAAGAATTTTTTTCATGGGATTTTCCTTATAAGCGCCGGCTGCGGCGCGTTTTTAAGCCGTCCCCGCCGCCCTTGAGGGCGGCGGGGACGTATTATATTTTAATTTATCTGCCCGCACGGATTATGGCGTTTTTGAAGTTTGCCATTGCGTTGCGGTTGGGCTGCGAAGTTAAACGAAATTTCCAGTTGCCTTCAGCCGTGGACGGCGTGTTCATGCGCGACCAGTTGTCGAGGCAGAGGATATCCTGCACGGGAATTACTGCAACCGAGGATTTGGCGTTGAGCGCGCAGAGCACGAGCGCCCTTACCGCGTCCGCCCTGTCTACCACGGGAGTATATACGCCCTCGTACCTGATTGCGGCGCGTAGCTCCTTTTTGAGCGAATAGAACTCCTCTTCCGTCTTTTTGAGCATGAAGCCCAAAGCCGTATCGTTATCGTGCGTGCCCGTATAGACGACGGAATGTTCGTCTATGTTCTGCGGAAGATAGGCGTTGTCCTCTTCCCCGTCGAAGGCAAACATCATAACTTTCATCGAAGGGAAGCCGCTTTCGTCCAGCAGTTTTAAAACGCCTTCGTCTATCACGCCGAGGTCTTCGGCGATGATTTTGAGCGGGCCGAGGCGTTCGTAAGCCTTTTCGAACAGTTCTATGCCGGGTCCGGGGAGCCATTCGCCCTCCCTTGCCGTCTGCGCGCCGGCAGGTATGGAATAATACCTGTCCAGACCGCGGAAATGGTCTATGCGCACGATATCGTACATGTGCGAAGCGTGGGCGATGCGGTTTATCCACCAGTTATAGCCGTCGGCTTTGATTGCGTCCCAGTTATAAAGGGGATTGCCCCAAAGCTGGCCGTCCTTGGAAAAATAATCGGGGGGAACGCCCGCAACCGACGTTGGATTGAGGTCTTCGTCGAGTTTAAAAAACTCGGGATGTGACCATACGTCGGCCGAATCGTAGGCAACGTATAAGGGAATATCGCCGATTATGGATATGCCCTTGGAATTGGCGTAGGACTTTAACGCCTGCCACTGGAGATTAAACTGGTACTGCACGAACTGCCAGAAGCAGTATTCGTCGCGGTAGACAGAATTTTTGAATTCGGTCATTGCGAGGTGTTCGTTGTACTTATACGCGTCGGGGAAGGTGTTGAACGTGCCGCCGTAGCGCGATTTGAGAGACATGAAGAGCGAATATTCTTCTGCCGCGCCGCTTTCGACAAAGGCGACGAAGCCTTCGTCCTTTATATTGAAGCGCGCAAACGCGCGGCGGAGCAGCGCATAGCGGCTTTGATACAAATCGCCGTAGTCGATGTCGTTTTTAAGCTTGCGCTCGGCGTCTTTAAGCTCTTCATTGTCTATAAGGCCCTGCTTGCGCAGGCCGACGACGTCGATAAAATAGGGATTGCCGGAAGTGCACGAAACCGACTGGTAGGGCGAATCGCCGTATCCCGTCTGCTGGAGAGGCAGAATCTGCCAGTACTTTGCGCCGCACTTTGCGAGCGTATCTACAAAATCGTACGCCTCTTTGCCGAGCGAACCTATTCCGTATTTATTGGGCAGCGAGGAAATGTGACACAGCACTCCCGCGCCGCGCTGAGGAGTAAATTTATCCATTTTTCACCTCATATATATCTTGAATTGAGCAAAGCGGTTGCAACTTACGCAGCATTTGCCTTGCAGAATTATTTTTGCGAGAGCAGTTTTTTGATGCGCTCCACCGCCTCAACGGTAACTTCGCGGCTGCCGAAGGCGGTAAGGCGGAAGAAGCCTTCGCCGTTGGCTCCGAAGCCGGCGCCGGGCGTGCCGACGACCTGAATTTCTTCGAGAAGGTAATCGAAGAACTGCCAGCTGTCCATGCCGCCGGGGCACTTGAGCCAGATATAGGGCGAATTTTTGCCGCCCGTGTACCATATGCCGAGTTCGTCCATGCAGTCGGCTATGATTTTGGCGTTCTCCTGATAGTATGCTATATTCTCCTTAATCTGCTTTTGTCCTTCGGGCGTGAATACTGCCGCCGCGCCGCGCTGGACAATATAGGGAACGCCGTTGAACTTGGTCGTCTGGCGCCTGAGCCACATTTTATTGGCGGACATGCCGTCCTTAACGAGAGCCATGGGAACGACGGTGTAGCCGCAGCGCGTGCCCGTGAAGCCTGCCGTTTTTGAGAACGAGCAGAACTCTATCGCGCACGTCTTTGCGCCCTCCACCTGAAAAATTGAACGGGCAAGGTTGTCTTGGGTGACGAAGCATTCGTAAGCGGCGTCGTACAAGATGACGGCTCCCTTTGCGTTGGCGTAATCAACCCATTCTTTGAGCTGTGATTTGGAATATGCCGCGCCCGTGGGGTTGTTGGGCGAGCAGAGATAAACTATATCTGCGTTTACAGAATAGTCGGGCATGGGCAGAAAGCCGTTTGCCTCGGTGGCGTTCATATAAATTACTTTGCGGGCCGCCATTATATTGGTATCGACATATACGGGATATACGGGGTCGGGGACGAGAACGACGTTATCGCCCGCGAAGATATCGAGTATGTTGCCGAGGTCGGACTTTGCGCCGTCGGAGATAAAAATTTCGTCGGCTTCGAGCTCGACGCCGTTGGACTTATAGTAGCCGCGGATGGATTCCTTTAAAAAGTCGTAACCCTGTTCGGGACCGTAGCCGTGGAAGGTCTCCTTTTTGGCCATGTCGTCGACGGCCTTGTGGAGGGCGTCGATCACTGCGGGCGCGAGGGGCAAAGTCACGTCGCCTATGCCGAGGCGGAGTATGCTTTTTGAGGGATTGGCCGCGGAATATGCCGCGACCTTTTTAGCGACGGTTGAAAAAAGATAGCTTTGGGCTATGTCGTTGAAGTGTGTGTTGAAGTGCATTATTTAAATAAAAGCTCCTGCTGTTCGAATATTTTAAACTGAAAAAAAGTGCGCGCAAGGCTTGCCCTGCGCGCATGCCGCACGCAGGCGCGGCGTTTTGAAAATAATTTATTATCGCCTTACTTTTTCTTTGAATAAGAGACGGCGTGCTTTATGAACTCCCTGAACACGGGGTGCGCGTGCTGGGGACGGGACTTGAATTCGGGGTGGAACTGAACGCCGAGATAGAAGTCGTTTGCGGGGACTTCCACCGCCTCCACCAGCATGCCGTTGGGCGAAGTGCCGGCAATAATCATACCCGCGTCCTCTATCTGCTTGCGGAAGGCGTTGTTGAATTCATATCTGTGGCGGTGACGCTCGGAGATGATGTCCGTCTTGTAAGCTTCGGTCATTCTGGGGCCGATTACAAGACAGGGATATGCGCCGAGGCGCATGGTTCCGCCCATCTTGACGCCGTGCTGGTCGGGCATGAGGTCGATTACAGGATGCTTGCTTTCGGGGTCGAATTCGGACGAGTTTGCGTCGGCATAGCCGAGGACGTTGCGGGCGTATTCAATGACCGCCGTCTGCATGCCGAGGCAGATGCCGAGGTAGGGAACGTTGTGTTCGCGGGCGTACTGCGCGCAGAGAATTTTGCCCTCTATGCCGCGGTTGCCGAATCCACCGGGGACCAAAATACCGTCCGCGCCGCCTAAAAGAGAGGCCACGTTTTCGGGAGTTATTGTTTCGGTGTCGACCCAGTCGATATCTATCTTTGCGCCGTTTTCGTAACCCGCATGCGCGAGCGCTTCGGCGACGGAAAGATATGCGTCGTGGAGCTGTACATACTTGCCGCAGAGCGCGATTTTAACCGTTTTGTCGCGCGCTTCGATGCGGGCGAGCATGTTTTTCCACTCGGTAAGGTCTATTTCGCGGGGATCGAGGTTTAATATCTTGCATACGATGGAGGAAAAATTGCTCTCCTCCAGCATTATGGGGCATTGATACAGGACGGGCAGGGTCATGTTCTCTATGCAGCATTCGGGTTCGACGTTGCAGAACATGGCTATTTTATCCTTTACGTCCTTTGGCATGTGTGCGTCGACGCGTGCGATGATTATGTCGGGAGTGATGCCCATGCCCTGCAGTTCCTTTACGGAGTGCTGGGTGGGCTTGGATTTGAATTCTTCCGAACCCGAAATATAGGGCACGAGGGAAACGTGGATAAAACAGCAGTTTTCCCTGCCCACTTCACGCGAGACCTGACGGATGGCTTCGATAAAGGGCTGGCTTTCGATATCGCCTATCGTGCCGCCGATTTCGGTGATTACGACGTCAGCCGAGGTCGAGCTGGCCACGGTGTAAATAAACGACTTTATTTCGTTGGTTATGTGGGGGATTACCTGAACGGTCTGGCCGAGGTATTCGCCGTTGCGCTCCTTGTTGAGCACATTCCAGTACACTTTGCCCGTGGTGAGGTTGGAGTACTTATTTAAATTTTCGTCGATGAAACGCTCGTAGTGGCCGAGGTCGAGGTCGGTTTCCGCGCCGTCGTCGGTGACGAAAACTTCGCCGTGCTGATAGGGACTCATCGTGCCGGGGTCGATATTTATGTAGGGGTCGAGCTTCTGCGAAGC